>NZ_FODL01000002.1:0-600975 GCF_900110355.1 Pseudomonas sp. NFACC39-1 | reverse complement strand
CACACGAATTGCTTGATTCAGTTGTTAAAGAGCGGTGGGTTGAGCCTTTCGTCTCAACCGAGGCGCGCATTCTACAGCGCCCGGTGTATCTGTCAAGCGGTTATTTTAAGAAGTTTTTAAAGTTTCGCTTAAGAAACATCAACAACTTCAACCACTTGCGCTTCCGATCTCTCGTTAGCGGGAGGCGAATTCTACAGCGTTACTCGCTGCTGTCAACACCTCTTTTTGACCGCTTTCGACCGAGAAGATCGAATCGTTAACGGAGCCAGGAAAACCGCCCCACCAACTGCTTCCCGAGCTTCGATGACCTGAAGCCCTGCACCGCCAAAACCTACTTAACTCATTGAAACTCAAGGAGTTTTCCGTTTCGACTGCGCCGGAAGTGGGGCGAATTATAGACGTCCAGAATTTGCCGTCAACACCTATTTTCATATTTCTGTCACAACAGTCAAAAGCCCCCACAAACACAGAGGCCGGCGTCCAAAGACACCGGCCTCTTCATCTATTGCTTACAAGCTCGGGAAGGCGAACTGTGACGCCTCGTGGCTGGCACGCTGCGGCCAGCGCTGAGTAATGGCCTTGCGACGAGTATAGAAACGTACCCCGTCCGGGCCGTAGGCATGCAGGTCGCCGAACAACGAACGCTTCCACCCACCAAAGCTGTGGTAGGCAACGGGCACCGGCAACGGTACGTTGACTCCTACCATGCCGACTTCAATTTCATCGCAGAACAACCGCGCCGCCTCACCATCACGGGTAAAGATGCATGTGCCGTTGCCATACTCGTGATCGTTGATCAGTTGCATCGCCTCTTCCAGGCTGTTGACCCGGACGATGCACAGCACCGGCCCAAAAATCTCTTCTTTATAGATGCGCATCTCAGGCGTCACGCGATCAAACAGGCAGCCGCCCAGGAAGAACCCCTCCTCATGCCCGGCTACGCTCAAACCGCGACCATCGACAACCAGCGACGCACCCGCCGATACGCCATCTTCTATATAACCGCTGACCTTGTCGCGATGCTGACCGGTTACCAATGGCCCCATGTCCAGTCCGCACGACGTACCCGCGCCGATTTTCAGCGACTGGATCTGCGGCACCAGCTTGGCCACCAGCGCATCCGCCACCTGATCGCCGACACACACCGCCACCGAGATCGCCATGCAGCGTTCGCCACACGAACCGTAGGCCGCCCCCATCAACGCACTGACGGCGTTATCCAGATCTGCATCCGGCATCAATACCGCGTGGTTCTTAGCACCACCCAGTGCCTGGACGCGTTTGCCGCGCCGAGTACCTTCGGCATAGATGTATTCGGCAATCGGAGTGGAGCCGACAAAACTCAGCGCCTTCACCTCCGGCGCTTCGATCAGCGCATCCACTGCGGCTTTGTCGCCATGCACCACGCTCAACACGCCTTTGGGCAACCCGGCTTCCAGAAGCAATTGGGCGATCAGCAACGTCGAACTCGGGTCACGCTCGGACGGCTTGAGGATGAAGCAGTTGCCACAAACGATTGCCAACGGGTACATCCACAGCGGCACCATCGCCGGGAAGTTGAATGGCGTGATGCCCGCCACCACGCCCAAGGGCTGGAAGTCTGACCACGCGTCGATGTTCGGTCCTACATTGCGGCTGTATTCGCCCTTCAGAATCTCCGGTGCCGCACAGGCGAATTCGACGTTCTCGATGCCGCGCTTAAGCTCTCCAGCCGCATCTTCCAGCGTCTTGCCGTGCTCTTCACTGATCAACTGGGCGATGCGCGACTCGTTCTGCTCCAACAACTGCTTGAACCGGAACATGACCTGCGCTCGCTTGGCCGCCGGTGTGTTGCGCCAGGCAGGGAAAGCCGCCTTGGCGGCGTCGATAGCCTGCTGGATCGTCGCACGATCAGCCAGTGGCACCTTATGAATCGCCTGGCCGGTCGAGGGGTTGAACACGTCGGCGGTACGAGCGCTGTCGCTCAACAGTTCGCCATTGATCAAATGCGCAATGAGGCTCATGGGGACTCCAGAATGTTATCCACAAGCGCCCGCTGCCGGACGCCCGTATTGAAAGCTGTATAGAAGGACGCGTCAGTCGAGTTTGTTCAGCACTTCACCGACCGCATCGAACAAGCGATCCAGATCCTGTGGCTTGCTGTTGAACGTTGGCCCGAATTGCAGGGTGTCACCGCCGAAACGCACGTAGAACCCCTTTTTCCACAACGCCATGCCGGCCTCGAACGGGCGTACGATCGCGTCGCCATCGCGGGGTGCAATCTGGATTGCCCCGGCCAGGCCATAGTTGCGGATGTCGATGATGTTCTTCGCGCCCTTCAGGCCATGCAAAGCATTCTCGAAATGCGGAGCCACCTCGGCGACGCTCTGCACCAGGTTTTCCTTTTGCAGCAGATCCAGCGCCGCCAGGCCCGCCGCGCACGCCACCGGGTGCGCCGAATAGGTGTAGCCATGGGGAAATTCCACGGCGTACTCCGGCGTCGGCTGGTTCATGAACGTCTGGTAGATCTCGGAGCTGGCGATCACCGCGCCCATGGGGATCGCGCCATTGGTGACCTGTTTGGCAATGCACATGAGATCCGGGGTCACGCCGAAACTATCGGCACCGAACATCGAACCGGTACGGCCGAACCCAGTGATGACCTCGTCGAACACCAACAGAATGCTGTGCTGGTCGCAGATTTCCCGCAGGCGCTTGAGATAACCCTCCGGCGGCACCAGCACGCCAGCGGAACCGGCCATTGGTTCGACGAACACCGCGGCGATATTGGAGGCATCGTGCAGCTCGATCAGCTTCAACAGCTCATCGGCCAAGGCGATACCGCCCTCTTTCGGCATGCCACGGGAATAGGCATTGCTCGCCAGTAAAGTGTGGGGCAAGTGATCGACGTCCATCATCGCCTGGCCGAACAACTTGCGGTTACCGCTGACGCCGCCAAGGCTGGTGCCGGCGATGTTCACGCCGTGGTAACCACGCGCACGGCCGATCATCTTGGTCTTGGTCCCCTGGCCCTTGAGACGCCAGTAGGCGCGGACCATCTTCACCGCGGTATCGGCGCACTCGGAGCCGGAGTCGGTGAAGAACACATGGTTGAGGTTGCCCGGTGTCAGGCTGGTGATTTTTTCCGCCAACTGGAACGACAGCGGATGGCCGTACTGGAAGCCTGGCGAGTAGTCGAGGGTGCCCAACTGTTTGGCGACCGCTTCCTGGATTTCCTTGCGGGTATGCCCGGCGCCGCACGTCCACAGGCCCGATAGCGAGTCGTACACCTTGCGCCCTTTGTCATCCACCAGCCAACTGCCTTCGGCGGCGACGATCAGACGCGGATCGCGCTGGAAGTTGCGGTTGGCGGTGTAAGGCATCCAGTGGGCATCAAGCTTGAGCTGGCTGGCCAGGGAACCGGCAGCATGTTCGGGCATGTTCATCGACAAAACCTCGCAGGAGAGAAGCGACAAGGATCGAAAGGCGTTCTTGCAGCTAACTTGCCACGGCGATAAAGTCGATGAAATCCAACTTTTCTAACCTTCAGTCAGCGGATCACTAAACTATGAGCGCGCGTCGTCCCGATCCGCTGGCCCAGGTCAGCGACTTTGATATCCGTCTGTTGCGCATTTTTCGCAGCGTGGTGGAGTGCGGTGGATTCTCCGCAGCGGAGACGGTGCTTGGAATCGGCCGCTCCGCCATCAGCCAACAGATGAGCGACCTTGAACAGCGCCTTGGCCTACGGCTGTGTCAGCGCGGGCGGGCGGGCTTTTCCCTGACGGAGGAAGGCCGCGAGGTGTATCAGTCGGCATTGCAACTGTTAAGTGCGCTGGAAAGTTTTCGCACCGAAGTCAACGGCCTGCATCAGCACTTGCGCGGTGAGTTGATCATCGGTCTGACCGACAATCTCGTCACCCTGCCCCATATGCGCATCACCCATGCCCTGGCCCAATTGAAGGAACGCGGACCTGATGTGCAGATACAGATTCGCATGATCGCCCCCAACGAGGTCGAACAAGGTGTACTCGACGGTCGATTGCATGTCGGAGTGGTGCCCCAGGCCAGCGCTCTTTCCGGGCTGGAGTATCAACCGCTCTACAGCGAACGCTCGCTGTTGTATTGCGCGGTCGGGCATCCGTTGTTTTATGTGGATGACCAACAACTGGACGACGCTCGCCTCAACAGCCAGGATGCCATCGCACCGACTTTCCGCTTGCCCGCCGAGATCCAGGCCCACTACCAGGCACTCAATTGCACTGCCAGTGCATCGGACCGCGAAGGCATGGCGTTCCTGATTCTTACCGGGCGCTACATCGGTTACCTGCCGGATCATTACGCCAACCTGTGGGTCCAGCAGGGACGGTTGCGCGCCCTCAAGCCCACGGCCCGTTTCTATGATTTGAGCCTGGCGTCAGTCACGCGCAAGGGGCGTCGGCCTCATCTGGTGCTGGAGAGTTTTCTCCAGAGCCTGGCGGCAACTCGCTAACGCCTGATCTCTTTGTGGGAGCGGGCTTGCTCGCGAAGGCGATGTCTCTGTCAGCATCAATGTTGAATGACTGTCCGCTTTCGCGAGCAAGCCCGCTCCCACAGGTGTTTAGTCAGGCTTTATATAGCAGAGGCACTTGTCGGATCGCTGCCGGTGCGCTATCAACGCATTTGCTTGCCCCACAGACCCAGCCCGGAACCGCCCATGACCTTCGAAGTCCCTGCCCACGGTGGCAAGCCCACCAGCCGCATTCGTCAAAAAAACGAAGAGACCATCCTCAAGGCCGCCGAAGATGAATTCGCCCGTCATGGGTTCAAAGGCACCAGCATGAATGCCATTGCCTTGAAGGCCGGGCTGCCCAAGGCGAACCTGCATTATTACTTCACCAACAAGCTTGGGTTGTACGTGGCGGTGCTGAGCAACATCATCGAGTTGTGGGACAGCACCTTTAATACCCTCACCGCCGAAGATGATCCGGGCGAAGCCCTGACCCGCTACATTCGCGCCAAAATGGAGTTTTCCCGCCGTCACCCGCAAGCGTCCCGGCTTTTCGCCATGGAAGTGATCAGCGGTGGTGAATGTCTGACTGAATATTTCAACCAGGATTATCGCACCTGGTTCAACGGCCGCGCGGCGGTGTTCCAGGCCTGGATCGATGCCGGCAAGATGGACCCGATCGACCCCGTGCACCTGATCTTTCTGTTGTGGGGAAGTACTCAGCATTACGCCGACTTCGCCACCCAGATCTGCCGCGTGACCGGTCGCAGCAAGCTGACCAAGCAGGACATGATCGATGCCGGTGACAACCTGATCCGCATCATTCTCAAGGGCTGCGGCCTGAAACCAACCTTTTAAGATTCTCATGCCTTTTACCCTCACCGGCTTTTGTGAATACCGCGAAGAGATTCGCAAAAGCCGCTTCATTACCCTCGCCGCCCCTATCACCAGCCCCGCCGATGCCGTGGCCTTCATAGAACAGCACAGCGATCTGAACGCCACACACAACTGCTGGGCCTGGAAACTCGGCGACCAATACCGCAGCAACGACGACGGCGAACCGGGTGGCACCGCCGGGCGGCCAATCCTGGCGGCCATCGAAGCCCAGGCTTGCGATCAGGTCGTGGTGCTGGTGATCCGTTGGTACGGCGGAATCCAGTTGGGCACAGGAGGGTTGGCCCGGGCCTATGGCGGGGGCGCGAACAAATGCCTGCAAAACGCCGAGAAGGTTGAATTGATCAGCCGCGTGGCGCTGCGCTGCACCTGCGGTTTCGCGGAACTGGCCCTGGTGAAGCTGCGGGTCGCCGAGTGCGGCGGGCTGGTGAACACAGAAAGCTTTACAGCCAATGGTGTGGACTTGCAGGTGGCCGTGGGTGAAGCGCAGATCGAAACATTGCAGAAGCAATTGGCCGACCTGAGCCGTGGACGGATTCTGCTGGCACGTTGAAAGCGAAGGGTACTGCGACTTTTCGGGGCAACGCCCCTCGTCCGACTTGCCCACATCCACTGTGCACCCGACTGTGGATAACCTGAGCACATCCCGCTGTAACCCTTCTGTCATGCGGCTTTGCGACCGCTGTTCGTTTTTTGATCAAAGCACTGCTTTTGGTACGAATTCGTTAGAAAAACAAATGCTTGCGGCGTTTTATCACCTTTAGAAGAAAGCCGGGCGCTGGTTATGCCTGACCTTCAGGCTTGCGCACAATAACTGTGGAACATCCTGTGGATAACCCGTTCATGGCTGACGCCGCCCCATGAAAGGCATGGCTCGCAGCCGCCTGATCATTTTTTAACCACCCGTTTCGGGGCACAAACAGCGCCTCCATCACCTGCTCGCCCCATTGCGGTGCTCTATCCACAGCGAAGGTGCTGGCGGGTACACCAAGCTATAGGCGAAGCGCGGGGCTCGCTGACATTTCCTGACCTACTGGCCAGGAAATTGCTTTATCCACAGGCATTCATGTCCCCCGACCCGAGCCTGTCATGTCCGACCCCGATTCCATCCCGCGCCTGCAATTGCGCAAGATCAGCAAACGCTACCCTGGTTGCCTGGCCAATGACGCCATCGACCTGAGTATCCAACCCGGCGAGATCCACGCGCTGCTCGGCGAAAACGGCGCTGGCAAAAGCACCCTGATGAAGATTATCTACGGCGTTACCCAAGCCGATTCGGGCGAGGTGATCTGGCAAGGCCAACGGGTCGACCTGCGCAACCCGGCCCAGGCCCGCAGCCTGGGCATCGGTATGGTGTTCCAGCATTTCTCGCTGTTTGAAACCCTTACCGTGGCGCAGAACATCGCCCTGGCCATGGGCGCGGCAGCCGGTACACCGGCGCAACTGGAACCGCGAATCCGCGAAGTTTCCCGACGCTACGGCATGGCCCTGGAGCCGCAGCGGCTGGTCCACAGCCTGTCGATTGGCGAGCGCCAACGGGTGGAGATCATTCGCTGCTTGATGCAGGACATCCGTCTGCTGATTCTCGATGAACCCACCTCGGTGCTGACGCCCCAGGAAGCCGACGAACTGTTCGTGACCCTGCGGCGCCTGGCGAGCGAGGGCTGCAGCATTTTGTTCATCAGCCACAAGTTGGGCGAGGTCCGCGCGTTGTGCCACAGCGCGACAGTGCTGCGCGGCGGACGGGTGTCAGGGCATTGCACACCAGCGCAGTGCTCGGACCGCGAATTGGCGCAGTTGATGGTCGGCGAGGCGGCCGGCCTGATCGCGGACTATCCCAAGGTCAGCGCAGACAAAGCGTTCCTTGAGATCCACAAACTGTCATGGCCGAACCCGGACCCGTTCGGCTGCTCATTGCGGGATATAGACCTTGAGGTACGCAGCGGCGAAATCGTCGGTATCGCCGGAGTGGCGGGTAATGGACAGGACGAGTGGTTGGCATTACTCAGCGGTGAAACGCAACTGCCCCGCCACAAAGGCGAGACGATCCGGTTCGACGGGCAACCTGTGGCACATCTGCGTCCCGATGCCCGACGCCGCCTCGGGCTGGCATTTGTTCCAGCCGAACGCCTGGGCCATGGCGCCGTGCCGCAATTGAGCCTGGCGGATAACACTCTGCTCAGCGCCTTCCAACAAGGACTGATCAGTTGCGGCCTGATTCAACGGCGCAAGGTCGAGCACCTGGCCGAGGAGATTATCCGTCGTTTTGGGGTGAAGACGCCCGACACCAGAACCCCGGCGCGCAGCCTCTCGGGGGGCAACCTGCAAAAATTCATCCTCGGGCGGGAAATCCTTCAACAGCCCAGGCTGCTGGTGGCGGCGCATCCGACTTGGGGCGTAGACGTCGGCGCGGCGGCGACCATCCACAGGGCACTGATTGCCTTGCGCGATGCGGGTGCTGCCATCCTGGTGATCTCCGAAGACCTCGACGAACTGTTCCAGATCAGCGACCGCCTCGGCGCTTTGTGTGGCGGGCGCTTGTCCGCCTTGAGGCCCACTGTCCAAACCCGGCTAAGCGACGTCGGCGGCTGGATGGCCGGCCAGTTCGACGCCCCTCCATCCCCTGATCCTGCGACGGTCTAACGGAGTTTTTATGCTGCTGTCTCTTGAACCCCGCGGCCAACAATCGCGCCTGATGCTCTGGTGCTCGCCGCTGCTGGCCGCCGTATTGACCTTGGGCTGTGGCTCGCTGCTGTTCGCCGTCCTGGGGCATGATCCGTTGCAAACCTTGTACACCTTGTTGATCGCACCGATCAGCGATCTATACGGCGTGTCCGAATGGCTGGTCAAAGCCTTGCCGATCCTGCTCTGTGCCCTCGGCCTGGCGGTGGCCTACCAGGCACGAATCTGGAACATTGGCGCCGAGGGACAATTGTTATTGGGCGCCCTGGCCGGCAGCGCTGTCGCGGTGAACATCATCGACATGCAAAGCCGTTGGGCATTGGTGCTGATTCTGCTGACCGGCACTCTCGCCGGTGCCGCCTGGGCCGGGCTCACGGCGTGGCTACGCACACGCTTCAATGCCAATGAAATCCTCACCAGCATCATGCTCAATTACATCGCGCTTAACCTGCTGCTGTTCTGCGTTCACGGGCCGCTGAAAGACCCCGCCGGGTTCAACTTTCCGGAGTCGGCCATGTTCGGCGATGCCAGTCGCCTGCCATTGCTGGTGGAGGACGGGCGGCTTCATGCCGGGTTGTATTTCGCCCTGCTGGCACTGGTGGCGGTCTGGGTGTTGCTGCAGAAAAGTTTTGTCGGGTTTCAGATCAAAGTGTTGGGCCTGGACGCTAGGGCCGCCGGTTTCGCCGGTTTTCGCCAGAAGCCGCTGGTGTGGCTGGCGCTGTTGATCAGCGGCGCACTGGCCGGGCTCGCCGGTGTCTGCGAAGTGACCGGGCCAATCGGCCAACTGGTGCCGCAGGTGTCGCCGGGCTACGGCTATGCGGCGATTACCGTGGCGTTCCTGGGGCGCCTGAATCCCATCGGCATTCTGTTCGCCAGCCTGTTGATGGCCTTGTTGTACATCGGCGGCGAAAACGCGCAGATGTCGCTGAACCTTCCCCAGGCGATCACCCAACTGTTCCAGGGCATGATGCTGTTTTTCCTGTTGGCCTGCGACGTACTGATCCTGTATCGGCCGCGCCTTAACCTGCGCTGGGCCCGGCGCACCCGGACCACCGCCGTACAGGCAGGAGCGCTGTGATGGATATCGACCTGTTGAGCAATATTTTCTACGCCATGATCCGTTGCGGCACACCGTTGCTGCTGGTGGCCCTGGGGGAATTGATCTGCGAGAAAAGTGGTGTTTTAAACCTGGGCCAGGAAGGCATGATGCTGTTCGGCGCGGTGATCGGTTTTATCGTCGCGTTCAACAGCGGCAACCTGTGGCTTGGCGTGCTGCTGGCGATGGCCGCCGGGATGCTGTTGTCGGCGCTGTTCGCGTTGGTAGCGCTGGTGTTCAACGCCAATCAGGTGGCCACCGGATTGGCGTTGACGATTTTCGGCGTGGGGCTGTCGAGTTTTGTCGGGGCGGCCTGGGTCGGCAAGCCGCTGGCGGGGTTCGAACCGCTGGCGATTCCCTACTTGAGTGACATCCCGTTGATCGGGCGGATGCTGTTTGCCCAGGATCTGCTGGTGTACCTGTCTTTTGCACTGTTCGCCCTGGTGGCCTGGGTGATTGTGAAAAGTCGCGTCGGGCTGATCATCCAGGCGGTGGGGGAAAATCCCGATGCCGCCAGTGCCATGGGCCTGCCGGTGTTGCGGGTGCGGACCCTGGCGGTGCTGTTCGGCGGCGCCATGGCCGGGCTGGCGGGTGCCTATCTGTCGCTGGCCTACACGCCGATGTGGGCCGAAAACATGAGCGCCGGGCGCGGCTGGATCGCCCTGGCGCTGGTGGTGTTCGCCAGTTGGCGAGTGTGGCGCCTGCTGCTGGGCGCCTACCTGTTCGGCCTCGCCAGCATCCTGCACCTGGTGGCCCAGGGCTTGGGGCTGGCGATTCCATCGAGCTTGCTGGCGATGCTGCCGTATGCCGCGACCATCGTGGTGCTGGTGTTGCTGTCCCGGGATGCCGTACGCACGCGGTTGTATGCGCCGGTGTCGCTGGGGCAGCCTTGGCAGGCGGGGCATTGAGGGCACCTGTGGCGAGGGAGCTTGCTCCCGCTCGACTGCGCAGCAGGCGCCTTCCTATGAGGAGTGCTGCGCCCTCCAGCGGGAGCAAGCTCCCTCGCCACGGATGGGCAGTGCCTGCATGACACCCCACACCACCTCCAGAAACAGGAAAACCCACAACACCGCATTGGCCCCATGAAGCAATGCATACAGCATCCAGGCCGCAAACAAAAACCGCCCCGCCGCGTCATAACGCCCATACAGCGGCTGCGGATCCCGAATCCGCAGAACCGACCACACGCAAACAATCGAGCCCAGCAGATTTGCCATCAGCACATGCGCCGGCGCAAACGGCGGCAGTTCTCCAGGCAGGTCAAATAGCTGAGTCATACTCATCAACACACCATGCAACGCCGCAAAGCTCCACGGCGTGGCCAACACGGCCGACACAATAAGGTCGTACCAGGCGCTGCCGCGCACCACCCGGCGATATTGCATCAAAGTCCACATACACCTTGCTCCAGATAATTGGGAAGCAAAGAGGCTAAAGCCTGGGGTATGCTCCAAGGTCAAGCCCTCCGGAGACCCACCATGCGCATTGGTGAACTCGCCCAAGCCTGTGCCGTCAGTCGTGACACGCTGCGCTTCTACGAGCAGCGTGGCCTGATCGCGGCGCAGCGCAGCGCCAATGGCTATCGCCACTACCCCGCCGACATGGTGCAACTGGTGCTCTACATCAAGACCGCCCAGCGCCTGGGTTTTACCCTCGGCGAGATCGGTAACAGCGTCGCCGCCCTGTGGCACACACCGGACCCGGACCGCGCCGTGACGCAATTGCTGCAAGACAAACTGAACCTGATCGAAACCCGCATGACCGAACTCGACGCGTTGCGTCATGAGCTGAAACAACGGCTCGGGCAACGTTGTCCATTAAATCCGTGACCTTTTTTCATCAAGGATGCTCCTCATGAATTCGGCAAAAAACGCATTGATCATTGGCGCCTCCCGGGGCCTGGGCCTCGGTCTGGTGAAGACGCTGCTGAGCGATGGCTGGAGCGTGACCGCCACCGTGCGCAACCCGCAGAACGCCGAGGCGTTGAAGGCGCTTGGGCCGGTGCGGATCGAAAAGCTCGACATGGACGACCAGCAAGCCGTCATCGCCCTGAGCCAGCAGCTCAAGGGCGAAACCTTCGACCTGTTGTTCGTCAATGCCGGTGTCAAAGGCCCGGACAACCAGAGCCCGGGCGGCGCGACGCTGGCGGAAGTCGGCCAGTTGTTCTTCACCAATGCCGTGGCGCCGATCAACCTGGCCCAGCGCTTCGTCGGCCAGATCCGCGACGGCAGCGGCGTGCTGGCGTTCATGAGCTCGGTGCTGGGCAGCGTGACCATGCCTGACGCCCCGGAACTAGCGCTGTACAAGGCCAGCAAGGCGGCGCTCAACTCCATGACCAACAGCTTCGTCAGCCAACTGGGCGAACAGACATTGACGGTTCTGTCGCTGCACCCGGGCTGGGTCAAGACCGACATGGGTGGCGAAGGGGCGGACATTGATGTCCAGACCAGCACCCGAGGCCTGATTGATCAGGTCAATGCCTTTGCCGGCAAGGGTGGGCATCATTTCGTCAACTACAAGGGCGAGACGATTCCCTGGTAACCCAAGCCTTCCCCCTGTGGGAGCAAGCCTGCTCGCGATTGCGGTCTAACATTCACCATGATGTCGACTGACACACCGCTATCGCGAGCAGGCTCGCTCCCACATTTGAGCCTCAGCGAACTCTGGAAATGTGCCAGGCAACCTGAGTAAACTCAGCACCTCGCCCTACCCAACGGGCGACCCTGGATCAGCAGACAGGGCATCACTGAGCTGGCTAACCTGAACCCACTTTCAGAGGAGCCGGCTACCATGCCTGCGACCCGTACCTGGTTAAAAAATCCCCTCGCCATCTTCACGGCCAACAACCTCGATGCCCGTGGCGGTCTTGTCCTGCAAAACGGCGTGATCGTCGAATTGCTGAGCGCCGGCCAACAACCCACCCAGCCCTGTGACACGGTCTTCGACGCAGGCGAACATGTGATCCTGCCGGGGCTGATCAACACCCATCATCATTTCTACCAGACCCTGACTCGCGCCTGGGCGCCGGTGGTGAACCAGCCCCTGTTCCCGTGGCTGAAAACCCTCTACCCGGTATGGGCGCGGTTGACGCCGGAAAAGCTCGCCCTGGCGAGCAAAGTGGCGCTGGCCGAATTGTTGCTTTCAGGCTGCACCACTGCGGCCGATCACCACTATCTGTTTCCCGAGGGCCTGGAAAATGCCATCGATGTGCAGGTGCAAAGTGTCCGTGAGCTGGGCATGCGCGCGATGCTGACCCGCGGATCCATGAGCCTGGGCGAGGCCGACGGAGGCTTGCCGCCGCAGCAGACTGTGCAGCAAGGTCAAGTGATCCTCGAGGACAGCCAACGGTTGATCAGCCAATACCATGAGCGCGGCGACGGTGCGCAAATCCAGATTGCCCTGGCGCCTTGTTCACCGTTTTCAGTCACGCCCGAAATCATGCGCGCCAGCGCCGAGCTGGCAGAGAAACTCGACGTACGCCTGCACACTCACCTGGCCGAAACCCTCGACGAAGAGGACTTCTGCCTGCAACGCTTCGGCCTGCGCACCGTGGACTACCTGGACAGCGTCGGCTGGCTCGGCCCGCGCACCTGGCTGGCCCACGGCATTCATTTCAATCCTGAGGAAATCACCCGTCTCGGCGCCGCCGGCACCGGCATCTGCCATTGCCCGAGCTCCAACATGCGCCTGGCCTCGGGCATCTGCCCGACCCTGGAACTCAGCGCCGCCGGCGCACCGCTGGGCCTGGGTGTGGACGGCTCGGCGTCCAACGATGCGTCGAACATGATCCTGGAAACCCGTCAGGCGTTGTACATCCAGCGCCTGCGTTATGGCGCGCAGGCGATCACCCCGCAACGCGTGTTGGGCTGGGCGACGCGCGGCTCGGCACAACTGCTGGGGCGCAGCGATATCGGCGAGCTGGCGGTGGGCAAGCAGGCTGACCTGGCGTTGTTCAAGCTCGACGAACTGCGCTTCTCCGGCAGTCACGATCCGGTCTCGGCCCTGCTGCTGTGCGGCGCGGACCGGGCGGACCGGGTGATGGTCGCAGGGCAGTGGCGGGTCATCGACGGGCAGATCGAGGGGTTGGACCTGAAGGGGTTGATTGCTGATCACAGCCAGGCAGCGCGGGAGTTGATCGCCGGCGCCTGATCCACCCCAAACCAATGTGGGAGCGAGCCTGCTCGCGATGACGGCTTCATATCCAGCATTGATGTTGATGGATAGACCGCTATCGCGAGCAGGCTCGCTCCCACAATTGGCACTGTGCTGGGCTTAAAGTCCGAGCAACGACAGCATGATAAACGTCGCGAACAACACAAAATGGGTCATGCCTTCAATGGCATTGGTTTCCCCATCGTTGAGGTTGATGGCGCAGACGATCAAGGTGATGAAGATCATCACCGTCTGCACCGGGGTCATTGCCATCTGGAACGGCTGGCCGGTGTAGAGCGCCATCGCTTCCATCACCGGCACCGTGAGGATCACGGTGGACAGCGAAGCCCCCAAGGCGATATTCACCACCGACTGCATGCGGTTTGCCAGCGCCGCACGCAAGGCGGTAAGGATTTCCGGTGCCGCGGAAATGGCGGCCACCAGAATCGCCGTCACCACCGGCGGCGCCCCGGAACCTTCCAGCCCCAGGTCGATGGCTTTGGACATGACTTCGGCCAACGCGCCGATCACCACGACGCCAAACACCAGCGCCGCGATGGAGAACGTCAGGCTGATGGGTTTCGGCTGGTTTTCCACCGGTTCTTTGCGCCGGCGTTTTTCCGGGTAGCTGTAGCTGAAAAAGTAACTGTGCGGCCCTACCTGCATGCGCAGGAACAGGGTGTACAGCACGATCATCGCGCCGATGGTGAATGCCGAATAGAGCTTCCAGCTCTCTTGGGGAATGAACTCCGGCACCACCATCGACACGCCCATGGCGGTGAGAATCATCACGCTGTAGGTGCGCGCCGAATCATCGTTGTAAGCCTGCTCGCCATGCTTGATTCCACCCATCAGCGCGGCAAGGCCAAGAATGCCATTGATGTCGAGCATCACCGCTGAATAAATGGTGTCGCGCACCAGCGTCGGCGAGGCTTCGTTGCTCATCATGATCGCCAGGATCACCACTTCTACCAGCACCGCCGACAACGTCAGGATCATCGTGCCGTAGGGATCGCCGACCTTCTCTGCCAACAGCTCGGCATGATGGGCCACACGCATGGACGCCACGACGATAAAGCCGATCAGCACCAACCCGCCGAGCAACGCCACGACCTGCCCGCTGCCCAACAGCCAGTGCTCCAGCGGGTAGGCAACACAGGCGGCGAGCAAGGCCAGCAGCAACAGTGTTTCTTGCTTGATCAGAGTGAACATTACGGACGTTTAACCATGGGCAGGTGATGAAGCTACTGACTGTGAGAGGCGGCGAACGTTCGCGCCAAGTGATGCACCAGTGGATGGCGATTGATTGGCCGGACGCACCGTTATCGCCCGGTCGATCCCACTGTGGCGAGGGAGCTTGCTCCCGCGTGGTTGCGCAGCAATCGCAACATCAGGGCCGCTGCGCAGCCCAGCGGGAGCAAGCTCCCTCGCCACAAGGGGAATGCGTCGATTTGTTGTCTTGTTGGTCAGCATTTTGCATTAGCGCTGTTCAGCCAACCTCACAACAAAATGGAGTTCGAGTTCATGCACAAGCGTCCCTTGAAGATGTTGCTTTGCGCCGTCGCTGCAACTGTCGGTCTGAGCGCCGGCCTGAATGCCAGCGCCGCCGACCCGCTGAAGGTCGGTTTCGTCTATATCGGCCCCATCGGTGACCACGGCTGGACCTACCAGCATGAACAGGGACGCAAGGAACTGGTGGCGAAACTCGGCGACCGAATCACCACCAACTACGTGGAAAACGTGCCCGAAGGCGCCGACGCCGAGCGGGTGATCCGCAACATGGCCAAGGACAAATACGACCTGATCTTCACCACGTCCTTCGGCTACATGAACCCGACACTGAAAGTCGCCAAGCAATTCCCCAAGGTGACCTTCGAACACGCCACCGGCTACAAGCAGGACAAGAACCTGGGCACTTATCTGGCACGCACCTATGAGGGTCGCTACGTCGGCGGCTTCATCGCGGCCAAGATGACCAAAAGCAAAAAAATCGGCTACGTCGCCTCCTTCCCGATTCCAGAAGTGATCCGCGATATCAACGCTATCCAACTGGCCCTGAACAAGTACAACCCCGGCACCGAAATCAAAGTGGTGTGGGTCAACTCCTGGTTCGATCCGGGCAAGGAAGCCGATGCCGCCAACGCCTTGATCGATCAGGGCGTGGACGTGGTGTTCCAGCACACCGACAGCCCGGCGCCGATCCAGGCCGCCGAGCGGCGCGGCGTCTACGCCGTCGGCTACGCTTCGGACATGGCCCACTTCGGTCCCAAGGCGGTGCTGACCTCGATTGTCAACGACTGGGGCCCGCACTACATCCAGGCAACCCAAAGCGTGCTCGACCATAGCTGGAAATCCCAGGACTACTGGGGCGGCCTGAAGGAAGGCACGGTGAAGCTGCCGATCAGCGACCTGGTGCCAGCGGCGGTCAAAAGCGAAGCCGAGCAGATCATCGCCGACATCGAGAGCGGTGCTTTCCATCCGTTCACCGGGCCGATCAAGGACCAGGCCGGCGTCGAGAAAATCCCGGCGGGCGTGAGCGCTACCAATGCGGAACTGGCGTCGATGAATTATTACGTCGAAGGCATGAAGGCTGAGATTCCCAAATAACTGACGAGTCAACACAAAACCCTGTGGGAGCGAGCCTGCTCGCGATAGCGGACTGACATTCAACGTTGATGTCGACAGACAAATCGCTATCGCGAGCAGGCTCGCTCCCACATCGGCCCCCACACAATCAGGAAAGCCGCATGAACAGCCTTCCCATCATCGACATCAGCCCGCTCTACGGCGATGCCCCCAGCGCTTGGCAATCGGTCGCCAACCAGATCGACCAGGCCTGCCGCCAGTGGGGCTTTTTCTACATCAAGGGTCACCCCATCAGCCCGGCGCGCATTACCGAAGTCCTGGACCATGCCCAACGCTTCTTCAGGCTGCCGGTAGCAGAAAAACTCAAGATCGACATCACCCAGACCCGCCATCATCGCGGCTACGGCGCCGTCGCCACCGAACAACTGGACCCGGCCAAACCCAGCGACCTGAAAGAAACCTTCGACATGGGCCTGCACTTGCCGGCCGATCATCCCGACGTGCTGGCGCATAAGCCTCTGCGGGGGCCTAACCGACACCCGGACCTCGCGGGCTGGGACCCCCTGATGGAGCAGCATTACCGCGACATGCAGGCCCTTGCCCAAACCCTGCTGCGCGCCATGACCCTGGCCTTGGGCATCGAGCGAGACTTCTTCGACACGCGCTTCACCGAGCCTGTAAGCGTGCTGCGCCTGATTCACTATCCGCCGCGTCACACCGCCAGCTCTGCCGAGCAGCAAGGTGCCGGTGCCCATACCGATTACGGCTGCATCACCCTGCTCTACCAGGACGCCGCCGGTGGCCTGCAAGTGCGCAACGTCAATGGCCAATGGATCGACGCGCCGCCCATCGACGGGACGTTCGTGGTCAACCTCGGCGACATGATGGCGCGCTGGAGCAACGACCGTTACCTGTCCACCCCCCATCGGGTGATCAGCCCGCTGGGGGTAGACCGCTATTCGATGCCGTTCTTTGCCGAGCCGCACCCCGACACGCTGATCCAATGCCTGCCCGGTTGTCAGGATGAGGGCCACCCACCGAAGTACCCGACCACCACCTGCGCCGAATTCCTGCTGTCACGCTTCGCTGACACCTATGCTTACCGGCGGGAACAACAGGCGGTGTAGTGGATCAGCCGGTCAGGTTTTACCAGACATTGCGGCCAGCCCCTGTAGAATGCCTGCCATCGATTCGCTGATGAGAAAAGAACATGTACGACTGGCTGAACGCCTTGCCCAAGGCTGAACTGCACCTGCATCTGGAAGGCTCGCTGGAGCCCGAGCTGCTGTTCGCCCTGGCCGAACGCAACAAGATTGCCTTGCCGTGGAGCGACGTGGACACCCTGCGCAAGGCCTATGCCTTCAACAATCTGCAGGAATTCCTCGACCTGTATTACCAGGGTGCCGACGTGTTGCGCACCTCCCAGGATTTCTACGACCTGACCTGGGCCTACCTGTTGCGCTGCAAGGCGCAGAACGTGATTCACACCGAACCGTTCTTCGACCCGCAGACCCACACCGACCGTGGCGTCCCGTTCGAAGTGGTGCTCAATGGCATCGCCGCGGCCCTCAAGGACGGTGAACAGCAACTGGGCATCACCAGCGGCCTGATCCTGAGTTTCCTGCGCCACCTGAGCGAAGAACAGGCCGAGAAAACCCTCGACCAGGCGCTGCCGTTCCGCGATGCGTTCGTGGCCGTGGGTCTGGACAGTTCGGAAATGGGCCATCCGCCGAGCAAGTTCCAGCGGGTATTCGACCGTGCGCGCAACGAGGGCTTCCTGACCGTTGCCCACGCCGGTGAAGAAGGCCCGCCCGAGTACATCTGGCAAGCCCTGGACCTGTTGAAGATCCAGCGCATCGACCACGGCGTGCGGGCCATTGAAGATGAACGACTGATGCAACGGATCATCGACGAACAGATCCCGCTGACGGTCTGCCCGTTGTCCAACACCAAGCTGTGCGTGTTCGACGACATGTCGCAACACAACATCCTCGACATGCTCGAGCGCGGTGTGAAGGTGACGGTCAACTCCGATGACCCGGCGTACTTCGGCGGCTACGTCACCGAAAACTTCCACGCGCTGCACACCCACCTGGGGATGACCCAGGACCAGGCCACGCGCCTGGCGCAGAACAGCCTGGATGCGCGGCTGGTAAAACCCTAAGACTGATGCCCCTTGTGGGAGCGAGCCTGCTCGCGATCGCGGCATGACATTCAACATCGATGTCGGCTGACTTACCGCTATCGCGAGCAGGCTCGCTCCCACATGGGGGGGTTAACCGGCCACCGTACCCTCGCTCAACTCCTCCAATGTCTTGCCCCGCGTCTCCACGCCAAACACCCAGACCACCCCCGCCGCCACGGCGAAGCACAGTGCGCCCAGGGCGAACACACCGCCCTGTCCGGTAATGGGAAACACCAACCCGGTGACCAGGGGCCCGAGCAGCGAACCAATGCGGCCGACAGCCGAGGCAAAACCCGAACCCGTGGCCCGTGCCGAGGTGGGGTACAGCTCCGGCGTGTAGGTGTAGAGCACCGCCCACATACCGAACAGGAAAAACTGCATCAGAAGCCCGGTGCCGATCAGCAGGCCCACGTTGCCGCCAAACACCGCGCTCTGACCATAAAGAAACGCCATCACCCCACCACCCAGCAACGTGACCACGCACATCGGTTTACGTCCCCAGCGCTCCACCAGCCACGCCGCCATGAGGAAACCGGGAATCCCGCCCAAGGAAATCAGCACGGTGTAGTACACCGACTGGGTCACCGCGAACCCCGACTGCTGCAACAACGCACTGAGCCAGGACGTCAGGCCATAAAAACCGAGCAAGGCGAAGAACCAGACGCTCCAGATCATCATCGTGCGCTGGCGATACAGCGGTGACCAGATCTGCGCCAGGGCCGAAAAGAAATTGCCCGGCGTGCTCTCGCCCCTCGGCAGACGAATCGGCTCAGGCAGTTCTCCTCGCCCCAACGAGGCTCGGACCTTGTCTTCGATTCGCCTGAGCACGTCATCCGCCTCGTCCCCCCGGCCGGCCTGTTCCAGCCAGCGCGGCGACTCGGGAATGAAGAAGCGAATAACCAGGACAAACACCGCCGGCACCGCCAACACCAGGAAGATGTCGCGCCAGCCGATCACCGGCAATAGAAAATACGACAGCACGCCCGCCGCCACGAAACCCAACGGCCAGAAGCCGTCCATCAACGCGATATAACGGCCTCGGCGTGTGGCCGGGATCAGCTCCGAGAGCATCGACTGAGCGATCGGAAACTCCATGCCCATGCCGATACCCAGCAGGATGCGGAACAGCATCAGTGAATCGACGCTCTGGGCGGTCGAGCACAAATAACTGGCGACGCCCCACAACACGATGCTCCACTGGAACACCGGCTTGCGCCCGAACCGATCGGCCAGCATGCCCGACAGCGATGCTCCCAGTACCATGCCAAAGAAACTGGAGCTGGCGAGCAAACCTGCCTGGGCGGTGCTTAAGCCAAACTCGGCTTTGATCGAGCCCAGGAGGAACGTCATCATGGCCAGGTCCATGGAGTCGAAGAAAAACGCCAAGGCAATAATGATGAAAATAATTCGGTGGTAGCCGCTGATGGGCAGGCGCTCCAGACGTTCCGCCGCGCTGTAGCCGTGAGTATCCATGCTGTTTCCCCCAATCCAAAAAAATCCCAGGTTCGAGTGTGCGCGAACCTTGCTGGAGGCTATTGCTGAATACGACCTGTCGGCAGCCCTAGAACGCCATTTCCACGGTGTCCTGCGTGGCGAACCGATGGATTTCCTGCTGGCCAAGCACCGTTACCTGCAAGGCCCTGGAGTCGTTGGGCAAGCTCAGCCAACCGGACTGCATGAACAGTTGCAGCAACGCCGCCCCCAAGGCGCCCCCCAGGTGCGGACGTCGCTCGCTCCAGTCCGGGCAGGCACAAGCGGTGCGGGCGTTGCGGTGGGCCAGCGCCTGGATGAACAGGCCGTGCCCGGCCAGCTCATTGGCACCTTTGTGAGTCACGATCACCCGCTGGTCGCCCTGCTCGATCCATCCGGCATCCAGCAGGCGCTGATACAGGTCTGCCGCCAGGGTGCCGCCCAGATGGTCCTCGCAAAGCCTGGCCCGCATCAACGAAGCGGGAGCCGACGGGGCCTTGCCCGGCATGACCCCGCGCTTGAAGACTTCCGGAAGCTGCCGCGGCGTACTGGCCAGGGTCGCGCTGGCCAGCGCTTCGACGGCAGCACCGATCTCGGGTGCCGCCAGGCGGAAAAACCGTTTGCGGCCACGGGCTTCGACTTTCAACAGGCCACCGGCGGACAGACGGCCCAGATGAGCGCTGGCCGAAGACGGCGACAGCCCGGCCAGCAACGCCAGCTCTTCAGCCTGCCGCGCCGTGCCGTCCATCAAGGCCCACATCATTGCGCTGCGTTTTGGGTCGGCCAGCAGCGTGGCGATCTGGCTGATGCAAGGTGCATGTTCCATGTATTCACTCCCTGTTGAATCATTCGTCTACTGCTCTGGCGCTAGTGACCGGCAAATGGGGCCGCCCAAAGCGGCTCGACCGCCGCAAATCGCGCGCCGCTTCAGGCGGCCGCTAGTATAAGCGTGCGGATCGAGGTTTCCTGTCCTCCGGAAACCTTTGGAGGCGATTGTTCGTGAGGGAAAATTCTCTATTTACATGCGACTAATGGTCGTCCCCCGTCGAGAGGGCAAATTGTGCCGTCAACCGGCCACAACGCAGCTTGAGCATTTCCCGCAGCAGGTTGATGGGTTTGCTCAGTTGCGCTCGGTGAGCACACAGCAGATTGAGCGGCGCGCGCTCGCATTGCAGATGCGGCAGAAGGATTTTCAAACGTCCGGCCAACACATCGGTTGAAACGTCCAGCCAGGACTTGTAAGCGATCCCCGCGCCTGCCACCGCCCAGCGACGCACCACATCGGCATCGTCGCTGAAGCGGTCACCGCTGACAGTCAGGCTCATTTCCCGCTTGCCGTCATGAAAACGCCAACGGTCATGAACCCGCGTGCCGAGCATGTACAACAGGCAATTGTGCTGGGCCAGTTGCTCCAACTGAACAGGTTCGCCATGCCGAGCCAGGTAAGCGGGCGATGCACACAGCACCCGGCGGTTATCCGGTGCGATCGGCAGGGCTACCAGGCTCGAATCTTCCGGCTCGCCATAACGCAACGCGACGTCCACCGGCTGCTTGAACAGATCAGCGATGCGATCACCCAGCAGCAGTCGCACGGTCAGCCCCGGATGCTCCTCCTGGAACGCGTCCAGCCAGGGCAGCAGCAAGTTGCGTCCCAAGTCCGAGGGGGCGGACAACTGCAACACCCCGCTGACCTGATCCTGGCCACTGGTCAATAACCTGCGTCCTTCGTCGAGGCTGCTCAGCGCCGCGCGGGCATACTCAAGGAAGCCTTCACCCTCGGCCGTCAGGCGCAAACTGCGGGTAGAACGCGCCAACAGCCGGGCGCCCAGGTGTTGTTCTATGCGCTTCAATGCGGCGCTGGCCACCGCCGCCGACAGGTCCATGACCCTGGCGGCGGCAGAAAGGCTGCCCAGGTCTGCGGCCCGGACGAACAACTGCAAGTCGTCGAATCGAAGCATGACGGCCTCATTATCAAAAAAACATTGAAAGAGCCTGTTCTTTTAGCCGGTTTTATCTCGGTGATAAATAGCTAACCATTGGCTTCATCGAACTCACTTCAAGGAGCCGCCCTATGAAAGCCATCGCCTACTACCATTCGTTACCGATCACCGACCCGCAATCGCTGCAAGACATTGAACTGCCGGAACCCACCGCCGGCCCTCGGGACTTGTTGGTGGAAGTCAAAGCCATTTCGGTCAACCCGGTCGACACGAAAATTCGCCAGAACGTCCAGCCTGAAGACGGCGCAGCCAAAGTGCTGGGTTGGGACGTGGCCGGCGTGGTCAAGGCGGTGGGCAATGAAGTCACGCTGTTCAAGGCGGGCGACAAAGTGTTCTACGCCGGCTCCATTGCCCGAGCCGGCGGCAACAGCGAATTGCATGTGGTGGATGAACGTATCGTCGGCCAGATGCCCAAGACGCTCGGTTTCGCCGAAGCCGCAGCCCTGCCGCTGACGGCCATTACCGCGTGGGAGTTGCTGTTCGAGCGCCTGCAAATCCAGGAAGGCCAGGACGATCAGGGCCAAAGCCTGTTGATCGTCGGCGCTGCGGGAGGTGTCGGTTCGATACTGACGCAACTGGCCAGCCAGCTCACCGCACTGAAAGTGATCGGCAGCGCTTCCCGGCCGCAGACACAGGACTGGGTAAGAGGCCTGGGTGCCGATCTGGTCGTTGACCACAGCCATCCGCTGAGCGATGCATTAAAGCAGGCAGGCCAGCCTCAGGTGACCCATGTCGCCAGCCTGACCCACACCGACCTGCATCTGGATCAATTGGTGGAGGCTCTGGCGCCCCAGGGCAAACTGGCGCTGATCGATGATCCCAAGGTGCTGGATGTGACCAAGCTCAAGCGCAAGAGCCTGTCGTTGCATTGGGAGTTCATGTACACCCGCTCGCTGTTCGAAACGGCGGACATGATTGAACAGCATAACCTGCTCAACCGCGTCGCCGCGCTAATCGACGCTGGCACGTTGCAGACCACCGTGGGCGAGCACTTTGGCACCATCAACGCCGAGAACCTGCGCCGGGCCCATGCCCTGCTGGAAAGCGGAAAAGCCAAAGGCAAGATTGTGCTTGAAGGTTTCTAACCACCGATAAGGGGGCGGTTTTTGTGGAGGCAAAGCTTGCTCGCGATGGAGGTAGTGCGGCTCCCCGTCAGGCCAAGTCGTCGCGTATCGCGAACAAGCTTTGCTCCCACAAAAAAACCTGCACCGTCAGTCTGAGAATTGACCGTTGTCACAATTGCGATCGCATTCAGGTCTACACTCGAGGCCTTTGCAGCGCAATCTTTTACGTGAGGAGGTCAGCAATGAAGATCCTGATAAAAGAAGTGGCAAAATCCCAGTGGCAAGTGCGCCTTGACCAACACGTCGTGACCTTCCGCACCGAGGCCGAGGCCCAGGCTTTCGCCACCACCCTGCAAGCGCGTATTCACGCACCTCACCGCTACCCCGAACAGCAGCAGCGAGCGGCCGGCTGAATCAGTCCTGGCCACTGGCTTGTGCCAGTGTCCGGGCCTGTTGCAAGCGGCGGGTCAGCATCGCTGCACCTACCACCAATAACCCGCAAAGGCTGATGACCATCGCCATCGGCACGGCAGTGCCATCGTGCAGCGCCGCCACCAATGCGGCGGCACCGGCAGCCACGGAAAACTGCAGGCATCCCAGCATCGCCGAGGCGCTACCGGCACGAGCACCCTGCCCACTCATGGCGCAAGCCGAGGCATTGGGCAGGATGCAACCCAGGCTGGAAATGCAGATGAACAGCGGAATCAATAACGGCCACAACCGCTCAGTGTGCAAGGAACTGACCGCCAACAAACACAACCCGGCGGCGAGATAGACCCACACCGCGCGCGACAGCAGGAATGCCGGCCCACGCTTGGACAACAATCGGGCGTTGACCTGCGCTACCAGGATAAAACCCGCCGCGTTGGTCCCGAACAACCAGCCGAAGTGTTCGGCCGGTACCCCGTAGAGCTTGATGAAGACGAAAGGCGAACCGGCAATGTAGGCAAACATTCCGGCGATAGCGATGCCTCCCGTCAAGGCGTGACCCAGGAAGACCGAGTCGCTCAACAGTCGACCATATTGGCGCAACGCCCCAGACAATGGTTGACGCGGCACATGGGCCGGCAGACTTTCCGGCAGCCACACTGCCACGGCCGTCGCCGCCAGTGCGCTGAACACCGTCAAAGCGATGAAGATCGATTGCCAGCCATGCAGGTTCACCAACAGCCCGCCAAGCATCGGCGCGAGGATTGGCGCCAGCCCCATCACCAGCATCAGTTGGGAGAACACCTTGGCCGAGCCCACCGCGTCGCATTTGTCGCTGACCACCGCCCGGGAAATCACCATGCCGGCGCATCCGCCCAGGGCCTGGACGAAACGGGCACCGATCAGCCATTCCAGACTCGGCGCGTAGGCACAGGCCAGAGATGCAAGGGTGAACAGACCGACGCCCGTCAGCAACGGAACCCGCCGTCCGAAGCGATCCGCCACCGGCCCATAGGCCAGTTGCCCGATGGACAATCCGAGGAAATAAGCCGCCAGGGTCAGTTGGATGTGATTTTCGTCGGTGCCGAAGGCAGTCGCCATGGCCGGGAAAGCCGGCAGATAGAAATCGATCGCCAAGGGACCGAATGCGCTCAAGGCGCCAAGAATCAAAATGGTACGGAAGTTCATCAGGCGTCCAGGTTCAGGCGTCAGTCAGCAGCCCGACAGTCTAGCCCTGCCGGGCGCTCTTGAACATTCCGATAGGTCGCTAACTATTAAATATCTCAGGCGAGACGGGCCTCGTATCCCTCCTCTTTAATGGCTTGGACCACGGCATCGACCGACAAAGAACTCTGGACCTGAACAGTCCTGGCGCTCAGATCGATCTGTACATCCGCCGCCGGGTCCTTGGCCTGCACAGCCTGGGTGATCGCCTTGACGCAGTGACCGCAGGACATTCCCTGAACATTGAATGTTTGCATGAGATAACTCCTTGGGATTGAGGTTGCCGGCAGTTTCAAGCTTGCCATCATGGAAAGGTCAAGTTCTGACGAAAACTGCCGGGCTGGCAATCGGCGTCAAGCTCGGCCAAGCTGCACACATCAAGGATTTCACACCGGAGGTTCAGCCATGCGCTGGTCAGCGTTCAGCCTGTTTTGCATGCTCGGTTTGTCAGCGGTGAGCCCTCAGGCGTCGGCCGTCGGTGAAGACTACGGCGTGCTGATCATTTCCCGCGAGCGCCTGGAAGTGCCGACTTCCTGCGAAATCGGCATCTATATCGGCGATCAGCTCTCGGGGCGTTTGTTCCAGGAACAGAGCACCTCCTTCAACCTGCCACCCGGAAAATTCTCCTTGCGCTTGAAACTGCTGCCGGGCCAGACGCAGGGCTGTAGCCCAGGCATGCTCGCGCCGGGGTCGCAGGATGTCACGCTCAAGGCGGGCGACATACTGAAGTTCCGCATTGCCATGACCCAGGAAGGGATGTATCTCAAGCCGGCTGAGCTGGGTTACTGACCCCTTAGATAAAAAGCGGGAGCGGGCTTGCTCGCTCCCACAAGGTGTGTGTACAAGCTTTTGGATTAGCGCTTGACCTTCCCGGCGTGGCAAGGTTGATCCTGTAGTCATTCACTACAGGGAGCCTTTCCGATGCCTGAATCCACCCTTTTCGATCTGCCGATTGCCGGGATGACCTGTGCCAGCTGCGCCGGGCGGGTCGAGCGCGCCTTGAGCAACGTCACAGGGGCCAGCGCCGTCAGCGTGAACCTGGCGACCGAACAGGCGCGGATCCAGGCGCCCGAGGGCAGCCTGCCCGCCTTGATGCAGGCCGTCGAACAGGCCGGCTACAGCGTCCCGGTGCAGACCCTGGAACTGTCCATCGAGGGAATGACCTGTGCCTCATGCGTCGGCCGGGTCGAGCGCGCCCTGAGCAAAGTCGCCGGAGTGAACCGTGTCAGCGTCAACCTCGCCACCGAACGCGCCCACCTCGACTTGCTCGGCCGGGTCGATCCGCAAACCCTGATCGATGCGGTCAAGGGCGCCGGTTATGACGCCAGCGTCTGGCAGGCCGAGCAACCCCATGACGCACAAAGCAATCACCTGAATCGCGAGCGCCTGGCCCTGATACTGGCAATTTTGCTGTCCGTACCGTTAGTGCTGCCAATGCTTTTGCAACCGTTCGGCGTGCATTGGATGCTGCCGGCCTGGGTTCAATTCGCTTTGGCGACGCCGGTGCAGTTCATTTTCGGGGCGCGGTTCTATATCGCGGCCTACAAGGCCGTGCGTGCCGGGGCCGGGAACATGGATCTGCTGGTGGCCCTGGGCACCAGTGCGGGTTATGGCTTGAGCATTTATGAATGGGCCATCGCCCGCCCCGGCAGCATGCCGCACCTGTATTTCGAAGCCTCGGCCGTAGTGATTGCTCTGGTGTTGCTGGGCAAATACCTGGAAAGCCGCGCCAAGCGCCAGACCGCCAGTGCCATCCGTGCCCTCGAAGCCTTGCGGCCGGAGCGGGCGATTCAGGTCATTGATGGTCAGGAGCGGGACGTCGCCATCAGCGCCCTGCGCTTGAATGATCAAGTGCTGGTCAAGCCCGGCGAGCGCTTCCCGGTGGACGGTGAAGTGCTGGAAGGTCAGAGTCACGCCGACGAGGCCTTGATCAGTGGCGAAAGCCTGCCGGTGCCTAAACAGCCCGGCGACAAGGTGACGGGGGGTGCCATCAACGGCGAAGGTCGCCTGCTGGTGCGCACCCTGGCCCTGGGCGCGGAAACCGTCCTGGCGCGCATCATCCGCCTGGTGGAGGACGCCCAGGCGGCCAAGGCCCCCATTCAAAAACTGGTGGATAAAGTCAGCCAGGTCTTCGTGCCGGTCGTGCTGGTATTGGCCTTGGCGACGTTGATCGGCTGGTGGTTGTACGGCGCACCACTGGAAACGGCGCTGATCAACGCCGTTGCCGTACTGGTGATCGCCTGCCCGTGCGCCCTCGGACTGGCGACACCCACGGCAATCATGGCCGGCACCGGTGTCGCCGCCCGCCACGGAATCCTGATCAAGGATGCCGAGGCCCTGGAGCGCGCCCATGACGTCGACACCGTGGTGTTCGACAAGACCGGCACCTTGACTTCCGGCACACCGCGCATCGCCCATTTGAGCGCCCTGGACGGTGACGAAGACAGGCTGCTGCAAATGGCCGGCGCACTGCAACGCGGCAGCGAACACCCCCTCGCCAAGGCGGTGCTGGATGCGTGTGCGGAGCGCGGCCTGAAGGTCCCGGACATCAACGACAGCCAGTCGCTGACCGGACGCGGTATTGCCGGCAGCCTGGACGGGCAGCGCCTGGCCCTCGGTAACCGACGTTTGCTGGACGAACTGGGCCTGGCCCCCGGTTCGCTGAGCGAGTCGGCCCAGGCCTGGGAGACCGAGGGCCGAACCCTCTCCTGGCTGATCGAACAAAACGCAACGCCACGGGTGCTGGGCCTGTTCGCCTTCGGGGATACACTCAAGTCCGGCGCACTGGCGGCGGTACAAGCCCTGAATGAACGCCACATCGGCAGCCATCTGCTGACCGGCGACAATCGCGGCAGTGCCCGGGTAGTGGCCGAGGCATTGGGCATCACCAATGTTCATGCCGAAGTACTGCCGGCCGACAAGTCCGCCATCGTCCAGCAGTTGAAGAAAAATTCGGTGGTGGCCATGGTAGGCGACGGCATCAACGACGCCCCGGCCCTCGCTGCTGCGGACATTGGCATTGCCATGGGTGGCGGCACCGATGTGGCGATGCACGCCGCCGGTATTACCCTCATGCGCGGCGATCCTCGGCTGGTGCCGGCGGCGCTGGACATCAGCCGCAAGACCTACGCCAAGATCCGTCAGAACCTGTTCTGGGCATTCGTCTACAACTTGATCGGTATTCCCCTGGCGGCGTTCGGCTTCCTCAACCCGGTGCTGGCCGGCGCGGCCATGGCGTTGTCGAGCGTCAGCGTAGTGAGCAATGCGTTACTGTTGAAACTCTGGACACCCAAACACCTGGAGGACAAGCCATGAACATCGGCCAAGCCGCCCGCCAGAGCGGCCTGAGTGCGAAGATGATCCGGTACTACGAATCCATTGGCCTGCTCAAGGCGGCTCATCGCACCGACAGCGGTTACCGGATCTACGGCGCCGATGACCTGCACACCCTGGCCTTTATCAAGCGCTCCCGGGACCTTGGGTTTTCATTGGAGGAGGTCGGCAAATTGCTGACCCTCTGGCAGGACCGCCAACGAGCCAGCGCCGACGTCAAGGCCCTGGCCCGGCAACACATCGACGAACTGAACCAGAAAATCCGCGAACTGGCCGAACTGCGCGACACCCTCCAGGACCTGGTGGAACACTGCCACGGCGACCATCGCCCTGACTGCCCGATTCTCAAGGAACTGGCGTCGGGGTGTTGCGAGAAGGCAGTGCATGCTTGAGCGAAGGTGAGAGCGAGCCTGCTCGCGATGACGGCGGCACATCCAACACCCATGCAAGCTGACCCACCGCTTTCGCGAGCAAGCCCGCTCCCACAGGGAGTTGGTGGCAGACGCAGGATCCATGCACACCCAAGAACCAATGTGGGAGCGAGCCTGCTGGCGATGACGGCGGCACGTCCAACATCCATGCAAGCTGACCCACCGCTTTCGCGAGCAGGCTCGCTCCCACAGGGAGTTGGTGGCGGGCGCAGATTTTGAGGCCTCACAAAAACAGTGTGGGATTTTTTGGGCAGCCACAAAAAACCCGGCCTGAGCCGGGTTTCTGGTCAAGCGGTCACTGCATCCAGGGCGGAGGCGGTTCTTCGGTTTTGCCGGGGGGAGCGTCGTCAGCGGCGCGGACAGCCTGGCGGCGTTCCTCGTCCAGGCGGGCAGCCTCGATTTCACGCATGATCCCGCCGACATCCGCCAGCTCTTCCGGCTCGTCGAACTCGCCGGTCAGCACGCTGGCCGGGTGCAAGGTGCCGGCTTCATACAACGCCCACATTTCCTTGGCGTACCGGGTGCGCTTGAGCTCCGGGGCAAACCGGCCGAAGTAGGACGCCATGTTGCCCACATCCCGCTCCAGCATGCTGAAGGCGTGATTGTTGCCAGCGGCGTCCACCGCCTGCGGCAGATCGATGATCACCGGGCCCGTCGGCGTCAGCAGCACGTTGAACTCCGACAGGTCACCGTGCACCAGACCGGTACACAGCATCAACACGATCTGGGAGATCAGGAACGCGTGATACTCACGGGCCTGATCCGGCTCCAGTACCACATCGTTCAGACGCGGTGCCGCATCGCCGTACTCGTCGGCCACCAGCTCCATCAGCAGCACACCTTCGAGGAAGTCGTACGGCTTGGGCACTCGCACGCCCGCGCCGGCCAACCGGAACAGCGCCGCCACTTCGGCATTCTGCCAGGCGTCTTCGGTTTCCTTGCGCCCGAACTTGGAGCCCTTGGCCATGGCACGGGCCTGGCGGCTGTTACGCACCTTGCGGCCTTCCTGGTATTCGGCCGCCTGACGAAAACTTCGCTTGTTCGCCTCCTTGTAGACTTTGGCGCAACGTAACTCGTTGCCGCAGCGCACCACATAAACAGCTGCTTCTTTACCACTCATGAGTGGGCGCAGCACCTCGTCGACCAGACCGTCCTCGATCAGGGGTTCAATGCGTTTTGGAGTCTTCATCAGCTTTTATTGTGGGTCCTTTATTACCGAACACGCGAATGACAGTCGTTATACGGCAATCCTCCCTCCACGGGGAGGGGTTGCCGACTTATGAACCCTTCGATGCACACAATGTGCCGGATTAAATCGACCGAGCCGAATCATAGCCGAGACAGCGGATAGCGTTGGCAATTGAATGCAAAGGCATTTGCGACAAGAACTGACAGCCACGCCCAGTGCACCTGATTCAATGTTTAAACAACTCCCCCGGGGTCAATCCAAACATCCCCTTGAACGCCACTATGAAAGCGGACGTGGAATCGTAGCCACAGGACAACGCCGCGCCGGTCACGCTATCGCCTTTTTCCAACGACCCCAGGGACGACAACAACCGAGTGCGCTGGCGCCAGGCGCGAAAGCTCAGGCCGGTTTCGCGCTGGAACAGACGCATCAGGGTTTTTTCCGAGGTGCCCAGGCGCTCGGCCCACACTTGCAACGTCACGTTCTGGTCGGGCTGTTCGATCAATTCATTGCACAACGCCAGCAGACGCACATGGCGGGGCAGCGGCAGGGAAAAACCCACCTCCGGCAGCGTTGCCAACTGGTCCAGCAACACTTGCACCAGTCGCGCTTGCTGGGTATCGCCCTGAGCGTAATCGGCCGGCAGCTGACAAAAAGCCTTGATCAGCTCCCGAGCCAGCGGCGTGACCTCCAGCACCCGGCAGCGCTCATCGGCCCACGGGCAGGCGTCGCGATGGACATAAAGGCTGCGCATTTCCGCCCGGGTGGAGGTCACCACATGATGCTCCAGGTCGGCAGGAATCCAGATGGCCCATTGTGGCGGGGCGAAAAAACTGCCTTCAGCGGTGTGCACACCCAGCACGCCACTGATGGCGTAGGAAAACTGCACCCAATCATGACGATGGGCCTGGGTCCACGAACCGGCGCTCAAGCTTTCGACACGGGCATAAAGCGGCCTGGGCAATTCCGTCAGGTCGGGAATGCGTCTTTCGAGTTGTTGGTGTCCGTTAGTCGGCATGGATTGGCCTTATGTCGCAAGACGGCTGCAAGTGCCGACGTTAGGCTAAGTCGACCTTTCTTACAACTTGCGGTGCCGTATGCACATTTTCAGACACCTCAAACGCTTGGTAACCGACTGGTTCCTGTGCGGCATGCTGCTTGCCACGTTGCTGGCGTATCTGTTTCCCAGCTTTGGCGCCACGGGTGGCGCCATGCATGCCGAGTGGGTGGTCAATATCGGCATCTTTGTCGTGTTCTTCCTGCACGGGATAAACCTGTCCGGCGAGCAGATCCGCCACGGTCTGAAAAACATCCGGCTGCACTTGATGGTGCAGGTTTTTACCTTCGGTGTGTTTCCCCTGATCTGGCTGGTCAGTGATTTGCTTCTGGGCCGCCATGTACCGTCACTGCTGATGCTGGGGTTCTTTTACCTGTGTGTCCTGCCTTCGACCATTTCGTCCTCGGTGGCCCTGACCGGCAGCGCCGGCGGCAACGTACCGGCGGCGATTCTCAACGCGAGCCTGTCCAGCGTGCTGGGGATTTTCCTGACGCCACTGCTGGTCAGTTTCGTGGTCGGCAGCGGCGCCGGGGGCATCGACCTGGGTGCGACTTTGCTCGACCTTTGCCTGATGTTGCTGCTGCCACTGGTGCTCGGACAGTTACTGCGGCGCTGGCTGGGCGGTTTTTTCGCACGGTACAAACGCTACACCAGCATCATCGACAAACTGGTGATCCTGCTGCTGGTCTACGCGGCGTTCTGCAATTCGATGGTGTCCGGGATCTGGCAACAACAAGGCAACGCTGTACTGCTCAGTGCATTGCTTGGCAGTGCCGTGTTGCTGGCAATCATTTTGTGGATGACCACCCGCACCGCCCGGGCCCTGCGGTTCAGCAACGCCGATGAGATTGCTGCGGTGTTCTGCGCCAGCAAGAAATCCCTGGCGGCCGGGGTGCCGATGGCCGCATTGATTTTCGGCAACAACCCCGGCCTGGGGCTGATCCTGTTGCCGATCATGATTTATCACCCGTTGCAACTGATCGTCTGTTCGATCCTGGCCGAACGTTACGCCAACCGCCAGCGGGAACTGATCCATCAACAACGCGAGGCGACCCTCAACGCTCGATGATTGCCGTTACACCCTGGCCACCGGCCGCGCAGATGGAAATCAGACCGCGGCCCCGCCCCGCCACGTCCAGCAACTTGGCGAGGTTGGCGACGATTCGTCCACCCGTGGCGGCAAATGGGTGCCCGGCGGCCAGGGAGCTGCCCTTCACGTTCAGCCGACTGCGGTCTATGCTGCCCAACGGAGCGTCGAGGCCCAGGCGCGTCTTGCAATAATCCGGGTCTTCCCAGGCTTTGAGCGTGCATAACACCTGGGCGGCAAATGCTTCGTGGATCTCGTAGTAGTCAAAGTCCTGCAACGTCAGGCCGTTGCGCGCCAGTAACCGAGGCACGGCGTAGACCGGTGCCATCAGCAACCCTTCTGCTCCGTTGACGAAATCCACCGCTGCCGTTTCGCCGTCGCGCACATATGCCAGGATCGGCAACCCCCGGGACTTGGCCCACTCTTCGCTGCCCAACAACACCAGTGAGGCACCATCGGTCAATGGCGTGGAATTGCCCGCCGTCATTGTGCCCTTGGCGCTTTTTTCGAAGGCCGGCTTGAGGGCGGTGAGTTTTTCCAGGGTCAGGTCCGGGCGCAGGTTGTTGTCCCGTGTCAGGCCGAGAAAGGACGTCATCAAGTCGTTCTGCCAGCCTTCGGCGTAGGACGCGGCCATTTTCTGATGACTTTCCAGGGCCAGTTGGTCCTGCTCCTCCCTGGGAATCTGCCAGGTCTGGGCCATCAGTTCGCAGTGCTGCCCCATGGACAGGCCGGTTCGTGGCTCGCCATTGCGCGGCAGTTCGGGAACGAGGTGCTGGGGACGCAGTTGCAGGAAGGTCTTGATTTTCTCAGCGGTGGTTTTGGCGCGATTGGCTTGCAGCAGGATCCGGCGCAGCCCTTCGTTGACGCCAATCGGCGCATCCGAGGTGGTGTCTACGCCGCCGGCAATGGCACTGTCGATCTGCCCGAGGGCGATCTTGTTGGCCGTCAACAGCACAGTTTCCAACCCCGTGCCGCAAGCCTGTTGCAGGTCGTAGGCCGGGGTGGTGGGTGACAGCCGCGAGCCGAGCACGCATTCGCGAGTCAGGTTCAGATCCCGGGAAAGCTTGAGCACCGCACCGGCGGCCACCTCACCGATGTGCAGGCCATGCAGGTTGTAGCGCTCGATCAGCCCCTCGAGCGCGGCAGTCAGCATCGCCTGGTTGCTGGCGGTGGCATAGGCCCCGTTGGAGCGGGCGAAGGGGATGCGGTTACCACCAATGATCGCGACGCGGCGTAGCTGTGTCATGAAGAACTCCCTGTGTATGTCCGGATGCGCCAATGGGCCTGCGGGAACCCGGCTCCCGCACAAGCTTAGGCTTTATCTGGCCGATCGAACGACTGATTGCCAATCATGGTCCACACTTTGAACCTCATCAGCCGGAGTGTGTTCCATGTCAGACCGTTATATCGACTTCGCCAATTCGCCCCTGGGCCTGCGTCTGGTCGGTGCGCTGGGCCTGCCATCGCCGGCCCGCCTGGAGCGCTGGCAGGCCGGGCGGCTGCGGCCGATCGAAGGGGCGTTGCTGTTGGGCGGCGGACCGTTGACCGAACAGATCGGCGCATTTGCCAAGCGCCTGACCGACGCGATCTTCATCTACGGGGGCGAACCGACACTGGCCACCGAATGGATCCCCGGTCACGGTCCGAAAATCAAGGCGGTGGTGTACGACGCCAGTCATCTGGCGCAGGCCGACCAGCTCAAGCAACTGCGTGAGTTCTTCCAACCCCTGATGAAGAACCTCGACCACAGCGCCCATGTCGTCATCCTAGGCCGCGCCCCGGAGAGTCTCGCCGATCCGTTTGCTGCCAGCACGCAGCGGGCCTTGGAGGGCTTCAGCCGTTCCCTGGCCAAAGAGTTGCGTCATGGCGGGACGCTGCAATTGCTGTATGTGGGTGACGGCGCCGAGGCCCAACTGGAAGGTGCGCTGCGGTTTTTCCTGTCGCCCAAGAGCGCCTACGTTTCCGGGCAGGTCATTCGTCTCAACGCTTGCGACACTCAGGTCCAGGATTGGACCCGCCCGCTCACAGGCCTCAAGGCTCTGGTCACCGGCGCGGCCCGCGGGATCGGCGCCTCCATTGCCGAAACCCTGTCCCGCGATGGCGCCGACGTGATCCTGCTGGACGTTCCGCAGGCCAAGGCCGATCTCGAAGCCCTGGCTGCGCGCCTTAGCGGGCGCAGCGTGACGCTGGACATCTGTGCTGAAGATGCCGCTACGCAGTTGACTGAACACCTGCCCGACGGCGTCGACATCGTGGTGCACAACGCGGGCATCACCCGGGACAAGACGCTCGCCAACATGACCCCGGAATTCTGGGACGCGGTGCTGGCGGTCAACCTCAACGCCCCGCAGGTGCTGACCAAGGCCCTGCTCGACAGTGGCACTCTGCGGGACCATGGCCGAGTGATTCTGCTGGCGTCCATCAGCGGCATCGCCGGCAATCGCGGCCAGACCAATTACGCGGCGAGCAAGGCCGGGTTGATCGGCCTGGCCCAGGCCTGGGCGCCGGTCCTGCAGCCTCGGGGGATCAGTATCAATGCCGTGGCCCCGGGTTTCATTGAAACCCGCATGACCGCCGACATCCCTTTTGCCCTGCGCGAAGCGGGGCGGCGCATGAGTTCCCTGGGCCAGGGCGGCCTGCCACAAGACGTCGCCGAAGCCGTGGCCTGGCTCGCCCAGCCGGGTACGGGCGCCGTTACCGGCCAGACGCTACGGGTGTGCGGGCAAAGCCTCTTGGGAGCATGACCATGACGATCCAATGGCATGAAGTAAACGCCGCACCCGGTATGTCCGAGCTGTACGTGAAAGCCGCGACACGGCGCAAGGTCACTGGAAAAACCTTGCCCCAGGACGGATTGCGCCAAGTGATACAGGTCGATCCGCAACGCCTGGCGGCTTATCGCAAGGTCTGCGGTTTTGCCGAAAATGGACTGCTGCCGCCGACCTACCCCCACGTACTGGCGTTTGCCCTGCAGATGCAGTTGCTCACCGCCCGGGACTTCCCGTTCCCGTTGCTGGGGCTGATCCACTTGAGCAATCGCATCCGCGTACTGCGGCCCATGGGCGGGGTCAGCCAAGTACAGGCCCGCGTCAACGTGCAAAACCTGCAAGCTCACCCCAAGGGCGTGGTGTTCGACCTGGTGACTCGCATTGATGATCAATTGGGGCCGCTGTGGGAGGCCGAGAGCCAGATGCTCTGCAAGAGCGTCCAGCTTGACGGCGCGTTGGTGGAAGAGCCGCTGCAAGAGTTCCAGGCGCTGACTGAAGTGGCGCACTGGACCGCGCCGGCTGACATTGGCCGGCAATACGCCAAGGTGTCCGGTGATTACAACCCGATCCACCTGAGCGGCCTCAGCGCCCGGCTGTTCGGCTTCCCCACCGCCATCGCCCACGGCCTGTGGAACAAGGCCAGGACCCTGGCGGCGCTGGACGAACACTTGCCCGATGCCAACGTCGAGATTGATGTCACCTTCAAGAAACCGGTGCGCCTGCCCAGCGAAGTGACACTGCTGGCGAGTGCGGCGGGGTCCAGCGGGGACTTACGATTGATCGGTTCGGGGGAGTTGGAGCATATGGTGGGGAGCTGGCGACCGGCAGGCTAAGGACCGGCATCTTTGTTGAATGTGATGCCGCCATCGCGAGCAGGCTCGCTCCCACCTTGGGTGTTCATGAGCCCTGCGTCCGGCACAAATCCCTTGTGAGAGCGAGCCTGCTCGCGATAGCGGTGGGTCAGCTTGCCTCGATGCTGAATCCACCTACCGCGGCGGATAGTTCGCCAGGATCCGCGCAACCGTCTCACGCACTGCGGTGCTGCGATCCGTAGGATTGGGTGAGTTGCTGAGCATTCGTTCATCACTGCCCCGCCATACCAGCTTGCCGTCCTTGCCATCGAGCAGATCGATCTGCACCGTGGCGACCTTGTAGCTGACGTTGCGGGTTTCGTTGTACATCGGCCCGCCCCAATAGCCATTCCACGGGCTGCCCCAACCTCCGCCGTAGTTGGTCGTGATCTGTTGCTGGCGATCCTCGACGATCAGGTAAGCCTGGACCATCACATCCCCACGCCCGCCCGCCTGGGCCGGGCGCAGACCGCGCTGGTCGAGCTGATCGGCAACCGCCTGACGGATCCGCTGTTCGGTCAGGTCGCTCTTGATGCGCGGATCATCGGGGCGATATTGCAGCGCCGGCTCTTTCCAGCTCCAACTGCGATACGCGGAGAAATCCCGGCTGGTGTCAAAGTCGTGATTGACCGGGTTACCCGCACAGGCACTGAGCAACAGGGTAAAAGCCAGTAGAGCGAGACGGCGACACATGGTTTTTCTCCGTTGCGTAATCAACTTGGAGGATAAGCCGACAGGGCTTTTTCCACCGCTTCGCGAATGGCATCGGTGCGCGCGCTCTGACTGCCGCGCTGGCTGGTCTCGGCGCTGGAGCTCCACACCGGCTGACCATTACGGGCATCGAACAGGTCCACTCGTACCACCACGACCTGCTCCCGATAAGTGCGCACCACCGGCACCGAGTGATACATGCCATAGCCGGGGCCGTAACGGTCATAACGGTTGTAGCCGCCGTAGTAACCGGAATCATAGTCGTCCCGAACCTGACGCACGCGCGTTTCCAGGCGCAGGTCGGCACTGACGAACAGGTCGGCCGGGCGGTTGTCATGCAATGGACGCAGGCCGCGTTGATCCAGCGCGTTGCTCACCGCTTCAGCCACCTGGGCCGAGTCCGCCCAAGCGGTGCCCGGTGGCAGTCGCCCGTTGAGCCAGGCCCAACTGCGATAGCGTCCGTAGTCACGGGGTGGCGCGGGGTAAGCGCTGCGGTCAAACACCGTGGCGGCCTGCGGCGGCGCCGGAGGCAGCGGGTTAGACGTGGCGACATACGGGTTGCTGCCTTGGCAGGCAGCCAGTCCCAGGCACAACACCAACAACCCTGAACGACCTTTCATTTCGCGCTCCGATTGCTCTTTCAGATCAGAGGGGACGGCAGACCCAGTGCAGGTAACGCCCCAACCCGGCAAACGCCGGATGGCGGCGGTGAGCCAGCTCCATCTCCAGCAACTGCGCCAGCTCCACGCGGCCCTGGAACTCCACCGGCATGTAGTCATGGAAAACCCGCACGCCACTTTGAGTTTCGACCTGCCACAAGCCTTCAAGTTGCGCCGCCAGTTCCCGCGGATCAAGGGGTTGTTGCGGGGTCAGGCTCTGTTTTTCACCGGCCATGTCATTTTTGCGCAACTTGCGAAAATGCCCCTTGAGCAGGTTGCGATAAACCAGTGCGTCGCGGTTGTAGAACGCCAGGGACAACCAGCCGCCCGGGGCCGTGAGTTGATGCAGCACCGGCAGGATCGCATGGGGTTCGGCCAGCCATTCCAGCACCGCGTGACACAGCACCAGGTCGTAAGGCTCAGTGAGCTGGTCGGGCAGCGCCTGCCACGGCGCCTGCATGAACGTTGCGCTCTGACCGGCATCGGCGAACCGCTGACGGGCACCTTCGAGCATGGGCTCGGCTGGCTCGGCCAGGGTCACCTGATGGCCGCGTTCGGCCAGCCACAACGACATGTGGCCCAAGCCGGCGCCTATGTCCAACACACGCAACGGACGCTCAGGCAAGGCTTCAAGCAGATCGGCCTGCAGCACCGCCAGACGGATCGCACCTTTGGCCCCACCGTAGATTTTTTCGGCAAAACGCGTGGCGAGCTGATCGAAATGACGGTCGCTCATTGGCCGAACCGCCGCTCGCTGTCAGCCAGTTTGCTGCGCACCACGGCCTCCATATCCAACCCCAGTTCGCTGCACAGCAGCAACAGGTACAACACGATGTCACCGACTTCCTGCCCGGCGTGGGCCAGTTTGTCCGCCGGCAACTGGCGCGACTGGTCCTCGGTCAACCACTGGAAAATCTCCACCAGTTCGGCCATTTCCACACTGGCAGCCATGGCGAGGTTTTTCGGGCTGTGAAATTGCCGCCAATCGTTACGGTCACGAATGGCATGCAGGCGTTCGGTCAGTTCAACAAGGTTCATCGGGGTCTCCTGAATGCGCATAGCTTCGGGGGGATGACGAGGGAAGGCAAGCGTCTCGGTACGAAGCGGCGTTTTGCCCCATAATCGAACGATCTTGGCCTTGCGCCGCTCTTACAACCAGAAGCCCAAGGCTCGATTCCGATCTCTCTCATCAGGACGTACACATGCAGGTAGAAAGCTTTTTCGAATGGCTCGGCCAGGCGCTCGGTTCGGTGATCCGGTTTATCGTCGACCTGCTCAGCGGCCTGTTCAACACCCTGGCCAATGCCGGCGGCAACTTTGTCGATGGACTGTCGCGCACACTGGGCATGGACGCCTCGATCATCAGCATCCTTGCGCTGATACTCGGGCTGATGCTGCTGTACTCGGCGATTCGCGCCTTTATGCGGGCGTCGATCGTCATGGGGATTATCTGGTTGGTGCTGGGGTTGTGGCTGTTGAGCTGGATCATTCACTAGCACTAAGATCGTTCCCATCATAGAGCCCGCGCCAGACGCGGCACTCTGTGGCGAGGGAGCTTGCTCCCGCTGGACTGCGCAGCAGTCCCAAATTGGCCTGACGCGGTTTCCAGACAGACAGCGTCAGCCGGTTTTACGACGGCTTCGCCGCCGAGCGGGAGCAAGCTCCCTCGCCACAAGAGCAGGATGATCATGGCATTGCACTCAGCGATCCCCTGGTTTTCTGCTGATAAGCGTGCCCCCCTTTCTGCGTGGGAATGCTGCAATAACCCGCTACAATCGCGCTCCGTCAAGGAGCTCGCATGTCCAACCTGATCACCGACTGGCGCGACCGTCTTACCCACCGCCGGGTATGGGCGCTGGCCGCGCCGATGATTCTCTCGAACATTTCCGTGCCGCTGGTGGCGCTGGTGGACAGCACCGTCATCGGCCACTTGCCCCATGCTCATCAGTTAGGCGCGGTGGCGGTCGGGGCGAGCTTGTATACGGTGCTGGCCTGGGCCATGGGTTTCTTGCGCATGGGCTCCACCGGGTTCGCCGCCCAGGCCGCCGGGCGCGGGGATGGAGCGGCGTTGCGCCAGGTGCTGCTGCAAGGTCTGCTGCTGGCGATAGGGTTGGCGCTGGTGCTGGCTGTGGTCGGCGTGCCGTTGAGTGGCGTGGCGTTGCATTTCATGCAGCCATCCGCCGAGCTTGAGCAGTTGACCCGGGATTTTTTCCACACCCGACTGTTTGGCTTGCCAGCGGCGTTGGCCAGTTATGCGCTGGTGGGCTGGTTTCTCGGCGCTCAGAATGCCCGGGCGCCGTTGGCGATTCTGTTGGTGACCAACCTGGTGAACATCGCCCTGAACCTGTGGTTTGTGATCGGCCTGGACTGGGGTGTGACCGGTTCGGCCCGGGCGTCGGTGATTGCCGAGTGGACCGGCGCCCTGGTCGGCCTGATCCTGGCGCGCAACACGCTGCGGGCCTGGCCGGGGCAGATCGCCTGGACGGCCCTGGGGGTGTGGCAAAGCTGGCGTCCGTTGCTGGCGGTGAACCGGGACATTTTCATTCGCAGCCTGGCGCTGCAAGCCGTGTTCTTCCTGATCACGGTGCAAGGCGCGCGCCTGGGGGATGCGACCGTGGCAGCCAACGCGCTGCTGCTCAATGGTCTGCTGCTGACAGCCCACGCCCTGGACGGTCTGGCCCATGCCGTCGAAGCGCTGTGCGGTCACGCCATCGGCGCCCGCGACCGTCTGGCCCTGCGCCGCTCTCTGGTAGTGGCCTGCGGATGGTCATTGATTGCCAGCGTGGGGTTTGCCTTACTGTTTCTGCTCGCCGGCCACTTGTTCATCGATATGCAGACCAACATCCCCGACGTGCGCGACACCGCTTACCGCTACCTGCCGTACCTGGCGGCGCTGCCGTTGATTGCGGTCTGGAGTTATTTGCTCGATGGCCTGTTCATCGGCGCCACGCGTGCCAGGGAAATGCGCAACGGCATGCTGTTGACCCTGTTGCTGGTGTTGCCGTTTGCCTGGGTACTGCAAACGCTCGGCAACCACGGGCTGTGGATGACTTTCCTGCTGTTCATGGCCTTGCGCAGCCTGACCCTGGGTGCTTTCGCGTGGCGCATGCAACAGCGCGATAGCTGGTTCGGTGCAGGCGCCCATTAACCTTTTCAACCTTGATTGTCCTGCCATAGCCGCCGCAGGTGATCCAGGCGTTCGCGCTGCGAACCGCCTTTGAGCCCCGGCACGGGTCGGGCATCGGGGTATTGCAGGCGCAGCCATAACCAGTCGTCGAGTACCGGTCGTTCGGTAAACCCCAGCGTCAGCCCTTGCTGCAGGTCATCCCAGAGCAGACGGAAATCCCGCCCGGTAGAGCAAGACCACTGCCAGACGTGGCGTTCCAACAGACATCGCTGCAACTGACTCTGCTGCCAGTGGCTGAGACTGTGTTCGTTTTCCAGTGCCGGTACTGCCAGCCCCGGATTGGAGAGTTGCTGCCAGCCCTGGCTGCCGAGGGTCCTGTCGCCCCAGGTCCCGCCGAACCAGCGCACCAGGCTGATCGGCCCCAGCCAGCAACTGAGTTCCAGAGGATCGCAACCGTCGAAGAAATAGCTGGCCGTGTGCGGGTTGTAATAGTTCAGCAAGGCCTTGTGATGCAGGCCCAACGTCACCGTCAACATGCGCCGCAGATGCGCCAGTAATTGCGCATCTGACGCTCGGCTGACCAACAACAGCCCTGGCCAGGAGCCGGCATCCAGGTGACACAGGCTGGCCAGTGCCGGCGATTGCTGCAGATCCACCAGCAACGGACCATGCTCCCTCAGCTCGTGCAATTCGGTGCCTTCGAACAAGGCAAAGCGCCGGATCTCTGCGAACTGCTCCTGCAAACGCTGCGCGGCGTCCGGCGCACCTGGTACGTCGAGCAGCAGCCATTGCGGCGCTGATTCAGACATGGCGGCAGCACTCATGGAGCAGCGCCCGCGCCGAGCTGCGTGAGCATGCGGCAGGTACACAACGGCTGGCTACAGGGGTTGAAGCTGCCGCCTCCGGGCAACAGACACAACAGCACCAACGGCTCGGCGCTCTGGATCGCCGCCAACAGAAGCGGGTCGATGCCAGACGCCTCATGGACTGGTCGGGAGGTTTCACTCAGAAGCGACTCATCCCCTTCTTCCCGAGATGCCGGCGCGTCGAGCAATGCGCTGATCAATGGACGATCCGGGTCGCCCTCGATAAAACTCACCAGCACCTCGGTGCCCTTGCCAATGGCGTGCCCCCAAGCGGCCAGCTCAGGGGCCAACGGCAGCCAGCAATGACTGGGACTGGCGCCCTCCCCCTGATAGACCCAGTCGAACTGCACCGCCACTCGCCCCGCCACCTGCATCTGCGGCTCATCGACCGTGACCACCCAGCCGCGCTGCCGACTCGGCATGCGAGGTTTTGCCGCGACGCCGGTCGCCACGAACGGCCATCCCGCAGGAATGGCGCGAAAATGGTTGCCATATACGCCGGCCTGCGCGCGATGCTCGACTTTCGTCAACAGCCAGAGCTGGTTCCAGACTTCGACAGGATGCCCTGCCAGCGACAGCGTCCGGCCGCAATGCAACCCCATCAAATCGCTGCGGCCCAGGGCTACCTGCTCCCCCGAAACATCGCTTTGGACACGCCAGTTGCGCACCGCCGGAGCCGTTCCCTCGAGCCTGTAAAGCGTCTCGCCATCGGGTAGGGAATCGCCCGTGCTGTCAGCAAAAACCAGGCAATGCCCATCCCGAGCCTGCTCGAAATGGAAGTAAATGCCCGCCTCGGCGCATACGCGCTGGAGAAACTGCAGATCTGACTCTCGGTATTGGGTACAGAAATCGCGCAGCGGATAATCACCACTCAAAGCCAGGTACACCTGGCGTCCGGCAATGCCGTGGGCCTTGAGCACCTGGCGGATGATTTGCGGAACAGAACGGGCACTGAACACCCGTTGGCTGAATCGTTGCGCCAGGCACGCCAGCTTCGGCCCGATGCGTACCCGGCAACCAGCGCCCTGACGATGCTGGACAAGTTCGTGAATCTGCCCATGGATGCCCCGCCCCCCAGCGCCAAAACTCAACCAGACGCTGCGGTAGAGCAACCCGGCAAGGTCCAGGGGCGTATCGCCGATCAACAGCTCCACATCAAAGACAAAGGGTTCGCTGATGGCTTCGCTGCCCGTGAAGGCCACGACAACAAAGGACTCGGGCAGACCGGCTATCTCCAGACGAAATGACGGCTCGCTGGCTGGATCGGACATCGGCGTTTCTCTACAGGAGGGGCGGCTGAGGATTCTCGCTGAGAGCCATGGCCGAGTAGAGAGCCCAAATACAAGTTAGGAAAGGGACTACACGAAATGAGGACACCACCGGCTAAATGCACCCGTGTGCGGAAATAACAGCGGCACAAATAAAAACGCCCTCCGGGACTATCCGAAAAAACCCGCAGCACACGGTGTATTTTCTGACAGTCCCGGAGGGCGTTCAGGCCCCCATCAGGAAGACAGGTAGGACGACCGCGTCAGCCCCAGGCGCAGGGCATCCAGGAACTGGGTGCGCTCGGCGGCACTGATACGGGCGCTGGCGCACTTATCGCGGTAGTGGGTCATCAACTCCTCCGGCGACAGGTGCACGTAGCGCAGCATGTCTTCGATGGTGTCGTGGGTTTCGATACCGGCGTGGTACACGCTGCCGTCGGCATTCTGGTAGATGTTCACCGAATCGGTGTCACCGAACAGGTTGTGCATGTCGCCAAGGATTTCCTGGTAGGCACCCACCAGGAAGATGCCCAACAGGTAATCTTCGCCCGGATTGAGGGAATGCACCGGCAGGCTGGTTTCGATGCTCTGCTCGTCGACGTACTGCTTGATCTTGCCGTCGGAGTCGCAGGTCAGGTCTTGCAGCACGGCGCGGCGCAACGGTTCTTCATCGAGGCGATGCAGCGGCAGGATCGGCAGCACCTGCCCGATGGCCCAGGTGTCCGGCAGGCTCTGGAACACCGAGAAGTTGCAGATGTACTTGTCGGCGAGCTTGTCGTTGAGCTCATCTAGCACTTGGCGATGGGAACGCTGGCGGGCCTTCAACGAGTTATGCAGGCGACGGCACACGGCGAAGTAGCACTGCTCGGCCAGGGCTTTTTCGGCCAGGGTCAGCTTGCCGTCGGCGTACTGGGCGGCCACGTCACTCATGTAGTGGGTGGCGCGCCAGTAGGTTTCGGTGACCATTTCGATATCGGTCGGGCCCAGCAGGTCAACCAGCCATTGCACGGTCTCCGGCAGGCTTTCCTTGTTTTCGATCACCGGCACGTCGTCGTGGTGTTTCTCGACATCGGTCACCTGCACCACCAGCATCGCGTGGTGGGCAGTCAGGGAGCGACCACTTTCCGAGAAGATGTGCGGATGCGGCAGGCTCTGGGCATCGCAGAACTCCTTGAGCATGCCGACCACGACACCGGCGTAATCGTCCATGTCGTAGTTGATCGAACTGGCGTTGCGCGAGTGCGTACCGTCGTAGTCCACGCCCAGGCCACCGCCGACATCGATGTGATCCACCGGCAGGCCGAGGTTGCGCAGCTCACCGTAGTAGCGGATCGCTTCCTTGAAGCCATGCTGGTAGTCCGCCAGGTTGGCGATCTGCGAACCCATATGGAAGTGCAGCAGGCGGATGCCCTGATCCAGGCCAGCGGCGCGGAAGCGCTCGACCACCGACAACAGTTGCGCGGCAGACAAACCGAACTTGGACTTTTCGCCACCGGTGTCGGCCCACTTGCTCGACGCCAGGGACGACAGGCGCACCCGCAGGCCGACCTGTGGTTTGACCTTGAGCGACGCGGCTTCTTCGATCACCAGGCCGACTTCGGATTCTTTCTCGATCACGATGAAGACGTTATGGCCCAATTTCTGGCCCATCAGCGCCAGGCGAATGAATTCACGGTCCTTGTAACCGTTGCAGACGATAGTCCCGCCCTTGGGCGCCAGGGCCAGCACCGCCAGCAGCTCGGGCTTGGAGCCGGCCTCAAGACCGATGGAAACGTTCTGGGTGGCGATGATGTTTTCGATCACCGCTTCCTGCTGGTTGACCTTGATCGGATAGAGCGCGGTGTATTGGCTCTGGTATTCCAGGCGCGCGATGTTGCTGTCGAACGCACCGGTGAGCTGGCGCACGCGGTCTTGCAGGATGTCGGGGAAGCGCACCAGCAAGGGCAGCGACAGGCCGCTCTGGCGCAACTGGTCGACTTGCTCGAACAGGTCGATGGGTGAACTGCCTGGACCGTTCGGACGGACTTCGACGCGACCGGCGTCATTGATCGCGAAATACCCGGCCCCCCAATGGCGGATCCCGTAAACACTGCGGCTGTCCGCAACTGTCCATTGGCTGCCATCGTCTTTGCGTGTGCGTCGTACGGACATCGAAGTCCCCTATAAAGAAGTCAAAATGCACCATCCGGTAGGAGGCTGGAGCAGTCTAGAGAATGGAAATGACGATTTGCCTGTAAGCAAGGTAGACCCTGCTCCCAGCGCTGAGTTTAGAAACCCGTTCAGAACAGGCTCTGTGAAAACCATGTGGGACGACTTCGAACCGTGCTTTGTAGAAGGGGTTCGAATCAAACCGAGGGTGGTTTTCACAGAGGCTGCTAGCCGCCGGACTTTTTCGCCTTGAAGCCGTGTCTGGTCAGTTCCGCCAGCAGCAGCTCGACGTGATCGCCCTGGATCTCGATGATGCCGTCTTTCAAAGCACCACCGGTGCCACAGCGTTTCTTCAACGTAGTGGCCAGTTCCTTGAGCGCGTCCTCGGCCAACGGCACGCCAGTGATCGTGGTCACCGTCTTGCCGCCACGGCCTTTGCTTTCACGGCGCACGCGAGCGATACCGTCACCGGCAGCAATGGTGCTCTGTTTGCAGATGCAGGCATCCACCGGCTGGCGGCAATCAGGGCAATGACGACCGGCGTCGGTAGAAAATACCAGGCCGCCCAAGGCGGCGAAGGATGCGGCTTTTTTGGCCACCGGCAATCCTCTTGGGAGGACAAAGACTGGCCGGGCAAAAGTAAGTGCCCCGACCGCGAAGCCCCACTCAGGCAGGGGCAGCGCTACTGGATCGCAGACAGCGATTCAGCTTGAAAAGTCGCGCAGTGTAACGGCAAAAAGCCGACTTGCTAAGGGCCAATCGGCGCCAATTTAGCGCTTCTTTGCGACATCCTCGCCATGGGCTCGCAAATAGCGCTCAAGTGCCGCCAGAGAGTCCGGGCAGTAAGGCTTGTGCTGGATTTCATCGAGCACCTGGTCGACCGGCAGGAAACGCGCCTCGAGCACCTCTTCAGGTTGCAGGATCAGCGGCCCGTCCCACACGGCCGAGAACGCCGAGCACCACAGGCGACTGCCGCTGTCTTCGAAATAAAAATGGTCATGGGCCGTCAGTTCGACACCGCTCACGCCCAACTCCTCCGCCAGCTCTCGAGCCGCCGACTCGGCGTAGGTCTCGTTGGCCTGCACCATCCCGCCGGCCGCCACGTCCCAGAAGCCCGGATAGATCGCCTTGCTCAGGGTCCGCCGATGAACGCACAACTCACCGGCCGAATTGAACAGCATGATGTAGGAGCCGCGCCCGATCAGACCGCGCTCACGCAGGTCCGAACGCACCAGGCTGCCCAGCAGGTTGTCGTCTTTATCGACCCAAGCGATAAGCTCGGCATCCGAGGCCACTCGATGAGCGACCTCCCGCGGGCTTTCTTCCATCTCTCAGCCCTGGTTCAGCAATTGCCGCAAGTCGATCACCGCCGCGTTGGCGCGGGAAATGTAGTTGGCCATCACCAGCGAGTGGTTCGCCAATACACCGAAGCCGCTACCATTGAGGATCATCGGGCTCCAGACCGGCTCCTGGGAGGCTTCGAGTTCACGAATGATCTGCCGTACGCTGACCGTGGCGTTTTTCTTGGCCAGCACATCGGCGAAATCCACTTCGATGGCGCGCAGCAAATGCGACAGCGCCCAGGCCTGGCCGCGAGCTTCGTAGAACACGTTGTCGATCTGCATCCACGGGGTTTCGACCACCTCCTCGTCCACTTGCGGTACCTGGCCCGGCGCCGGGACTTCGGTTTTCAGTGAGGTGTTGAGCTTGACCCGACCCACGCTGGCCGACAAGCGCTGGGACAGCGAACCCAAACGAGTGCCGACATCGCCCAGCCAGTTGTTCAGGTTATCGGCGCGAGCATAGAACAGCGCGCTTTTCTGGTTCGGGTCAGACAGGCGCGCCTGATAGCGGCTCAGCAGAGCGATACCTTCCTGATATTCCGACTCGCTGGAAGGCAGCACCCAGCTGCGGTTATCGAAGTTGAAACGCGGTTCAGCCTTGGCCAGGTCGGCGTCCTCAGCGGACTGGGACTGGGATCGGGCGAAGTCCTTGCGCAGTGCGCGGCTCAGGTCGCGAACCTGCACCAGCACGCCATACTCCCAGCTCGGCATGTTGTCCATCCACAGGCCCGGCGGGAAACGGTCGTTGGAAATATAGCCGCCTGGCTTGGTCAACAGAGTCTCGGCCACGGTCTTGAGGGTCTCGACGGTGGTGTAGCCGAGCACCATTTGCCGGCCATTCTTCTCGGCGGCCGCCTGGGCGTTTTGCTGCACGGGAAACAGGTCGGGCTCCTGGCTCCAGTACCAGCCGACGGCAATGGTCACCAGCAGGTACAGGCCGATCAGCGTGGCCAGCGCCCGGCTGAAAAAAAGCCCACCCAGGTAGCTGCGGGTGGCCGATTTCGGCTCGGCGGCACGTTCAGGCGCGCTGCCCGCGCGGTTTTTCCAGTCCAGCATGGCGATGTCCCTTCAATCACTTGAGTTCACGGTTCGACCACAACCCTACGCCATCGTGCCTGATTTGAAACGCGATAATGCGGCGCAAATCATGCCGACCACGACAGGGCAATCGAACGGCCACTATAAAGGAAGCGCTGCCACCAGCCTACGAGACTGACCGGTCATAAACTGAATGCCCTCTCAAGACAGAATATTGACGTATGACACTCATGCCAATGAAAAGAGGTGCTAGCATAGAGCCACCAGTCGATCTCAGCATGCACCCTAACTAGTAGTCAGGATATGACCGAGCCAGAAGACCCCAGCCGTGAGCGCCTCAAGCACCACTTTGCCCAGCGGGTAATTCACCAGGCTCGCCAGATCCTGGAGATTTGGCAGCGCCTGCAACGCAGTGAATGGTCAGGCGTCGACCTGTCGGAGCTCAGCGAAGCCAACCTGCGCCTGCTGCGCTTTGCCGAGCGCTTCGAGCAACCGGAGCATTGCCAGCTTGCCCAGGGCATCAGTCAATCGCTGCAAGCGGTGGAAGCCAATCGTGGACGGCTGAGCAGCCACCTGATCACTGAAATCAATCGACTGATGCAGCGCCTGTCCCGCACCGGCCTGCGCCATGGCGATCAGCTCGAACAGACCTTCCTGCCGCCACTGCGCAAACCCATCTACGTGATGCTCCAGGACCATGACCGCGCCGAGCGGCTGGCCAAGCAGTTGGAGTTCTTTGGTCTGAGCGCCCAGGCCCTCGACAGCGTGGCGGCGTTCCGGGCCTCGATGGTCGAGCGCCTGCCGGCCGCGATAGTCATGGACGTGGACTTCAGCGGCCCCGGCATCGGCCTGAAACTGGCCGCCGAAGCCCAGGAAGGTCTGGAGCAGCCATTACCGCTATTGTTCTTCAGCCTGCTGGAAACCGACACGCCGACACGCCTGGCGGCGGTGCGCGCCGGCGGGCAGGAGTTTCTCACCGGCACTCTGGAAGCCTCGAGCCTGCTGGAAAAGATCGAAGTGCTGACCTGTGTTGCCCAGTATGAACCCTACAAAGTGCTGATCATTGATGACTCCCGTGCCCAGGCCTTGCACACCGAGCGCCTGCTCAACAGTGCCGGTATCGTCACCCGCACATTGATCGAACCGATCCAGGCCATGGCCGAGCTGGCGGATTTCCAGCCTGATCTGATCATCCTCGACATGTACATGCCCGCCTGCACCGGCACGGAGCTGGCGAAGGTGATCCGCCACAATGACCGCTATGTCAGCGTGCCGATCATTTACCTGTCCGCCGAAGACGACCTGGACAAACAACTCGACGCCATGAGTGAAGGCGGCGACGACTTCCTGACCAAACCGATCAAACCCCGGCACCTGATCACCACCGTGCGCAACCGCGCGGCCCGGGCGCGTAACCTCAAGGCGCGGATGGTCCGCGACAGCCTCACCGGTCTCTACAACCACACCCACATCCTGCAACTGCTCGAAGACTGCTGCTTCCGCGCTCGCCGCGAGGACAAGCCGTTGAGCTTTGCCATGCTGGACATCGACCATTTCAAGCGGGTCAACGACAGCCACGGCCACCCCATGGGCGACCGGGTGATCAAGAGCCTGGCGCTGTTTCTCAAGCAGCGGTTGCGCAAGACCGACTTCATCGGCCGCTACGGCGGTGAAGAATTCGCCATCGTCATGCCAGACACGGATATCGATGCGGCCTACAAGGTACTGGATGAAATCCGCCAGCGTTTTGCCGAAATTCACTACCCGGCGCAACCCCAGGATCTGTGGTGCACCTTCAGCGCGGGCGTGGTGCAGATGAGCGAAGAGTCCGACAGCCTGATGATGGCCAGCCAAGCGGACGAAGCGCTGTACCGCGCCAAGCACGCAGGGCGCAATCGGGTACAAAGCGCACGACAATCAAAGCAAAGTGCCACCTTTTCATCGGAATCCACCGATTCAGTCATAAACCTGTAACCCAAACGCAATAACTTCAAGCACTTACGATTCTGCCCTTGGTAGACCCTTGATGCGCCTGAAGCTGCTGACCAATCTCAATACCCTTCTTTTAGTTGCCGTGTGCCTTGGCCTGGCTTGCACCCTCTGGTGGTCGCAGATCGCCCTGGAGCGCCCCTATCTGTTGATGGAGCGCTACCTGAGCCTGTCGCGGCAGTTCCAGGGCGAGGTGGCGCGCAACATTGAGGATTACCTGGCCAGCGGCGACGCCTTGCGGCTTAGCGCAGCCACGGCGTCCCTTGAAAGCCTGCAAACAGAACTGGATCAATTCCCGCCTGAACTGGGCCAGACCCTACGCCCGAGCCTGTCGAGCCTCGATGACTTCAGCAGGACCGATCTGCTGGCGGCGGGTAAACTGGCCGGCGATCCCCAAGCCTTGCTGCTGCAGGCCGAACGAGAACTGAGCGCCAGCCTGGACCAACTCGCCCAATACGCCAATGGGGCCCCGGCTTACCTGCCCCCTTTGTTCGCCGCATCCCAGTACCTGGGCCGCTTGTCCCTCGCCCGGGACAAGCTGGTCAGCAGCGGACGCAGTGAACTGGCCGCCGATGTTGAACGGGAGTTGGCGAACATCCGCGTGCAGGCCGAAAGCCTCGACAACCTGCCGCTGTTGGGCGTGACGGACAGCAGTCAATCCGGCGGCGATGATTTTGCCGCGCTGATGGGCCTGGAGACGCAGGAAAAGGCCATCGCCGAAGACGCCGGCATCGCCCTCAAGCGCGAACTCAACAGCCTGCTCGGTCGCTACCCAGCCGAACTGGGGCGCACGCGCGCACTGATCCAGAAGCGCACGGAACTGAGCAGCGCCACGCACTTGAAAATCGCCGATGTGCAACAGGCGATCGATGCCATGGAATCGGCGGTTCGCGCCCAACATGGCCAGATCCAGGGCGAAGTCCGGCTGATTCAGGGGTTGATGATCGGCCTGATCCTGCTGATCGCACTGCTCATCGACACCATGCAGCGGCGCCTGGCCCGGACCTTGACGAATCTGGCACCCGCCCTGTCGACTTGGGCCGAAGGGGATTTCAGCCGCGACATTCATGTGGGCGCCAGCAACCGCGAGTTACAGGACATTCAGGCCTCGCTCAATCGCTTGCGGGCGTATCTGGTGGACCTGGTGGGCACCATTCGCCTGAACGCCGAGCAGGTCGCCGGCAGCAGCCGGGCACTGGCTGAACTGAGCGGCGAACTGCACAGCGGCGCCGAGCACCAGGCCGGTGACACGGCGCTGATCCGTGACTCCCTCAGCGAGCTGGAAGCGACCATTCAACAGGTGGCGGGTGACGCCAGCCAGGCCGCCAACGCCAGTCGCAGCGCAGGGCATGCCGTGGAACAGGGCCAGAAGGTCATCGGCCTGAGCCTCACCGGCCTGCATGCGCTGGTGGGCGAGGTGCAAGGCAACGCACAAATGATCGAACAACTGGCCGAGGAGTCGGCCACCATCGGCGGCGTGCTGACGGTGATTCGCTCGATTGCCGATCAAACCAACCTGCTGGCCCTCAACGCCGCCATCGAAGCCGCTCGCGCCGGGGAAATGGGCCGGGGCTTCGCGGTGGTGGCCGAAGAAGTCCGCTCCCTGGCCCAACGCACGGCAGGCGCCACTGCCGAGATCCAGACACTGATCGCCCGCTTGCAACTGGCCGCGCGCCAGTCGGTGGACGGCATGCGCGCTCAGGTCGAACACGCCGAAGCCACCGCCAACCAGGCACAAGCGGCCGACGGCGCGCTGGATAAAATCGTCGGGGCCATCCAGACCATTTCCGAAACCGCAGTGCGCATCGCCGACGTCACCGCCCAACAAAGCGGCGCCGTCAGCGAAATCCGCGACCATAGCGAGCGGATTCACCAATTGGGCGGGGACAACCTGCTGCGCATCGGCCAAGGGCGGGAACAGGGCGACAATCTACTGGTGCTCGGGGGACGGTTGCACACTGCCGTGCAGGCGTTCCGGGTTTAAGCCCCCAGCCCCCTGTGGGAGCGAACTAGTGGGAGCAAGGCTTGCCCGCGATGCAAACACCTCAGTGTAGCTGATAGACCGAGGCGATGCCATCGCGGGCAAGCCTTGCTCCCACAAGCTCCCACAGGGTTTAGCGCGGGCTCCTCAAGTGCGGTGACCGGATCAAGGAGCATGGTCACAAATTTCGCGCAAACATCGGTCATCGTGCTGGCTATTGCAGAGAACTGGACAGTCATAAAGGCTTTGCGGCATAGTCGCCGGGTTCTGACACCTGCTCACAGATAACAAGGAACAGCAGATGGCGACCCTATTGGTCCTGCACGGACCCAACCTGAACCTGCTGGGCACCCGCGAACCGGGCGTCTACGGGGCCGTGACCCTGGCCCAGATCAACCAGGACCTGGAACAGCGGGCCCGCAATGCCGGCCATCATCTGCTCTACCTGCAAAGCAACGCCGAATATGAATTGATCGACCGCATCCATGCCGCGCGTGGCGAAGGCGTGGACTTCATTTTGATCAATCCCGCTGCTTTTACGCACACAAGTGTCGCATTACGTGACGCGCTGCTGGCAGTGAGCATCCCATTCATCGAAGTGCATTTGTCCAACGTGCACAAACGCGAACCTTTCCGCCATCACTCCTACTTCTCCGATGTAGCGGTGGGAGTGATCTGCGGCCTTGGCGCCAGCGGTTACCGACTGGCCCTGGAGGCCGCCCTGGAACAGCTTGAAAAACAGGCAACAGCTTGAACAACAAGCGTTAAGCGCCCCTGACCGACCCTTGGGAGTTGATGATTCATGGATATCCGTAAAGTTAAGAAACTGATCGAATTGCTGGAAGAGTCCGGCATCGACGAGCTCGAGATCAAGGAAGGCGAAGAGTCCGTACGCATCAGCCGTCACAGCAAGACCCCGGCCCAGCAGTTCTACGCACCGGCACCGATGCAGGCTCCAGCCGCCGCGCCTGCTCCGGCAGCAGCGCCAGTTGCCGCCGCCGCTCCAGCAGCACCTGCCGCGCCAACGCTCAACGGCACCGTTGCCCGTTCGCCAATGGTAGGCACGTTCTATCGCAAGTCTTCCCCGTCCTCGCCGTCCTTCGTTGAAGTCGGCCAGACCGTGAAGAAAGGCGACACGCTGTGCATCGTCGAAGCCATGAAGATGATGAACCACATCGAAGCTGAAACCAGCGGTGTGATCGAATCCATCCTCGTTGAAGACGGCCAGCCGGTTGAGTACGACCAACCGCTGTTCACCATCGTTTGAACCGCGGAGAGCTTTCGATGTTGAAACCTGCGAAGTTGGAAAAAGTCCTGATCGCCAACCGCGGTGAAATTGCCCTGCGGATTCTGCGTGCCTGCAAAGAGATGGGCATCAAGACCGTCGCCGTTTACTCCAAGGCCGACAAGGAACTGATGCACCTGGGCCTGGCGGACGAATCCGTCTGCATTGGTCCGGCGTCGGCTGCGCACTCTTACCTGCACATCCCGGCGATCATCGCCGCCGCTGAAGTGACCGGCGCCACCGCCATTCACCCTGGCTACGGTTTCCTGGCGGAAAACGCCGACTTCGCCGAACAGGTCGAAAACTCCGGTTTTGCCTTCATTGGTCCGAAAGCCGACACCATCCGCCTGATGGGCGACAAGGTGTCGGCCAAGCACGCCATGATCGCCGCCGGTGTACCTACCGTTCCGGGTTCCGACGGCCCGCTGCCTGAAGACGAAGAAACCGCTCTGCGCATTGGTCGCGAAGTCGGTTATCCGGTGATCATCAAGGCCGCCGGTGGCGGCGGTGGTCGCGGCATGCGCGTGGTACACAAGGAAGAAGACCTGATTTCCTCGGCGAAACTGACCCGCTCCGAAGCGGGCGCGGCGTTCGGCAACCCGATGGTCTACCTGGAAAAATTCCTGACCAACCCGCGTCACGTCGAAGTCCAGGTGCTGTCCGACGGCCAGGGCCAGGCCATCCATCTGGGCGACCGCGACTGCTCGCTGCAGCGTCGTCACCAGAAGGTTCTCGAAGAGGCGCCGGCTCCGGGCATCGACGAGAAAGCGCGCGAGGAAGTCCTGGCACGTTGCGTCAAGGCTTGCATCGACATCGGCTACCGCGGCGCCGGCACCTTCGAGTTCCTCTACGAGAACGGTCGTTTCTACTTCATCGAAATGAACACCCGTGTTCAGGTGGAGCACCCGGTTTCGGAAATGGTCACCGGTATCGACATCGTCAAGGAGATGCTCAGCATCGCCGCCGGCAACAAACTGTCGTTCACCCAGGATGACGTGGTGATCCGCGGCCACTCGTTGGAATGCCGGATCAACGCCGAAGACCCGAAAACCTTCATGCCAAGCCCAGGTACGGTCAAGCATTTCCATGCACCGGGTGGCAATGGCGTTCGCGTCGACTCGCACCTGTACAGCGGTTATGCGGTTCCGCCGAACTATGACTCGTTGATCGGCAAGCTGATCACCTACGGCGCAACCCGTGACGAGGCCATGGCGCGCATGCGCAATGCGCTGGACGAAATCGTGGTAGACGGGATCAAAACCAACATCCCGCTGCACCGCGACCTGGTCCGCGACGAAGGCTTCTGCAAAGGTGGCGTCAACATCCATTACCTGGAACACAAGCTGGGCAACCAGCACTGATGTTTCAAGTGATGTAAAAAGACCCCGGTCCATTGGCCGGGGTCTTTTTTTGCCTGCTCTTTAAGGATAACGGCCAAATGGATCAGCTCAGCGCCACCGTAGGGAACGCGTGGGCTTCGATCTGTGCCGCAGTCGCTGGCCGACCCTGCGGGGTGAGAACGGCACCACTGGCATTGGCTACCAGCGGTTCGCTGCGCACGCGCGTCATGAACCCACGAGCCCGCACCGACACCGGATCAGAACCCTTCTTCGCCCTCGCCAGCACCGGTATGTAGTAGCGTTCGACTTGACTGGCCGATGTCTTGAATACCGTCGAGACACCACTGCGCAGATCCAGTGAAACACCATAGATATTGCCGAAGCAGGACGAATACGACCAATGATCCCAGGTGGGTCGCAGCCCCTGGCGCCGCATCGCCGACCTGACCCGTCCGCCAATGTCAGCCCCCGTCAGCCAGTCGCCACCCACCAGGGTCGTACGAATATCCTTCGCGTTTGCGCCCAGGCGTCGCATCACGTCCCGCAGACTGCGCTCGATCAGCGCGCGGATATTGTGATCGAAATGGATAACGGCCCCTGCCTTGGTGGTCGGGTTATACAACGACGCGATCACGCACGTCTGCGCGTTCAGGGAGAACAGATAGTTATCTGCCGCGGCCTCGCTGAACCTTGCCACCACGGCCTCGCCCTGCAACGCGCCCCTTGATACATCCGGAAAGACATGACCGGGAAACGCCTCTCGCAGATCATTCACTCGTCCCAGGACAAGCATCTGATCATTGCCCCCTTTCAACCCGACCTCGTTGTGTACCCACTTGCCCTTCCCCACCCTGCGGATGGGCAGGTTGTACAAGGCGCCGGGACGACTGGCATCCACCAGGCACAAACCGCCGAAGTAAGGGTCTTCCTTCACTTGGTAGTACTTGCCTTTACTGCGGATGTAATAAGTAGTGTGTGGCTGCGATGCGCTGGGCGGGCTGCGATAGGTGCCTTGGAAGATGCTCTCCCCGGTTACCAGCTCCAGATGCTCAGGCGCTTTGCCGACCGCCTGTTTCGGCTTGAAACGTATGGGCTGGATCACCGGCCCGGGCTCTTTGGCAATCAGCGGCGCCATGCTTGCCAAGCGCTGCTCGGACAGTGACATGGGCTTCACGACAAGCTTCAGGCTTCTGGCCGCCCGCCCCAGTAGCGGAGCAACGGTCCCGCCCCCCAAGGCAGCGAACAATAGGCCCCAGGAGGCCATCAGCCAGTGGCCCAGCGCACGATCCGTATCGCCCTGCCCATGCGCCTCGGCGGCCTGTTTGACGCTGACGGCAATAAAGGCGACATCCAGCAGTAAGGCGAAGGGCGGGTAAACCAGGCACACGGGAGCCGATGCAAACAGCAGCCCCTTGATGATCTGCTGCCTGATCACCTCGGCGCGACTTTTGGTGACGTCTTCCACATCGCTGAGCGCGCGCTCGATGTAGGCATCGAACTCCGCCTGGATATCGTTCACTCGATTGAACTCGCGCAATGTGTCGACGCCAATGCTCGTCGCCGCCAGCGCCGCCAACGAACGCCTGACGGCCGTGCGGGCGCCGAGCGCGACCCGCTGCAGCACATAGTCATGCAGGCGCGTGGCGACCGCCCCGGAAAAGTCCTGGTATCGGCGAAACGTGACACCGTCCGGGGCGTCCGGCGTGTACAGCCAATAGGCGCCCTTCGGATCGAAGTAGGCGAAGACGTAGACGCCCATCACGATATGGCCGCCGACGGAAAACCTGATCACCCCTTCGCGCTGCACGACGGTCCCCGAATACACCGGACCGGACACTGGCACCGACTCACCCAGTAGGGTGACTTGGCGGGTAAGCCACCAAAACTCATTCGCGCTCAACTGGGATTTGCCCGTTGCGACACGCAGGTCACGGTCCATCCGGGTCAGCAACAGGCTGCGGTAGGCATTGCGCCGTGCGGTGTATTCAGGGGCACTGGCATCGAGGAACCTGGCACGGACCTCCCGTACATACTGCTCGCCCACGTATGCCCGCCGGATATAGGACGCAAGCTCCGCACTGCGGACCTGCCCCAGGTCCTGCCCCACCGAGGAGCGCACACCTTTTCTGGGATTGTCGATACCCGAGTTATCGTCATACCCATGGATAACGAGCTCCAGCAGGCTGGCGACCTTCGTCTTGCCGTCCGCCAACCCTGGGTTGTAGTCGATGAGCACCGTTTCGGGATCGACCGGCGCCTGCACGCCCTTGCTGCGCATGTAAGGAGCAATCGCTTGCGTGACGACACGCTTGGCGAAATCCACGAAGACTTCGTAGCCCTCCAGCTGTTTATTGAACACCTGCTGATGGACCAGAAGTTCCTGGCTCAAGCTGCTGATGGTTCGCCGCGCCTCTATCGGCAGGGCGGAGTACCAGCGAGGCGATTCGTCCAATGCCACCTGTGCCAGGTTGTTGTTCAGGCCCATTGCAACGATGTCTTCAAGGCAAGCCTTGAAGCCAGCCACCGCACCTCTGGGATCCCGGCTTGTATCCCATGTCATCGGCTTGTCTGCCACACGGGCAAAGTATTCCCGGGCCACGCCCCGATCTCCCGCAGAGATCAGCTGCAGCAGGTACTCGCGACCGGCTTCGCTGCGGGTCCAGGCGCCTATCTCCACGCTCACGGCCCAAAGCGAGGGCAATTCGATCCACTCCTGGCCATCCGGTTTGTCGGGGGCGTACAACAGCAGGTCGCCTTGCAGGTCCTCGCGATAGAACAAGAGCAAATCGGCACACTTCAACGTGTTTGGAAGCACCAGACAGCTAACCCGCAGAACGCTGGCGGACTGCTCCGAAGCTTCGCCCTCCCACAGAGCCTTGAGAGCTTCATGGTGGGTCACCTTCAAATGACCCGCGCAGCGGGCTATGAACGCACTTTGCTGCAATCGTGCCGAGAACCAATCGAACATGGCGTCTTTCAGATCCCCTCGGCCATACAGGTCGACCAGTGCCTGCAAGTACCCGGCCGGGGCATCAACATCCGCCAGCAATTGACTAATGAATGCTGGCGAAAGCGGCTGGTTACGCAGCATGGCGCCGTTTTCCACCAGAAACACCGCCACGGTGTCCGGCCTTATGGGGCCGGCCGCCAGCAACTCGCTCAGGCTACGGGTCTGCACCGGCTGCCCCATCACACTTCGCCACTGCAGTTGCACTCGAATGCGGTCCGGCTCGACGTCCATGTCCCGCTCACGCCTGACATAATCCTTGACCAGATGCCGGGCAAAAGCCTGCCGCGAACCCAGGCCATCGAGCAGTCCATCCAGCAGTGCCTGGGCCTGGGAGGTCTGGTCCTGAAAAGCCCTCAGCTTTTTATGATCAGCTTCGCTTAGCCCTCGCAACCAATCAGACAATTGCAAACGCGCGATGGCCTCAAGGCTTTGACGCTCCTGCATCGTCGCCAATGCGGTCAATTGACTCATCTGCCGCCAGCGGTGCTGGAGCGCTTCGATTTTCGCTCTAAGCTCATCGACCTCCAGGCCCTCCAAGGAACCAGGCTGGAAAAGCAGCTCGACTGCAGCCATGTGCTCATCGAGCTTATGCTTGAGCAGCGCTTCAAGCGAGGCGTCGCGCTCCGCCATTCGCCAATGGCGTCGCAGATAGTCCTTGTAGTGATGAATAAAACCCGAGGCGCCCCCCTCCACCGCCTGGACAATAATCGCCTGGCGCTCAGTCGGAAAACCCAGGTCAGCCCCGTCCGGCCAGCGGTAGGGCGCCTCCTGTTCTTCATCGCTAACCAGCGGTTTCTGATCGATCATGCGTTGCAGCACCGTGTCGAGCAGGGTGCCAATGAAATGCGGGTCTATGTTGCCGTGGTAATAGTGGTTGCGCAGTTCGACCAAGACATACTCTTCCAGCACCTCCAGCAAGGTCATCTGGGCGTGTAATCGCTGGTCGATAGCAGCCTGCCAACGAGCCAGCCTCTCCAGAATGACTTGTGCAGTTTCCGCCTGCGGGGAAGATACCGGCCCCGCGCCGCTCGTGTTGCCTTGCCGCTCGGCAGTGTTGTCCATCACATTCCTCCCTGTTGTGTGGACCCGCACCTTATCCGCCCGCCAGCGCCCGCATGTCATACATATATATATCGAAACACCAGCAGGGCGGCGCAAGACTCGCTTATCCACTTTGACGGCGACCTGGCGTACACTGCGCGCCTTTGCAGCCCTGCGCTGCCCCCAGTAGATTTTTCCAAAGGTGCCCGCCATGCCTTGGCTGCAAGTACGTCTGGCTATCAGCCCGGAACAAGCCGAAACCTACGAAGACGCGTTTCTTGAAGTCGGCGCCGTATCGGTAACTTTCATGGACGCCGAAGACCAGCCGATCTTCGAGCCGGAACTCAATACCACGCCGTTGTGGTCCCACACTCACCTGCTGGCCCTTTTCGAAGGTGGCACCGAGCCGACCAGCGTGCTGGCACATCTGGAGCTGCTCACCGGCAGCCCGTTGCCCGAGCATCACAGCGAAGTGATCGAAGACCAGGATTGGGAACGCAGCTGGATGGATAACTTCCAGCCGATGCGCTTCGGTCAGCGCCTGTGGATCGTGCCGAGCTGGCATGCCGCGCCGCAGCCGGATGCGGTGAACCTGCTGCTGGACCCAGGGCTGGCGTTCGGCACTGGCACGCACCCGACCACCGCGCTGTGCCTGGAATGGCTCGACGGCCAGGACCTCAAAGACTGCAACGTGCTCGACTTCGGCTGCGGCTCGGGGATCCTGGCCATTGCCGCGCTGCTGTTGGGCGCCAAGGAAGCGGTCGGCACCGACATCGACGTCCAGGCCCTGGAAGCCTCCCGCGACAACGCCGGGCGCAACAACATTGCCCCAGAGCTGTTCCCCCTGTACTTGCCGCAAGACTTGCCACAGGTTCAGGCCGACGTACTGGTGGCCAACATCCTGGCCGGTCCGCTGGTGTCCCTGGCGCCGCAGTTGTCGAGCCTGGTCAAGCCGGGCGGACGCTTGGCGCTGTCGGGCATCCTGGCCGAACAGGGTGAAGAAGTCGCTGCGGCCTATGCCGCAGACTTTGATCTGGACCCCATCGCCAGTCGCGATGGCTGGGTGCGCATCACCGGTCGTCGGCGCTAGAATGGGCGCCTGTATCAACCGGATCGCCGCATGACTGACAGCTTCGTCACCCAGTGCCCGCATTGCCACACCAGTTTTCGCGTCAGCCACACTCAATTGAGCGTGGCCCGCGGGGTGGTTCGCTGTGGCTCGTGCCTGCAAGTGTTCAATGCCGCACGGCAATTGCTCGAACAGCATGCTGCCAAGGAAACCGTCACGCCCCTGGCACCGCCAATCAAGACGCCCGCTGCCGAATCCCCGCCCCGTGCGATCAGCCAGAAGCAATGGACCGCCGCCGAGCTGGACCTCGATGATCTGGACAAGGAACTGGCTCGACTGGAACGGCGTGACAAGCGTGCGCCGGATACCTTCGGCCGACGTCGTGAAGACAACCTGAGCGCGCAACGCGACCCGCTCTCGAACGACCAGGAACCCTGGTCCGACAGCCTGTACAGCGAATCCACCAGCGAGCGCGACGAAACGACCCTCCAGCCCCCGGTCGAACCTTTCGCGCCCCATGAACCGGCCCGGCCTCCGCGCACCGAACCGTCCTTGTCCCTGGCGCTGGAACCACTGGAACCGGACGACGAACCGGTCACCCCGCTACGCCTGGAGCCGGACGACGAGCCCCACGAACACTTTGAGAGCTTGTCTGCCAGCGATGATCACGATGATCACGACGAAGCACCTCTGCAGGCGGTGCCGACGCGCAAGGCACGCGAGCGCCATGAACCCGGAATACGCGCCGAGGCCCTTCAGGATCTGGATGACGATCCGCTGCAACTGGACTGGCGCAAGCGTCGCTCGCCCTGGGGCCGGCGCTTGCTATGGGGCCTGTTGATACTGTTTGCCGCCGCGGCCCTGGCCGGCCAGTACATCGCCTACCACTTCGAAGAACTGGCCCGTCAGGATCAGTATCGCCCGTGGTTCCTGCAGATTTGCCCGACCATCGGCTGCGACGTGCCATCCAAGGTCGACATCGCCAAAATCAAAAGCAGTAACCTGGTGGTGCGCAGCCATCCGGAGTTCAGCGGCGCCCTGGTGGTGGACGCAATCATCTACAACCGTGCGCCGTTCTCCCAGCCTTTCCCGCTGCTGGAGCTGCGTTTCGCCGACCTCAACGGGCATTTGATCGCCAGTCGCCGTTTCAAGCCCGGTGAATATCTGGGCGGCGATGTCGAAGGCCTGGGAGAAATGCCGCCGCAGACGCCCATTCATATTGCCCTGGATATCCTGGACCCGGGACCGAAAGCGGTGAACTACAGCCTGAGCTTTCATTCACCAGAGTGATACACACCCGGGCCGGGCGATTGGCGGCAGCTTTCTGACTCAGCGCACCCGAACCAAACCGCTGGCGATAACAAAATAGCTGTTCAGATTTTATCCAATTCGACCTTTATCCAGTCATCGAGAGCGGGTATCATGCCAACCCTTTTTCGAAGTCTCATGATCCGGCCCCACTTCAGGGAAGTCCTATGTCGGCGGTACGCATCGGCCCATATACATTACAGAACGGCCTGGTTCTCGCCCCAATGGCGGGCGTCACCGACCAGCCCTTTCGTCAGCTGTGCAAGCGACTGGGCGCCGGGCTGGTAGTTTCGGAAATGGTCAGCAGCGACATGAGTTTGTGGAACACCCGCAAATCGCGTCTGCGCATGATCCACGAAGGCGATCCCGAGCCCCGCTCGGTGCAGATCGCTGGTGGCGATGCCCAGATGCTGGCGCAGGCGGCCCGGGCCAATGTCGAGCTGGGCGCACAGATCATCGACATCAACATGGGCTGTCCGGCGAAGAAGGTCTGCAACAAGGCTGCAGGCTCGGCACTGCTGAAGGATGAAGCGCTGGTCACCGAGATCCTGCAGGCGGTCGTCGCCGCAGTCGATGTGCCGGTGACCCTGAAGATCCGCACCGGGTGGGACCGGGAGAACAAGAACGGCCTGACGGTGGCGAAGATCGCCGAACAGGCAGGCATCACGGCGCTGGCGGTGCATGGCCGCACCCGTGCCGACCTGTACACCGGCGAGGCCGAGTACGACACCATCGCCGCGATCAAGCAGGCGGTGTCGATTCCGGTCTTTGCCAACGGCGATATCGACTCGCCCGAAAAGGCCCGGTACGTGCTGGACGCGACGGGTGCCGACGGGTTGTTGATCGGCCGGGCTGCCCAGGGGCGGCCATGGATTTTTCGTGAAATCGAACACTTCCTGCGCACCGGCGAAAAGCTCGCTGCGCCGCAACTGTCCGAGGTGGAACGTATTCTGCTAGAGCATCTGGCCGCGCTGCATGCCTTCTACGGAGAAGTCATGGGTGTACGCATCGCTCGCAAGCATGTGGGCTGGTATCTCGCAACCCTGCCGGGCGCCAGGGAGTTTCGCGCCCGTTTCAATCGTTTGGATGGTACGCAAGCACAATGCGCCGACGTTCAGGCGTTCTTCGCTGAGCGTTACAAGAGCCTGACAGGGGACGAAGGGGTGGCCGCATGACGATGATGACCGAGACTTTAGTGAGTGGAATAACACCCGTGAGCGACAACGTAAATTTGAAACAGCACCTCAATACGCCCAGCGAAGAAGGTCAGACCCTTCGCGGGAGTGTCGAGAAGGCGCTGCACAATTATTTCGCCCACCTTGAGGGCGCTGCCGTCACGGATGTGTACAACCTGGTGCTTTCGGAAGTCGAGGCACCTCTGCTCGAGAGCGTGATGAACTACGTCAAGGGCAACCAGACCAAGGCCAGTGAGCTGCTGGGCCTGAACCGCGGCACCCTGCGCAAGAAACTCAAGCAGTACGATCTGCTGTAAGCATTCAATCAAACCAGAAAGGCGCCCGCGTAAAAAACGGTCGCCTTTTTTGCTGACTTCCCTTGCTTTTGATGGAAATTGAAATGACCGACCAGACCACCCGCCTGCCGATCCGCCGCGCCTTGATCAGCGTCTCCGACAAGACCGGGATCCTCGAATTCGCCCGCGAACTGCAACAGCTGGGCGTCGAGATCCTCTCCACCGGCGGGACCTTCAAGCTGCTGCAGGACAACGGCGTCGCCGCAGTGGAAGTCGCGGACTACACCGGTTTTGCGGAAATGATGGACGGTCGGGTCAAGACCCTGCACCCGAAGATCCACGGCGGGATCCTGGGTCGTCGCGGCATCGACGACGCCATCATGAACGAGCACGGCATCAAGCCGATCGACCTGGTGGCCGTCAACCTCTACCCGTTCGAAGCCACCATCAACAAGCCAGGTTGCGACCTGCCGACCGCCATTGAAAACATCGACATCGGCGGCCCGACCATGGTCCGCTCGGCGGCCAAGAACCACAAAGACGTGGCCATCGTGGTCAACGCCAGTGACTACGCCAGCGTGCTGGAAAACCTCAAGGCCGGTGGCCTGACCTACGCCCAGCGTTTCGACCTGATGCTCAAGGCCTTCGAACACACCGCCGCCTACGACGGCATGATCGCCAACTACATGGGCACCGTGAACCAGGCCGCTGAAACCCTGTCGACCGAAGGCCGCAGCGAATTCCCACGCACCTTCAACACCCAGTTCGTCAAGGCCCAGGAAATGCGCTACGGCGAGAACCCGCATCAGAGCGCGGCGTTCTATGTGGAAGCCAAACCTGCCGAAGTCGGTATCGCCACCGCCACCCAGCTGCAAGGCAAGGAACTGTCTTTCAACAACGTGGCCGACACCGATGCGGCGCTGGAATGCGTCAAGAGCTTCGTCAAGCCTGCCTGCGTGATCGTCAAGCATGCCAACCCGTGCGGCGTGGCCGTGAGCCCCGACGCCGAGGGCGGCATCCGCCAGGCCTACGAACTGGCCTACGCCACCGACACCGAATCGGCATTCGGCGGCATCATCGCCTTCAACCGTGAACTGGACGCCGAAACCGCCAAGGCCATCGTCGAGCGTCAGTTCGTCGAAGTGATCATCGCCCCTTCGGTCAGCGAAGAAGCCCGTGCCATCGTCGCCGCCAAGGCCAACGTGCGCCTGCTGGCCTGCGGTCAATGGTCGGCCGACCGCGCGCCGGCCTGGGACTACAAGCGTGTCAACGGCGGCCTGCTGGTACAAAGTCGCGACATCGGCATGATCGGCAGCGAAGATTTGAAAGTGGTGACCCAGCGCGCCCCAAGCGAACAGGAAATCAACGATTTGATCTTCGCCTGGAAAGTGGCCAAGTACGTCAAGTCCAACGCCATTGTCTACGCCAAGAACCGCCAGACCATCGGCGTCGGCGCCGGCCAGATGAGCCGCGTGAACTCGGCCCGCATCGCCGCGATCAAGGCTGAACACGCCGGTTTGCAGGTACAGGGCGCGGTCATGGCCTCCGATGCGTTCTTCCCGTTCCGCGACGGCATCGATAACGCGGCCAAGGTCGGCATCACTGCGGTGATCCAGCCGGGTGGTTCGATGCGTGACAATGAAGTGATTGCCGCCGCTGATGAGGCCGGCATCGCCATGGTGTTCACCGGCATGCGCCACTTCCGTCACTGATACACCGCTCCCCTTGTAGGAGCTGACGAGTGAAACGAGGCTGCGATCTTTGATTTCGCATCACAGCCAGATCAAAAGATCGCAGCCTCGTTTCACTCGTCAGCTCCTGCAGGGGATTGCAGCGCCCCCACAGTTTTCGAGGTTTTTGAAATGAATGTTTTGATCATTGGCAGCGGTGGCCGTGAACACGCCCTGGCCTGGAAAGTAGCTCAGGATCCGCGTGTGCAGAAGGTTTTCGTGGCACCGGGCAATGCCGGTACCGCCATCGAAGCCAAATGCGAAAACGTCGCCATCGACGTGCTGGCCCTGGAACAACTGGCCGACTTCGCCGAGAAGAACGTCTCGCTGACCATCGTCGGCCCGGAAGTGCCGCTGGTTGCCGGTGTGGTCGATCTGTTCCGCTCCCGTGGCCTGGACTGCTTCGGCCCGACGTCCGGCGCCGCGCAGCTGGAAGGCTCGAAAGCGTTCACCAAGGATTTCCTGGCACGTCACAAGATTCCGACCGCCGACTACCAGAACTTCACCGAGATCGATCCGGCCCTGGCTTACCTGCGCGAAAAAGGCGCGCCGATCGTGATCAAGGCCGACGGTCTGGCCGCCGGTAAAGGCGTGATCGTGGCCATGACCCTGGCCGAAGCCGAAGACGCCGTGCGCGATATGCTGGCCGGCAATGCCTTCGGGGACGCCGGTTCCCGGGTGGTGATCGAAGAGTTCCTCGACGGCGAAGAAGCCAGCTTCATCGTCATGGTCGATGGCAAGAACGTCCTGCCAATGGCCACCAGCCAGGACCACAAACGTGTTGGCGATGGCGACAGCGGCCCGAACACCGGCGGCATGGGTGCTTACTCCCCTGCCCCGGTGGTCACCGCCCAGGTCCATCAGCGGGTCATGGACCAGGTCATCTGGCCGACCGTGCGCGGCATGGCCGAGGAAGGCAACGTCTACACCGGCTTCCTGTATGCCGGCCTGATGATCGACAAGGCTGGTAACCCAAAAGTCATCGAATTCAACTGCCGTTTCGGCGATCCTGAGACCCAGCCGGTGATGCTGCGCCTGCAATCGAGCCTGGTGCTGCTGGTCGAAGCCGCCCTGGCCCAGGCACTGGATAAGGTCGAAGCCCAGTGGGATCCGCGTCCAAGCGTCGGTGTGGTACTGGCAGCCGGGGGTTACCCGGGCGACTACGCTAAAGGTAAAGCAATACAAGGCCTGGAGGCTGCAGCCGGGCTGGAAGGCAAGGTTTTCCATGCGGGGACCGCGCTGAAGGATGGCCAGGTGGTCACCGCCGGCGGTCGCGTGCTTTGCGCCACCGCCATGGGGTCCAGTGTCGACGCGGCTCAGCAGCAGGCCTACAAGCTTGCCGCCGAGATCGACTGGGAAGGCTGTTTCTACCGCAAGGACATTGGCTACCGCGCCATTGCCCGCGAGCGTGGCGAAAATCTGGAATAACCCGGCCATTCAGACCGGCAAGCGCCCATGGCCCTTGCCTGTCTGCTCCGGCGCCGCGCATAGTTATAATCTGGCATCAACCTACGAAGGGATTTCGCCGTGCGCTGGCTCAGGATTGCCATAGGTTTAACCGTCACCCTGCTGACACTGCTCTGCACGCTCCCGGCTCAGGCCGCGCCAGGCAGTGGTTGGGCGGTATTGCTCGACGAACAGGGCGACCTGAAGCTGAGCGACATCCGTTCTGCCCGCTACACCAATCAATTCAGCCCCATCGACCTGGACCGCCTGAGGGCCGCCGAGCCGGGCGGGGCATTGTGGTTGCGTTTCCGGCTGGCCCCCGACCCACATGAACAAATACTGCGTATCTTTGCACCCGACCTGTCTCGCCTGAACCTCTATGTGCTGGACGGCGATACCCTGGTGGACCAACAGGTCGGCGGCGATGCCCTGCCACGTATTGAACACCCCCTGCCCAGCAGCGATTACCTGCTGGCCCTGCCGCGCAGCGACAAACAGCTGGACGTCTACCTGCGCCTGGCGTCCCGGCACGAACTGCGGCCCTATGTCACACTGGAACCGGCGATACAGGCGGCGGCCAATCAGAACCAGACGCTGATCTACGGGTTGCTGTTCGGCTGCATCGCGATGCTGATCCTGCACAACCTGACCCGCTACGCCTATACCCGCTCACGCAGTTGCCTGTGGCTGGCGGCCTGCGAAGGGTTGTTGATGCTCAGCCTGGTGCTGCTGTTGAACCTGGCAGGCGCCTGGCTGCCCGACTGGCCGGCCATTCAGACGCCGGGGGCCTATCTGGCCCTGCTGCTGACCGCGCCCTGCGGCCTGATGTTCGCCTACCGCTTCTTCGCGCCCCTGGGCCCGCACCCGTTGAACCGGCTGCTGCTGGGAGACATCGTGTTCATCACGCTGTGCAGCCTGTTGCTGTTGTTCGTGAACACACTGCCACTCAATATCATGACCTATGCCCTGGTTGCGCTGGCCGGCCTGAGCATGCTGTTCGTCAGCGCCTGGCACTGGCAAAAGGGCTATCGCCCGGCACGGCTGTTTGTCGCCGCCATGGTGGTTTTCAACCTGGGCACGCTGATCATCCTTCCAGCCCTGCAAGGGCTGACGGAAGTCGCTCCCCAGGGCCTGATCATCACCCTGCTGGGGTTCATCTGCGTCAGCGGCCTGCTGATGAGTGTTGCCCTGGGCGAGCGCCAGCGCTCAATCAACGAGAGCCGTTTCAGCATCAGCCGCGACCTGGCGGCAAGCAATGCCGAGATCAATGCCAAGGCCGAGTTCCTGGCCAAGATCAGCCACGAGATCCGTACGCCGATGAACGGCGTACTGGGCATGACCGAGCTGCTGCTGGGCACACCGCTGTCGGTCAAGCAGCGCGATTACGTGCAGACGATCCACAGCGCCGGCAACGAACTGCTGACCCTGATCAACGAGATCCTCGACATTTCCCGGCTGGAGTCCGGGCAGATCGAACTGGACGACGTGCAGTTCGACCTCAACGCGCTGATCGAAGACTGCCTGAGCATCTTCCGCGCCAAAGCCGAACAGCAGAATGTCGAATTGATCAGCTTTATCCAGCCCCAGGTGCCGCGAGTGATCAGCGGTGACCCGACACGGTTGCGCCAGGCGCTGTTGAGCCTGCTGGAAAACGCCCTGAAAAAAACCGACGAAGGCGAAGTGTTGATTGTCGTGGCGCTGGACGAGCGCAGCAATCAGCCGCGCCTGCGCATCGCGGTGCAGGACAGCGGAACGCCCATGGACGCCGAAGAGCGCGACACGCTGATGCATGCCGAATTGCACAGCAAGAACTTCCTCTCGGCCACCCGCCTGGGCGGCAACCTGGGCCTGGTCATCGCCCGGCAATTGATCATGCTGATGCACGGCGAGTTCGGCATCAAAAGCGGCAGCAACCAAGGCAGTACCTTGTGGCTGACCTTGCCCCTGGACCCGGATCGCCTCGAGCATCCGACCTCCGACCTCGATGGTCCGCTGCAAGGGGCGCGAGTGTTGATCGTCGACGACAATGACACCTGCCGCAAAGTGCTCGTACAGCAATGCAGCGCCTGGGGCCTGAACGTCAGCGCCGTACCCTCGGGCAAGGAAGCCCTGGCGCTGCTGCGCACCAAGGCGCACCTGCGGGACTACTTCGACGTGGTGCTGCTGGACCAGAACATGCCCGGCATGACCGGCATGCAACTGGCGGCCAAGATCAAGGAAGACCCGAGCCTGAATCACGACATCCTGTTGATCATGCTCACCGGTATCAGCAACGCGCCGAGCAAGGTCGTGGCACGCAACAGCGGGGTCAAGCGCATCCTCGCCAAACCGGTGGCCGGCTATACCCTCAAGACCACCCTGGCGGACGAACTCAACCAGCGCAACAAAGGCCAGGCACCGAGCATACCGACGGGCGCAGGCCCTGTCGTTCCGGTAAAAGTACCCAGCGACTTCCGCATCCTGGTGGCCGAAGACAACAGCATTTCCACCAAGGTCATCCGTGGCATGCTTGGCAAGCTCAACCTGCAACCCGATACCGCCAGCAACGGCGAGGAAGCCCTCAAGGCCATGAAGGAGCAGCGCTACGACCTGGTCTTGATGGACTGCGAAATGCCGATCCTCGACGGCTTTTCCGCCACGCAACAGCTACGCGCCTGGGAAATGGGTAACCAGCGAACCCGCACGCCCGTGGTCGCGCTCACCGCGCACATCCTGGCCGAGCACAAGGAGCGCGCCCGTCAGGCCGGGATGGACGGCCATATGGCCAAACCGGTGGAACTGTCGCAACTGCGCGAGCTGATCGAACACTGGGTGGCCCAGCGCGACCAGCAGAATCGCACAGCACAGACGTCCTGAGCCGACAGACACCAAAACGCCTGATAGACTCCCCGACGTCTTTCTCCGCCTTGAGCCTCGACCATGCTTCATGTGTTGTTCAGCGTTTATCTGAAGATGCTGGTGCTCTACAGCCCCTTCTTCGTGCTGTCGTGTTTTATCGGCCTGACTCGCGGCTACTCGCGCAAGGAACAACGGCGCCTGGCCTGGAAAGTCGCGATCGCGACGCTGGTGTCCAGCGTATTGCTGTATTTGTTCGGACGGGTGATTTTCAGCGTGTTCGGCATCACCGTGGATGCATTCCGCATCGGCGCCGGCAGCGTGCTATTCATTTCGGCGCTGGGCATGGCTCAAGGCAAATCAGCCGTACAGACAGATAATGTTCAGCAGGACGTGACCATCGTCCCGCTGACCATTCCGTTGACGGTCGGCCCCGGCACCATTGGCGCCTTGCTGGTGATGGGCGTGAGCCAGCCGCACTGGGACGACAAACTCATGGCCATCATCAGCATCGCCCTGGCCAGTTTCACCGTTGGCGTGGTGCTTTACCTGTCCAGCCGCATCGAGCGGATTCTCGGTGACCAGGGCTTACAGATCGTCAGTCGCCTGATGGGGTTGTTCGTCTGCGCGCTGGCCGCGCAGATCATCTTTACCGGGGTCAGAGGCTACCTGGTGCCCTAGCCACACCAGCAGCCTCAATGTGCGGAGAATCGCCCCACGAACGATAGACTGATTTAAATCGGTATTTAAACCTGCATTAATCCGCCAAGCTGTTTTCCACAACGGCCGGGACGCTCAGCAGCTCTTTCAGCGCTACACTGCCCTGGGTACTGTGCCGAGCGTCCATTCGCTGAATCAGCGTCGAAACAGCGTAACGCCGATGTTTTTCGAAACTGAGCAGGACGTCGCCCCGCAGGCCGATATCCGCGGCATACGCCTCACGAAATATCACGCTGTGCCCACTGTCCGGGTCGATGATGACCAAGTGTTCGTCGACAAGACTGAGCAGCAACTTTTCCGGCTCATCCAGTTCCCAGATCAACTTGCCCGGCTCTGTTGCTGCGTTGTCCAGGGAATGCCGACAATGGACAATGACCGATTCGAGCCTCAACCAAGCCGCCTTCGACAATCGATAACTCTCCGTACCTTGCCCCATGCGCAGGACCAGGGTCGTGACACCGTCGGGCATCAGCGGCAGGAGGTCCTCGATCTTCGTCTGTCCCTCCATGACCATGACTTCGCCATTGCGCTGTACATAACTGAGGGGCCCCGCATGCCCTATGTCCGGATAGGTGAGCAGTTTTCCATTGTCACCTTCATGAATCAGCAGATTGGTTTGTTTCTGCGTCCCAAGCACTTCGAAAGACTCGGGAACCGCGGCCCGTGGTACCCGGATCAGGCGTTTGCTCTGGGTGACGAACCATTTCAGGTTATCCGGATCCTCCACCGACAACAGCGGGCCATGGAAGGGATACTCCAGCAATCGCTTAAGCCCCTCACGCTCACGCCCACCCTGAGCGATGACCCACTCAAGCGTGACACCGGTGATGAACGCCGGCTCCGGGTCTCGCAACGAGACCACCACGCCTTCGAATGTCACGCCGCGCAAACCCGCCCCTTCAACCGTCAGTTCGGCGAATTGCCAAGGCGCCCATACGCGCTGTGGGACGGGCAGCGCGTCAGCCTGCAACAGTTGGGAACCTTCGCCAAAGGCCGGCTCCAGGCGTTGCGGATCGATAAACGCCTGGCGATAGACCTCCCCACTTGAAGCATCGAATAACCAGGCTGCCTCGCCGTCCGGCGTTGCGCTCAGCAGGCGCACTTCCTTACCGTGCCCCGGGTCGATCAACAGCAATCTGTTGTCGATGTACCAGGCCCCCAGCTTCGCGTCCCCGGTGAAGTTGGCCAGGCCGATCAGAGCGAGGGGCTTGCCCGGATAGCGTCGGGCTAACGGTTCCAATTCCGACCACCAATGCACGCGGTCCTTGAACCAATGTTCAGTCACACCGCCCAGTTCCTGGCGTCCCTGGTCCGTCAGGTTGTAGAACAGGCCATCGGACATCAGAGCCAGATAGCCGTCCTCGACGGCGATGATATTGTCCAGTTTCTCGGAGCGTAGCCACCGGTTGGACCACTGCCCTTTTCCCTCCACCAGGGTGCGCTGCCTGCGGCACAGCTCCTGCTTGGTCTTGTCGTAGATGACAAACACATTGCTCCCCTGCGCCGGTGTGAGCAGCGTCAGATCGGTGAGATTCTTGATCGAGTCCGGCCATCCCCGGTAATGATTGCGTCTCGGCGAGGGACGGATGATCAATTGGTCGCTGCGGCGAATCCAGGCCATGTCTCGCAACGTCTCCTCGATCTTCCAGCAGACCGAAACAAAGGGGGCCGGCTGCCAGTTGACGGTGGCATAGGTACGATCACCGACGTACGGGGTAAAGGGATAGCCCGCGCCCAACACCTGCGACCAGTCGGCCAGCGTTTCGCTGGCGCTGAAGACTGACTCCAGCGTCGGATCGAGATCCCGGGTCACAGAACTCAGCAGCAACTGCCCATCATGGATGACATAGACCAGCACCTCGGTGGTCTGATCCTCGCGGGTGACTTCCTGCACCACATGCACCACTCCCTGAGGGTCCGCCTCGATACTTTTGATGGTCGTCTGCTTGCCTTTCGCCGGCCATAACCAATAACGGTGGCTCAGCAGCCCGGTGACCGCATCGACTTGCCAGACAATCACGTTCTCTGGTTCGAAAAAGTAGGCGCAGCCGCCCGCCACGGTCCCCAGGATCGCGTCTTCGGCACCCGGTACGTCGTTGCGGATATACAGGAAACGATCTTCCCGGGTGTCATACCAAGCGGTGATGTAACGAGGCTCGTCCGGCTTTTCGAACGGAACCAGATAGTGGTGGACAGGCGTGTAGGGCATCACCAGACGGTGCTCCCGGGCCAGGGCCTTGAGGTGCGTCTGCAAGGTCTGCCGTTCCATGCCTGGCGGCACGTCCTGCTCGATGAGGCTCAGCTTGAGCTCCGTCATCTCGACCTGGAATACCTGGTTCTCGCTGAGGCGCAGCAATATTTGGTGGCGGCGGGGCCCCGTGAAGTTCACCTGGATATCGCCCACGAACATCCTGCTGCTGCGCTCGAGCCGGATATCGCCCTCGGTGGCCCACGGAGCGTCCAGCACCCAACTGGCCTCGTGCAGGCTCAACGACTCCAGGGTGAGGCTCACACCGGGATTGAGCGTCACCACACAGCGTTTGCCGGCGCTGCGGATCTGATAGGCAATCTTCCCTTGCCAGTCCGTGGGAACGGCAGGCACCACCAGTGAACGCTCGTGGTCGTCGAGCAGCACATCGATGACCGTTGGCCGGTAGTCCGGGACCAGGCGATTCAGAATGTAGTCGCTGGGGAACGAGTAGAACGAAAACAGGAACAGCCACCCGCCATCGGCCTTTCTCTTCTCCAGGCGCCGTGCGGTGTCGAACCCGGCGTCATGGCGCAAGCTGGCGAATGGCAGCGCCTTGTACTCATAGCGATAGCAGGCTTGCGGCGTGCCGGGCAGTACGATGGCCTGGCCGGCGGGGGGTGTGAACATGACCCGACCGGGCAGGCGCAATTCGCGGCGAATATCGATCGACCGGTCATAGTCGAGATCGAACGTCGGCACGCCGAAATGATCCCGCAACGGATACAGCCTGGGACTGTCCAGCTGAAGTTGGCCGCGAGCCAGGTCCAGTGTCCGGACAATCAATGACGAGTGCGGGAGCCAGGCCTTGCCATGCGCGTCAAACCGATAGGGCTGCAGATGCGCCTTAGTCATCTCGTCGAAGAACAGCCCGACCTGTTTGGCTTGCTCGGCAATGGTCGCAAACCCTTGGGCCAGCGCCGCCACCCCCACCGCCAACCCACCCAGGATCACCCCGGCCCCGCCAAGAAAAGCGCCGGCGGTGGTGGCGCCTGCTGCGAGCGCTCCGGCCGACAACACCAGCCCGGCCGAGTCGAACGCCAATTGAGTGCCGAACTGGGCGCGTGCGACTTCGTTGGTCGCGGTCACCAATTGGTAGATGTCGAACCCGACATTCGCCAGTTGCAGGAGGCCGCCGGTCGCTTCGCTCAAGCCAGACCCTACGGCCGCCTTGACCACCGGAGCGACGGTGCGGGCGATGAGTTTCTCTTCTGCCAGGGCCTGTCGGACCAGCCCGACCAGACCCGCCACATCGGACACGACGCCATGCACCAATTGCGCGTAATTGACATAGGCGTGCAGCCGCACGGCCAGAGACAGGGGCCGATCAGCCCCTTCATGCGCGGTCAACGCCATCATCAGCGCCTGGATGGCGAAGCCGGCATTCAGGGTGTGAACACTTCCCACCTCGACAGGATCGCTGGGCACGGAGGGCTTGTTGGCAAGGGCCAGGAAGCGTTCCGACAGGTAGCTTTTGATACGCAGGAGTCGATGGTCATCTGAGGTTACCCGCACCAGGTGCTCGGGATCTTCAGGATCGATCAGGCTCACCCGGTACGAGCCGTCCGGGGTGATCTCCAGGGTCTCGAACAACGGCACAAACCGCGGCGCCAACTGATCCTGCTGCTGAAGGCCGGTGGTCACGTGCGCGATCTGTTGCCCCCACCAATGGCCATCGAGCGCCATCAGGCAACTGCCAAGCCGGGAATTGCTCATCAGCGATTGCCCACGGGCAGAGGCCAGCCGCTGTCGCACAGGACGTTGCGCCTGTCCTGGCAAGGCTGCGGGTTGCAGCAGATCCGAGACCTTGATCGCACCCGGCAGCTCGATTTCCGCTACTCGCTCACCGTCCAGCTCAAGCAGATCGAAGGTCGGATGCGTCGCCTCGCCGTACGCCGCGTAATAACCGGCCATCCCCTGATCGAGGAAGAAGCGCTCCAGCGCCTGCCTGAACCGCGTGGCGTGCTCGAACTCGAATACGCCGAAATTCGGATCGTAGAAGTGATAGGTACTGCGCTCGCCCTCGACGGTCCTTGCCACCAGCATGGCGTGGTTGTCGGAGCTGAGCATCAACGTGCTGGTGGTCGTCCTGGCTTGCAGAATCTCCACGACCTGTTTCAGGTCCGAGCGCGCCAGCGCACTGCCGACGTCGCCGGTCTGCACATCGCGCAACGCTTCCACCCCTTGCAAAAAGGTCACGCAATCGCTTGCCTCGGGCTCGATGGCCCCCAGGTAGAACCGCTCGCGCAGGGTGTTGACCGCTGCCTTCCCCGCCGACAACGCAGCCGCCATGGCCAGGGTCAATGGATAGCAACGTCCGCCCACCCTGTCTCCTTCGCCCTGAAGCAGCAGATCCTGCGGCACAGGCTTGGTCACGTCGGCCTCGAAACCATCCAGCACGACACCGACACGCTCGGTGACCCGGGTACGGTACTCAATCTGCGCCAACCGCTGGATCCGAGCCACTTGCCGGCCCCATTGGCGCAACGTCAGCGGCCGCTCCAAGGCGTCTTTCTTCAGGCCCAGGGCAGTGTCCGCATGCAGGAGCGAATACTCGACCGGGTCGGCCAATCCGGCCAGGAATGCTGGCGCGTGCTGTCGGTATAACGCCTGCTCGATCATGGCGTAGCTGCCCACGGTCCCCCGTTCGCCAAGGTTGTTGGCCAGGTTGTCCAATTGCGGGCGAAGTGCATCGAAGTTGCGATTATCCAGGGACTTTGCGCCGATCAAAGTCCCCAGCAGCAGACGTTGCAGGGGGCTCAACTGCGCCACGTCGAGATGGCCATCGGCAAGTTGGCCCAGCAGCTCAGCGACAGAAAGCCGCTGCGTCTGCGAATCGCCCAACGACGCAGGCGGCAGCAGACTGGAACTTTGGGCGCGGATCGCCTGGCGCGCGTCGAAACTCAGCGGTATCGGCTGGTCGAAGGCCACCACACCGGTGTGGCTGCTCCCCATCATCGCCATGAAAGGCTCACCCAACTGATCGGCCAAATGCTGCAGCACATCGGTCGACAGCACGTGACGCCCTTCCAACACCGGCCAGCCTTCATCGAACTGAAGCGTGCGGTATTTGAGCAGTTCCGCCAGCTCACCGGCGTAACGTGCCTGGAAGCGGCCCTGTTGCCAGTTTTTTTTCTCATTGCCGAGCCATTGCACGCCGTCTTTTTCGTTCTCTTTCCAGGAATGATCCAGTTCTTCCTCGGTGGCCCGGTTCACCGTAGCGACGGCGGGAATGGCGATCTCCGCTCGCCAGTTTTCAGCGCTTCGAGGCGTGAAGTTCGCCCGCTGATAATCCAGCATGGCGGCGCGCATGGCACCAGGCCCGGTCAGGTAGATGGTCACTTCGCTCTGGGGGCGGATGCCGTCGCTGTAGTAAGTGGCGGCTGCCTGAGCCAGAAAAGAGACCGCCATTTCCTCTTCCGGGGACAGCTCACGCAAGTTGCCGAACACCGCTGTCGCAGCTTGCGCAGCAAGATCTTCCATGGCGTGGATGTCGGTGAGGGCAACGTTTTGCTCATCGGCCAAGCGCGCGGTGGCATCGACGATCTCATAGTTGAGCCTGAAACGATCGATGACGGTCTTGAGCATCGCGGCCCCTGGATGAGCCATCAGGAACGCGTTGCTCATCGAATGCTGCTCGGCGACAGCGCGCAATTCATACGGCCGGGCGAGACGCTCTGCCGGTATGCCAAACACCTGCTTGAGCTCAGGCTTGCTGTCAGCGAAACGCTCGAGCGCCTCACGGCTTTCCAATGGGATCTGGTCTTGATAGTTCGTGTATTTACCACGCAAAGCCTGACGACCGGGCATCCACTCAGGATTGCGATCGAGCAGCAGCTGCAGCACGCCCAGGCGTGCGTCCGTCTGGAACTCGCGGATGTCCACGCTTCCCAGTTTATCCAGCAAGGGCGGCAGGTTATCGACGTCGGCGTAGAGGCCGCCTTCGTTGAACAGTGCTTCGACGCGTACCACATCGGAGCCTGAAGCCAGGTTGCAACGCAGGCTGATCTCCCGCTCGTAGATATCTTGCAACTGCAAGGGAGCCTCGCCCTGGGCAAGATCACGCAATGTCAGGCTCCCTTCGGCCAAGGCCGAAAGGCTGAGCAGGTTGGCCGCCTTCAGGGCAGTCAGCCGAGCCTTGTCCTGGCCATAGGCTCGGACCAGCAGATCGATCCTCGCGTCATCGCCACTACCGCCGTTTTCCACCACTTCCTTGATATGAGCGAACATCTGCTGCTTCAGGACAATCACTCGCTCTTCGTAGCGATCACCCAATTCAAATGCATCGGTAATATCCATTGCACCCTGGAGCATGGCATCGGCCTTGGCGGCTTCGACAATGATCCGATTGGCTTCATAAGCCAACAACGCATCGCTGTCATACCAGAGACTAAGTTGATAGCCTTCCTCGGCCATCACTTGTTTCCAGACATTGATGTAGTCGCGCTGAATCGCGCCAATACCGCCTCCCAGCCAGACGAAATGCAACTTTTTAGGAACTTCGAGCGCCACTGTTCTTAACTGCTCGACGCTGTTGTGCAGACGTGTTTCAAAACTTTCGACGGTCGTGTAGATGTGCGCCAGGTCCACAGCCTCAGCTGCACCGGACGGTTCCAGCTCCGCCGTGCGTCGTTGACGCCCAGTGCCCAGAAACGCCCTCAATGCCTGCTTGAGCAGCCCCAGCGGCTCCAACATCGATGGCGAATCCAGCGAGGCGATACAGCCAAAATAATAGCGCAGCACCGCCTCGTATTGATCAGTGCCTTTATGCGGCATCAATGCTTGCTCAAGATCCTTCAGTTTCAACAAACCCATGAAATCGACGTAACCTTGCGCCGATCTTATTCCGCTCTCACTCATCACCAATAATTCCATTTATTGCATATAAATATGCTGGGGCCGATTTCAGGCAACAGCAGTCCATAAGTGCCTCCAGGCACTTGGATAGTTAACGTTAAGAACGCAACATGTCCGATAAGGTGACGCAAAACTAACGCATCACCGGACGTCATTCAAACTGAATAAATTTCCAAATAAAAACACAAGCGCCCTGTAACAAGAAGTTCAACGGCAACTTGGTTTTCCATCGATTTTTATAACCGGCAGTAAGTGAGCAACTCACTGGATAATGGCAGCCCGAACGGGCTGCCGAGGCGAATCAAAGAGGTTTGCTGCCATACCAGCGCGGGGTATAGACCCAGTCGCCACCTTCAGCGCGAGGGAACACGCAAGTGGTGGAAGACCCCACCAGCACCATGGTCCGCATGTCCACCTGGTCCGGGGTCAACTGCCCCAGAGTCGTGACCCGCAGGGTCTGGCCCGGACGCCCGATGTCACGCCCCAATACCACCGGCGTGTGCGGCGTGCGATGTTGCGCGACGATTTCCAGCGCTCGCCCCAGCTGCCACGGTCGGGAACGGGAGATCGGGTTGTAGAACGCCAGGGCCAGGTCTGCTTCAGCCGCCAGATCCAGGCGTTTCTCGATGATCGACCATGGCTTGAGATTGTCCGACAGCGACATCACGCAAAAATCATGACCCAGCGGCGCACCGGCCTGGGCGGCGGTGGCCAGGGAGGCCGAGACGCCAGGGAGAATTTGCAAGTCGACGTTGTGCCAGTGGGCATCCTTCGATTCGTGCAGCGCTTCGAGCACCGCGGCGGCCATGGCGAAAACGCCTGGATCGCCGGACGACACCACCACCACGGAGCGCCCCTGGGCCGCCAGCTCGAAGGCATGCCGGGCACGCTGCATTTCCTCGCGGTTATCGGTGCAGTGCTGCACCTGATCGGGCCGAAAGGGACCGGCCATGCGTACGTAGGTTTCGTAGCCCAGCACATCGGTGGCTCGGTCGAGTTCGGCGCGCACGGCCGGCACCATCAGATCGGCAGCGCCCGGGCCAAGGCCGATCACGGCAAGACGCCCGCGCGGACGGCCGATCTGTTGGGGGTCGAGGGGCTGCTCGGCTACGGCGATCGCACAATCGCCCACCCTGCGCACCGCTGCCGGTTGCTCAAGGGCATCGCTCAACCCTTGGGCAACGTCAGCACTGGCCCCTGCGAACCGTAGCGGCACGTTCAATGCCGATGCGGCTGCCTGTAGATCCGGACGCGCCATGTCGCTGTCCGCCGCCAACAGACACGCCAGCGATTGCACCGCCAGACCGGCTTCACGCAAAACTTCGTCAATGGACACCGGCGCACCCGCGGGCACCGCCACCACCACAGTGCGCGGATAAATCCGCAATTCATCCGGTGCGGGCGCAGCCGCTGCGCAGTCAACACGAATGGCCAGACGCGCCTGTTCATCCTGGGGCAGTTGCGCCTGATCCAGCCATGGCGCAGCCCCCTCAATACGCACCGACTCACCGGCCAGCAGATCCGACACAAAGCGTTTGCCCTGCTCCAGGTCGTCAAGACGGTAACCGCTCGGCGGATTGAGCAGGCAGGTGCCGAAACGCAATTCGCCGCTGGTGGTGATTGCTGGAGCGACTTGCAACGCTGCCGCGATCTCACGGGCCATGACATTGACCCCGCCCAACCCGCCAAGCAGCGGCACCACGGCGCTGCCATCCTCGGCCACTGCCAGCACTGGCGGTTCGACGCCTTTTTCCAGCAGCAGCGGCGCCAGCGTGCGGATAACGATGCCGGCCGCGCACAGGGCAATGATCGGCCTGTCCTGTTGGTAGAGCTCGCGCAGCGTCGCGCCGAACTCGTGGTATTGGCTGTCCGCACCCTCAACCCGTCCGGCCAGGCCGTGGATCAAGGCATCAGGGTAGCGCTGCTGGATCCGCCGGGCCGTTGCGAGGCTGCCGAGGCCGAGAATGACGATGGCCGGCGCCTTGGACGTCATCAACCTTGCCACCGTTCGCCCGGCACGATGATCAGCGAGAAGTACGGCGAGGACATGGGCTCGACTTCATCCAGCGGCACGATCTTCTGGTTGGCCATGGTTGCCCGCTCGACATACAACGCTCGGCCGTCCAGGCCCAGTTCCTGGAGTACCTGACGGACCTTGGGGAAATTGCGTCCCAGCTTCATGATGACCGCCGCATCGGCATCGGCCAGGCGGCGCTTGAGTTCCTCAAAGGGCAATACGCCGGAGAGCACCGACAGACTCTGGTTGCGATAGACCAGCGGCGCACCCAGCACCGAGGCGCCCCCGAGCATCGAGCACACGCCAGGAATCACTTCGGCGTCATAGCGCTCGGCCAGGCGATCGTGCAAGTACATGTAGGAGCCGTAGAAGAACGGATCGCCCTCGCAGATCACCGCCACGTCGCGACCGGCATCCAGATGCACGGCCAACTGTTGGGCAGCGGTGTCGTAGAAGTCGGCGATGACCTGTTCATAGGACAGCGGTGCCGGCAACGCTTCGGTGGTCACCGGATAGACCAGTGGCAACAACGTTTGTGCCTCCTGCAGATGCGCCTCGATGATGCCGAAGGCGTTGCCCTTCTTGCCCTTGGCGACGAAGTACGCCACCACCGGCGATTCGCGCAGCAGGCGCAGGGCCTTGACCGTAATCAGTTCCGGGTCACCGGGGCCAACGCCGAGGCCAATCAGACGTCCAGGCTGCTGCATCATTCAATCTCCGTAGCGAGGGCGTTGACGGCGGCGGCGGCCATGGCGCTGCCGCCGAGCCGGCCTTGCATGATCACGAACGGCACGCCACGGCTGTTGGCCGCCAGCATCGCCTTGGACTCAGCGGCACCGACGAAACCTACCGGAAAGCCGAGAATCAGTGCCGGTTTCGGCGCGCCGGCATCGAGCATTTCCAACAGGTAGAACAGGGCGGTCGGCGCATTGCCGATCACCACGACGCTGCCTTCCAGGTGCGGACGCCAAAGCTCCAGGGCGGCGGCCGAGCGGGTGTTGCCCAACTCAAGGGCCAACGCCGGCACGCTCTCGTCGCGCAGGGTACAGATCACCGGATTGTTCGCGGGCAGGCGAGCCCGGGTCACGCCCTCGGAAACCATCCGTGCATCGCACAGGATCGGCGCACCGGCGGCCAGCGCCTGGCGTCCCGCCGTGCCGGCGCCCTCGGAAAACTGCAGCCCATCGACAGCCTCGACCATGCCGCAGGCGTGAATCACCCGCACCGCGAGTTTTTCCAGGTCGGCCGGAATGCGCGCCAGGTTGGCTTCGGCGCGAATGATCGCGAAGGAGTTGCGATAGATCTCCTGACCGTCGCGGATGTAATCAAGCATCAAGGGGGCTCCGGGGGCGAGCGTCGAACCAGTGGCCGAGCGCTTCAATAGTTAGATCGTGCGCCTGCAACGCGCCGAAACCCGGCTGCGTCGCATCGCGAAAATACAGGTCGTAACGACCGGGGGCGACCGCCAGCAAGGTGGCGGGCGCGACATGGGCCGCTGCGCAGGAACGCGGACAGCCCGACAGATGGATCTTCAGGGCGCGGCCCTGACGTTGCAGCAGCTCGGCCAATTGACGAGCATCGGCCTTGGTGTCGGCCAAGGCTTTGCCGCAGCCACTGGAGCCGGTGCAAGCGATGAGTTGCGCCAAGGGTTGATCGACTGCACACAACAACCCCAACCCTTCGAGCCGCGCCAGCACGTCGTCCGCTTCCTCGCGGCGCACGTTGGGCAGCAACAGGCTTTGCCAGGGGGTGAAACGCAAACTGGCGTCGCCCTTGTCCCGCGCCAGTTGCGCCACTGCGCGCAGCATGACGGCGTCAAGCCGGCCCAGAGGTGCCGCCGCGCCAACGTAGACCCGGTCGTCGTGCTGGGAATGGATGCCGATGTGCAATCCGTCGATGGACTGGTCCCGCCGCCAATCCGCGCAGGGCTGCAACGCCACGCGGCGGGCCAACGGGACGAGGCACTCATCCCTCGGGATTTCGGCCAGCAAGTGACGCATGCGCGTCTGGTCGGAGCGGGCCAGGTCGAGAAATAACTCCAGCACCGCCACCACCAAATCATGTGCCTGGGCCAGGCGCACAGCGCCGTCCGGCTTATCCAGCGGGGTGCCGGCCAGCCCGAAGGCCAGCCACGGCTCGCCGTTGCAAACCAGCGCCGAGAGCCACAGGTCATGGTGATGTTCAAGCATCGCCAACCCTTCCCCGCCGTCCAATTGCACGGCGAACTTGGCCGACAGCTCATGGAAGCGTTCATGGGTTTGCAGGGTGAAAAGAATCCGCGCGGCCAACGGACGGGTATCGAGCAGCATCTGCCGGTCGATCCCGGCCGTGGGGCTGAGCATCAGGTTGCGCACGTCATCGCCGGCCAGTTTGCGGGGGCCCAGTCCGGCGTTCAGCAAGGGCTCGATCAACGCATCGTGCCGGGGCCCAATCCCACGGATTTGCAAGTTGGCGCGGTTGGTCGCCTCGATCACGCCACCGGCGAACCGCTCGGCCGCCCACGCCACGGCGTCGGCCTGATCGGCCTGAATGGAACCACCGTCGAGCTTGATCCGGCAGATCCCACCGTCCAGCGCCTGGACGACACGCAGCAACCCCGGACAACCCGAGGGGCGTATGACGCTGGATGATGGACGTTCGTTCAAGGGCAAACCGGTAGATAAGGCACGCCGCAACGGCGAAGGCCCGCCATTATGCCTGCTTTGCCGGGGGGCATGAAAAGCTTGCTGGTCGGATTACGGGCATCGTGCTGTGCCAGGGAGGCGATCACGGCCACAAAAACGGAGGGATCGAACTTGTTCGCGATAGCGGTCCACCTGAAAGGGTGATGTTGAATGTGCCAAGGCCTTCGCGAACAAGCCCGCCAATGGGGTTCTGTGCCGGGCACGCTGACGTAAGTTGCCGGCGCCTTCCCTGTAGGTATTTTTACCTTAAAAAACAGATACATATCTTGGAACACACGCTCATTTGAACACGCCGCAAAACCCCGCTTTATTGAAAAGGGCAACCACTCACTTCACTTCATGGGAATCTTTGATAAGGACATCAGGATATGCCACACGCATCGAACTACGCCTACACCCCGGAACAGGTCACGACCGCGTTCACCGAAATCACCGACACGCTGTTCAATGGCATCACGGCCGAGTCCGTCCCCAAAATGCTGATCGTCGCCGGATCGCAGGGATCGGGAAAAACCTATCTGCTGGAAAAAAGCCTCCTGCCCTCCGGGCGCTACGACAACTATGTTCGCCTGTACTTGCCCGAATACCGGGAAAAACACCCTCACTACGCCCAGATGATCCAACGCGGTGTGCTGCATGCTTATGAGCATACCGAGGCCTTTGTTCGAGAGGTTTGCTCGAAAATCTTCGCAGAGGCGTTCAGGAACAAATACAACATCATCATGGAATGCGCATTCGACGGCAGCGATTTTGCGGCCTTCCCGCCGATGGCCACGGCAGCGGGCTATCAGCTCGAAACCCACATCATCGCCTGCAAGAAAGAGTTCACTCATCTATCGAGTATCAAAAGAGCCCTCAGAAGCCTGGAGAAACAGGAGCTGGAAAGGTTCGTCACGCTATCGGCGCTCAATGCCAGCCTGGGCAATGCCCAGCCGACCCTGCTGGCTATCGAGACGGCCGCCAAAGCAGTCAGCGGCTCGCAGATATTCTTGTACGAGCGCGGGTTCGGCCCCTTGAAGGAACGGATCCTGCGCATTCAAAACACCTATACCCTCGATCCGGACGGGACTTTGCTTATCGCGGGACCGAAGGTGGTTTATGCAAATGCCTTCGAGATCATCACCAACAACCGCCTCCACCTCATTGGCGATCGCGAAGAAATGGTGAAGGAGTGCCACCTGACACTGCTCAAGACCCAGGCCCATGCTGAACACGTACCCGAGTCGGTCTACAACGACCTGTATGCCTATATCCTCAAATACGTCTACCGATGAATCGGCTGCCTGCGTGAGAAGGTGGGGTTGAATGTGCCGGCGCATCGCGAGCAGGCTCGCTCCCACAGGGGATTTGTGACGGCCACAGACTCTGCGGGACCTGTGGCAAACACAGACCTAGTGCCTCCCCCAAAACTGTGGGAGCGAGCCTGCTCGCGATAGCGGTCTGTCTGAATCGGCGCCGCACGCCGGCAGGCTCGCAACGGCCCACGCCATAACCGAAGACGCACGGTATGATGGCGGCCCGGTTCGCGCGCGCAACAAGCCCGCCGATCAACCCTATCCATTCGAGGAACAGAGATGACCCCCTGGCTGACCGTAGTGGGCATCGGTGAAGACGGCTTCAAGGGCCTGGGCCGAACGGCCCGCCACGCTTTGCTGCGGGCGTCGCGCATTCTGGGCAGCGAACGCCAACTGGCGCTCTTGCCGCTGTGCATCCGCGGTGAACGGGAGCTGTGGCCCCGTCCATTTTCCCTCGAACCGCTGCTGGCACGGCGCGGCGAGCCGGTGTGCGTGCTGGCCAGCGGCGATCCGATGTTCTATGGCGTGGGCGCCAGCCTCGCCAAACAGGTGCGGGGCGATGAAATGCTGGTCGTCCCGGCACCCTCGTCCTGTTCGCTGGCGGCGGCCCGCATGGGTTGGCCCTTACAGGAGGTGGTCACCCTGTCGCTGGTGGCGCGGCCCCTGGCGGCACTCACCGCGCATTTATCCACAGGCGTCCGGCTGTTGCTGCTGAGCAACGACCGTCACAGTCCTGCTGCCGTGGCGGCGCTGCTTCGCGAGCGCGGCTTCGGCCCCAGCCCCATGACCGTGCTCGAACACCTGGGCGGCGCGGCCGAACGGCGGATCGAAAGCTGTGCGGCACAGTGGTCCGATCCCTGCGTCGCGGACCTGAACCTGATCGCCGTCGAATGCCGGGCCGAACCCTCGGCGTTGCGCCTGTCGCGCTTGGCCGGTTTGCCGGACGCCGCGTTTGAGCATGATGGCCAGCTAACCAAACGCGACGTGCGCGCCATTACCCTCGCCCGCCTGGCCCCGATGCCCGGAGAACTGCTCTGGGATGTGGGGGCGGGCAGCGGCTCCATCGGTATCGAATGGATGCGCGCCCACCCCAGTTGCCGAGCCCTGGCCATCGAGGCCGACGAAGGCCGCCAAGGGTTGATCGAACGTAACCGTGACGCCCTTGGCGTGCCCGGCCTGCAACTGATCCGCGGGCGGGCACCGCAGGCTCTGGAAGGACTGGAGCCGCCGGACGCGGTATTTATCGGCGGCGGCGTAACCCGCGAGGGCGTGCTCGACGCTTGCTGGGCCCAGCTCAAGCCTGGCGGACGGCTGGTGGCCAATGCGGTGACGCTGCAGAGCGAGATGACGCTGATGAACTGGCGCGAGCTGCATGGCGGCGAACTGACCCGTATCCACATTGCCCAGGCCCAGCCATTGGGCGATTTCGACACCTGGCGCCAGGCATTGCCGATCACCTTGCTGGACCTGACGAAACCTTTCGATGCGTGACGAAACCGCCGAACAACCCGCGCCCCTGCGCAGTGGCCTGACCACCGGAAGCTGCGCCACCGCCACCAGTCTGGCGGCGGCGCGGTTGCTGCTTTGTGGCATCCAGGCCGATGCCGTCGATATCGTGCTGCCCAAAGGCAAGCAGGTGCAGATGCGCCTGGAGTTCTGCCGGCTGACCGAGCAGGGCGCCGAAGCCGGGACGATCAAGGATGCCGGCGATGACCCGGATGTGACCCACGGCGCGTTGCTGTTCTCCCAGGTGCGGCTGACGGACGGGCCAGGCGTTCGTTTCGTTGCCGGACGCGGCGTGGGCACGGTGACACGGCCGGGACTGGTGCTGGCCGTCGGTGAGCCGGCGATCAACCCGGTGCCGCGCAAAATGATCAGCGACCACTTGGGACGGCTGGCCGAGGAAGTCGGTTATGCCGGCGGCTTCGAGGTCACAGTCAACGTGGAGGGAGGCGAGGCGCTGGCGCTGAAGACCATGAATCCACGGCTAGGGATTCTCGGCGGGCTATCGATTCTAGGCACCAGCGGCATCGTCCGACCGTTCTCTTGCGCGGCCTACATTGCCTCGATCCACCAAGGCATCGACGTGGCAAAAACCAACGGTTACCTGCACATCGCGGCCTGCACCGGCAACGCCAGCGAAGACACCATGCGCCGGGTCTACAACCTGCCGGAAATCGCCCTGATCGAAATGGGCGATTTCGTCGGCGCGGTGCTCAAGCATGTGCGAAAGGTGCCCGTGGAGAAGCTCAGCCTTTGCGGTGGCTTTGGCAAGATCAGCAAACTCGCTGCGGGCCACATGGACCTGCACAGCCGTCACTCGAGCATCGACCTGCCACAATTGGCCGAATGGGCTGCGGCCATCGGCGCCGATGAAACCTTGCAGCAAGGCATTCGCGAGGCCAACACCAGCCAGCAAGCCCTGGCGATGGCCAGCGCCGTCGGCATCGCGCTCGGCGACACAGTTTGCGCACACGCCCTGGCCTTCGCCCGTAGCATCGTACCGGCTCAGGTCCAGGTCGAAGTCTTCGCCATCGACCGCCAGGGTGCAGTGGTCGGTCACGCCGGAGCTCTCAAATGAAACGCATCCTGCTGCTGGGCGGCGTCACCGAAGCCCTGGCCATCGCCCGCACCCTGGGCCCAACACACATCTACAGCCTGGCGGGTATCGGCCGCGTTCCCACCGACCTGACCTGTCAGGTGCGCGTCGGCGGCTACGGCGGCGCCGAAGGGCTGACGCAATTCATTCATGATCAAGGCATCGACCTGCTGCTGGATGCGACTCACCCCTACGCCGCGCAAATCAGCCACAACGCCGCCCACGCCGCCCGCGCTTGCGGCATCCCCTGCTGGGCCCTGCGCCGTCCGGCATGGCAACCCCAGGTCGGGGATGACTGGCGCGAAGTGGCCAACTGGGCCGAACTGATCCAGGCCCTGCAACCGTTCCACCGCCCCCTCTTCACCCTGGGCCGCGAGCCGCTGCAACACCTGCACGAAATCCCGCCCGAGCAATTCTGGACCCTGCGCGTCCTGGATGTTTACCCCGGTAATGAGCGCTGCGAAGTCATTGGTGCCCGTGGGCCGTTTCATATTGACGCTGAGCGCGAACTGTTCGAGCGACGGCAGATCGATGTGCTGGTCAGCAAGAACAGCGGCAGCACGGCCACCGAGCCGAAGCTGGAAGTGGCGCGGGAGCGGGGGGTGCCGGTGTTGGTTTTGCGGCGACCGGTGTTGGCGGGGGTGGATCGGGAGTTTGGGACGGTGGATGAGGTGTTGCAGGGGCTTCGGCATTTGGTCTGACAGAAACCTGCACCGTCCTACAAGCCTGTCCTGTCGGAACTACGCCAGCAAGCTACGTCACCTTGCGCCGCTGCCTACAACTGGGCCAGAATCCGCCGGCTTGTGCGCCTTGGAGGCCATCGGTAACTTGATTCCCGTCACTGCCCATCAGTGATCGGGTTTAGTCGCCCTTGGTTTTCAGCAGGTTCATGAGCTCCGTCCAGTCAGGTATCCATCCTGCACTTGATGGTGGTTGTGCGCAGGGCGCCTTCGGGCGCGCCGGTAATGCTGGACTCCCCGGTCGACTAACCTGCGCACAGCCGCCGCCCTTCGTTTAGTCGCGAAACGGTTGCGGCTCCATAACATGGAGTTTCCAGCAATGTTCAAGAACACACCGAATCCCCCAACCCCAGACGACCACACATCCCGTTGTCAGTTGACCAACGCCAAAAAACTCGACGACGCTGCTACCCGCGCCTTGGACTATTACCTCAAGCCGTCAGCCGAAAAAGAACCATCCGACAGGCTAGATACCATTTTCGTCATCGCACCTAACATCAACGCCGAATGCCTGCTCGCCAACCTCAGCGAAACCCTGGCCTCGGCCAATGCCATGGTCAGCGACCTGGCATTCGATCTGGAGGGCTCGCGACGACATATCGCGCAAGGGGTCCAGCAGATGATTGAGCTGGGCCAATTGCTGGCAAATCGGGCGTTGGATGTGGTCGACCCGAGATAAGCGACAGGGTTTGGGGTTTGGCAAAATCAATAGGCCAAGCCCACTCCTGTGGCGAGGGGTTTTATCCCCTCGCCACAAAAAAATTACGCAATACCCTTAGATTTTAGGTAACGAAATGGCCCTTACACGAAGCTATAAACATACAATTGCGAAGCGTGCCAATCGTGATCCTGAGTTCGCCCGGATTCTACGAGATGAAGCTTTTACGCGTTTCGACGCTGCTAGCTATCTCAAAACGCATGCAGAAATGATGGCTTACTTGGATGCTTGCCTCGAAGAAGACACGGGTGATGGCGTTCTGACTCGAGCAGCCCTTAACGATATCGCTCGCGCAAAAGATATAACGTAGATTGGGAACGATCTCCGTGGTGAGGGCGCTTGCTCCCGCTGGGCCGTAGGAGCTGTCGAGTGCAACGAGGCTGCGATCTTTCCCCAAACGCTTGAGTCTCAAGCGAAAGATCAAAAGATCAAAAGATCGTCCGAACGCCCGAGCCTTCGGCAGCTCCTACAACCGAGCGGGAGCAAGCGCCCTCGACACAAAAGCATCCACTTACAAAACTGTTGCTACTGTTAATACCAGCCCTGCGACCCTACACCGCACGCACTCTTTTTACTTATCAACCCCGATCAGGCTAAATACCGCCACCTGATCGTCCAACCGAGCGGATTGCCCCATGTCCCGACAACGGCTTGCATTTGCCTGGATCGCCTGCTTTGCAGTGCTGTTCAACATGCTTGCCATGCCGCTTTCCGGCAGCGGTGGCGCGATGGCACAGGCCCAGTCGCCAGCCGAGCAATTGCTGTGGGGCAGTTTCTGCTCTTCCAGCGGCACGAAACTGGTGGCGATTTCCCTGGGCAAGTTCGAGCAGAGCACCCCGCAGAACGACGATCACTCGACGATGCAGCATTGCTGGTGCTGTGCGGGGTCGCCGCCCCTGGTGGCGCTCGCCGCCCACGCTCCGCAATTGTATCTGGATGCTCAGCCGGCCCATCGCGGCCCTGCCCATCCACTGCTCGACAGCCCCACACCGCGCCAGCAATGGCCGAGCCTCAATCCCCGCGCCTCACCTCTGGCCTGATTCTTCCCGCATGACCCTGCGCCCTGAATCGTTCCGGAGAATGACCCATGCTGAACAGACTTATCCTGCTGGCCGCCCTGCTGCTTCCCGCAGGCTTCGCCCAAGCTCACCAGTACAAAGCGGGCGAGCTTGAAATCGCCCATCCGTGGTCCCAGGAATTGCCGCCCAATGCGCCGACCGTGGCCGCGTATTTCGTGATTCACAACAACGGCACCACCGCCGACCGACTGCTCAGTGTCGACACGCCGATTGCCGGCAAAGCCGAGCTCCATGAGCATGTAAAGCAAGACGACCTGATGAAAATGCAACAAGTAGCTGCCGTGGAGATCGCTCCTGGCGCGAGCGTCACCTTCGCACCCATGGCCTATCACGTGATGCTGCTGGAGCTGGAAGATCGCAGCCTGCTCAGCGACGGCAAACGCTTCCCTCTGACCCTGCATTTCGAAAAAGCCGGGGATGTGACGGTCGATGTCGCGGTGCAGAAAAAAGCCCCCGACAGCAGCAAAACCCAAATGCACGCCCACTGATAACTTCTGCCGATGCGAACTCCCCGCGCCAGGTCGGTCATGCCCCGCCGTCAGCTGATGAGCCTGACACGCGGCAGCTGGATCAGCCTGTTCGCCATGCTGATGATCTTTATCGGTCCACTGATTTCTCAGTCGATGCCGATGGATCAGCGCATGTCTTCGTCCATGACCATGAACATGGAAATGGAAATGGACATGTCGGCGGGCGTTCACGCCGAGCATGAAGCACCCACAGCCGAACATTGCCCGCCCCAGAGCGAGCATCACGTACTGTGGGAAAAGTGTGGTTATTGCAGCCTGCTGTTCAATTGCCCTGCGCTGACGGGGGGGCATGGCTTCGCCGCCTTCGATACACCGCCACCCCACACCTACACCAGCCCCTCGCCACGCCTGGGCCATGCCCGGACGTCATTCTTCCCCGGTGCCCGCACCCGCGCACCGCCCCTCCTCGCATAGACCCGACACTTAATCTCACTCGGTCGCAAAGACAGCCCTCAGGTTGCCCGACCGTGTCGTTTACGTCTGTTCGATGGAATCATCATGTCCAGGTTTTCTGCCGGCATCGCATTGGGCGCAGCCCAGGTTCGCTGCCCCCCGAACGAGCCACGGGTTCGTTTTCGCTACACCGCCACCGCACTGTGCGGCCTGCTACTCGCGCCCTGTGCGCTGGCCGACGAGCATGCTCACCACGAAGCTAAGCACGAAGCTAAGATCGAAGAGCTGAGCCCGACGGTCATTACCGCCATCGCCCCCAGCTCGCCCCTGACCGTGGTCACCAACCCCAAGGATCCGCGCCAACCGGTACCGGCCAGCGACGGCGGCGATTATCTGAAGACCATTCCCGGTTTCGCCCTGGTGCGCAACGGCGGCACCAATGGCGACCCGGTACTGCGGGGCATGTTCGGCTCGCGGCTGAACATCCTCACCAACGGCAGCATGCTGCTGGGCGCCTGCCCAGGTCGGATGGACGCGCCGACGTCCTATATTTCGCCGGAAACCTACGACAAACTCACCGTGATCAAGGGCCCGCAAACCGTGCTCTGGGGCCCGGGCGCATCGGCCGGGACCGTCCTGTTCGAGCGCGAGCCGGAGCAGTTCGGTGAACTGGGCACCCGGGTTAACGCCAGCGTATTGGCCGGTTCCAACGGGCGCTTCGACAAGGTCGTGGATGCGGCGGCCGGCGGGCCGTTGGGTTACGTGCGAGTGATCGGCAACACCGCTCATTCGGACGATTACCGTGACGGCAACAATGACACGGTGCCGTCGCGCTATGACAAGTGGAACGGCGACGTGGCGCTGGGCTGGACGCCGGATGCCGATACCCTGCTGGAACTGACCGCCGGCAAGGGCGACGGTGAAGCACGCTACGCCGGGCGTGGCATGGATGGCTCGCAGTTCAAGCGTGAAAGCCTGGGCTTGCGTTTCGAGCGATCGAACATTGGCGATGTGCTGGATACGATCGAGGCGCAGGTCTACTACAACTACGCCGACCATGTGATGGACAACTACACGCTGCGCACGCCGTCCGGCACCGGGATGATGGCCGGCCCCATGGCGTCCAACGTCGACCGCCGCACCCTCGGCGCACGCATCAAGGCCACCTGGCGCTGGGCCGATGTGCAATTGATCAGCGGCCTGGATGCCCAGACCAACGAGCATCGCCAACGCAGTAGCATGGGCATCGACACCTACAAGGAACGGCCGCGCACCAAGGACGCCGACTTTCACAATTACGGCGTGTTCGGTGAATTGACCTGGTACGCCGCCGACCGCGACAGGCTGGTCAGCGGCGCCCGTCTCGACCGTGCCTCGGCCAAGGATTACCGGCAAAGCATCGGCTCCGGCATGTCGGCACAACCCAATCCCACAGCGGACGAAACCCGCGCCGACACCTTACCCAGCGGCTTTGTACGTTACGAGCATGACTTGGCGGATAGCCCGACCACCCTGTATGCAGGTGTTGGTCACACGCAACGCTTCCCGGATTACTGGGAGCTGTTTTCACCGAAAACCGGCCCTGCCGGGTCCGTGAACGCCTTCGACTCGATCAAGCCGGAGAAAACCACCCAACTCGACTTCGGCCTGCAGTACAAGACCGACACCCTCGAAGCCTGGGCATCGGGGTACGTCGGGCAGGTGCGCGACTACATCCTGTTCGATTACACCCCCGGCATGATGGGCACCACCTCCCGGGCCGAGAACATTGATGCACGGATCATGGGCGGCGAGCTGGGCGCGGCCTACAAGCTGACCGAGCGCTGGAAAGCCGATGCCAGCCTGGCCTACGCCTGGGGCAAAAACAGCAGCGATGGCAGCGCCCTGGCGCAGATGCCGCCGCTCGATGCCCGCCTGGGCCTGACCTACAGCGAAGACCGCTGGAGCGCTGGTGCCCTGTGGCGCGTGGTGGCCGCGCAAAACCGTGTCGACGAGAACAAGGGCAACGTGGTGGGCAAGGACTACGGCAAGAGCTCCGGGTTCGGGGTGTTCTCCCTCAACGGCGCCTACCGCATCAATAAACACTGGAAGGTCAGCAGCGGCGTCGACAACCTGTTTGGCAAAGCCTACGCCGAACACCTGAACCTGGCCGGCAACGCCGGGTTCGGCTACCCGGCGAGTGACCCGCAAGCCATCAACGAACCGGGGCGCACGCTCTGGACCAAGGTGGATATGAGTTTCTAAAAGCATCGCGGGCAAGCCTTGCTCCCACAGGATTGCATGGCTCTGGGAGCCAGGCTTGCCCGCAATCGGTTGCGCAGCAACCGCAAAAACATAACGATCACATTTGCCCTGCGGAGCGCTTTCTGATGAGCCAACCGAAACCCAACTTCTACAACCTGGCCTGGCGCTGGCATTTTTATGCCGGGCTGTTCGTGGCGCCATTCATGGTGATGCTGGCCCTGACCGGCATCATTTACCTGTTCAAGCCGCAACTCGACCCACTGATGTACGGCAGCCTGCTGAACGTACCCGCCGGGCATCACACCCTGGCGGCGGACGACCTGCTCAAACAGGTCCGCCACGCCTACCCTGAAGGCCAGGTCAAACAGTACCTGCCACCGATCAATGCCGAGCGCAGCGCGCAGTTCGTGGTGATCGACAAGGGCCGCGAACTGAACGTGTTCATCGACCCGTACCATGGCGATGTCCTCGGTGAGCAGGACGCCAAGGACAACCTGCAAGCCATCGCCCGGGCCATCCACGGTGAGTTGATGATCGGCACCGTGGGTGACCGACTGGTGGAAATGGCCGCTGGCTGGGGCGTGGTCCTGGTGGTGTCGGGCCTGTACCTGTGGTGGCCTCGCGGGCAATCGTCGGCCGGGGTGCTGTGGCCACGCTGGGGCGCTCGCGGTCGCGTGTTCTGGCGCGACCTGCATGGGGTCGTCGGCTTCTGGGGCGCGGCCTTTCTGCTGGTGATGCTGCTCAGCGGCATGACCTGGACCGGCTTCTGGGGCAAGCAATACGCCGACCTGTGGAACCGTTTCCCGGCGGCGATGTGGAACGACATGCCCAAGTCCGACGTCGCGGCCGGCAGCCTCAACAATGCGCACCGCCAGACCGTACCCTGGGCCGTGGAAAATACCCCGATGCCGATGTCCGGCGACCATGCCGAACACATGGCCCACGGCGGCGCCCATGAAGGCCCCGCCGCGCCGAACGTCAGCCTGCAAGCGGTGCAGGACATCGCCACCGGTCGCAAAGTGGAACCTGGTTACAGCATCACCCTGCCGACCACCGCCACGGGCGTATTCACCATCGCGGTATTCGCCGATGACCCGCGCAACGACGCGACCCTGCACGTGGACCAATACAGCGGCAAGGTCCTGGCGGATGTGCGTTGGGAACATTACGGCATCGTCGCCCGCGCCACCGAAACCGGCGTGATGCTACACGAAGGCAAGATGTTCGGCCCGTTGAACCAGATCATCGTGCTGCTGATTTGCCTGATGATCCTGCTCAGCGCCGTCAGCGGCGTGGTGATCTGGTGGAAGCGTCGGCCCCAGGGCAGGTTCGGCGTACCCGCGCTGCGTCACGACTTGCCGACCTGGAAGACCGGGGTATTCATCATGCTGGCCCTGGCAGCGGTTTTTCCGCTGGTGGGGGCTTCGCTGCTGGTGGTGTGGTTGCTGGATCGGCTCGTCACCCGTTTCAATCGCCAGCCTGAGGGGCTTTCATCTTCAAGCTGAAGACAGCGCGTTAACGACAGGCGGCGCGAAACCTCTACAATCGCGCCCGCTTCCAAGGTGTAGCAGTTCCCTGTGGGAGCGAGCCTGCTCGCGATTGCGGTCTGTCAGCCACCTCTCTGCAGGCTGATCCACCGCTATCGCGAGCAGGCTCGCTCCCACAAGGGAACTGTGTTTCGATCCAATCATTTGAGTAGCTGCATGACCGCACTAACCCTCTCCCACCTCGCCTGGACACCCCTGGGCCATGGCCACTGCCATCACCAGTTCCAGCTGCGTGACGCCACGTTGCAGGTGGGTGCCGGGGAGTTTGTCGGGTTGATCGGGCCCAATGGCAGCGGCAAGACCAGTCTGTTGCGCTGCGCCTATCGGTTCAGTCAGCCGGAGGCGGGCGAGGTGAAACTCGACCATCACAACGTTTGGAAACAGTCCTCGCGTTGGTGCGCCCAACGCATCGCCGTGGTACTGCAAGAGTTTCCCGACGCCTTCGGCCTGACGGTCCAGGAAGTGGTCGCGATGGGCCGCACGCCGCACAAAGGCCTGTTCGATGGCGACAATCAGCAGGACCTGCGCCTGGTCAGCCAGTCACTCGAATCGGTAGGGCTGCAAGGCTTCGGCGACCATGCTTTCGCCACACTCTCGGGCGGGGAAAAGCAGCGGGTGATCCTGGCCCGCGCCCTGGCGCAGCAGCCGCAGCTGCTGATCCTCGATGAGCCGACCAATCACCTCGATCCGCGTTATCAACTCCAACTGCTGCAACTGATCAAACGCCTGGGAATCGGCACCCTCGCCAGCATCCACGACCTGAACCTGGCCGCCGCGTTCTGCGATCGGCTCTACGTCATCGACCACGGACACATCGTCGCCAGCGGCACACCCAAGGAAGTGCTGACGGTCACGCTATTGCGCGACGTATTTGGCGTGCAGGCGCTGATTGACGAACATCCCTTGGCCGCCCACCCCCGAATCACCTGGATAACCCAACCATGATCTTGCGTTCCCTGCTGCTTCTGCCGCTGCTGCTCGGCAGTGCACATGCTTTGGCCGAGGCCAGCCGCTACCCGCTGACGATCCACAGTTGCAACCGCGAGGTCACCTTCAACCAGGCCCCGAAACACGCCGTCAGCCATGACATCAACATGACCCAGATGATGCTCGCCCTCGGGCTCAAGCCGCGCATGGTGGGCTACAGCGGCATCAGTGGCTGGAAGTCAGTGACGCCCGACATGGAGAAAATCCTCGATGGCTTGCCGGAGCTGGCCGCCAAATACCCGTCGGTGGAAACCCTGCTCAATGCCAACGTGGACTTCTTCTTCGCCGGCTGGGACTACGGCATGCGGGTGGGCGGCGACTTGACGCCGCAAACCCTGCAACCGCTGGGCATCAACGTGTACGAGCTGACCGAATCCTGCGCGTTCGTGATGAAACGCCCGCCGGCCACCCTGGAAGACACCTACAACGACCTGCGCAACCTGGGGAAGATTTTCGACGTACAGGACCGCGCCAATGCCTTGATCGCCTCAATGCAGGCCCAAGTGGCCGAAGTGCGCGAGCATTTACCGCCCGACCAGCCCCGGGTGTTCCTGTATGACAGCGGCGAAGACCGCGCCATGACCTCCGGACGTCTCGGCATGCCTCAAGCGCTGATCGATGCCGCGGGTGGACGCAACATTCTCGATGACGTTGAGACCAGTTGGACCCGGGTGAGCTGGGAGAACGTGGTCGAGCGCAATCCCGAAGTGATCGTGATTGTCGATTACGGCGAAGTCAGCGCCGAGCAGAAGCAGCAGTTTTTGCTGAACAACCCGGCCCTGCAATCGGTGGATGCGATCAAGCACCGGCGCTTCATCGTGATCCCCTACGTCCAGGCCACGCCGGGCATCGATAACGTATTGGCGGTACAAACCCTGGCAAAGGGTTTTCACCGCCCATGAGCAATCGTCGCTATGGCGCGCTGCTGGTGTGCCTCGGTGCACTGATGCTGGTGTCGTGCGTGGTGTCCCTGGGGTTCGGGCCGGCGCGGGTGCCGGTGGCTGTGGTCTGGGACATCCTGCTGAACAAGGCTTTCGGTGTGGGTGACGTGTACTGGTCGCCCGGCCAGGAACATATCGTTTGGCTGATCCGCGTACCGCGCCTGCTGCTCGGTGCCCTGGTGGGCGCGGGGCTGGCGCTGATCGGTGCGGTCCTGCAAGCGGTGACGCGCAACCCCCTGGCCGACCCGCACCTGCTGGGCGTCACGTCCGGCGCGACCCTGGGTGCAGTCATTGTGGTGCTGCATGTCGGTGAGATCATCGGCCTGCTGACCCTGCCGCTGGCCGCATTTATCGGCGCGTTGTTGAGCATGCTGCTGGTACTGGCCATCGCCAGCCGCCAAGGCCGTCTGGAAAGCGATCGCCTGTTGCTGTGCGGCGTGGCGGTGTCATTCGTGATGATGGCGGCGGCCAACCTCTTGCTGTTTTTGGGTGACCATCGCGCCAGTTCCGCAGTGATGTTCTGGATGCTCGGCGGCCTGGGCCTGGCGCGCTGGGAATTGCTGGCGGTGCCGGCGGCCAGTGTGTTGCTGGGGCTGGGATTGCTGCTGGGCATGGCTCGACCGCTCAATGCACTGATGGCGGGCGAACAGACCGCCGTGACCCTGGGCCTGAACGCGGCGAAGGTGAGGTTGTGGATTTTCCTGATCGCCTCGCTGATGACCGGCGTGCTGGTGTCCATCAGCGGCTCGATCGGTTTTGTCGGGCTGATGGTGCCGCACATCGCCAGGCGCCTGGTGGGCGCCGAGCACCGTCGGCTGCTGCCGGCCTGCGTGCTGCTGGGCAGCCTGTTCCTGGTGTGGGTGGATGTGGCGGCCCGAACCCTGATCGCCCCGGAAGACTTGCCCATTGGCGTCGCCACGGCGGCCATTGGCGGCCTGTTTTTCATCGGGTTGATGCGCCGTCGCTAAGCCCTTCCCCGTGTCCCTGACCTACAAAATACCCTGTGGGAGCGAGCCTGCTCGCGATGGCAGTGGATCAGCCAGTAGAGATGTGACTGACATGCCGCCATCGCGAGCAGGCTCGCTCCCACAGGGGGACTGCAATCCCTTCGCCCCAATGTGGCGCATCTGATCGCACCAGCACCCTTGCTGCGTTCATTGATGGTGCGTCTGCACTTTTACTCCGCCGCCCCAACCCCGCATTCCCAAGCCTTTCTCCAACCGGGCACACCCCTTGCAAAAGCCCCTTCAGCGTCCGCATCTGCCATCGAAAAAAACTCATAATTGCACGGAGATCGCACAATGAAGCGTCGTAGCTTGATCAAGGCTTTCACACTCTCGGCAAGCATTGCCGCGATGGGCATGGCCTGGACCGTCCAGGCCGCCGAAACCATCAAGGTCGGCATCCTGCATTCATTGTCCGGCACCATGGCGATCTCCGAGACGTCCCTCAAGGACATGGCGCTGATGACCATCGACGAGATCAACGCCAAGGGTGGGGTCAACGGCAAGCAGCTCGAAGCGGTGGTCGTGGACCCGGCATCGAACTGGCCGCTGTTCGCGGAAAAAGGCCGCCAGTTGCTGACCCAGGACAAGGTCGCGGTGGTGTTCGGCTGCTGGACATCGGTGTCGCGCAAATCCGTGTTGCCGGTGTTCGAAGAGCTCAACGGCCTGCTGTTCTACCCGGTGCAATACGAAGGCGAAGAGATGTCGCCGAACGTGTTCTACACCGGCGCGGCGCCGAACCAGCAGGCGATTCCGGCGGTGGAATACCTGATGAGCGAAGAAGGCGGCAGTGCCAAGCGCTACTTCCTGCTGGGCACCGACTACGTCTACCCGCGCACCACCAACAAGATCCTGCGTTCGTTCCTGCATTCCAAAGGTGTGGCAGACAAGGACATCGAAGAGGTCTACACCCCGTTCGGCCACAGCGACTACCAGACCATCGTGGCCAACATCAAAAAATTCTCGGCCGGTGGCAAGACCGCGGTCATCTCCACGGTCAACGGCGACTCCAATGTGCCGTTCTACAAAGAACTGGCGAACCAGGGCCTGAAAGCCACCGACGTACCGGTGGTGGCGTTCTCGGTGGGCGAAGAGGAACTGCGCGGTATCGACACCAAACCGCTGGTGGGCAACCTGGCGGCGTGGAACTACTTCGAGTCCGTGGATAACCCGGCGAACAAGAAATTCGTCGACTCCTGGAAGGCCTACGCCAAAGCCAAGAATCTGCCAGGCGCCGATAAAGCCGTGACCAACGACCCGATGGAAGCCACCTACGTCGGCATCCATATGTGGGCCCAAGCGGTTGAAAAAGCCAAGTCCACCGACGTCGACAAAGTCCGCGAAGCCCTGGCCGGCCAGACGTTCGACGCACCGTCGGGCTACACCCTGACCATGGACAAGACCAACCACCACCTGCACAAGCCGGTGATGATCGGCGAGATCCAGGACGACGGCCAGTTCAACGTGGTCTGGCAGACCGAAGGCCCGATCCGCGCCCAGCCGTGGAGCCCGTTCATCGAAGGCAACGACAAGAAGCCTGACTATGCGGTGAAGAGCAACTGAGCCCATGGGTGTCGGTCCTTGATCCCAGGACCGATACACAACCTTGTGGGAGCGAGCCTGCTCGCGATAGCGGTGGTTCAGCTAGAAATGATGTGACTGACTCTCCGTTATCGCGAGCAGGCTCGCTCCCACATAGAAAGAAGTTCGCGCAAGGCCAAGCATATGCCCACCGCCCTCTATCGCCTCATCCTCGCCCTGGTGCTGCTATTGCCACTGGAGGCCCACGCCGGTGATGCCGAAGATTTCGTCGCCGCCAAGCCTCCCCAGCAAGCCAAGCTGCTGGAAGCCTGGGCCGCGCAACCGGAACCTGAGCGTGTCGAACTGATCAACGCCTTGCAACGAGGCCAGTTGACCGTCGACGGCCAGCCCAAGACTCTGCGTCTGAACAACCGCTTGCGAGGGTTGATTGAAACCGCCCTGGCCAGCCATCAACTATTGGCCGCTGACGCCAGCGTGCGCTTGAGCGCCGCCCAGCAACTGCAAAAAAGCGCCCGCCCGGCCCAACTGGCATTTCTCGACAGGCAGTTGGCCGGCGAGCAGGACGAAGACGTGCATGCTGCCCTGAGCCTGGCGTTGGCGAACCTGCAACTGGTGGACCCCAACCCGTCGGTTCGTCTGGCTGCCGTGCGGCTGCTGGGGGAAACCGGCGATCCGTTGGCCCGCACCCGCCTCGAAGGCCTGCTCGAACCCGGCGTTGAAACTGACGCCACGGTGCGCACCGCCGCCGAAACCAGCCTCGGCCAGGTCAAGCGCAAGCTGTTGGTCGGCGAACTGCTGGGCCAGGCCTTCAGCGGCATGTCCCTGGGCTCGATCCTGCTGCTGGCTGCGCTCGGCCTGGCGATCACGTTCGGTTTGCTGGGGGTGATCAACATGGCCCACGGTGAGATGCTGATGCTCGGCGCCTACTCCACGTACGTGGTGCAGATGCTGTTCCAGCGCTTCGCTCCAAACGCCATCGAGTTCTACCCCCTGATCGCACTGCCGGTGGCGTTTTTCATCACCGCCGCCATCGGCATGGCCCTGGAGCGCACGGTGATCCGTCACCTCTATGGGCGCCCCCTGGAGACCCTGCTCGCCACTTGGGGCATCAGCCTGATGCTGATCCAACTGGTGCGCCTGATGTTCGGCGCGCAGAACGTCGAAGTCGCCAACCCGGCCTGGCTGTCCGGCGGCATCCAGGTACTGCCGAATCTCGTGCTGCCCTACAACCGCATCGTGATCATCGCTTTCGCGCTGTTCGTGGTGGTGCTGACCTGGTTGCTGCTGAACAAGACCCGCCTGGGCCTGAACGTGCGTGCCGTGACCCAGAACCGCAACATGGCCGCCTGCTGCGGCGTGCCCACCGGCCGCGTGGACATGCTCGCGTTCGGCCTCGGCTCGGGCATCGCCGGGCTCGGTGGCGTGGCCCTGAGCCAGATCGGTAACGTCGGCCCGGACCTGGGCCAGAGCTACATCATCGACTCGTTCCTGGTGGTGGTGCTAGGTGGCGTCGGTCAGTTGGCCGGCAGTGTGTTCGCCGCGTTCGGGCTGGGCATCGCCAACAAGATTCTTGAACCGCAGATCGGCGCCGTGCTCGGCAAGATCCTGATCCTCGCGCTGATCATTCTGTTCATCCAGAAGCGTCCGCAAGGCCTCTTCGCGCTCAAAGGACGGGTAATCGACTGATGAACCAGCCCCTGATGCTCACCGCCGCGCAAAAGGCCGGCCCCAAAGTCACCGTCGCCGTCGGCGCGCTGATCCTGGCAGTGCTGCTGAGCCTGCCGCTGCTGTCGCTGTTGGCGGTGGATAACCCGCTGCACGTTTCGGCTTACACCCTGACCCTGGTGGGCAAGATTCTCTGCTACGCCATCGTTGCCCTGGCGCTGGACTTGGTCTGGGGTTACGCCGGCCTGTTGTCCCTCGGCCATGGCCTGTTCTTCGCGCTGGGCGGCTATGCCATGGGCATGTACCTGATGCGCCAGGCCGCCGGTGACGGCTTGCCGGCGTTCATGACCTTTTTGTCGTGGACCGAACTGCCTTGGTACTGGAGCGGCACCGACAGCTTCCTCTGGGCCATGTGCCTGGTGGTGCTGGCGCCAGGTTTGCTGGCGCTGGTGTTCGGCTTCTTCGCCTTCCGCTCGCGGATCAAGGGCGTGTATTTCTCGATCATGACCCAGGCCCTGACGTTTGCCGGGATGCTGCTGTTTTTCCGCAATGAAACCGGGTTCGGCGGCAACAATGGCTTCACCAATTTCCGCTCGATCCTGGGCTTTGGCATCACCGAACCGGGCACCCGGGCGGTGCTGTTCCTGGCCACGGTACTGCTCTTGGTGGCGAGCCTGTTCATTGGCTGGCGCCTGGCCCGCAGCAAGTTCGGCCGAGTGCTGACCGCCCTGCGCGACGCGGAAAACCGCCTGATGTTCTGCGGCTACGACCCCCGTGGCTTCAAGCTGTTCGTCTGGGTGTTGAGCGCAGTGCTGTGCGGCCTGGCTGGGGCGCTGTATGTGCCACAGGTAGGCATCATCAACCCCAGCGAGATGTCGCCGACCAACTCCATCGAAGCCGCCGTGTGGGTCGCCCTCGGTGGACGCGGCACGCTGATCGGGCCGCTGCTGGGCGCCGGCGTGGTCAACGGCATGAAGAGCTGGTTCACCGTGGCGTTTCCCGAGTATTGGCTGTTCTTCCTTGGCGCGCTGTTCATCATCGTGACGCTGTATCTGCCTAAAGGCGTGATCGGCTTGCTGAAGAAGAGAGGCGAACAATGAGAATCACACCGACGGCCGATTTCATGCTCGAACCCATCCTCGACCCTCCTATCGATGCCAATCGGGACCAAGGCAGCAGCCGCGATGCCATCGGCCTCGGCCACGCCGCAGGCACTGGCCTGAACACCCGCCACGGCACCATCCTGACCCTGGAAGACATCAGCGTCAGCTTCGACGGTTTCAAGGCCCTGAACGCTCTGAACCTGTACATCGGCGTCGGTGAACTGCGCTGTATCATCGGTCCCAACGGCGCGGGCAAGACCACCTTGATGGACGTGATCACCGGCAAGACCCGGCCCAGCCATGGCAAGGCCTGGTTCGGTGAAACCCTGGACCTGACGAGCATGAGCGAAGTGCAGATCGCCCAGGCCGGCATCGGCCGCAAGTTCCAGAAACCCACGGTGTTCGAAGCTCTGAGCGTATTCGAGAACCTCGAATTGGCGCTCAAAACCGACAAGTCGGTATGGGCCAGCCTGCGGGCGAAACTGACCGGCGAGCAGAACGACCGCATCAGCGAAGTGCTGGAGACCATTCGCCTGACGACGTCGGTCAATCGCGCCGCCGGCCTGCTGTCCCACGGGCAGAAACAGTTTCTGGAGATCGGCATGTTGCTGGTGCAGGACCCGCAGCTCTTGCTACTCGACGAACCGGTGGCGGGCATGACCGACGCCGAAACCGAGTTCACCGCCGAGCTGTTCAAATCCCTGGCAGGCAAGCACTCGCTGATGGTGGTGGAGCACGACATGGGCTTCGTCGGCGCGATTGCCGACCACGTCACGGTGTTGCACCAGGGCAGCGTGCTGGCCGAAGGGTCGCTGGCGCAGGTGCAGGACAATGAGCGGGTGATCGAGGTGTATCTCGGTCGGTAGCCTGCAAATACATTCCCCCTGTGGGAGCGGGCCCGTGGGAGCAAAGCTTGCTCGCGATGACCGATAACCCGGTCCTTCTGATGGACCGAGGTGCTGCTGTCGCGAGCAAGCTTTGCTCCCACAGAAAGCTATTGCGCCCACAGGGGACTTGAGAGGGACTTAAGACATGCTGCAAGTCGATAAGCTGCACCAATACTACGGCGGTAGCCACATCCTGCGCGGCCTGTCGTTCGACGTGAAGGTTGGCGAGGTGACGTGCCTGCTGGGCCGCAACGGCGTGGGCAAGACCACCCTGCTCAAATGCCTGATGGGCCTGTTGCCAGCCAAGGAAGGCGCGGTGAATTGGGAAGGCAAGCCCATCACCACCTTCAAGCCGCACCAACGGGTGCACGCCGGCATTGCCTACGTGCCCCAGGGCCGGGAAGTTTTCGGGCGGCTGACGGTGGAAGAGAACCTGCTGATGGGCCTGTCGCGCTTTTCCGCTGCCGAGGCCAAGGAAGTGCCGGCGTTCATTTACGAATTGTTCCCGGTGCTGCTGCAAATGAAACAACGCCGTGGCGGTGACCTGTCCGGTGGCCAGCAACAGCAACTTGCCATTGGCCGGGCCCTGGCCAGCCGTCCGCGCCTGCTGATTCTCGACGAGCCCACCGAAGGCATTCAACCATCGGTGATCAAGGAGATCGGCGTGGTCATCAAGAAACTGGCGGCCCGGGGCGACATGGCGATTTTGCTGGTGGAGCAGTTCTACGACTTCGCCGCCGAGTTGGCCGATCAATACCTGGTGATGTCCCGGGGCGAGATCGTGCAGCAGGGGCGCGGAGAAAATATGGAAGCCGAGGGTGTACGCGGGCTGGTTACGATCTAGTCTGTAGCGCTCTAACGATAATCAGAAATCATGAACCTACCTGTCTCCTCACTGGCCCCTTCGGCCCTGTTCACCCCCAGCTGGCATGCCGAGCTGGAACTGGGTTACGCCCGGTTCGGTGACTGCACGCGCCCGGTACAGCGCCGCCACAAAGGTCCGCTGCGGGTGCAAAAACACCTGTACGCCGAAGGCCCCGAAGTGTGCCAGCACATCATCGTCCACCCGCCCGGCGGAATTGCCGGCGGTGATCGGCTGGACATCGCCGCCCACGTCGGCCCCGCTGCGTGGGCGCAGTTGACCAGTCCCGGCGCGGCCAAATGGTATCGCGCCGCCAGCCCGGCATATCAGCAACTGAACCTGAGCGTGGCCGCAGGGGCGACCCTGGAATGGTTGCCCCAGGAAACCATCGTCTTCAGCGCCGCCCAGGCCGAACTCAGCACCCGCATCGACCTGCAGGGTGACGGGCGCTTGTTCTACTGGGACATGGTGGCCCTCGGTCGACCGGCCAGCGGTGAGCGATTTGACCTGGGACACTTCCAGTCACGGCTGGACATTCGCCGCGACGGGCAGTTGCTCTGGCATGAACGCCAGCGCATTGTGGGCGGTGACGGATTGCTCGACTCGCCCATTGGACTGGGCGGCGATCCGGTGTTTGCCTCGCTGCTGGTGACTGGCGAGATTGACAGCGAGTTGCTGGAACGGTGTCGATCCCTGGACCATGACGTACGCGGTGATCTGACCCAGTTGCCCGGCCTGGTCGTGGCCCGGTGCCTGGCGAGCGAGGCGCTGCTGGCGCGGGGTTGGTTGATTGAATTGTGGCGTTTGCTCAGGCCTGCATTGCTTGGAAGAGAGGCCGTACCACCCAGAATCTGGAGCACCTGAATTGGCTTTCCTGTGGGAGCGAGCCTGCTCGCGATAGCAATCGAACAACCAATATAGATGTTGACTGACCCAGCGCTATCGCGAGCAGGCTCGCTCCCACAGGGGAACGGTGTCTAGCCCGAATTATTTATCCGCCCTTATGGATTGCACATGGACCTGACCCCACGCGAAAAAGACAAGCTGCTGATTTTCACCGCCGGTCTCGTCGCCGAGCGGCGGTTGGCTCGCGGTTTGAAGCTCAACTACCCGGAGGCGATGGCCTATATCTCCGCCGCCCTGCTCGAAGGCGCCCGCGACGGCCAGACCGTGGCCGAGCTGATGCATTACGGCACCACGCTGCTGACCCGTGAACAGGTGATGGAGGGCATCCCGGAAATGATTCCGGAGATCCAGGTCGAGGCGACGTTTCCCGACGGCACCAAACTGGTCACCGTCCACCAGCCGATCGCGTGAGGTTGCGCCATGACCTATGACATTCGTGACGCCCGGCACGCCGACTTGCCCGCGATCCGTGACATCTACAACGACGCGGTGCTACGCACCACGGCGATCTGGAACGAACAGACCGTGGACCTGGGCAATCGCCAGGCTTGGTTCAGCGCCCGACAATCGCAAGGCTATCCGGTGTTGGTGGTGGTCGATGACGAAGATAACGTGCTCGGCTATGCCTCGTTCGGCGACTGGCGACCCTTCGACGGTTTCCGGCACACCGTGGAGCATTCGGTGTACGTACGTAACGACCAATGCGGCAACGGCCTGGGCTCACTGTTGATGACGGCCCTGATCGAGCGCGCCAGGGCATGCGGCAAACACGTCATGGTCGCGGCCATTGAAAGCGCCAACGCGGCCTCGATTCGCCTGCATGAGCGGGCCGGTTTCATCACCACCGGGCAGATGCCTCAGGTGGGCACCAAATTCGGCCGCTGGCTGGATTTGACTTTCATGCAGTTGATCCTCAACCCAGGGGCGCTACCGCCTGCCGTCGACAAGGAGTGATAACCGATGAACCCCGCCCAGTTGCGTCGAGTCCCCGCTGAAAGCTTTGCGCACTATCGCCAGGGCCTGATCGATCTGCTGCTCGATGCCGTGGGCTATGGCGCCAGCGTAGGCTTCATGGCCGACCTCGACGCGGTCCAGGCCCGCGCCTATTTCGACGAGGTCCAGGCCAGTCTCAACCAGGGCCACTTACTGCTGTGGGTGGTGGTCAAGGATGAACAGGTGCAGGCCAGCGTCCAACTTGCCCTGTGCCAGAAACCCAACGGCCTCAACCGTGCCGAAGTGCAAAAGCTGCTGGTGCGCGGCGAGGCCCGCCGTCGGGGTCTCGGCCAGCAATTGATGAGCGCCCTGGAACTGGGCGCCCGCCAGCACAAGCGCGGCCTGTTGTACCTCGACACGCAGGCCGGTTCCGAGGCCGAGGCATTCTATCGCGCCATGGGCTACACCCGCGTCGGAGAACTGCCCGACTACTGCCAGAGCCCGGACGGGACCTACACCCCGACCGCCATTTACTACAAGACTTTGGGGCAACCGCAATGATTCCAGGCCAATACCAGGTCCAGCCCGGCGACATCGAACTCAACGTCGGTCGCCGCACCCTCACCCTGAACGTCGCCAACAGCGGCGACCGGCCGATCCAGGTCGGCTCGCACTATCACTTTTTCGAAACCAACGACGCCCTGGCCTTCGACCGTGCCGCCAGCCGTGGCATGCGCCTGAACATCCCGGCCGGCACCGCCGTTCGTTTCGAGCCGGGCCAGAGTCGGGAAGTCGAGCTGGTTGACCTGGCCGGCCATCGGCGGGTGTTCGGGTTTGCCGGGCGGGTGATGGGCGAACTGGATTAAAGATTAAAAGATCGCAGCCTTCGGCGGCTCCTACAGGGGAATGCGTACGCCTGTAGGAGCTGCCGAAGGCTGCGATAGCGAGTAATGCGAACGGTCCAACATCCAATTGAATCCCAAGGCGAACACATGAAAATCTCCCGCCAAGCCTACGCCGACATGTTCGGCCCCACCGTCGGCGACAAGGTCCGCCTGGCCGACACCGAACTGTGGATCGAAGTGGAAAAAGACTTCACCACCTATGGCGAAGAAGTGAAATTCGGCGGCGGCAAGGTGATTCGCGACGGCATGGGCCAGAGCCAGCTGCTGGCCGCCGAGGTCGTGGACACCTTGATCACCAATGCGCTGATCATCGATCACTGGGGCATCGTCAAGGCCGATGTCGGTCTCAAGGACGGGCGCATCGCGGCCATCGGCAAAGCCGGTAACCCGGACATCCAGCCCGATGTCACCATCGCCATCGGCGCCAGCACCGAAGTGATCGCCGGTGAAGGCATGATCCTCACGGCCGGAGGTATCGATACTCACATTCACTTCATCTGCCCGCAGCAGATCGAAGAAGCCTTGATGAGCGGTGTGACCACCATGATCGGCGGCGGTACGGGCCCAGCCACCGGGACCAATGCCACCACCTGCACCTCCGGCCCGTGGCACCTGGCGCGCATGCTCCAGGCCGCCGACGCGTTCCCGATGAACATCGGCTTCACCGGCAAGGGCAACGCCAGCTTGCCGGAGCCGTTGATCGAGCAAGTCAAGGCCGGGGCCATCGGCCTGAAGCTGCACGAAGACTGGGGCACCACCCCGGCGGCCATCGACAATTGCCTGAGCGTGGCCGACGCGTACGACGTGCAGGTGGCGATCCACACCGACACCCTCAACGAATCCGGTTTCGTGGAAACCACCCTGGCCGCGTTCAAGGGCCGTACCATCCACACCTATCACACCGAAGGCGCCGGTGGCGGGCATGCGCCGGACATCATCAAGGCCTGCGGCTTTGCCAATGTGTTGCCCAGCTCCACCAACCCGACCCGGCCGTTCACCCGCAATACCATCGACGAACACCTGGACATGCTGATGGTCTGCCATCACCTGGACCCGAGCATCGCCGAAGACGTGGCCTTCGCTGAAAGCCGTATCCGTCGTGAAACCATCGCCGCCGAAGACATCCTCCACGACCTGGGCGCGTTCTCGATGATCAGTTCCGACAGCCAGGCCATGGGCCGCGTCGGCGAAGTCATCACGCGCACCTGGCAGACCGCCGACAAGATGAAAAAACAACGCGGCGCCCTGCCCGGCGACGGCGAAGGCAACGACAATTTCCGCATCAAGCGCTACATCGCCAAGTACACCATCAACCCGGCGATTACCCATGGCATCAGCCATGAAGTGGGCTCCATCGAAGTGGGCAAGTGGGCTGACCTGGTGCTGTGGCGCCCGGCATTTTTCGGCGTCAAGCCGACCCTGATCCTCAAGGGCGGGGCGATTGCGGCAAGCCTGATGGGCGACGCCAACGCCTCGATCCCGACACCGCAACCGGTGCACTACCGACCGATGTTCGCCAGCTACGGCGGCTCGCGGCACGCCACCAGCCTGACCTTTATCAGTCAGGCCGCCGCCGAGGCGGGGCTGCCCGAACAGCTTGGATTAAAGAAGAGAATTGCCGTGGTCAAAGGTTGCCGAGAGGTGCAGAAAACCGACTTGATCCACAACGATTACCTACCGAGCATCGATGTCGATCCGCAGACCTACCAGGTCAAGGCCGATGGGGTGTTGTTGTGGTGTGAGCCGGCTGATGTGCTGCCGATGGCGCAGCGGTATTTTCTGTTTTGATGGTTGGTTGATACTGACCGAACGCAGGCCCCGTGGCGAGGGAGCTTGCTCCCGCTGGGCTGCGTAGCGGCCCTCGCTTTTTGGCGGTCGCTGCGCAACCGAGCGGGAGCAAGCTCCCTCGCCACGGGTGCCCGCCTCACCTATGGCGTAGGCTGTTGCCTCGCATCACTCCACCAACCGCCCCAACCGCTGCTTGAGCATGCGGTTTTCGTTGCGCAGTTGCTGTACTTCTTCCAGCAGGTCCAGTGCCAGGGCGACGCCTTCCCATTCCAGCTCCAGCTCGCGTCGAAGCTTGGCCGCACGGCGGGCCAGGACCAGTTCGTAATCGGTGAAACGCCAATCTGCCGGTGCTGCGCCATGGGGTTCGAGAATGCCGTGCTCGACGATTTCAATCACATGGACGTCCGCCAATGCAGCGGCCTCACAGAATTCCAGCAGGTTCAGTTCAATGATCGGGTTGTTCATAGTCTGCTTCTCCCAATGCTTTAACTGTGTAGGAGCTGACGAGTGAAACGAGGCTGCGATCTTTCCATTCCCCATTGAGTCTAGAGCGGAAGATCAAAAGATCGCAGCCTCGTTCCACTCGTCAGCTCCTACCAACAGGGACCGGCCGCTGTCAGAAATTCTCCCGCGGATCGAACGCGGCCTTCTTCGCCAGCTCCGCCCACAACGCCTTGACCGCCTCGTCGCTGCTCTTGGGCATCACCGCCTTGAGCTGCACGAACAGGTAGCCGCGCTCGCCCGCTTTGTTACGCAAACCGTGGCCTTTGGCGCGCATGCGCTGGCCGTTCTGGCTGCCGGCCGGAACCTTGAGGTTGATCTTGCCGGTGAGGGTCGGCACCGCCACTTCAGTGCCCAGCGCCAATTCCCACGGTGCCAGGGGCAAGGTGATGATCAGATCCTGGCCTTCGACGTCGAACTTGGGGTGCGGCGCGAAGCGAATGGTCAGGTACAAATCACCATTGGCACCACCGCCGACACCCGGCGCCCCCTGGCCCTTGAGGCGGATGCGTTCGCCGTCGGTCACCCCCAGCGGAATCTTCACGTTCAGGCTTTTGCTGGTGTTGCTCACATGCTGGCCGGCGGCGTTGTACTGCGGCACCTGGAAGCTGACTTTTTTCGACTCGTTCGACAGCGTTTCTTCCAGGAAAATCGGTAATTCCATTTCCACGTCTTGCCCTCGACGACCAGTGCTGCGGCCTGACTGTCCGCCACCGAAACCCGGCCCGCGATTACCGAAAATCGAACTGAAGAAGTCCGAGAAATCCCCTGTGTCCTGGCCGCCAAACCCACCACGGCTCTGCCAGCCCGGCGGCCCCTGGAAAGGCTGGCCGTGCTGGCCATAGCGACGCAGGTCATCGTACTCGGCGCGTTTGTCGGCGCTTTTCAGCGCTTCATAGGCTTCGGAGACGTCCTTGAACTTGGTCTCGGCATCCTTTTCCTTACTCACATCCGGGTGATATTTGCGGGCCAGTTTGCGATAAGCAGCCTTGATCGTGGCGTCATCGGCCGTCGGCTCCACACCCAGAATCTTGTAATAGTCTTTGAAGTCCATCGAAGGATCACCATCCGTTATCGATATCGCGCCGCCACCCGCAGCATGCTCGTGATACAAGTCCTGGGGTTTGACCGATCTCAAGGTTTGTGACCGGGCGGCGCTTCAGAAGTTTATCGGCAGCCGGTGGCGGTTCTTGTACCCGCCCTGTGGCTACCAGGCTCATGCCAGCAAGTTTGGGGGTATAAGAGCGTCTTTCAAGGCCAGTGATTGCGAATTAGCAGATAACCGGCCTTCGAATCCGGGCCGCACTGACATACACTGCGCGGCCGTTTTTTCAACTGGAACCCGAAAGACATGAAAAACGCATCTCCGGCCCGTGCCTGCGGCATCGACTTCGGCACGTCCAACTCCACTGTCGGCTGGCTGCGCCCCGGCATGGAAACGCTGATTGCGCTGGAGGACGACAAGATCACCCTGCCCTCGGTGGTCTTTTTCAATCTCGAGGAACGCCGCCCGGTGTATGGCCGCCTGGCCCTGCACGAGTACCTGGAAGGCTACGAAGGTCGGCTGATGCGCTCGCTCAAGAGCCTGCTGGGCTCCAAGCTGATCAAGCACGACACCAGCGTGCTGGGCACGGCCATGCCCTTCAAAGACCTGCTGGGGCTATTCATCGGCCAGTTGAAGAAGCGCGCCGAGGCCACCGCCGGTCGGGAATTCGAAGAAGTGGTACTGGGTCGCCCGGTGTTTTTCGTCGACGACGATGAAATGGCCGATCAGGAAGCGGAAAACACCCTGGTGGACGTGGCCCGCGCCATCGGTTTCAAGGAAGTCTCGTTCCAGTATGAGCCCATCGCGGCGGCCTTCGATTATGAATCGACCATCGAGAAAGAGGAGCTGGTGCTGATCGTCGACATCGGCGGTGGTACGTCGGACTTCTCGCTGGTGCGCCTGTCGCCCGAACGCCGCACCCACGACAACCGCCACGCGGATATCCTCGCCACCGGCGGCGTGCACATCGGCGGGACCGATTTCGACAAGCAGCTCTCGCTGGCCGGCCTGATGCCGCTGTTCGGCTACGGCAGCCGCATGAAAAGCGGCGCCTACATGCCCACCAGCCACCACATGAACCTGGCAACCTGGCACACCATCAACGGCGTGTACTCACAAAAATCCACCCTGGCCCTGGCCAGCATGCGTTACGACATCGAAGACACCGGGGGCATCGACCGGTTGTTCAAGCTGATCGACCAGCGCGCCGGGCACTGGCTGGCGATGGAAGTGGAAGAAACCAAGATCCAGCTGACCCACACCGACCAGCGCCATGTGGCCCTGGACCGGATCGAGGCGGGCCTGAGCGTGGACCTGAGCCGGGAGTTGTTTGAATCGGCCATCGACGGCCTGCTGGAGCGGGTGCGCGGCAGCGTCACGCAATTGCTGGGCGATGCCAACGTACGCGTCGATCAGGTGGACACGGTGTTCTTTACCGGCGGCTCCAGCGGCATCCCGGCGCTGCGCAACAGCGTCTCGGCCATGCTCCCCCTGGCCCGGCATGTGGAAGGCAACATCTTCGGCAGCATCGGCAGCGGATTGGCGATCGAGGCGATGAAGCGCTACGGCACTCAGGTCTGATTCAAGACCGAGGCGCGGCCTTCGCGAGCAAGCCCGCTCCCACAGTTGACCGAGTTCCTTCAGAAAGAATGCGGTTCAAATGTGGGAGCGGGCTTGCTCGCGAAGGCGTCAGATCAGCCAACACATTTCCTGGATCAAACCATCCCCACCTGCTTCAACTCACTCTTGAGATACGCATAGTAGATCGGCCCCGCCACCACGCCCGGCAGGCCGAACGCGGCTTCGAACACCAGCATCGCCATGAGCAATTCCCAGGACTTGGCGCTGATCTGCCCACCGACGATGCGGGCATTGAGGAAGTATTCGAGCTTGTGGATGACGATCAGGTAGCCCAGCGCGGCCATTGCCACCCAGATCGACAGCGACAAGGCGACGATGGTGATCAGGGTGTTGGACATCAGGTTGCCAATGACCGGCAGCAGCCCCAACAGGAACGTCATGACGATCAGGGTCTTGGTCAGCGGCAGGTGGATGCCGAACAGCGGCAGCACCACCGCCAGGAAGATCCCGGTAAAGAAGGTGTTGAGCAGGGAAATCTTGATCTGGGCGAACACAATGTTGCGGAACGCCTTGACCAACAGGTTCAGACGGTCGAACAGCGCCGCAGCCAGGGGCTTGCGCTTGGTCAGGTCGGGGATGCGCTGCAGGGCGACGATGGCCCCCAGGACCATGCCGATCAACAACGTCACGAACATGTGGGCCGCATCCTTGCCCACCAGCTGCAAGTCGCTCAGGTGCTTGGTCATCCAGTCGCCAATGGCCACCCGGAACTCGGCCGCGCTGGCCGGCAGGTAGGCGTCGATGAACGGCGGCAACTGCCCCCGGGCGCGGTCGACCACCGCCATGAACATGTCCAGGGACGACCCCGGGTTTTCCGCCTCATGGAGCAGGAAACTGAAGGCCCCGGCGAAAATCAGCGTCAGCACACTGACCACCAGCGTGCCCAGCAGCGCCACCGCCAACCAGCGGGCCCGCCGGCCCTCGATCAGCCGTTGCAGTTGCGGGGTGAGCATGTTGACCAGCTCGAACACCAGTAAACCGGCCAAAAGGCTCGGCAACAGGCGCAGTGGCAGCACCAGCAACAACCCACCAAAAATGATCACCCAACTGATCACCAACAAGACATGACGCTGAGAAAACGTTGGCATACAGCCTCAGAACAAAACGGCGTAAAGGATCGGCAGTCTGCCAGCGTTCTGCTGGCGAAGCGAGAAGATCGCAGCCTCCGGCAGCTCCTACAGAGACCGTGTTCCCCCTGTAGGAGCTGCCAAGTGCAACGAGGCTGCGATCTTTTAGTCCTTATTTCTTCTTCAGGCAATCGCTCATGAATGCCTTGCGGGCATCGCCTTTCAGGGCCTGAGTGGTGGCGTCGGCGTTACAGGTTTTCATACGCTCCTGCGGCGTCGCCGGGGTGGCCTTGAGGCAGTTGCTCATGAAGGCTTTGCGCTCGTCACCCTTGAGGGCCTTGGCGCTGGCGTCGGCATTGCAGGTGGTCATCTTGTTCTGTTGGGCCGTGGCGGCAAAGCCCTGGGAAGACAGCAGCAACCCGAGCAGCAACAAAGGAACACGCAGCATCTTCATGATGTTTTCTCCTGACTGCCGCACGAGGGGTACGGCGATGAAATGCAGTGTAGACAAAGCCTGTCACACCTTCATCTGCGTGATTTTTTGTGCCGGATTGACCGTCTTCGCGAGCAAGCCCGCTCCCACGGATGACCGAGTTCCTTCAGAAAGAATGCGGTTCAAATGTGGGAGCGGGCTTGCTCGCGAAGAACGATAACGCGGTCATCCTGACGTTCTACACCCCCGCCGCCTTCAATCGCTGCGCATGCTCGACGAACAAACGAACCGGCTCGGCGCCCTTGCCCACCAGCCCCAGCGACTGATTGACGATGTCGAAGTGATCCAGCGGATAGTCATCGCCGATCACCGTGCCCAGGTGCGAGCTGTAGCGCCCGACCATGCCGTCGCATTGCCCGGCCTCGCGCACGAAGGTGCGAGCGAAGAGCCGGCAGGTACGGTTGGTACCGTCCAAGAGGTTAAGTCCCTTGTCGGTCTTGCCTGGTTGCAAGGTCCCGGACCAGGAGTAATAACGCACACCATTGACCTCTTCGGGTCCACTCCCACCCCACGTTTCTGGCAGGCCCTGCGGATAGTGCTGGTTGAACAGGGCCACGCCCGCGGTAGTGAGAGAACCGTGGGACGCCTGGATATCCACCGGCAACCTGGGCCCGCGATAACCGGTTTCCAGCAGGCTCATCAGGGCGCCGATCAACCGCAGCAAGGCACTGAGCAAGCGCCCCTTGACGCTGTCAGCCGGGTAGTGAGTCTGCAGGTAATCAGCCAGCTCGGAACCATGGTTGGTGCCGGCCACCGAGGTGACCGATGCCACCAGGTCCGGGCGCTTGGCCGCCGCGTAACGTGCCGTCAAGGCGCCCTGGCTGTGGCCGATCAGGTTGACCTTCTGCGCACCGGTTTGCTTCAGGATCTCCTCGATCCGCGCGAGCAACTGCTCGCCGCGCACCTCGGATGAGTGCAGCGGTGACACCTGCACAGCAATCACCACTGCCCCACCCCGGCGCAACGCCGAGACGATCCCGTACCAATACGGATACAGCACCAGACGAATGAACCCGAGCATTCCGGGGACCAGCACCAGCGGGTAACGAGTGGCGCACTGTTGTGACATGGCGACATCCTTGATCAATAGGTGGTCAGCATCGGTATCGATGATGACCCGTCTATGACACCCGCGCCATCAGAACGTCTGCGCCAACCCCAGCAAGCGTTGCTCGGCCTCGGCGCAAGACTGGGCGAAACTGCGCTCAGCCGACTCCTCGCCTTCGGCGGCAACCACCGTCACATCGGTGATACCGATAAAGCCCAGCACGGTGCGCAACAGCGTGTCGGCGTGGTTCATCCCTTCAAGCTGACCGCCGGGCCCGAAACCGAAGTCGCCACGACTGGTCACGATCAGCGCTTTCTTGCCCAGTACCAGCGGCTCGTACTGCGACACGCCGTTATCCAGGCTGTGGTTGAACGTCAGCCCGATCCGCACGATCTGGTCGATCCAGGCTTTTACTCCGCTAGGCACGCTGAAGTTGTGCATGGGTGCGGAGATGACCAACCGATCATGGGCCTGCAACTCCGTCACCAATGCATCACTGAGTGCCAGGTCCGCCTGCATGGTCAACGGGCGGGCTTGCGGTTCGGGGTAGAACGCCGCCGCGATGAATGCTTCATTGACCGGAGGAATCACGGTGCGCCCCACTTCGCGACGGGTCGGCTGGGAATGCGGATGAACCGCCTGCCAGGCCGAGACAAAGCTTTCGGCCAGACGTCGGGAGTGAGAGCGCTCGCCCCGAGGGCTGCCATGCACAACAAGAATTTTGCTCATCTGAATCTCCTGGGTTTGCGACTAGAATCAATCGACTCTTTTCGCTTCCAGCTTGACGTCCAACGCTACGGGCGGACAAATGAGCGCTTATCAAGCTAGATGAGATAATTTCATCCATGGCCATTCAGGAGATCTGTGATGTTTGCCACGCTGCCCCTCAACGCATTGCGCGCCTTTGAGTCTGCCGCACGGCTGCTCAGCTTCAAGGCTGCGGCGGCGGAGCTGTCGGTGACACCCACAGCAGTTTCCCATCAGATTCGCGCCTTGGAAACTTGGCTGGGTGTGCAGCTGTTCGAACGTCAGCCGCGCCAGGTGCGGCTCACCGACGGCGGCCAACGCTTGTTCAACAGCCTGCACGGGGCCCTGCTGGAAGTGGCGCAAAGCGTCGACACCCTGCGCCCACAACGCACCAATACCCACCTGACCCTTTCCACCACCGCAGCGTTTGCCAGCCTGTGGCTGGTGCCGCGCCTGGGCCGGTTTTATGCGCGTCATCCGAATATCAACGTGCGCCTGGACACCCACTGCGAAGTGGTCGATCTGCATCAGGACGCCAGCGTCGACCTGGTGGTGCGCTACAGCCTGGACAGCTACCCGAACCTGTACGGCCTGTGCCTTTTCGATGAACACTTCGGCGTGTACGGCTCGCCGGAACAAGTGGCCCTGGCCGCGCAGAGGCCGCCCACGCTGATCAGCGTGCGCTGGCATAACGCCAAACTGTACGCCCATGGCTGGGAAGCCTGGTGCGCTCAGGCCGGCGAAACCTGGCTGGCCCGGCAACCGTGCGTGCGCGAGTACGACGAGGAGCATTACGCCCTGCAAGCGGCGATAGCCGGGCAAGGACTGGTACTGGCGAGCAACATCCTCGCTTCCGAAAGCGTCGCCAGTGGCCTGTTGGTGGCTTATCGACCGCAGATTCAGGTCAACGGCGCTGGCTACAGTGCCTTGTGTGTTCCAGGCCGTGAACGCCATCCACCGGTACGGGCATTCTTCCAGTGGCTGGAAGAAGAGGCTCGGTTGTCCGGTCACGCACTGAAAAATTCAGTAAAACTATTCGAGGATCGCCTCGTCCAGACTTAGCGCGAGCAGGCTAATCTGGCTACCGGGTGGGCTTGACCGTCGCTGGCGCCTTGCCGGCTTTCATCTGTTCCAGCAACGGCGCGCACTGGTTCGGCTCGCCACCGCTGGGCGCAACCAGGGCCAACAACCCGGCCGCCGGCGCGGCAATGACGCCCAGCGCCACCATCCCGGCGCCACGCAGCATCAATGGCACAGCCTTGACGCCCGCCGCGGGCTTGGCGAAGGTGCCACGCACATACAAGGGCGAGCGCAGGGAAATCAAGCGCCAGCCCTTGGACTCCGGCGTAATGGTCAGGTCCAGTTGTTCGCTGGCCATGTTCGCCGTGCCATCGACGTAAATGATCGCGTTTGCAGTGTCGAACACGAACAGGCGAGTCGTCGCCAGGCCGGTCTTGATGTCGAAGTCCGCCGCCGCGCAGTTGATCTTCACTTCCTCGTCGCCAAAGATTTTTCCCACCACATAGTTGCCGACGTTCAGCCCCGCCAGCTCCATCAACTCCCGACTGATGGCGCCGTCGTTGATGAGCATTTTCAGCGTGCCATTGGCGGTGCCCAGCAACGCCGCCACCGAATTGCCACGGCCGGAGATATCGGCATCGCCGTTCAGTTCACCGAAGCTGGTTTTCATCGGCGCGAAACCGGGGAACAACTCTTTGAGCTTGAAACCCCGCGCCGTCAGCCTGGCCTTTCCTTCAAGGGGCCGGGTGCGGCCGTTGAGGCGGATCTGCGCATCAAGCCGGCCACCGGCCACACCGAAGCGCAGGGGCTCGAGGCTGAGTTGGCCATCGTTGAGCACCAGGTGCGTGTACAGGTCGGTGAAGGGTAACTGTTCGCTGTGGACGATCCGTTTGCCGGTGAACTCCACGTCGGCATCCATCACGCCCCAGCGCTCGGTACGAAACTCTTCCACGGGCAGGACTTTGTCGGACGGCTGTTTGCTCGCCCCGCCGCGGGCCTTTTGTTGCGCGTTGGAGTCAGCACCGATCAGCGGCGCCAGGTCGCTGAACAACAGCTGATTGGACACCAGCGCACCACTGAGTTTGGGCCGCGGCTGACTGGCCACGTAAGCCAGGTCACCGTGGATATCGCTATCGCCAATCTTGCCGTTGAAGGCCTCATAACGAAACAGTGCCCCGCCCGGTTCGTGGAGCTTGGCGATCAGGCGGCCATCGGTGGAATAGGGCGGCGAATCCGGCAGGGTCACGCCGGTCAGCGGGTAAAGATTGGCCAGGCTGTTACCGGCCAGTTTCAAGCGCAGGTCCAGCGCGCCCAGATTCATCGGGTCAGTCAGCGTACCGGCCAGTTCGACACGGGTATCGCCGACCTTCGCCTGGGCCTGCAACGGAAAAGGTTGCGACGCATCCTGTAGGGCCAATAGGCCGCCGACCTTGCCGGAGCCTGCGAGGCTCTGTCCGTGATACTGGCCGTTGACCTTGAAGGCAAACGCATAATCCTGGGGAGCCGCGCCTGCGTCACGGGCTTTTTTCGCGGCATTGTCACCGACGATATCGCTGAACGGGATGGGTTTGCCCAACGGGTCGATCAACAGGTCCAGGCGGGTTTTCAGCGTCTGGTCATCAAGGGTCACATGGCCTTTGTCAAAGCCGATGGTGCCAATGTCCACGGTCCAGCTGGACGGCTCGGCATCCGGGTCTTTCGGATCGAACTCGAACGTCCAGTTGGCACGGCCATCAGCCAGGCGTTGCAGGTTGGCATCGGGCTCCGTCAGGTCGATGCGGGGGATTGCCACTCGCCGGGCCAGCAAGGCCAGGGGCGAAATGCGTAATTCGACGCGCTTGAGCGTGACCATTTGCGCAGTTTTCGACCAGTCCGGGTTGCCCAGGCTCAAGTCTTCAGCCACCACATGAGGCCACGGCACCCAGGCCCGCCAGCCGCCCTCCCGCGGCTCACGTTGCCAAACCACCGCCAGGTTGCCATTGATGGCGAACGGGCGATGCAACTCTTCGGAAACCTTCGCGTTGAGCGGCGGCTTTATCCGGTTCCAATCGAAGAACGCGATGACCAGCACCAATACGGCCAGCAGGACAACAAGACTGGCGAGGGTCCAGGCGAAGATTTTTGAGGTGCGCGTCATGCACAAGGCTCCTGATGACAAATCTGCGTCCGGACGGCGACGCCTTGGAAACACGAACCTGTAATCGGCTCGTTATGAAGAGTAGGACTGGCAATACGGCCAACTGGTTTAACACTTTGGGCGACGGGCGGTACAAAAAATTGAAAAAATCCTGACCAAACCGCCAACTACCTGTTACCGCCCCCGCACTTTTGCGTGGCATGAATGGGTATAAAATACCCACTGCAGTGCAAAACCACACCGCGCAAAGGCCCGTTCTAGAGCCTTTCCACAGAACAATCAATTCCGTTGATTATTACCATTGTCTTTATGAACTTTTATATCGACTTATCGAGAGTAGCATTGGCTCCGTACCCACTTTATCGCCCTTCCAAGGAGCACTGATCATGAAACGCCAATTGCTGATGAGCCTTACCCTTTCAATGCTGGCTTCCACCGCTTTCGCACTGCCAGCCTCCGAACAAGCCACGCCACAGGTCAAGGACAGCCGTTCGGTCTATAGCCAGACCGTTGCTGAAGATGGCTTCGATCAGACCCGTCAAGGTCAGGAACTGGCTGAAGGCGGCTACGAACGTACCCGTCAGGGTCAGGAAGTTGCCGAAGGTGGCTACGAACGTACCCGTCAGGGTCAGGAAGTTGCCGAAGGTGGCTACGAACGCACCCGTCAGGGCCAGGAAGTCGCCGAAGGTGGCTACGAACGCACCCGTCAAGGCCAGGAAGTCGCTGAAAATGGCCGTCGTCGCCTTGAAGAAAAAGGTCTGGTTGAAGGCGGTTACGAGCGCACTCCACAAGGCGAAGCCGTTGCCGAAGGCGGTGGTGACCGCGTGAACGAACGCAACAGCGCATTGAGCTGAGCCCATGGTGGCCTGCGAAAAAGCCCGATTCCTGCAATCGGGCTTTTGATTTTCCGAGACCCTCGTTTCCCCGCTTGATCCCCCTCTACCGTTCGACGTCGGCAAAGCCGATTTGCTAGAGTGCGTCGCTTCCGTGAATCAGAAGTCAGCCCTGCGATGCTGCCCCGCGCCGAACAGAAACAACAGACCCGAAATGCCTTGATGGATGCCGCCCGTCATTTGATGGAGTGCGGCCGAGGGTTCGGCAGCCTGAGCCTGCGCGAAGTCGCCAGGACCGCCGGCATCGTCCCCACCGGGTTCTACCGGCATTTCGACGACATGGACCACCTGGGCCTGGCACTGGTCAGCGAAGTCGGCCAGACCTTCCGCGAAACGATCCGGCTGGTACGTCACAACGAATTCGTCATGGGCGGCATCATTGATGCCTCGGTGCGTATTTTTCTCGACGTGGTGCAAGCCAACCGCTCGCAATTCCTGTTTTTGGCCCGTGAGCAGTACGGCGGCTCCCTGCCCGTGCGCAAGGCCATCGCCTGTCTGCGTGAAGGCATCAGCTCGGACTTGGCCGCCGACCTGGCACTGATGCCCAAATTGCAGCACTTGGACCTGCCTGCCTTGAGTGTAATGGCCGACCTGATCGTCAAAAGCGTGTTCGCCACCCTGCCGGACATCATCGACCCGCCCGCCGAAGCCTTGCCCGAGCACCTCACCCCGCAAGTGAAAATCACCCAGCAATTGCGCTTTATCTTCATCGGGCTCAAGCATTGGCAAGGGCTGGGCAGTACCGAGTAGCCGCCGAGATGTTTCCTTTGTGGGAGCGAGCCTGCTCGCGATAGCGGTGGGTCAGTCAGCGTTGGTTTTACTGATGCACTGATATCGCGAGCAGGCTCGCTCCCACAGTGTTTCGTGCAAGCTGCAAAATGGTGCGCAACATCGAAAAGCGCACCATAACGGCACGCAATCCGCCCCATCCTGAAACGCCATCCCAGCTATTTCCTACATCCCCTTCGATTGGCAAGCCCCTTGCTCTAAACACAGCACCGTTCATTGCTGGAAGCCTTCCGATGCTGGTGATTCATCGCAGAATCGACACTCAACCCCGCTGGGACGCCGAGCTGCACCTGACCTTCGATGCCCGCAGCAAAAGCCGCCTGCGCTGTTTCAGTGCCGAGGGTGAAGACGTGGGTTTGTTTTTGGAGCGAGGCCAGCCGCCGCTCTACGATGGCGAATGCCTGCAAGCTGAAGACGGACGCATCGTGCGCGTCTGCGCCCGCCCCGAACAATTGCTGCATGTCACCTGCGCCAATGCATTCGAGCTGACCCGCGCGGCCTATCACCTGGGCAATCGCCATGTCGCCCTGCAAGTGGGCGATGGCTGGCTGCGTCTGCTGGACGATTACGTGCTCAAGGCGATGCTCGAACAATTGGGTGCACGCGCCGAAACCATCGAGGCCGCGTTCCAGCCGGAACACGGCGCGTATGGCGGTGGTCATCATCATTCCCGACATGGCGACGAAGATTTCAACTACGCACCACGCCTGCATCAGTTCGGCGTACGCACATGAATCCGGCATGGGCGCTGCTGCGTCTGGCCAGCCCGCAATTGCCGATCGGCGGCTACAGCTATTCCCAAGGGTTGGAGATGGCGGTGGATAACGGCCAGGTCAAAACCTGCGACGACGCCCGTCGCTGGATCAGTGATCAGTTGCTGTTGAACCTGGCGCGCTTCGAGGCTCCTTTGCTGCTGGCCCATTGCACCGCCGCCGCAGCCGACGACTGGCACGCCTTGCTGCAACACTGCGAGGAACACCGCGCCAGTCGGGAAACCCGCGAGCTGCATCAGGAAAGTCGGCAGATGGGTTACTCGTTGCAGCAGTTGCTGGTCGGCTTGCCGGAACTCGATGCCGCGGCACGGAGTTTCCTTGAACAACGTACCGAACCGCACCTGGCCCTGGGCTGGGCCCTGGCGGCCCGCGCCTGGAACATAAGCCCCCGGGACGCTCTTGCCGCCTGGTTATGGAGCTGGCTGGAAAACCAGTTGGCCGTCCTGATGAAGACCCTGCCCCTGGGCCAGCAAGCCGCCCAGCGCCTGACCAGCGAACTGCTGCCGCTGCTGCAAGAGGCCCAACACAACGCCTCGAACATTGATCCCGACCATTACGGCAGCGCCACGTTTGGCCTGTCCCTGGCGTGCATGGCCCATGAGCGCCAGTACAGCCGCCTGTTCCGTTCCTAGGAGACCCTCATGAATACACAACCTCTGCGCGTCGGTATCGGCGGCCCGGTAGGCTCCGGCAAAACCGCCCTGACCCTGGCCCTGTGCCTGGCCTTGCGGGAGCGCTACAACCTGGCGGTGGTCACCAACGACATCTATACCCGCGAAGATGCCGACTTCCTGGTGCGCAACCAAGCCCTGGCGCCGGAGCGGATCATCGGCGTGGAAACCGGCGGTTGCCCGCACACGGCGATTCGCGAAGACGCCTCGATCAACCTTGAGGCCGTGGATCAATTGAACCGACGGTTTCCGGGGCTGGATCTGATTTTGGTGGAATCGGGTGGCGACAACCTTTCGGCGACCTTCAGCCCGGAGCTGTCGGACCTGACCATTTATGTGATCGATGTCTCGGCCGGCGACAAGCTGCCACGCAAAGGCGGGCCGGGCATCTGTAAATCCGACTTGTTGGTGATCAACAAGATCGACCTGGCGCCGCTGGTGGGTGCGTCCCTGGAAATGATGGACAGCGATACCCGACGGATGCGCAACGGCAAGCCGTTCGTGTTCAGCAACCAGAAAACCGGCCAGGGCCTGGAGCAGATCATCGCCTTCATCGAACGCCAGGGCCTGCTGACCGCCGCCTGACTTTTCAACTTCAACGGTTCACACGCTCAACAAGGAAGCTTATCCATGACATACAAACGCCTGCTTGGCGCCCTCGCCCTGTTGCTGACTCCGGCCTTGGCCTTTGCCCACCCCGGCCACGGCGATAACGGCCTGATGGCCGGCCTCGGTCACCCCATCGGCGGGCTCGATCATCTACTGGCGATGTTGGCGGTCGGCTTGTGGGCCGCCCAACAACAAGGCGCAGCGCGCTGGGCGCTGCCGTGCACCTTCGTCGCCAGCATGCTGATCGGCGGTTTGCTGGGCTTTGAAGGCCTGGGCCTGCCTGCACTGGAAAGCGGAATCGCCGCCTCAGTGCTGGCCCTGGGCCTGGCGGTGGCACTGGCGGTACGCCCGCCGCTGAGCCTGGCGATGGGCGCGACGGCGGTGTTCGCGCTGTTCCATGGCGTGGCCCATGGTCTGGAACTGCCGGACATGACAAGTCCTTGGGCTTATGCGGCCGGTTTTGTCGCGGCCACGGCGGTGTTGCATGGCGCAGGTTTTGCGCTGGTGCGCGTTTTGCCACGAGCGGCCGCGCCCCTGGTGCGTCTGGCCGGAGCGGGTTCGGCGGCGGCTGGGGTGTGGTTGTTGGCGGGTTGATTTTATCGGCGCCTTCAAGGGTCCCTTCGCGAGCAAGCCCGCTCCCACACAAGTTCGGTGTACACCGATCAACTGTGGGAGCGGGCTTGCTCGCGAAGTCGGCTTGGCAGCTCCCCATCTCTCGAACTTGCCACTCTGCTACCATGTCGCGCAATCACCCTCCAGCCGTGACGACGCCCACCAATGCCCGATGCTTCCCGCCCTGCTCCTGCGCCTGAACTGACCGCCCTGTTCGCCACGGTACGTCAGCACTTTCACGAGGTGATCGTGCCGATGTGGCAAGGCCCGGGATGGAATGCCGAGCTGGCGCTGCCCTATGAATCCCTCAATACCCGGCACAAGCCTCTCGCGCCCCAGCGCTACCGGGCCATGGCCTGTGCTCGGCAGTTGTATGTGTTTGCCAGCCTGATCGGCGAAGTGCCGCAGGCCGAAGAACGGGCCGGCGCACTGTTCCGCTCGCTGCAGCGGCACTTCCATGATGGCGAACATGGCGGCTGGTTCTACAGCATTGACCCCCAAGGCGCACCGCTGGACACCGGCAAAGACCTCTACACCCACGCTTTCATCCTGTTTGCCTGCGCCCATTACTGGAGCAAGGTTCGCGAGCCGCTGGTGGAGTCGGTGCTCAACGCGGCCCTGGAAGTCATCGCCCGGCGCTTTGCGACCGGAGACGGCCTTTACGAGGCCAGCCTGGGACGCGATTGGTCGACCCGCGAATCCGGCCCGCTGCAAAACCCGCTGATGCATCTGGCCGAAGCCTTCCTCGCCACCCTCTCGGTTCGCGACGACGTCAACGTGCGCCAGGCATTGCTGGCCCTGTGCGATGCCATGTTCAAGCACTTCATCGACCCGCAGCAGCGCGTCATGATGGAAAAGCCGGTCAAGGCTGTGGATAACTGGTTTGAGCCAGGCCATCAGTTCGAGTGGTATTACTTGCTGGCCTCATCGTCCCTGTTGCGCGGCGGCAAGTTGCACACAGCCCTTGAGAGCAGCTTCAGCCGTACCGAACAGCAAGGCGTGAGCCCGCAGTCCGGTGCGGTGTGCGCCATGCTGAGCCTGGGACCACAGGTACCGCGGGACGCCACCCAGCGCATCTGGGCTCAGGCGGAATATTTGCGGGCACTGACATTACGCCCCGGCAATCAGGGCGCATTGCTGCATCAACTACAGGCGTTGCAGCAGCACTTCCTGCATGCCAAAGGCTGGAACGAATGCCTGGACGCCGACGGCACTGTCAGCCGCCAGGACATGCCATCGACCACGCCGTATCACCTGCTGACCTGCTATCGCGGGCTGGCCGATTATCTGGCCTGACGCACCTGTGGCGAAAATGCTCGCCCCCCGCTCGACTGCGCTGTAGGAGCTGCCGAAGGCTGCGATCTTTTGATCTTGGCAAAATCGCAGCCTCGCTTCGCTCGACAGCTCCTACAGACCCAACGGGTGCAAGCATCCTCGCCACAGATGACCACATTTCCAATTCAAATAACGTCAACCGTTAAGCCATGTTGCGCTCAATGGCAAACCCGGCCCACGTCTGGCTCACCGGCATCAACTCCAGGCTGTTGATGTTGATGTGGGCCGGCGTGTTGAGCACCCAGAAAATGGTGTCGGCGATGTCCTGCGGCTGGATCGGCTCGGCCCCGGCATAGGTCGCGTTGTAGCGTTCCTGATCACCGGCAAAGCGCACCAGAGAAAACTCGCTCTCGCACAGACCCGGCTCGATGTTGCTCACCCGCACGCCTGTACCTTGCAGATCGCAACGCAGATTCAGGGAGAACTGTTTGACGAACGCCTTGCTCGCCCCGTACACGTGGCTGCCAGGGTACGGATAGTTACCGGCGATGGACCCCAGGTTGACGATCCCGGCACCACGGCCATGAGCGATCAGCCGCGGCAACAGCAGGCGAGTGCTGTAGATCAAACCTTTCACGTTGGTATCGACCATCGTGTCCCAGTCATCGAGGTCGCACTTGGGCGCAGGATCAACGCCCAGCGCCAGGCCGGCATTGTTGATCAAGCCCCGCAACTTGGCGAAGGACGGCGGCAGGTTGGCAATCGCCTCCTCCATGGCTGTGCGGTCCCGCACGTCAAGCACCAGACCATGGACTTCAGTCTGCTTCGACAACTCGGTGCACAGGGCGGTGAGGCGTTCTTCACGACGACCGGTCAGCACCAGTTTCCAGCCTGCTTCGGCAAAGCGACGGGCACAGGCTTCACCGAAACCGGACGTTGCGCCGGTAATAAACAGGGTGTTGGACATCGTGTTCTCCTTGGGGCTCAAAACAGCCAATGAATGGAAATCGGCCCCCAGCATGCCCGGCCTGGCACAGCATGGGCAAGACTTCTGGAAGCGAGGTTTCATTCGAGCATTGCTCATAAAACAACCAACCGGCGCCAGGCCTTATGAAACAAGGGCCACAGGCGGTTGCGCGCACCTTATCCACAGGCGGGTCCACAGCAATCGGGGGCAAGTACAAATCCTACAAGCCGCTGTGCATAAGGCTTTGCGAGGGGTTTGGAAAATTTTTTCCCTTGACCCTGGAATGCAGGTTGTGCAGATCGACTTATCTGCTATAAGCCGACGGTAAAAACAACGATGGCTTCAAGCCAGTAAACTCGGCCCTCAGCGCGGTCTTTCCAGAGTTTAATCACAGACTTATCCACAGGCTTTCGCACAGATTTTCAAGCCTTTTGCGTGACTCATAAAAGTGTTGACAACCCACGCTTGTGCTTGGGCAAAAACGCCTGATCAAAAAACAACCATCAGCCTGAAAGCCCCGTATTCAGAGGCTTTCAGCCAGCTACTCCCACGTTACCCACAGCCGGTTCCACAGCAAACGGGGACAAGTCAAAACCGTGACAAAACAACTGTTTGCGGCGACTTTATGTCGCGGTTTCGCAGGGGCTCAGGATTGTTGTCCACAATTCTTCAGGCCAGCGCAAAACCCTGTGGGAGCGAGCCTGCTCGCGATAGCGGTGAGCCAGTCAGTATCCATGGCACTGACAGACCGCCATCGCGAGCAGGCTCGCTCCCACAAGGGATCCGCGGTGGATTCAAGGGATAAAAAAACCGGCGATCACTCGCCGGTTTTTTTAGTGCTGGCCGGTGTCAATGTCCGCCCAGATACGCGTTGCGCACCTCTTCGTTGACCAGCAGTTCCTTGCCGGTGCCGGTCAGGCGGATTTCACCGTTGACCATCACATAGGCCCGGTCCGACAGCCTGAGGGCGTGGTTGGCGTTCTGCTCCACCAGAAAGATCGTCATGCCGGTGGACGCCAGTTCCCGCAAGGTGGCGAAGATCTGTTTCACCACGATCGGCGCCAGCCCCAGGCTGGGTTCATCGAGCAGCAACAACTTGGGCCGGCTCATCAGCGCCCGAGCGATGGCGAGCATCTGCTGCTCGCCGCCGGACATGGTCATGGCCCGCTGGTTGCGCCGCTCCTTGAGCCGCGGGAACAGCTCGAACATGCGCTGCATGTCTTCGCTGGCGTACTTGTCACCGATGGGAATGGTGCCCATCAACAGGTTTTCCTCAACGGTCATGTCAGGGAATACCCGCCGTCCTTCCGGCGATTGGGCGATGCCGTTGGAGGCAATGTAGTGGGACGACTTGTGCGTGATGTCCACGCCCTGATAGATAATCTGCCCACTTGCCGCTCGCGGCTGGCCAAAAATCGACATCAGCAACGTGGACTTGCCGGCACCGTTGGAGCCAATCAGGCTGACGGTTTCACCTTCCCCAATGTGTATCGAGACTTTTTTCAGGGCCTGGATCGGCCCGTAGAATACGTCCAGCTCCTTGAGTTCGAGGATAGGTCCACTCATACCAGCTCCTCTTCATCGGCACCCAGGTAGGCCGCGATCACCTTCGGATCGTTGCGAATTGCCTCGGGACCGCCCTCGGCGATCACGTTGCCGTGGTCCAGCACCACGATGTGGTCGGAAATGCTCATTACCATGCCCATGTCGTGTTCGATCAGCACCACGGTCAGATCGTGCTCGTCGCGCAGCAGCCGGATCATCGCGCTCAGCGCTTCGGTTTCCTGAGGGTTGAGGCCGGCGGCCGGTTCGTCGAGGCAGATGATCTGCGGGCGGGTGCACATGGCGCGGGCAATTTCCAGGCGCCGTTGCTGGCCGTAGGAAAGTTCGCCCGCCAGCCGGTTGGCGCAATCCACCAGGTCCACCACTTCCAGCCAGTAGAAAGCGTGGTCCAGGGCATCGCTTTCTGCCTGGCGGTAGCCCTTGGTGTTGAGCACGCCTGCCACCAGACTGCGATTGACCCACATGTGCTGGGCCACCAACAGGTTCTCCAGCACGGACATTTCCTTGAACAAACGAATGTTCTGGAAAGTCCGCGCCAGGCCTGCGCGGTTCACCAGGTGGGTGCCGCCGAACATCTTGTAGAACACCCGGCTGGCGAAGGATTTGGGGGACACGAAGTCGGTGGGACGAAACGGCTCGCCCAACAGCTTGATGACATCGGTCCGTTCGCCGCGCACGTTGAGCTCGATTTTGCCCCCCGTGGCCTTGTAGAACCCGGTCAGGCAGTTGAACACCGTGGTCTTGCCCGCACCGTTGGGGCCGATCAGGGCGAAGATCGAGTTGCGTTTGACTTGCAGGCTGACGTCGCTGAGGGCCTTGATCCCACCGAATTGCATCATCAGGTTTTCGACGGACAATACGACTTCGCTCATGGTGCTACTCCCTTACGCGGCGTCACCCCGGTACGACTGATGCGAATCAGGCCGCGAGGGCGCCAGATCATCATCAACACCATCAGCACGCCGAACAGCAGCACCCGGTATTCCGAGAAGCTGCGCAGCAACTCCGGTGCCACGGTGAGGACAAACGCGGCGATGACCACGCCCACCGTCGAGCCCATACCGCCGAGCACCACGATCGCCAAAATCAGCGCCGACTCGAAGAACGTGAACGACGAGGGGTTCACGAAACCTTGGTAACTGGCGAAGAACACACCTGCCAGGCCCGCTGTGGAAGCACCAATGGTGAACGCCGAGAGCTTGACCAGCACGTGGTTCAAACCCATGGAGCGACAGGCGATTTCATCCTCGCGCAGGGCTTCCCAGGCGCGACCGACCGGCATGCGAGTCAGGCGATGCTTGACGTAAAGCACCAGCAGCACGGTGATGAACAGCACGATGTAGATGAACAGGAATTTGACGTTGGGGTTGTAGGCCAGGCCGAAGAACTCGTGGAACGGCACCCCGCCCTCCTTCGCTCGCCGGCCGAACTCCAGGCCAAAGAAAGTCGGTGACGGCACCGGCATGCCGTTCGGCCCGCCGGTAAACGACAGCCAATTGTTGAGTACCAACCGGATGATCTCGCCAAAACCCAAGGTCACGATGGCCAGGTAGTCACCGTGCATTCGCAACACGGGGAATCCTAATATGCACCCGGCCATCGCCGCCGCGATCGCCGCCAGCGGCAGTACCGTCCAGAACCCCAGCCCCAGGTATTGGTAACCCAGCGCCAGGCCATAAGCGCCGATGGCATAGAACGCCACGTAGCCCAGGTCGAGCAGCCCGGCCAGGCCGACCACGATGTTCAGGCCCAGGCCCAGCAATACATAAATCAGCCCGAGGATGACCACCGTGAGCACATATTTGTTGGCGAAAAACGGGAACACGATGGCAATCACGATCAGCAACGGGATGATCCAGCGCAGGCGCGACTTGTAGTCCGGGGGCAGCACATGCACGCCGGAGCTCGTACTTTCGAACCCCTGGAGAATCTTCAGACCCTTGGGGGTTTGCAGAAACAGGCTCAAGGCAAAGCGCCCGGCCATTACGATCGCCACCAGCCAGCCCACCCGGGCCGGCTGCAGGTTGAAGCTGTAGCCGTCGAGCACCACGCCGACAATCGGCCCGAACACGATCAGCGAGATCAGGCCGGCCAGGATCGCGTCGATGACGCTTTTTTTGATTTCAATCGGTTTATTGGCAGCAGACATACTTATACCTTCGCCACGTGTGGGCGACCCAACAGGCCTTGGGGACGGAAAATCAGAATCAGCACCAGCAGGGAGAAACTGAACACGTCTTTGTAGTCAGAGTTGATCAGACCGGCGAACAGCGACTCGGAGATCCCGAGTATGATCCCGCCCAGCATCGCTCCAGGCAGGGAGCCAATGCCGCCGAGTACCGCCGCGGTGAACGCCTTGATGCCGATGATGAAGCCGGCATAGAAGTCAAAGGTGCCGTAATTCATGGTGATCAGCACACCGGCCAGGGCCGCCATGGCCGCACCGATGACGAACACATAGGAAATCACCCGGTCAGTATTGATCCCGAGGATGGAGGCCATCTTGCGGTCTTGCTGGGTGGCGCGGCACATGCGGCCGAGCTTGGTGTACTTGATGATGTAGGCCAGCAAGGCCATCCCGGTGAATGCGGCGATCAAGATGAAAATCTTGGTGTAGGTGAGCTGGACGAAACCGCTGCCGATGTCCACGCGCATGGCGCCTTCGAGCAACGTGGGCACGCCCTGTTGGCGAGCGCCCTGGCTGATCTGGGCATAGTTCTGCAGGATCAGCGAGATACCGATGGCGCTGATCAGCGGCGCCAGGCGAGTGGAGTTGCGCAGGGGCTTATAGGCGACCCGCTCGATCACCCAACCGTAGACGCCGGTCACCACCACGGTGAACACCAGCGTACCGAGAATCATGAGAGGGAAGGATTCGATACCGAACCAGGCCAGCAGAGCCAGACTGATCGCCGCGAGGTACGCAGAGATCATGTAAACCTCGCCGTGGGCGAAGTTGATCATGCCGATGATGCCGTAGACCATTGTGTAGCCGATGGCGATCAGACCATAGACCGACCCGAGGGTCAGGCCATTGATCAGTTGCTGCAGGAAAATACCATCCATAACGCAATCTCACGCATTTGAGAGGCTGCACGCACACCGCTGCGACGGACCGGGGTTCAGCCGCCGACGCTGCACGATGTGCGCGCAGCTCTCGGGAGAAAAGACAGGTACTGCATGAACACGGGTAAATCGCCCGGCACCTGAGGGCGCCGGGTGATTCAACCGTTCATGTCACTTCTGTTTTTCCAACTGATGGTATTTACCTTTATCGTCCCACTGATAGACCACGTAGTCGGAGACTTTCAGGTCACCCTTGGAATCCCACTCTTTCTTACCCATCACGGTCTGGACCGGATTGGCCTTGAGCCATTCGGCCGCGGCTTCGCCGTCATTTTTCTTGGCACCGTTGAAACCGGCAGCCAGGGCCTGGACCGAGGCGTAGGCGTACAGGGTGTAGCCTTCCGGTTCGGTACCCTTGGCACGGAACGCGTCTACCACGGCCTTGCTGTCCGGCAGCAGACGTGGGTCGGCGCCGAAGGTCATGTATACGCCGTCGACAAATTGCGCGCCGCCGGCGGTGGTGACCAGTTCGTCGGTGACGATGCCGTCGTCGGACATGAATTTCACGTCCTTGAGGCCTTGCTCACGCAACTGGCGAACCAGTGGGCCAGCTTCCGGGTGCAGACCGCCGAAATAGACCACGTCGGCACCGGCCGCACGGATCTTGGTGACCACGGCAGCGAAGTCTTTCTCGCCACGGGTCAGGCCTTCGTACAGTACCGGCTCTACGCCACGCTTGACCAACTGCGCCTTGGTCGCATCCGCCAGGCCCTGGCCGTAGGTGTCCTTGTCGTGCAGGACCACCACTTTCTTGCCCTTGAGCACGTCAACGATGTAGTCGCCGGCGACGATGCCCTGCTGGTCGTCACGACCGCACATACGGAACATCGCGCTCAGGCCGCGCTCGGTAACAGCGGGGTTGGTGGAGCCTGGGGTGATGGCGATGATACCGGCATCACCATAAACCTCGGACGCCGGGATGGTGGACGAGGAGCAGAAGTGACCGACCACGCCGAGAACCTTGTCCTGGTCGACAAAGCGGTTGGCCACGGCCACGGCCTGCTTCGGTTCGCAGGCGTCATCGCCCTGTACCAGAACGATTTTCTCGCCGTTTATGCCACCCTTGGCATTGATCTCGTCTGCCGCCGCTTGTGCGCCTTTCATGTACTGCTCGCCAAATGCCGCGTTGGCACCGGTCATCGGACCCGCTACGCCGATCTTGACGTCGGCCTGAGCAAACGCAGAAACACCCAGCGCAGCTGCCACTGCGAGGGCCAGAAAGCCTTTCTTGTAAAACGTCTGGGACATGAGGTGGTGCTCCAAGGTTTTTTTTAGTTGGCACTGCGACTTCACTGAAAAGCTCAGAGCAAGCGCCGTGCCATCGGTTTTTTATTCTGAAAAAAGTCGCTGCTTTATTGTTATTTCGACTGTTTCGAGCCCTTTTTTATTGGGCGTGCAACCGTCTAAATCGCACAAGGTACAACCATAGAAACAAATGGGTACAACCCTCCCTGAGCCATCATTGCAACCATCACACGAAACGACGTGCAACCCAGCTGTAACAACCCGCGTCACCGAACTGCACACTGGCGGTGCACAACTGCTACAACCCGCACCATAACAGGCTAGACGTTGTGGTGGAAAACGAGCGCTGCGGCAACATTTTTCAACATTCAGATCACAATCCGCAGGCACTGGCCGGCGTGATACAGCGAAAAACCCGCTTCATACAAGCAACTGCGCAAGCCTGTCCCGGCCAGGGGCCGCATGGCGGCGAAGGGAATCGGCAACGCGCTGGCGTTGCCATGACACAGATAGTCGGCAAAGGCTTTGCCCACTACTGTGCCAGTCGTCACGCCGCGGCCGTTGTAACCCGTCACGGCCACCAGACCGGGGGCCGGCTCGAACAGGCGCATCAGGTGATCGGGGGTGAAGGCGATACACCCGGTCCAGGTGCATTCCCATTCCACCGGTTTGAGATAAGGGAAGTAGTGCTGTTGCACTCGGTCGGCCCACGCCTTGAGGAACCAGGTGGGCTTGCGATTGCCATTACCCAGGCTGCCCAGCAAGAGACGCCCGTCCTTGTCCCGACGAATGCTGCTCAATACCTGGCGGGTGTCCCACGAGCCCTGGCCGCCCGGCAGAATGCGCTGCGCCGCTTCGTCGGTCAGCGGAGCGGAGGCAACCTGATAGTAATAACCGGGAAAGAAACTGCGCCGCAGCTCGGTCCAGTCACCCTCGGTGTAGGCATTGGACGCGATCACCACTTGCTCGGCCAGTACCGAACCCTGGGCAGTCTGCACCGACCAGCGCTGGCCCTGGCGTTCCAGGCGGGTCACGGGGGAATGATCAAACAACTGGCCGCCAAGATCAGAGGCGGCCTTGGCCAGCCCACTGGTGTAGGCCATCGGATTGAGCGTGCCGGCCCGCCGGTCGAGCAATGCCGCCGCGATTTTCGAGGTGCCCGTGGCCTGGGCACACGCCTGGCCGGTGAGCAACTCCACCGGGGCACCACGACGCTTCCATTGTTCCTCACGGCTGCGCAGGTCCGCTTCGCCCCTGGCGTTGTGGGCCATGTGCAGGGTGCCTTCGCGCCGCAGCTGGCAATCGATGTTGTATTTGTCGACGAGGCTGAACACCAGCGCCGGTGCCGCCCCGAGCATGCGATTGAGCTGACTGCCCACTGCTTCGCCGAAGCCGGCTTCTATCTCGTCCGGCGGGATCCACAAGCCGGCGTTGACCAACCCGACATTGCGCCCCGAGCCACCATGCCCGGCCCGATGAGCCTCCAGCACGGCGACGCGCTTGCCTTGTTCGAGTAAATGCACTGCCGCCGACAAACCGGTAAAACCTGCGCCAATCACGCAGACATCCACCGTGATTTCGCCGGTTAGCGCAGCATTCTCAGGTCTTTGTGGCGTGAGTTTTTCCCACAGACATTCTTCGCGTAACGGCATTGCCAGACTCCGGAAATGAAACCCAACCACTGCACAGTTCAATGGTGGGAGCGGGCTTGCTCGCGAAGACGGCAGACCAGTCGACATTGATGTTGAATGACCGTCCGCTTTCGCGAGCAAGCCCGCTCCCACAGGGGATCTTCATAGGTCGAAGATCCGGTTTCTCAGTCGAAAGTAATCCCCTGCGCCAACGGCAACTCCAGCGAGTAGTTCACGGTGTTGGTCTGGCGACGCATGTAGCCGCGCCATGCATCGGAGCCTGACTCACGTCCGCCGCCGGTCTCTTTCTCGCCGCCGAACGCACCGCCGATTTCCGCGCCGCTCGGGCCGATGTTGACGTTGGCGATGCCGCAGTCGCTGCCCACCGCCGACATGAATTGTTCGGCTTCACGCACGTCCGTAGTGAAGATGCAGGACGACAGGCCTTGAGGCACGGCGTTATTGAGTTCCAGGGCCTGGGCAAAATCCTTGTAGCCGACCACATAAAGGATCGGCGCGAAGGTTTCGTGGCGCACCACATCGCTCTGCTCCGGCATCTCGACGATGGCCGGCGATACGTAATAGGCATTCGGGAACTGGTCTTCCAATTGGCGCTTACCACCAAACACCTTACCGCCTTCGCTCAACGCCTGCTCCAACGCATCCTGCATGCCTTCAAAGCTCTGCTTGTCGATCAGCGGCCCGACCAGGTTGCCTTCCAGCGGATGGCCGATGCGCACTTTCGAATACGCGGCCTTGAGCCGGGTGACAATCTCTTCTTTCACCGACTCATGGGCAATCAGGCGGCGCAGCGTCGTGCAACGTTGGCCGGCGGTGCCGACAGCGCTGAACAGGATGGCGCGCACGGCCATGTCCAGATCGGCGCTGGGGGCCAGGATCATCGCATTGTTACCACCCAGTTCGAGGATGCTGCGGGCAAAGCGCGCGGCAACTTTCGGCGCCACTTCACGGCCCATGCGGGTGCTGCCGGTGGCGCTGATCAACGCCACGCGCGGATCGTCCACCAGCGCTTCACCGGCATCGCGACCGCCAATGATCACTTGACTGAGGTACGGTGGCGCATCGCTGAAGTTCTTCAAGACACGCTCGAACAACGCCTGGCAGGCCAGAGCGGTGAGCGGGGTCTTTTCCGAGGGTTTCCAGATCACCGCGTTACCGCACACCAGGGCCAGCGTGGTGTTCCAGGCCCAGACCGCCACCGGGAAGTTGAAAGCGCTGATCACGCCGACCACGCCCAGCGGGTGCCAGGATTCACGCATGTGGTGGCCCGGACGCTCTGAGGCGATGGTCAGGCCGTACAGCTGACGGGACAGACCGACCGCGAAGTCGCAGATGTCGATCATCTCTTGCACTTCACCCAAACCTTCCTGGGTGATCTTGCCGGCTTCCCACGACACCAGCTCGCCGAGGTCGGCTTTGTATTCGCGCAGCAAGTCACCGAACTGACGCACCAGCTCACCACGACGGGGGGCCGGCACCTGGCGCCACACGTCGAACGCATGCTCGGCGCGACTGACTTGCTGCTCGACCTCTGCGGCGCCTTCCCAGTTCACGGCGCCGATGCGACTGCCGTCGATGGGCGAATGCACCGGTTGTGTGCCGCTCTGGTACAAGGCCGGTTCAACACCCAGGCGATCAAGCAATGCAGCAACCATGGTTAATTCCTCAAACAAAAGACAAAGAATTGGCAGCCGGACGATCACGGCTGATCAGACCTGTAGTTGTAGCTGGCCCGAGACTTGCCAACAAACGACCTTTAAGCGAGATATCATTCCGTTTATTCATGCTGGCCATGACCGGATAAGCAGAGCCACAAGAAATAAGGCCTCATCATGATCAATAAACGCTATCTGCCGTCGATCACGGCGCTACAGTGCTTCGAAGCGGTGACCCGCCACCTGAGCTTCACTCGCGCCGCCGAAGAGCTGAACCTGACGCAGAGCGCGGTCAGCAAACAGGTCGCACAGTTGGAAGAACTGCTACAGCATTTGCTGTTTCGCCGCGTACGTCGACGCTTGCAGCTGACACCGGCCGGGGATTTGTACCTGGGGGAGGTACGAAAAATCCTTACGCAGGTGGAGATGTCGACCCACTACTTGCGCTCCTACGGCGGCGATACCGAAGTCCTACGGGTTTCCACGCCGCCAACCTTCGGAGCTCGCTGGCTGGTCCCACGGCTCAAAGGCTGGCGCCTGCGGCACCCGAAAATTCATCTGGACCTGTGCAGCGAGCAGGAGTCCGACGACTTGCTCCAGGGGCGCAGCGACCTGGCGTTCTATTTCGGCCAGGGCTCACGGCCCGGCGCCGAATCCCTGAAACTGTTCGGCGAAGAACTGGTGCCGGTCTGCGCGCCTGGCAATCTGCCGGCCCAGCCCTTCAGCGACCCAACGCAACTGGCCGATCTGGTGCTGCTGCAAAACGCCTCACGCCCCCAGGCTTGGCACGATTGGTTCGCCAGCCAGGGTTATCACACCGAACACAGCTACCACGGGCCGCGCTTCGAAACTTTCTACATGTGCATCCGGGCCGCCCAGGTTGGCTGCGGCGTCGCCCTGCTGCCGCGCTTTCTGGTGGAAGAAGAACTGGCTGACGGCAAGCTGGTGATCCCCTGGCACTATGCGATGCCCAGTACCGATGCCTATTACCTGGCCTATCCTGAGCATTCGGCGGAAGTGCCCAAGGTGCGGCTATTTGTGGAGTGGATGCTGGAGCAGACCCAGACCCCTGATACAGCGTAGAGACTGCGACCTGCGCGAACCCTGTGGCGAGGGGATTTATCCCCGCTGGGCGCGTCGCGCCCCATTATTCTGGGGCCTGCTGCGCAGTCCAGCGGGGATAAATCCCCTCGCCACAGATAAATCTTTTGCCACAAAGAAACAGTGACGAAAAATCGCTGGCAATACTCCCCAGGGTTATGCGCCACTAGCCCCTTCACCACCAACCGCTGCACCCCGCTGCCCGCCGCAGCGGCCTGTCTGGAGATTCCCGCCATGAGCGAGAGTGTGTTTGCCGATCGCATCGTGCAGAACCTGCTCGACACCGACTTCTACAAGCTGACGATGATGCAGGCGGTGCTGCACAACTACCCCAACGTCGAAGTCGAATGGGAATTTCGCTGCCGCAACAGCGAAGACCTGCGCCCGTATCTGGCGGAGATCCGCTTTCAGATCGAACGCTTGGCCGAGCTGAGCCTGAGCGTCGACCAGTTGGGCTTCCTGGAGCGCATCAGCTTCCTCAAACCCGATTTCCTGCGCTTTCTAGGCCTGTTCCGTTTCAATCTGCGCTATGTACACACCGGCATCGAGAACGGCGAGCTGTTTATCCGCCTGCGTGGGCCATGGTTGCATGTGATTCTGTTCGAAGTGCCGCTGCTGGCCATTGTCAGCGAAGTGCGCAATCGCTATCGCTACCGCGAGATCGTTCTGGAACAGGCGCGCGAACAGCTGTATCGCAAGTTCGACTGGCTGACCGCCAACGCCAGCGCCGACGAATTATCCGAACTGCAAGTCGCGGACTTCGGCACCCGTCGGCGGTTCTCCTACCGCGTTCAGGAAGAAGTGGTCAACGTGCTCAAGCACGATTTCCCCGGGCGTTTCGTCGGCACCAGCAATGTGCACCTGTCCCGGGAGCTGGACATGAAACCCCTGGGCACCATGGCCCACGAATGGATCATGGCCCATCAGCAACTGGGCCCGCGGCTGATCGACAGTCAGATCGCTGCCCTCGATTGCTGGGTGCGTGAGTACCGGGGCCTGCTGGGAATCGCACTGACCGATTGCATCACCATGGACGCTTTCCTCAAGGACTTCGATCTGTTCTTCGCCAAGCTGTTCGACGGCTTGCGCCATGACTCCGGGGACCCGGTCATCTGGGCTGAAAAAGCCATTGCTCACTACCACAAGCTCGGTATCGACCCGATGAGCAAGACACTGGTGTTCTCCGATAGCCTGACGCTGCCCAAATGCCTGGAGATTTTTCGGGCATTGCGTGGTCGCATTAATGTCAGCTTCGGTATCGGCACCAACCTGACATGTGACATCCCGGGTGTGGAGCCGATGAGCATCGTGCTTAAAATGATCAGCTGTGACGGGCAACCCGTGGCCAAGATTTCAGACGAGCCCGGCAAGACCCACTGCAAAGACCCGAATTTCGTCGCGTACATGCGACACGTTTTCCAAGTACCTGCCGCCCTTTGACACACCAAGCAAGGAGTGAATTCATGCAAGCCGTACAGCGTGAGATTGCTGAACAGCTCAAGGTTCAGCCACCGTTCGCCGATGACGCCGCCCTCAAGGCCGAAGTCGCTCGTCGGGTGGGCTTTATCCAGGATTGTCTGGTCAACTCCGGACTCAAGACCCTCGTACTGGGCATCAGCGGCGGGGTCGATTCGCTGACCGCCGGCCTGCTGGCCCAACGTGCAGCGCGCGAACTGCGGGAGAAAACCGGCAACGCCGCCTACAAGTTCATTGCCGTGCGCCTGCCGTACGAAACCCAGTTCGACGAACATGAAGCCCAGGCCTGCGTGGACTTCATCGAGCCGGACGAGCGCCATACCGTCAACATCGGTCCGGCAGTCAAGGCACTGGCCAAGGAAGTGCTGGCGTTCGAAGGCAAAGGGCCGGGCTCCCGGGATTTCGTGCTGGGCAATACCAAGGCGCGGATGCGCATGGTGGCGCAGTACACCATCGCCGGTGCCGAGCAAGGCCTGGTGATCGGCACCGACCATGCGGCCGAAGCCGTGATGGGTTTTTTCACCAAGTTCGGTGACGGCGCCTGTGACCTGGCCCCGTTGAGCGGCCTGGTGAAAAACCAGGTTCGGGCCATCGCCCGAGACTTCGGCGCGCCAGAATCGCTGGTGGAAAAAGTCCCCACTGCCGACCTCGAAGACCTGTCGCCCGGCAAGCCCGACGAAGCCGCCCACGGCGTGACCTATGGCGAGATCGATGCATTCCTGCATGGGCTGCCGGTGCGCGAAGAAGCGGCTCGAATCATTTGCGAGACCTATCGCAAGACCGAGCACAAGCGGGTGATGCCGTACGCCCCTTGATCGCCGCTATGGTCGCCATTCCTTTGTGGGAGCGGGCTTGCTCGCGAAGACGTCGGCACGGTCAACATTGAGGTTGCCTGAACCACCGCCTTCGCGAGCAAGCCCGCTCCCACAGGGGTTATTTGGCATAAAAAAAGCGCCCTGCGATGGGGCGCTTTTTTATGCTTGAAGGTTTACTTCAGGGTAACGGTGCCTTTCATCATCGAGATGTGGCCCGGGAACGAGCAGAAGAAACCGTATTTCTCATCGCCGCTCAGTTTCGACACATCGAACGTCACCGAGTCAGTTTCCTTGGCCCCAATGAGTTTGGTGTGGGCGATGATGCGGGTATCACCTTCTTTCAGGTAATCCTTGTCGATGCCCGCTTTCAGGCCATCGGAAGCAATGGCCGGCATGTCAACCTCTTTGCTCAGGACCCAGTTATGGCCCATGACGTTCTTCGGCAAGTTGCCCGAGTGGGTCAGTTCAACAGTGAAAGTCTTGCAGCTCTTGTCGATCTCGATGGCCTTGGTGCTGAAGGACATCTGGTCGGTCGAGTCGATGGTAGTCTTGCACTCGGCTGCCATCAGCTGGCTGCTGGCCAGCGTCAACAGGGATACTGCAGCAAGTTTGGCAAACATGGTGAATCTCCAAGGCATGGTTAGAAAAATTCCGTCAATGGGGAAGACTGCCTGAATTTCAGACAAGTTCCTATGACCTGAGTCAAAGATTGTATACAACTTAAGGCTATCAGCCTGATGAGCATAATCAACCAGCCAAAGGTATGAGGCGCCCCTATGATCGGCTCCATCACCTCTCTGGAGTACCGCATCATGAACCTCAACAGCCTGCTGTGCAGCCTGCTTGCCGCCTACGCCTGCGGTGCCAGTGGCACCTACGAAAAACCCCAGCGCGAGGTTTAATTTGCTTTGCGCAACCAAAGCCAGGCTTTACTCTGGTCCCGTTACTGACCACGGAGTAAGGCATGTCTTTAGCGTCTGTTTGTGTATTTTGCGGCGCCAGCACCGGTAGCCACCCCGCCTATCGTGAAGCGGCGCAGGCCTTGGGGCGCGCGTTGGCGGAACGAAAGCTGACCCTGGTCTATGGCGGCGGCGCGGTCGGCCTGATGGGCATCGTCGCCGATGCAGCCCTGGCGGCCGGCGGCGAAGTGATCGGCATCATCCCGCAGAGCCTCAAAGACAAGGAAATCGGCCACAGCGGCCTCACCCGCCTGGAAATCGTGGACGGCATGCACGCGCGCAAGGCGCGCATGGCTCAGCTCAGCGATGCTTTCATCGCCCTGCCTGGCGGCCTTGGCACGCTGGAGGAGTTGTTCGAAGTCTGGACCTGGGGCCAGCTCGGCTATCACGGCAAACCGCTGGGGCTGCTGGAAGTGAACGGTTTCTACAGCAAACTCACCGGTTTTCTTGATCATATCGTCGGCGAAGGCTTCGTCCGTGAGCCCCACCGTGACATGCTGCAAGTGAGCGAATCACCCCACCACCTGCTCGATGCGCTGGATGAATGGCAACCGTCGGTGCAGCCAAAGTGGGCCGAACAAAAACCCAGCTAACGGCTCGACCCCGATACAGGGCAGAATACGCGCCGCTCAACCTCACCTTCGACCCCAGAGGATCGCCCATGGCCAAACCCAATTATTCCTTCGCCAAACGTCAGAGAGACTTGGCCAAGGAGCAGAAGAAAGAGGAAAAGCTTCAGCGCAAGAAAGCTACCGCTGAAGAAGAAGCAGCAGCACTGACCCCGGATACCGAAGGCGACGTGTCAGCAGACGTTGATGTTGATGCACCGAAAGATCAGACGCCCGACGCCTGATACCCTCAGGGCCCGATGATCTGATCCGGCCCCCCGGTTCTGTGTCCAGGGTCGGCAGCCTCGCTGCCGGCCCTCACAGCCCAGTCCGTTCGCACACCGGGATCTGTTTACGATTCAAGCGGCATCACCGTCACCCGCACTTCGGGGTCATGATCCCCGCCGCCCAGAATCACTCCTCGCAACGGCGACACATCGGAAAAATCCCGGCCCCAGGCCAGCGTGATGTGTTCCAGCGCCGGCTGCACATTGTTGGTCGGGTCGAAGTCCACCCAGCCCAGCACTGGGCAAAACACCGAGATCCAGGCGTGCGAGGCATCGGCACCGATCAACCGTGGCTGACCCGGCGGTGGTTGAGTCAACAGGTAGCCGCTGACATAACGCGCCGCCAACCCGCGGGAGCGCACGCAGGCCAGCATCAGGTGGGCAAAGTCCTGGCAAACACCCCGCCGCCGCTCCAGCACCTCCACCAGCGGCGTTGCCACCTGGGTGGCTTCGGCATCGAAGGTGAACTCTTCGAATATCTTTTCCATCAGCGCCCGCACGCCGAGCATCAATGGGCGCCCCGGCGCGAAACAGCTTTCGGAAAACTCGACGAAGCTGCGCTTGAGGTGCACATAGGGTGACTCGAAACGATAGCGGCAGGCATCCAGTAAGGGAGCAGCCAGTGGCCGGCCGCTGTAGGTCAACGCATGACAGGTTGACTCCCAGGCGGGGGACAAACTGAAGTCCAGCACAGGACGCGCCAACACTTCCACGCTCAGACGCGCGTTGACCAGCAACTCGTCATGGGGCCGTTCGAACGCCAGGCGGGTCAGTGGGTTGCCGAACACATCCAGCTCATCGCGGCGGGTCGTCGGCTCCGGGCTGATCAACAACTGCTGCTCGGTGCAACGCTGCCACTCACAGGGGCGCGGCCACAGATGAGCAAGCTGCTGGGCCAGGGAAACCGGGCTGTCGTAATGGTAGTGGGTGTCGTGGAAAATCTGGTAACGAGCGCTCATCAGACGGACACCGTGCGCTGGCTGACGTCATCGACGTGAGCGAAATGACGCAAGGCCAGGCGATCGGACACCTGGCCGCTGACATCGGCCACTTCCTGCAACAGATCGGCCAAGCCATCGAGGGCTGCGCGCAGGCTGGCTTCGCCGAACAGCGGACTCTCCAGGCAACGCAGGTCAAAGCATGACAGGCGAGCGACCAGCTCTGGCAAGGCGGTTTCCCTCGGCGCGCCAAAGTCATCGTTCAAGCGCTTGAGGGTACGGGCCACCAGTTTCAACTGGAAGAGCACCGCGTGAGGGTTTTGTTCGTCCAGCAACAGCAGGTCAAGCACCGGGATCAACTGAGCCACCGCCAGGTAACGCGAACGATAGGTGATGCTGCTGTTGCCCAGCTCCAGCAGCCAGTCCAGTCCGGCCTGGTCGAACACCGCATCACCGCGCAGGAACGCCGCCAGGCTGCTGCTGAGAAATTGCAGGCGCTCCAGGCGACGACCGATCATCAGGAAACGCCAGCCCTCGTCGCGGGTCATGTCGTCCAAAGCGAACCCGGACAACGCCGCCAGGGACATCACCAAACGGTTGAGAAAATCCAGCAACTCACCGAAATCCGGCTCCGCGGTTTCCAGTTCCATGGCTTCGCGCTGCAACTCCACCAGTGCCTGCCAGTTCTCCCGGGACAGCTTGCCGCGAACCTGAGAGGCCGCCCACTGCAATCGCTGCAGGTTGGAACGCAGGCTGAACGACCAATCGTCCCCCAACAACGCCGCCAGCAGTCGCTCGGGCAGCTCACCCTCCTCTGGCAACAGCATCAGGCTTTCCCCCAGGGACACCGCCGACTGCAGCGCTTGCGGGTCGTCGCCATCGACATAGCGCGCCAGCATGATCCGCAGCAGCCGCGCGCTGTCGTCACAGCGCTCGCAGTAGCGACCGAACCAGAACAGATTTTCCACGACGCGGGACGGCAGGTAGGGATCACGTCGAACCAGATCGTGGACGCCCACGGTTCGCTGGGCCTTCCATTGTTCGCCACTGGGCGCCTGTTCTCCCAGGACCCAAGTGTCCTTGCTGGCGCCGCCTCGCTGCATCGATACCACTTCGGCGTCGGCCTCGGCCGCCACGCGGGTCAGGCCGCCCGGCAGCACCCGATAGTCATCCTCTCCGGAAACGGCATACACGCGCATGCCGATGGCCCGCGGCTGAAGCTGACCGTCTTCGGCCTGCCAGACCGGTGCCTGGGACAGCTGCGCCAGTTCCTGGGCGACATAGGCGTAGGGACGCGCCTGCATGCGCGCGGCCAGAAGTGCACGCTGTTGTTCGTTCAGGTCGCGCCCCAATACCGGGCTGAAGCTTTGGGAAGGAAACGCCGGTTTGATCAGCAAATGCGGCAGTTTTTCCAAGGCCTGGGCCAGGACCGGCGGCTCACCGCACCACCAGGTGGCGATGGACGGCAGTATCAGTTCCTCACCGAACAGAAACTGGCTGATCTTGGGCAAAAAGCCCAACAGGCCCGGTGATTCCAGCACGCCGCTGCCCAAGGCATTGGCCACCAGCACCCGGCCCTGGCGCACCGCCTCCAACAATCCCGGTACACCCAGGGCCGAATCGGTGCGCAGCTCCAGCGGGTCGCAGAAATCATCGTCGAGCCGGCGCATGATGGCGTGGACCCGTCGTAGCCCGCTCAGGGTCTTGAGGTAAACCGTGGCGTCGCGCACGGTCAGGTCGCTGCCTTCCACCAGCGGATAGCCCAGCTGGCGCGCCAGGTAAAGGTGTTCGAAATAGCTTTCGTTGAACCGCCCGGGCGTCAACAGCACCACCAGCGGCGACTCGCCATCACTGGGGGCCTGACGCGCAAGGGTCTGCTGCAAGGTGCGGAAGAAACCGGCCAGGTGCTTGACCTTCAGGTCACGATACAAGTCGGGAAAGGCCCGGGAGACGATCATGCGATTTTCCAGCGCATACCCGGCCCCCGACGGCGCCTGGGTCCGATCCGCCGTGACCCACCAGCGACCGTCGGGCGCACGGGCCAGGTCTACGGCATACAGGTGCAGGAAAATGCCGTCCGGCGGCGTGATGCCCTGACACGGCCAGAGAAAATTGTTGTGCCCGAACACCAGTTCCGCCGGCAGCAGCCCCTCACTGATCAGCCGCTGCGGCCCGTACAGGTCGGCCAGCACCGCATTGAGCAGACGTGCACGCTGGGCGATGCCCGCCGACAGTTGCTTCCACTCCTGCGCATCGATCACATGGGGCAGCAGGTCCAGCTCCCACGGCCGGTCGGCGCCCTTCGGGTCCGCATAGACGTTGTAAGTGACACCGTTTTCCTGGATCTGCCGGGCCAACAGTGCCTGACGCTGGAGCAGTTGGGCCGGCGTACTGCGCTGCAAATGGTCGAGCAGGCGGCGCCAGTGCTCGCGCACCGCGCCGCTGTCGTCCAACAGTTCGTGATAGGTGCCCGTCGTCAGCGGGTAACGGTCAAGCAGGTCAGGCATGGAAAGCTCGGCAGACAGCAATGAAACGTGAGACTAGCGCAAGCGCATGACGCCCGGATAGGTGGAAGATTGTGACAAGGCGCTGGGGGTGCCCTGTAGGAGCTGCCGGAGGTTGCGATCTTTTGATCTTTCGCTTGGGACTCAAGTGTCTGGGGGAAAGATCGCAGCCTCGTTGAACTCGACAGCGCCTACATTAAAGCCCCTGGAAAACGTCGCAGATCGAGCGTGAGGGGAAACTCGTCATCCACTGCCAGGTTGGGTATCGGAAGTTTCCCAGGTGTGTGCCCGAGACGGAAAAAACGCGCCATTCGCCGACTTTCAGCCTCGTTGGCATTCACCGGCAGGCTGTCGTAGTTGCGTCCGCCTGGATGGGCCACATGGTACTGGCAGCCACCCACTGAACGTTGCGTCCAGGTGTCGAGCAGATCGAAGACCAGCGGCGCGTGGACCGGGATGGTCGGTTGCAGGCAGTTGGCCGGTTGCCAGGCGCGAAAACGCACCCCGGCGACAAATTCGCCGACCCGCCCGGTGGCTTGAAGCGGCACCGGTATACCGTTGCAGGTCAGCAGATAGCGTTGCGGCGCCAGGCCGCTGAGCTTGACCTGCAAACGTTCAAGAGAAGAGTCCACATACCGCACGGTGCCACCCACCGCGCCCTCCTCCCCCAGCACATGCCAGGGTTCAAGGGCCTGGCGCAATTGCAGTTCGATGCCGCTGACCGCGTAATCGCCCACCTTGGGAAAACGAAACTCCAGGTGCGCTGCGAACCACTCGGCCCGCAGCGGGTAACCGGCGGCGTTCAATTCATTGATGACGTCGGCAAAATCCTGTTCGATAAAATGCGGCAACAGGAAGCGGTCATGCAACTCAGTCCCCCAGCGCGCCAGTTTCGCGGGCGCATAGGGCTCACGCCAGAACCGCGCCACCAGCGCCCGCAGCAATAGCTGCTGGGCCAGGCTCATACGGGCGTGGGGCGGCATTTCAAAAGCCCGCAGCTCCAACAGACCAAGACGCCCGGTGGCGCCGTCCGGCGAATAGAGTTTGTCGATGCAAAATTCGGCACGATGGGTGTTGCCGGTCACGTCGATCAACAGGTTGCGCAACAATCGATCAACCAGCCAGGGCGGACACTCTTCGCCAGCCTGCGGCATTTGTGCGAAAGCAATTTCCAGCTCATACAACGCATCGTTGCGCGCTTCGTCCACCCGCGGGGCCTGGGACGTCGGCCCGATGAACAAGCCGGAAAACAGGTAGGACAACGACGGGTGGTTATGCCAGTAGCTAATGAGACTGCGCAGCAGGTCAGGACGCCGTAGAAAGGGGGAGTCCGCCGGAGTCGCGCCCCCCAGTACGAAATGGTTACCACCACCGGTGCCGGTGTGCCGACCGTCGATCATGAATTTCTCGGTGGTCAGCCGGGTCTGTCGCGCCTCTTCGTAAAGAAACTCGGTGCGCTCCACCAGTTCATCCCAGGTCGCGGACGGCTGCACGTTCACCTCGATAACGCCCGGATCGGGGGTGATGCGAAAGTTACTCAGGCGCGGGTCGCTCGGTGGCTCATAGCCTTCCAACAGTACCGGGCAATGCAGCTCCTCGGCTGTCGCCTCGATGGCGCTGACCAGCTCCAGATAATCCTCGACCCGCTCCAGGGGCGGCATGAACAGGTACAAGCGCCCCTCGCGAGCCTCGGCACAAAACGCCGTGCGGGTCAGCCAGTCGGCGGATTCGTCAATCTGTGGGGCACGATCCTGCTCGGTTGCAGGCTCACCGTGACGGGCCAGGTGTTCGGCGTCGGGCAGCGCCGCCAGGTCCTGGTTCGGGTCGGTGGGATGAATGAAAGGGTATTCGGCCGCCGTCACCCATGGCTGGGAAGCCAATGGCAGGCGATAACCCAGGGGCGAATCCCCCGGTACCAACCGGCAGTGACTATCGCGCAGGTACCATCGACCGCTTTGCCATTGATCGCCCTTGGCGGTACGCGCCAGCGGCAGGACCTGCCCGATCACTTTGTCCAGGCCCTGACTGAAGACCTTGCGCAACCGTTCCCGCTCCAAAGCATCTTCCAGGCGTGGGTCCTGGGCCGTGACGTTCGATGGCAATGCACCTTCGCGCCAGAGGTAATAGAAATTGTCCTCGTAGGCTGGGAACACGAATCGCGCAGGAATTTTCAAACGCTCGGCAACGCTGGTCAGAAAGCGCCCGGCCATTTCGCCGTCAGCGCCGTAGTCCTGCTGCTCGTCGGCGATCAACGCGCTGTTGTGCCAGATCGGCACCCCGTCACGCCGCCAATAGCAGTTGAGCGACCAGCGCGGCAACTGCTCACCGGGGTACCACTTGCCCTGGCCAAAATGCACAAGCCCCTGGGGCGCATAATGCTTGCGCATGCGCTGGAACAGCTCGGCGGAGAGGCGACGTTTGTCCGGCCCCAGCGCCGCGGTGTTCCATTCGGCGCCGTCCGGGTCATCGATCGAGACAAAGGTCGGTTCGCCCCCCATGGTCAGGCGAACATCGCCTTCCAGCAGGTCGGCATCAATTTTCCGGCCCAACGCCTGAATCGCCAGCCACTGCTCTTCGGTGTAGGGCTTTGTGACCCGTGGCGCTTCCCAGATCCGCTCGACGGACATTTCGTGGCTGAATTCGCACTCGCACGGTTCCACCAAGCCACTGATGGGCGCCGCCGAGGACGGATCGGGACTACAGGCCAACGGGATATGCCCTTCACCAGCGAACAACCCGGACGTCGCATCCAGGCCGATCCAGCCGGCACCGGGCAGGTAGACCTCGCACCAGGCATGCAAGTCGGTGAAATCCACCTCGGTGCCGGACGGACCGTCGAGGCTTTTCACATCGGCGGTCAACTGGATCAGGTAGCCGGAAACGAACCGCGCGGCCAGGCCGAGGTTGCGCAACAACTGCACCAGCAACCAGGCCGAGTCGCGGCAGGAACCGGACGCATGCTCCAGGGTGTGCTCCGGGGTCTGGACGCCCGGCTCCATACGGATCAGGTAGTTGATGTCTTCGCTCAGGCGCTGGTTGAGCGCCACCAGGAAATCCACCGCCGGCAACGGCGTGCGGTCGATGCCGTCCAGATAGGCCTGGAATCTCGGCGTCAACGGCAGGGTTTCAAGGTAAGGCGCCAACTCCTTGCGCTCGTCGGCGGCATAGGTGAACGGGATTTTTTCCGCGTAGGGTTCCAGGAAAAAGTCGAACGGATTGAACACCGCCATTTCCGCCAGCAGATCGACTTCAATGCGCAGCTCCTGGGTTTTCTCGGGAAACACCAACCGCGCCAGGTAATTGCCCTGGGGATCCTGCTGCCAGTTGATGAAATGCTGATCGGGCGCGACCTTCAGCGCATAAGAAAGAATCCGCGTGCGGCTGTGGGCCGCCGGGCGCAGGCGAACGATCTGCGGACCGAGCTCGACAGCGCGGTCGTACCGGTAATGCGTGACATGGTGCAATGCGACGTGAATCGACACGACGTACCTCCTGCAAGCCTGGGCGTTATCGAAAGCGGCGCAAGACTTATGCCATGCAGGCAGGCCCGACACTTTCTTCGTCTACTCACGGCAGTAGAGCACTAAAAGCGCGCGATGCTCGCATTCGGGTGCAAAGGTAAGCACATAAATGTAGCAGCGGTGGTAGCGAATCGACTCAACGCCGTGAGCGGGAGGCCTTGGCGGCCTGGATGAAGCGTTCGCGTTGGCGGCGGACTTCTACCAGCTTGCTGCGCATTTCGCGGTGACGTTTGCTGTTGAGCAGTAGCAGCCCGAGCAATGGAAACAACAACCCAGTCACATAGGCGACGGGATGCGGCTTGTAGCCGTAGGTGGGGAGGACAGTGAAGAGACACGCCAGATAGAACACAACGATGGCACGAACACCCCATGACCGCCCCCTGATCATGACGAAATGACTCAACGCCAAGAGCAGAGAGAGGATCAGCGCAACCAGAAAAGAATATTTGGCCCGTTCAGGATCGCCTCGAAAGTAAGTACTGGAGACTAATGAAATTGAAGCGGAAACCGCGAAACAGGCTAGAAAAAAGGCGCAGATGAAGGTCGGGAAATAATGAGTAAGGAACGCCTTCAATGAATGTCTTCGATCCATCACTGAAACCCCGCGCATCAATTTGATCGGCTTTGCCGCTTGGTCTCACGCTTGATCCGCTGACGTTCGTGGCGAATTTCCAGAAGTCGAGCACGCATTTCGCGGTGACGCTTGCTATTGAGCAGCAACACACCAAACAAGGGCCAGAACAGCCCCTCGGCGTAAATAAACTTGTGCGGCTCATATTGGAAAGTCGGCAAAACGGTTAGCAAGCAAGCAGCAAATACGGCGACCATGACCCATGCGCACCAAGGTCGTCCTCGAACGATCAAATAGTTGCTGTGCACGATGACCATGGCGATGACAACGGTCGTCGCCCACCCGGTAGTCGCCCTGAGATCCACTGGGATAGATCTGAAATAAGTGCTCATCGCTAACGATACCGTTGCCGAGGCAGCGAAGCAGCCTGCAAAAATCACCCCCATGAAAACAATGAGGTAACGCGCCAGAAAACTACGAATAGTCTGGTTCTGCTTCACCGCTCCATCTCCTCATAAAGACCAACTGCAATAGTTTTTACATTGCCGGATAAGGCACTGCCGGTGAAGCCCAATGCAGCGCCTAAGGAGTCCTGTATCTGAGTAACGGTGCCATGCCGAAGCTGAGTCGGCGTGTAACGTTTGGGAAGCCCCCCGGCTAATTGCTTCAGCTTAATCATCCTGCGAGACATTTCCGGGTGTTTGATACTTAGCAGTTCTTGGGTCAGTTTTGCTCGCTCCTGGCGATTTAAGCCTTTCAAAACATCACGCAAGCTTTTTCCTGTAGTTGCTTTTGCTACAGTGACCAATCTGACGGTTGTGAGTGCACTAGCCCCTACACCCAGCAGTGAGGCTGCGTCCAATCCAATCATTACGCTCTGATACCAAGCTTCGCCATCAAGGTAGTCATTCATGGCTGGGTCGACTATTTCATTGCGAGCCCGGTAACCACTACCAACACACTGGACGGTACTTGCTGCCGCTGCGGTGTAAGCAATTGCAGACACCACTGTACTGGCTCCGGCACTGAACGGAATCAGCACGGTACCGCTTAGAACAACGGTCCAGCTGATAAATGCAGCAGCGCAGGCCAATCCGGTATTCACCGCCTCAGCTACCAATCGCGATTCACGAGGGTTGTCCTGCACCTGCTGGGCAAACTGAACCGGCGCAATGTACTTCTGCGCCTCGCGCAAGATGATCCGCTTGGGCTTGATACTGCAAATCGGCTTGAACTCGCGCAGGGTCACCACGTTGAATTCGGCATCGATGTACACCACGCCCGCGCCGACGATACTGGGATCGGCGTCGATGGCCGCAAACAGGCGCGGCAGGTTGATCTGGCTTTCGATGCGTTGGCGGGCCATGAACTGGGAGGGGCTGTAGTCCATGCCGATACCCGGTAACGGGGTGCTCATATGAATCGTCCTTGAAAATCCGAGGGTGAGAACTTTATTGCCTGTGTGGCCGTGAGTGCGGGCAAGCCGGGCTCTCCCAGGGCCAATACTGACACCTGTGGCGAGGGAGCTTGCTCCCGCTGGACGACGCCTGTAGGAGCTGTAGAGTGCAACGAGGCTGCGATCTCTCCCCTGGCAATTGAGCTTCATCCAGTGAAGATCAACAGATCGCAGCCTTCGGCAGCTCCTACAGACGCCGCCGAGCGGGAGCTTGCTCCCTCGCCACAAGAGCGGTGTTTGGCTTTATTGCACGAAACTGACGGGCATTGGCGGGCGCCACGATAGCAAACGAGTAGCACCGCCGCTAGAAAGCAAAACGCCAGCATCTAAGCTGGCGTTTTGCGATGTTGCACGACGATTAGCGCGGCACGACAGGCTTGCGTGCAGGCTTGGGCCCTTTGCCCTTGGCGGCGTCCTTGCGTTCCTTGGCGGCCTGCTGGTTGCGGGCGAATGCCGCAGCCTTGGCTTGCTCGCGCTTGTCCCATGGGTTGCCGCCGTCGCTGGCGCGCGGTGGCAGGCCGGTGTGCTGAGTCAGGATCTTGGTCGTTTCCTTGCCCACCTTGTGGCTGCCAGCCGGCGTCGAGTTTTTGCGCCGGGCGCTCTGGTAGCTGTCGGTGGCCGGCTGGTGCAACGGGATCAACTGGTTCTTTCCCGGCCCGATCAGGTCGGCGCGGCCCATGCGGGTCAGCGCTTCGCGCAGCATCGGCCAGCCCTTGGGGTCGTGATAACGCAGGAAGGCCTTGTGCAGGCGGCGCTGCTCCTCGCTCTTGACGATGGTCACCGCATCGCTCTTGTAGGTGACCTTGCGCAGCGGGTTCTTGCCCGAATGGTACATGGCCGTGGCGGTGGCCATCGGCGACGGATAGAACGCCTGCACCTGGTCGGCCCGGAAACCGTTGCCCTTGAGCCACAGCGCCAGGTTCATCATGTCTTCGTCGGTGGTGCCCGGGTGGGCGGCGATGAAGTACGGAATCAGGTACTGCTCTTTGCCGGCTTCCTTGGTGTACTTCTCGAACATCCGCTTGAATTTGTCATAGCTGCCGATGCCCGGTTTCATCATCTGGTTGAGCGGACCTTCCTCGGTATGTTCCGGGGCGATCTTCAGGTAACCACCCACGTGGTGGGTTACCAGTTCCTTGACGTATTCCGGCGACTCGACCGCCAGGTCGTAACGCAGGCCGGAGGCAATCAGGATCTTCTTCACCCCAGGCAAGGCCCGGGCGCTGCGGTACAACTGGATCAGCGAAGAATGGTCGGTATTCAGGTTCGGGCAGATGCCAGGGAACACACAGGACGGCTTGCGGCACGCGGATTCGATTTCCGGGCTCTTGCAGGCAATGCGGTACATGTTCGCGGTCGGGCCACCGAGGTCGGAAATGACGCCGGTGAAGCCCGGGACCTTGTCGCGGATCTCTTCAATCTCGCGAATGATCGATTCTTCAGAGCGGTTCTGAATGATCCGGCCTTCGTGCTCGGTGATCGAGCAGAAGGTGCAGCCGCCAAAGCAGCCACGCATGATGTTCACCGAGAAACGGATCATCTCGTAGGCCGGGATCTTTTCCTTGCCATACGCCGGGTGTGGTACACGGGCGTAAGGCATGCCAAACACGTAGTCCATTTCCTCGGTGGTCATCGGAATGGGCGGCGGATTGAACCAGACATCGACTTCACCATGCTTCTGCACCAGCGCACGGGCGTTGCCCGGGTTGGTTTCCAAGTGCAGCACGCGGTTGGCGTGAGCATAGAGCACCGCGTCGCCACGAACCTTTTCCACCGACGGCAGACGAATCACTGTCTTGTCGCGGGTCATGCGCGGGCTTGCCAGGATCTGTACGACCTTGGCTTCGCTCGGGTCCTCAACCGGCCCCTTCTCTTGCTCGATGGCGCAGGCCTGGGTGTCCTGGGTGTTCACGTACGGGTTGATGATCTTGTCGATCTTGCCCGGACGGTCAATGCGCGTGGAATCGACTTCGTACCAGCCTTGCGGGGTGTCGCGGCGGATGAAGGCCGTGCCGCGCACGTCGGTAATGTCTTCGATCTTATGGCCGTAAGACAGACGCTGGGCGACCTCGACAATCGCCCGCTCGGCGTTGCCGTAGAGCAGGATGTCGGCGCAGGCATCGATCAGGATCGAGTTGCGCACCCGGTCCTGCCAGTAATCGTAATGGGCGATGCGGCGCAGGGACGCTTCGATACCGCCGAGCACGATCGGCACATGCTTGTAGGCTTCCTTGCAGCGCTGGCTGTAGACCAGGCTCGCGCGGTCCGGCCGCTTGCCCGCCATGCCACCCGGGGTGTAAGCGTCATCGGAACGGATTTTCTTGTCGGCGGTGTAGCGGTTGATCATCGAGTCCATGTTGCCGGCCGCGACGCCAAAAAACAGGTTCGGCTCGCCGAGCTTCATGAAGTCGTCTTTGGACTGCCAGTTCGGCTGGGCAATGATCCCGACACGAAAGCCTTGGGCTTCCAGCAGCCGACCGATGATCGCCATGCCGAACGAAGGGTGATCGACGTAGGCATCACCGGTCACGATGATGATGTCGCACGAATCCCAGCCGAGCTGATCCATCTCCTCCCTGCTCATGGGCAGGAACGGCGCCGGGCCGAAACATTCGGCCCAGTACTTGGGATAGTCAAATAACGGCTTGGCTGCTTGCATGTCGATGACCGGTATAGAAGATGAAAAATCGCGGGCGCGAAATATAGCACAAAATTTGACCAATTCCGACGGTTATAGTCGGAAATTGGTCATTACAGCCCGTGCAGAGAAAGCGAGTTCTGTAGGAGCTGGCGAAGCCTGCGATCTTTTGATCTTTCGCTTTCGACTCAACTGGCAGTGGAAAGATCGCAGTCTCGCTGCACTCGCCAGCTCCTACAGGACATAGTCGAACGGGCTATTCATCGTCATCAAAATTGTAGCTACCCGGCGCCAGATTTTCGAAGCGTGTGTACTTGCCGATAAAGGCCAGGCGGATAAAGCCGATCGGGCCGTTCCGCTGCTTACCAATGATGATTTCGGCGATGCCCTTGTGTTCCGTCTCTGGGTGATACACCTCGTCACGGTAGACGAACATGATCACGTCGGCGTCCTGCTCGATCGCTCCGGATTCACGCAAGTCGGAGTTCACCGGGCGTTTGTTGGGGCGCTGTTCCAGGGAACGGTTCAACTGGGAGAGCGCCACCACCGGGCAGTTGAATTCCTTGGCCAGGGCCTTGAGGGAACGGGAGATTTCGGAAATCTCGTTGGTCCGGTTGTCGCCGCTGGATCCCGGGATCTGCATCAGTTGCAGGTAGTCGATCATGATCAGCGCGATATCACCGTGCTCACGCACCAGACGGCGGGTTCGGGCGCGCATTTCCGAGGGGCTGATACCGGCAGTATCGTCGATGAACAGCTTGCGGTCGTTGAGCAGGTTGACCGCCGAAGTCAGGCGCGGCCAGTCATCATCTTCCAGTTGGCCGGAACGGACCTTGGTCTGGTCGATACGCCCCAGAGAGGAGAGCATACGCATGATCAGCGATTCACCTGGCATCTCCAGGGAGTACACCAGAACGGCCTTGTCACTGCGCAATACGGCGTTTTCCACCAGGTTCATCGCAAAGGTGGTCTTACCCATGGACGGACGGCCGGCGACGATGATCAGGTCCGATGGCTGCAGGCCGCTGGTCTTCTCATCAAGGTCGGTGTAGCCGGTGGACAGACCGGTGATGGCGTTATCGGTGTTGAACAAGGTGTCGATGCGGTCGATGGCCTTGGTCAGCAAGTCGTTGACGCTGACCGGGCCGCCGGTTTTTGGCCGAGCCTCGGCGATCTGGAAGATTTGCCGTTCCGCTTCGTCGAGGATCTCGGCAGCGGTTCGGCCTTCCGGGTTGAAGGCGCTGTCAGCGATTTCGGTGCTGATACCGATCAATTGGCGCAAAGTCGCCCGTTCACGCACGATCTGGGCATAGGCCTTGATGTTGGCGACAGACGGCGTGTTTTTTGCCAGCTCACCCAGGTAACCGAGACCGCCTACCTGAGAAGTCTGACCTTCCTTGTCCAATTGCTCGGCGAGGGTCACCACGTCGATCGGCATGTTCTGATCGGCCAATCGTGCAATGGCACGGAAAATCAGGCGGTGGTCATGTCGGTAGAAATCGCCGTCGGATACTTGATCGAGCACGCGTTCCCAGGCGTTGTTGTCCAGCATCAGACCACCGAGCACCGCCTGTTCGGCCTCGATGGAGTGCGGAGGCACCTTCAGGGCAGCGGTTTGCAGATCGTATTGCTCGGGAGCGGTGATTTCGTTCATGGCCACTTGATTCTTTTGGAAACGCAGGGGGTTTTGAAAATCAGCAATTGCAGAAAGACAAAGGGCACGACCTGTAAACAGGATCGTGCCCGATGTTACCGACTAGTACCCGAGGGTGCCAGCCGACAGGTATTGCTTAAGCTGCTACCACGACAACGCGTACGGTGGCTTCAACTTCGGCGTGCAGGTGCACGGCTACGTCGAATTCGCCTACGTTGCGGATGGTGCCGTTCGGCAGACGAACTTCGCTCTTCGACACTTCAACACCAGAGGCGGTCAGTGCGTCAGCGATGTCGTGAGTACCGATCGAACCGAACAGCTTGCCTTCGTCGCCAGCGGTGGCAGTGATGGTCACTTCCAGCTCGGCCAGTTGGGCAGCACGGCTTTCAGCCGAGGTCTTACGGTCTGCTGCGGCTTTTTCCAGCTCAGCGCGACGCTCTTCGAACGCGGCCAGGTTGGCAGCGGTCGCAGCGGTGGCTTTGCCGTAAGGCAGCAGGTAGTTACGACCGTAACCGGCCTTAACGTTTACTTTGTCACCCAGGTTGCCCAGGTTGGTGACTTTTTCCAGAAGGATCAGTTGCATGTGAAAATCCTCTAACTTTTAACCTTCACCGTTCGCGTTGTCGGCGTCTTTCGGCGCCATACGACCGCGAAAATCAATCAGGCTGTCGACGATGGCCAGGACCACCAGCAACGGATAGATCAGCTGCATGAACAGCAACAACGTGACGTACAACCCCACCAGCCAGAACCTGGCCAGTCGCTTTTGCGCCACCAGCCCGTGAATCAGGGCCAGAGCAGCAAATACCAGCGGTACACTGCACAACGGCGTGAGCATGGCCATCTGCGGACCGAAGTTCGGTCCCAGAAGCATGCCCGCCAGCAGCAACATCGCCAGCCCAAGCGGGAAACGGATGGCGCGAAATTCGCGACCAAAACCACCCGGGTTGTACAACAACGCCTGCCAGTAGCGCCCGATAATCAGGCTCAGCACACTGACGATTTGTAACAAGGCCGCAATCAGGCCGGTCAGGACCGGTGCGATCAGGGACGCAAAACGCGCTTGCTCCTCTACCGACATCTGCTGGTAGAGATCACCGAGGGCCTCGGGCAGGATTTTTATCAAAGCCTGCGACAGCATCTCGATCTGGGGCGCGAAAGCCACCCCGAGCACCACTGAAAACACCACTCCCATCGCTATGCTGACCAGCAGCACGCGGTTCCAGGATTCGCTAGCGCGCAACACCAACGCCAGCGCCGAAGACCCCAGCAGCACCATCAGTGCCCGCGGGTCAGCGGAATACAGCCACCAGAGCAAAGCCGGCAGCAGTCCCAGAGCAAGTACGCCAAGGGCGTCCTTCAATCCGCGCCGCAGGAGTACAAGACTCACCGCGGCAGCACCCAACCAATACAACAACGGCAATGCCGCGCATCCAGCCACTACCAGAGTGGCCTGCATACGACCGCGCATGATGAACTCAGCTAAGGCGCGCATGCATTCAATCCTTTGCTACGTGTCGACTGCCCGGTCTCAGCGGCCGTGGCTGTCGGTGTAGGCCAGCAGGGCCAGGAAGCGGGCGCGCTTGATAGCGGTGGCCAGCTGACGCTGATAACGAGCTTTGGTACCGGTGATACGGCTTGGAACGATTTTGCCGGTCTCGGATACGTAGGCTTTCAGAGTGTTGAGATCTTTGTAATCGATCTCTTTCACGTCTTCAGCGGTGAAGCGGCAGAATTTACGACGACGGAAGAAACGTGCCATGTGATTGGCTCCTTAAAAGGTCCGTGGATTACTCGTCAGCGTTATCGCTGTTGTCGCTGTCGCTATCGCTGTCATCGCCATCGGCGCTGTCAGAGTGCTCAGGACGGTCGCGACGCTCACGGCGCTCACTGCGGTTTTCTTCAGCCTTGAGCATCTCGGATTGGCCGGTGACGGCTTCTTCGCGACGGATGACCAGGTTACGGATCACTGCATCGTTGTAGCGGAAGTTGTCTTCCAGCTCGGCCAGGGCCTTGCCGGTGCATTCAACGTTCAGCATCACGTAGTGAGCCTTGTGAACATTGTTGATTGCATAGGCCAGTTGACGACGGCCCCAATCTTCCAGACGGTGGATTTTGCCGCCGTCTTCTTCGATCAGCTTGGTGTAACGCTCAACCATGCCGCCGACTTGCTCGCTTTGATCCGGGTGGACCAAAAAGATGATTTCGTAATGACGCATGAATGCTCCTTACGGGTTGTAGCCTGCCGCTCAAAAACGGTCAGACAAGGAGTGAATGACACTTATGGACTTGTGGACGCTAGACACATAAGTGCCTGCCATCACAGCAAGGGGCGCAATTGTAGAGAAGGGCCGAGGGCGGCGCAAGGTGATTGGTGATTATTTGAACAACCACCGCTCTTACGAAGCTGAACAGCGTAGGAGCTGCCGAAGGCTGCGATCTTTTGCTCTTTCTTTCGCTCAAGACTCAAATAGCTTGGAAAGATCGCAGCCTCGTTGCACTCGTCAGCTCCTACAAGGGTATGTCAGGGCTTTTTGGCGGCTGCTTTCACGCCACGCTGGCGCTGGGCCTCGAACAGGCACACGCCGGTCGCGACCGAAACGTTGAGGCTGCTGACACTGCCGGCCATCGGCAGCTTGACCAGGTAGTCGCAGTGCTCGCGGGTCAGGCGGCGCATGCCCTTGCCTTCAGCACCCATGATCAGAATGGTCGGGCCCGTCAGGTCCTGGTCATAAATGCTGACCTCGGCCTCGCCCGCCGTGCCGACCACCCACAGACCGCGCTGCTGGAGTTTTTCCAGGGTACGCGCCAGGTTGGTCACGGCTACCAGCGGGATCACTTCCGCCGCGCCGCAGGCGACTTTACGCACCACCGGCGTCAACGTCGCCGACTTGTCTTTAGGCACGATCACCGCCAATGCACCGGCCGCATCGGCCGAACGCAGGCAAGCGCCAAGGTTGTGAGGATCGGTCACGCCGTCCAGCACCAGCAGCAGAGGTGCGCCTTCGGTGCGATCGAGCAACTCGTCGAGCATCGCCTCGCCCCAGACCTGGCTCGGGCTGACCTCGGCCACCACCCCCTGGTGCACACCTTCAACCCAGGCGTCCATTTCCCGCCGTTCGGCCTGGCCGACCGCTACGCGATTCTCGCCAGCCAGCTCGATCAGGGTCTGGACCCGCGGATCACTGCGGCCTTCCGCCAACCAGATCTGCTTGACTCGCTTGGGATGGTGACGCAGCAATGCTTCCACGGCATGCACGCCGTAGATTTTTTCCAACTGACTCATGACTTGGCCTTGGGTTTACGCGCCCCGCCGCTCTTGGCTGGGGCCGAGCCCGCTTTCGGCGGGCCTTTACGGTGTTTGCTCGGCTTGCCGGTCGCCTTGTCCGGCGCCGACCGTCCGGTCTTTCCCCCAGACGGCGCTTTACCGCCGCTCTTGGCTTCGGCCAGCAACGCCTGTTTCATCTCACGACTTTTGCGCAGCTCGGCGTTTTTCGCCGCCGCATCGCTCGGGCGATAGGCTTCAACGGCCTTTTCCTTGGCCGGGCCACGACGCCCGGATTTGGCCGCAGCAGGCTCGGCGGCGGTCTTGGCCGCAGGCGCAGAAGTTTCAGTGCCGCGCTTCTTGCGACCAATCGGCGCGCTGATGGTTTTTTCCGCCATCTCGAAGTCGATCTTGCGCTCGTCGAGATCAACGCGCATGACCCGCACTTCGACCGTATCGCCAAGACGGAAGCTGCGACCGGTACGCTCACCCGCCAAGCGGTGATGCACCGGGTCGAAGTGGTAGTAATCACCCGGCAGCGCGGTGACGTGCACCAGGCCTTCGACGTAGATGTCGGTCAGCTCGACGAACAGGCCAAAACCGGTCACGGCTGTGATCACGCCCGGGAACGACTCACCCACGCGATCTTTCATGAACTCGCACTTGAGCCAGTTCACTACGTCGCGAGTCGCTTCATCGGCACGGCGCTCGCTCATCGAGCATTGCTCGCCGAGTTGCTCCAGGGCCGCCTCGTCGTACGGATAGATGCGCGCCTTGGGAATGGTCATCGCACCGGCACGCTTGACGTGCGGGGTGTTCATCTTCGAGTGGATCACGCTGCGGATCGCCCGATGCGTGAGCAAGTCAGGGTAGCGACGGATCGGCGACGTGAAGTGGGTGTAGGCTTCGTAATTCAGGCCGAAGTGACCTTGGTTATCGGCGCTGTATACCGCCTGGCTCAACGAACGCAGCATCACGGTCTGGATCAGATGGAAATCCGGGCGATCCTTGATACCGGCCAGCAGGGCCTGGTAATCCTTGGGCGACGGACCATCCTTGCCTTTGTGCAAGGACAGGCCGAGCTCACCGAGGAAGGCGCGCAGTTTTTCCAGGCGTTCCGGCGGCGGGCCATCGTGGACCCGGTACAGCGCAGGAATCTCGTGCTTCTTCAGGAATTCAGCAGTGGCCACGTTGGCGGCCAGCATGCATTCCTCGATCAGCTTGTGGGCATCGTTGCGCACCGTCGGACGAATCTCGGCGATCTTGCGCTCGGAGCCGAAGATGATCCGGGTTTCCTGGGTTTCGAAATCGATCGCGCCACGCACGTGACGGGCGGCCAGCAGCACTTTGTAGAGCGAGTACAGCTCTTTGAGATGCGGCACGACATCGGTGTATTCGCCACGAAGCTTGCGCGACTCGGCAAGTTTCGGGGTTTCCAGCATCGCGCTGACCTTGTTGTAGGTCAGGCGGGCGTGAGAATGGATCACCGCCTCGTAAAAGCAATAATCGGTCATCTCGCCGGATTTGGAGATGGTCATCTCGCAAACCATGGCCAGGCGGTCAACGTGAGGATTGAGCGAGCACAAGCCGTTGGACAGTTGCTCTGGCAGCATCGGTACGACGCGCTCGGGGAAGTACACCGAGTTGCCGCGCACCTGGGCTTCGGCGTCCAGCGCCGAGCCGAGTTTCACGTAGCTGGAAACGTCGGCAATTGCCACGTACAACTTCCAGCCGCCGGAGAACAGGCGCAACTTGCCCGGCCGGGCTTCGCAGAAGACCGCATCGTCGAAATCCCGTGCGTCTTCGCCGTCGATGGTGACAAACGGCAAGTGGCGCAGGTCGATGCGTTTCTCTTTGTCTTTCTCTTCGACTTCAGGCTTGAGCTTGGCGGCTTCTTTGAGGACCGCTTCGGGCCAGACATGGGGAATGTCGTAGGTGCGCAAGGCAACATCGATTTCCATGCCCGGCGCCATGTAGTTACCGACCACTTCCACCACATCGCCCTGGGGCTGGAAGCGCGGGGTTGGCCAGTGGGTGATTTTCACCTCGACGAACTGACCGACCTTGGCGTTGGCATTGCGGCCCGGGGTGACCAGCACTTCCTGCTGGATCTTCGGGTTATCGGCGACGACAAAACCGATGCCGCCTTCTTCAAAGTAACGGCCGACAATGCTTTCGTGGGCACGGGACACCACTTCAACGATCACGCCTTCACGGCGGCCGCGGCGGTCCAGGCCGGAAACCCGGGCCAGGGCCCGGTCACCGTCGAACACCAGACGCATCTGCGCCGGGCTCATGAACAGATCGTCGCTGCCGTCGTCCGGGATCAGGAAGCCGAAACCGTCACGGTGACCGGCGATGCGGCCCAGGATCAGGTCCAGCTTGTCCACGGGCGCATAGGTGCCACGCCGGGTATAGATCAACTGCGCATCGCGCTCCATGGCGCGCAGACGGCGGCGCAGGGCTTCGAGCTGGTCTTCGGTGGTCAGACCGAACTCTTCGACCAGTTGCTCGCGGCTAGCAGGCGAACCCCGATCGGCGAGATGCGCCAGGATCAGTTCGCGGCTAGGAATAGGGTTTTCGTATTTTTCCGCTTCACGAGCGGCCTCGGGATCGAGGGACTGCCAATCGGCCATTAGAGAGTTTTCACCTTGTCTATATGCGGGTTAGTTTGGCATAGGCGTAATGAAACGGGAAATTTCAAGCGCCTGATGCCTTTTTCTGAAGTCTTTTGACCCCTTTTGAAGCCCGGAAATGCACCGCTCGTGAAATTTACCGGTTTTTTTCTCGGGAGGGGTTTACAGTTAAAAACACGCTCCGTATAGTGCGCGCCATCGACGACGCACACGCGCTGCCGATACTGCCCAGATGGTGAAATTGGTAGACACGCCAGCTTCAGGTGCTGGTGACCGCAAGGTCGTGGAAGTTCGAGTCTTCTTCTGGGCACCAATTTCGAGCGACAGATCAACGATCTGCCAGCTCCCCAAAAACCCGCGAAAGCGGGTTTTTGCATTTTCGGCCCCGGGAATCTGACTGGTAATTACTAAAACAAAAACAGGGGTTTACAGATCAAAACTCGCTCCGTATAGTGCGCCACATCGACAGCGGCAACGCTGAAGATGCTGCCCAGATGGTGAAATTGGTAGACACGCCAGCTTCAGGTGCTGGTGACCGCAAGGTCGTGGAAGTTCGAGTCTTCTTCTGGGCACCAATTCAAGCTTCAAGGTTACGGCCTTGAACTCACTTAAACCCGCGAAAGCGGGTTTTTGCGTTTCTGGGCACTTGGATTTATGGCTGGAGCCTTGGAACCGCTATCGCGAGCAGGCTCGCTCCCACAATGGATCGCAATGAACACAAATGCTGTGAACACCTCGAAACCCACTGTGGGAGCGAGCCTGCTCGCGATAAGGCAGACCAGTTACCCTATCAAGCCCTGAACTGCCCCAGGCTCGCCTTCAATTGCGCCGCCAGACTGTCGAGCACTTTGCCACTGGCCGTGGTCTCGACCACAGCCTGAGCCGCTTTCTCGGCCTGGGCATGAATGGTTTCCACCCGCCCACGCACCGCCTGCGCACCTTGCGCCTGGTGAGCCGCTGCCTGCGTGGCCAGACCGATGGCCGCATGCACCTGCTCTACAGAGGCCTGTACCGACTGCTGTAAGCGCGCGCTGTCACGCAACACTAACAACCCCTCGCTGGCCTGACGCCCAGCCTGGCCGATGGCGGCCACCGCCTCGCGAGCGCCCTGCTGCAGCGCGACGATATGAGCCTGGATGTCGCCGGTCGAACTCTGCGTCTTGCTTGCTAGCGCCCGCACCTCGTCGGCAACCACTGCGAACCCGCGCCCGGTTTCCCCGGCCCGCGCCGCTTCGATGGCCGCGTTCAAGGCCAGCAGGTTGGTTTGCTCGGCAATGCCGTGAATGACCGTGAGCACCACTTCGATCTGCTCGCTCTGTTGAGCCAGCCGCTCGATGACTTTCGCCCCGGTGTCGACCTGCCCGGCCAGCGCCTCAATCAAACCACCGACCTTGGCCGATGTACGGGTGTTTTCGTCGGTGGCCTTGCGAATCTCCACCACCTGCTGCAAGGCAGCCTGCATCGCCTGGCTTTCCGATTGCGCTTCGTCAGCCATTTGCGACAACGCTCGCAAGCTCTCGGCCACTTCATCACGCTGCATTCCGGCCGCCGCATCGGCGCCGGAATTACGCAAGGTCATTGCGCCGATCTCCACACCGGTGCGCTGGGCCACATCACCCGCCTCCCGCACGATGGGCTGCAACTTATCCACAAAACGATTGACCGCCGAGGCCATCTCGCCGATTTCGTCCTTGCTGCTGATTTGCACGCGCTTGGTCAGGTCGCCCTCACCCGCCGCCAGATCGTTCATCGCGGCAATCAACAACTTCAAACGATTGACCACTCGCCGCCCCAACACCACAGCCAGCAGCACCAGCACGCCAAACCCCACCAGCGCCAGCCCCAGGCCGATCCGCCAGCGCAAAGTGCCCGCAGCGTCCTGTACGGTGGTGGCGGTGTTGGCCTGCATTTGCGTCGCGGTGGACTGGGCCGACTCCAGACGCCCACGCATTGCCGTGGCACTGTCAGCTGCGGCCCCCTTGAGGCTATCGCCCACCAACTGGTCACCACTGGCAATCAAGGCCGAGAAGCGCTGGTCCAACGCCTTCAAGTCAGCCTCAACGGAGGCCGTGGAAACGCCCATCAACACCTTGCCGATCTCTACGCCGTTGGGGTTGATCGAGGCCTCAAGGTAATACACCGAAGGGTCGTTCTTGGCCGCGTCCAACACCTTGTCCAGCGCCCGATCGCCCTGGCCTTTCTCTAGCAAAGCCTTGTTGATCGGGTTCTCCCGATTCAGGTAACGAGTCAGGTGCTGGCCGGTGGCGTCGTCATAAATGACGAAGAGTACGTTGGGATTGCGCTGGGCCCGACGGGCAAACTCGGAGAGGGCCGGCACGTCGCTGTCCCACATGGCGCGGGGCGCGACCGAAGCCAGGAGTTGCGCCATATCATTGGCAGAATCCTTGAGCGATTTTTCCAGCGTCGCCCGCAACTGTGCCTGTTCATCCTTCAGCCGCGCAGACAAACCGGCGGTGAGGCGCTGACGAGTGCTGGTCGACAAGCTGTCCAGGCTCGACGTCACTTCACGCCCGGCCTGCTCCAGCTCACCAGACAACTTCTGACTGTCGCCGCCGAGCCGAGCCTCCAGATCAGCCTCCAGCGCCGTGACCGTGCTTCGCGTCAGCGCGACAGCGACCAGCACCTGCACCAAAAGGGCGACACCGAGGGTAACGAACACCGGCCGCAACAGGCGGCTTTGTAACAATGAGAGAACGGCCGACACAGGGAATCCCTCTACTAACGCCATTAATTTGATGGCACTTCACAAGAAGCGCTTATTATTCATGGTGTGTAGCAAGTGTCGTGCCGTCTGGCAGTCAGAAACGACAAAGGACCCGATGAGGGTCCTTTGCTTTTTACATCAACGACTTATCAGGCAAACGGGTGACGCAGAACGATGGTTTCGTTGCGATCCGGCCCCGTCGAAATAATGTCGATCGGCGCACCGACCAACTCTTCGACGCGCTTGATGTAGTTGCGAGCCGCCACTGGCAGCTCTTCCAGGGTCTTGGCGCCCACGGTCGACTCGGTCCAGCCTGGCATCTGCTCGTATACCGGCTCCAGGCCGATGTAGCTGTCAGCGTCAGTCGGTGCGTCGATGACCGCGCCGTCCTGATTCTTGTAGCCCACGCAGATGTTGATGGTTTCCAGGCCGTCCAGTACGTCCAGCTTGGTCAGGCACAGGCCCGAGATACTGTTGACGTCGATGGCGCGACGCAGGATGACGGCATCGAACCAGCCACAACGACGGGCACGGCCAGTGGTGGCGCCGAACTCATGGCCGCGCTTGGCCAGGAACGCACCGACGTCATCGAACAGCTCGGTCGGGAACGGACCCGAACCAACGCGAGTGGTGTAGGCCTTGGTGATACCCAGGATGTAGTCCAGGTACATCGGTCCAAAACCCGAACCGGTGGCGATACCGCCGGCAGTGGTGTTGGAACTGGTGACGTACGGATAGGTACCGTGGTCGATGTCCAGCAGCGAGCCTTGGGCGCCTTCGAACATGATGTCCTTGCCCGCGCGACGCAGCTCGTGCAGCTCGGCAGTGACGTCGAGCATCATCGGCTTGAGCAGCTCAGCGTACTCCATGCACTCATCCAGGGTTTTCTGGAAGTCGATGGCCGGCTCTTTGTAGTAATTGACCAGAACGAAGTTGTGGTAGTCCAGCAACTCGCCCAGCTTGGCGGCGAAGCGCTCACGGTGAAACAGGTCACCGATGCGCAGGCCGCGACGGGCCACCTTGTCTTCGTAGGCCGGACCGATGCCGCGACCGGTGGTGCCGATCTTCAGCTCGCCACGGGCCTTTTCGCGGGCCTGGTCCAGCGCAACGTGATAGGACAGGATCAGCGGGCAAGACGGGCTGATACGCAGGCGCTCGCGCACCGGTACGCCCTTCTCTTCCAGCTTGATGATTTCCCGCAACAAGGCGTCGGGGGCAACCACCACCCCGTTGCCGATCAGGCACTGCACGCCTTCGCGCAGCACGCCCGACGGAATCAGGTGCAGTACGGTTTTCTCACCGTCGATCACCAAGGTGTGACCTGCGTTGTGGCCACCCTGGTAGCGCACTACGGCGGCAGCATGTTCGGTCAGCAGATCAACGATCTTGCCTTTGCCCTCATCACCCCACTGGGTGCCCAGGACTACGACATTCTTACCCATAACACTTGTCCTCATTCGCGCAAACTTGGTGCCGGCCGCGGCCGGCAGGAAAACTCAAGAAGCCAGCGGCAATACTTGCCAAAGCCCGTTCTGCTGAATCAATTGCCGGTCGCAGTCCGCTTCACGGGCGGCGGCCAAAGGCTGCCCAGGCAAGGCCTGGACGACACGCTGACCCTCACTGCGCAACTGGCAGACCATCTGCCAGAGTGCTGCATCCGTACTGTCAGGCATCCAGATACCGCCAGACGGTAGCTCGACTTCAGCACGCCCCAGGGTCACCAGGGTTTTCAAATCGGTAGAGAAGCCGGTCGCCGGACGGGCACGACCGAAGTCGGCGCCAATATCATCGTATCGACCGCCCTGAGCGATGGACTGGCCAACTCCCGGCACGAACACCGCGAACACCACACCGGTGTGGTAGTGATAACCGCGCAGTTCACCCAGGTCGAAATACAGCGGCAGCTCGGGGAAACGCACCGACAGCCGCTCGGCAATCGCCAGCAAATCGTCCAGTGCCGCGAGCACAGGTGCCGGCGCATGGGCCAGCCGCTCGCGGGCAGCGGCCAGCACTTCGCGACCTCCGCAGAGGTCTACCAGCGCCCGCAACATGCCGGACAAATCGGCCGGCAGGCCTTCGGTCAGACTGATCACTTCATCGATGGCCTTGCGCTGCAAGGCATCGAACAACTGCTGCTCCACTTCGCCGGACAAACCGGCCGCACGCGCCAGGCCACGATAGATGCCAACGTGGCCCAGGTCCATGTGGACATCCGGTACGTCGGCCAGTTGCAACATGGCCAACATCAAGCTGATGACTTCCACGTCGCTGCTGGGGCTGGCGTCGCCATACAACTCGGCACCCAGCTGGATAGGGCTGCGCGAAGATGACAAGGCGCGCGGCTGGGCGTGCAGCACACTGCCGGCATAGCACAGACGGCTCGGACCTTCACGACGCAGGGTGTGGGCGTCGATACGAGCCACTTGCGGCGTGATGTCGGCACGAAAGCCCATCTGCCGACCCGACTGCGGGTCGATAACCTTGAAGGTGCGCAGATCCAGGTCCTGGCCCGCGCCGGTCAGCAGGGATTCCAGGTACTCGATATGCGGGGTAACGACGAATTCGTAACCCCAGCTCTGGAACAGATCCAACACCTGCCGACGCGCTACTTCAATACGCGCAGCTTCCGGTGGCAGTACTTCTTCGATGCCATCTGGCAGCAGCCAGCGGTCTACCGTTGCCATTACGCCATTCCCCTATGGTCCGGGCGGCCAGCCCTCGGGCAAGCCTTGAGTGAAGCAGAAAATGCCCGCCCCATGCGCAAACCCCGCGCATGAGCAACGTGACGAATGGCCTTTAATCGGCCTCGCCAAGCACTTTCCTCGAAAAACCTGTCGAGTCGTTCAACCCGACGCCTGCACCAAAAACCGCAATCGAACGTGCAGACGCAAAAAAGCCGGGAATTTCCCGGCTGCCGCATCATACACACGTTTTCCCAAAGGATCACCCCGCCCGACGCTTTAGCCGCCGGGCGGAGTGCTTCAGGTCAACGTCGCATCAAGGCTTGGATTTTTCCAGGTAGCGGAAAAAGTCACTGCTTGGGTCCAGGACCATGACGTCGGATTTGTTCGCAAAGCTTTCACGATAAGCGCGCAGGCTACGGTAGAACCCGTAGAACTCCTGATCCTGACCGTAGGCCTTGGAGTAGATCGCAGCGGCCTGGGCATCACCATCACCACGGACCTCTTCCGACTCACGATAGGCTTCAGCCAGCAGTACGCGACGCTGGCGATCAGCGTCAGCACGGATGCCTTCGGCCAGCTCGTTACCTTTGGCGCGGTGCTCGCGGGCTTCACGCTCGCGCTCGGTGCTCATCCGCTCGAACACACTGCGATTGACTTCCTTCGGCAGGTCGATGGCCTTGACCCGGACATCGACGACTTCGATACCCAGCTCTTTTTCTGCCATCGTATTCAGCGAACGGGTGATGTCAGCCATGAGCGCATCACGCTCACCGGACACGACTTCATGCAGCGTACGCTTACCGAACTGGTCACGCAGACCCGATTCCAGGCGACGAGACAGACGCTCGTCGGCGATCTGCTTGAGGCCTGATGTCGCGGTGTAGAAGCGCTCGGCATCTTTCACGCGCCACTTGGCATAGGCGTCCACCATCACGGCTTTCTTTTCCAGCGTCAGGAAACGCTGCGTCGGTGCATCCAGCGTCATCAGGCGGCCATCGAACTTGCGCACCTTGTTGACGTACGGCACTTTCACATGCAGCCCTGGCTGGACATCAGCCTGGACCACGCGACCGAATTGCAGCAACACCGCGCGCTCGGTCTGAGCCACGATGTAGAAGCAGTTCCAGGCAGCGATCGCCACGACGACACCGACAATAAGGGCGATCAGCGATTTATTGCTCATCAGCGACTCTCCCTGGTACGTGCTTGCTGTTGCTGCAGTTCCACCGCGCGGGCATTGCCTTCATTGCTGACGGCTGCCGCGCCGGTCGACGGCGTACTGGTGCTGCGACCGCTCTCGACCATCTTGTCCAGCGGCAAGTACAGCAGATTGCTCTGGCCGTTCTTGTTGCCGGTCACGAGGACCTTGCTGGTGTTGCTGAAGACTTCCTGCATGGTGTCCAGATACAGACGCTCGCGGGTGACTTCAGGCGCCTTGCGATACTCGGCCACCAGTTTGGTGAAGCGGTCCGCCTCACCCTTGGCGCGGGAGACCACTTCGTCGCGGTAGCCGTTGGCGTCTTCAATGATGCGCTGGGCCTGACCACGGGCTTCCGGCACGACACCGTTGGCATAGGTCTCGGCCTGGTTGCGCGAACGCTGCTCGTCTTCACGGGCACGGATCACGTCATCGAAGGCTTCCTGGACTTCACGCGGTGCCGCTGCGCTCTGAACGTTGACCTGGGTAACGGTGATACCGGTGCGATAGGTATCGAGGAACCTTTGCAGGCGCTCCTTGATTTCGCTGGCCATCAACTCACGACCTTCAGTCAGCACCTGGTCCATGGCGGTAGAGCCCACCACATGACGCAAGGCACTTTCAGTGGCGTGCTGCAGGCTGATTTCCGGCTGGTCGACGTTCAGTACGAAGTCTTGCAGATTGGAGATCTTGTATTGCACGGTCAGCGGCACTTCGACGATGTTCTCGTCTTCGGTCAGCATCTGGCCCTGCTTGGTGTAGGCACGCTCACGCGTGACGTTCTCCATGAACTTCTTGTCGATTGGCGGGAAATAGATGTTCAGACCCGGACCGACAGTCTCGTAGTACTTGCCGAAGCGCAGCACCACGGCCTGCTCCTGCTCGTCCACGACATAAACCGCGCTGTACAGCCAGACAGCCGCGAGCACGACGAGACCAATGCCGAGCAGGCCATAACCGCCACCCTTGCCCGAACGGCCACCACCATCGTCACCGCGTTTCTTACCACCACCGAACAAACCGTTCAGGCTTTCCTGCAGCTTTCGGAAGGCCTCGTCGAGATCCGGCGGCCCCTTGCGGTCGCCGTTGTTACGACGTTTTCCACCCCAGGGATCCTGATTATTCGAGTTGCCACCCGGCTCATTCCAAGCCATAGCGCTCTCCATCTGATAAAGCAAAGACGCACCCACGGCGCGCCGACCAATGCTACAGAATGCCTGACACAGCTTTCTCAGGCTTTTATTGCAAAGTGTGTTGCTCGATGAATTCCATCGGCTGCAGCCCTTCGCGACTGACCAGTCGATTGAGCTCCGTCCGAGGCAGGCGAACCGCCAGCAGGCAGATGCCTTCTTCGTCGTGTTCTTCTTTCTGCACCGCTCCGAGCTCAAAGAACTGGGCCCGCAGCCGGGCGAAACGTTGCGGCAACTTCAGCGTGCCAACAAACAGGTCGTTGCCCAGCAGCTCCGCCACGGCCTGCTTGAGCAGGTCGAGGCCGGAGCCGTCGCGGGCCGATAACCAGACCCGCTGCGGCTTGCCATCGGCATCGCGCTGGATCTGCGGCTCCACGCCTTCGAGCAAATCGAGTTTGTTGTATACCTCGAGGATCGGCAAGTCCTGGGCTCCGATCTCGCCCAGCACCACCATGACCTGCTCGATCTGCAGCATCCGGTCCGGCTCGGCGGCATCGATCACGTGCAGCAGCAGGTCGGAGTTGCTCGACTCTTCGAGCGTAGCCCGGAAAGCCTCGACCAGCTTATGCGGCAGGTGCCGAATGAAGCCCACGGTATCGGCCAGTACGATCGGCCCGAGGTCGTCCAAGTCGAGCCGGCGCAGGGTCGGATCGAGCGTGGCGAACAGCTGGTCGGCGGCGTAGACATCGGACTGGGTCACGTTATTGAACAGCGTCGATTTGCCGGCGTTGGTATAACCCACCAATGAAACCGTCGGGATATCAGCACGCTTGCGGCCACGCCGGGATTGCTCGCGCTGGCTGCGGACCTTTTCCAGACGCCCCTTGATCTGGCGCAGGCGAACCCGCAGCAGGCGCCGGTCGGTTTCCAGCTGGGTCTCACCCGGACCGCGCAGACCGATACCACCCTTCTGCCGCTCAAGGTGGGTCCAGCCACGAACCAGTCGCGTACTCATGTGCTCAAGCTGGGCCAGTTCGACCTGGAGCTTGCCTTCATGGGTACGGGCGCGCTGGGCGAAGATATCGAGAATCAACCCCGTCCGGTCGATCACGCGGCACTCGAACACACGCTCGAGGTTACGCTCCTGACTGGGCGTGAGGATGTGATTGAAAATCACCAGGTCGACCTGCTCGGTTTTGACCAGGTCGCGCAATTCCTCGACCTTGCCGCTACCTATCAGGTATTTGGCGGTTGGCCGATGACGCGGCACGTTAAAAAACGCGACGGTCTCGGCGCCGGCCGAAAGTGCCAATTCCTGAAACTCCTGCGGATCTTCGCGCGCCTCAGGGTCTTGTCCATCCAAGTGAACGAGAATGGCCCGCTCACCCCCACCGTGGCGCTCAAAGAACAAAGGAGACTCCTATCAAGCGTTACCCGGTTCAGCGTCACCGGCTTCGGATTCGGTTGCGCTAGGCAGACGAATCGCACGCACAGGCACGACTGTCGAGATCGCGTGCTTGTAGACCATCTGGCTGACGGTGTTTTTCAAAAGGATGACGAACTGGTCGAAAGACTCGATATGGCCTTGCAGTTTGATCCCGTTGACCAGATAGATGGACACCCCAACTTTCTCTTTACGTAAAGTGTTCAAGTAAGGGTCTTGTAGCGAATGCCCTTTTGACATGTGCCGCACTCCTTTAAGGATCAATAATTAAAATCGGAATCAGATGGCTTGGGCCGTCACACCCCCAAGGATAGACGGCAATTGCAAGGACTCAGCTCAATATGGAGATGGTCCCAAGGTATTTCAAGGCGCGCGGCAGATTGTCGCAATCAAGACTGTCAAGCCAATGCAAGTCAGTCCAGCTCCGCAGCCAGGTGAACTGGCGTTTCGCCAATTGGCGCGTGGCAATGATTCCACGCTCCTGCATCTCGGCTGACGTCAGCTTGCCGTCCAGATAGTCCCAGACCTGTCGATAACCCACCGCACGTATAGACGGCAACCCGGCATGCAGGTCACTTCGCTCACGCAGGGCTACGACCTCGTCTATGAATCCCTGTTCCAACATTAATGTGAATCTTTGTTCAATTCGCCGATGCAGCACTTGCCGGTTCGCCGGAGCGATGGCCAGATTGGCGACAGTATAGGGCAATTGTTGCATTCCCGAAGCGGCTGCTTCAGTACTTTGCGCAGATTGTCGCTGTCGCAGGGCCGTCATGCTCTGCCCGCTGACCCGATAGACCTCCAGCGCCCGGCTGAGCCGTTGCGGGTCGTTGGGGTGAATGCGGGCCGCCGACTCCGGGTCGATGACCGCCAGTTGCTCATGCAGGGCTTGCCAGCCAAGGCGTGCAGCCTCTTCTTCGATCTGCGCGCGCACGTTGGGATCGGCGGCCGGCATGTCCGCCAGCCCCTCGACCAGAGCCTTGTAGTACAGCATCGTGCCGCCCACCAGCAGCGGAATCTTGCCTCTGGCGGTGATTTCGGCCATGGCCTGAAGGGCATCGCGACGAAAATCCGCTGCCGAGTAAGCTTCGGCCGGATCCAGGATGTCGATCAGTCGGTGCGGGAACTCGGCCAGCAGCTCTTTTGACGGCTTGGCCGTGCCGATGTCCATCCCGCGGTAGACCAAGGCCGAATCGACGCTGATCAGCTCGCAAGGCAGCGCTTTGGTCAACTCAATGGCCAGGTCGGTCTTGCCGGCAGCGGTCGGCCCCATCAGAAAGATCGCAGGTGGCAACTGGCTCATCAGCGACCGCGCAGGAACAGTTTGTCCAGGTCGTCCAGGCCCAGTTGGGTCCAGGTCGGCCGGCCATGGTTGCATTGGCCGCTGCGCTCGGTGTTTTCCATATCCCGCAGCAGGCCATTCATTTCCGGCAAGGCCAGACGCCGGTTGGCTCGGATTGCGCCGTGGCAGGCCATGGTGCCGAGCAGTTCGTTCAGGTGCGCCTGGATCCGGTCGCTGGTGCCGTACTCCATCAGGTCCGCCAGCACGTCGCTGACCAGTCGGTTGGCTTCGGCCTGTTTCAACAACGCCGGGATCTGCCGGATCGCCAGGGTTTCCGGGCCCAGGCGCTGCAGCTCAAAGCCCAGGCGCTGGAACCAGCTCACATGCTCCTCGGCGCAGTCAGCCTCACGCTGACTGACCGCCAGGGATTCAGGCACCAATAGCGGTTGCCCGCTAAGGCCTTCGCTGGCCATGGCGATCTTCAGCCGTTCGTACATGATCCGCTCATGGGCGGCATGCATGTCCACCAGGACCAGGCCCTGGGCATTTTCCGCGAGGATATAGATGCCTTTGAGCTGCGCCAGGGCATACCCCAGTGGCGGAATATCACCCTGGCCGTCCGGCAACGCCGCCGCACCGGTCTCAGGCAGGGGTTTGAAAAACTCGCGATAAGCCGCCTGGGCCTCGGCTGCCGGCACGTTCGATTGCGGGCGTGGCGTATATTGATACTGATAGCCGCTGCCGGAGCCAGTCCCCGCCGCGTTGTAGCTCGGCTGGGACTGGGGTTGTTCCAACAGTGCATTGGCAGCCAGACGCATTTCGCCCTGGGGACCGAACTCGCCGGCCTCCAACCCCGTCGGCCGAACCATGCCAGCCACCGCTGCCGGGGCCGCCAGTTGATCCTCCGGACGCACATCACCCAGGGCGCGGTGCAAGGTGCCGTAAAGGAAATCGTGCACCATACGCCCGTCACGGAAGCGTACTTCATGCTTGGTGGGATGCACGTTGACGTCCACCACCGCGGGATCGACTTCGAAAAACAGCACGAAAGTCGGATGCCGACCGTTGAACAACACGTCGCGATAGGCCTGGCGCACCGCGTGGGCCACCAGTTTGTCGCGCACCGCCCGCCCGTTCACGTAAAAGTACTGCAAGTCCGCCTGGCTGCGAGAAAAAGTCGGCAGCCCGACCCAACCCCACAGGTGCAGACCATTGCGCTCCACTTCGATGGGCAACGCCTGTTCCAGGAAACCCGCACCGCACACCGCGCCGACGCGTCGAGCCCGGGCCGCATCATCATGGGCCTCGTGCAGGCTGAGGATGGTCTTGCCGTTGTGGCGCAAATGGAACGCCACGTCAAAACGCGCCAGGGCCAGGCGCTTGATGACTTCCTGCAAATGATCGAATTCGGTCTTCTCGGCCTTGAGAAACTTGCGCCGGGCCGGGGTATTGAAGAACAGGTCGCGCACTTCCACCGAGGTGCCCACCGGATGGGCCGCGGGCTGGACGCGGGACGCCATGTCCCGGCCCTCGGTCTCGACTTGCCAGGCCTGGTCGGCTTCACGGGTACGCGAGGTGAGCGTCAGGCGCGACACCGAACTGATGGAGGCCAGTGCCTCGCCACGGAACCCCAGGCTCATGACCCGCTCGAGGTCTTCCAGGTCGCGGATCTTGCTGGTGGCGTGGCGCGCCAGGGCCAGCGGCAGGTCGTCGGCCGGAATGCCTCCCCCGTCATCGCGCACTCGCAATAGCTTGACACCACCCTGCTCGACATCCACGTCGATGCGTTTGGCCCCGGAGTCGAGGCTGTTCTCCAGCAACTCCTTGATGACCGACGCCGGACGCTCGACCACCTCACCGGCGGCGATCTGGTTCGCCAGCCGGGGGCTGAGCAGTTCGATGCGGGCATTGCTGCCGGCCAGTTCATCGCTCATTGCTTGACCACCACTTCATTGCCGGGAATGGTCAGGGTCTGGCCGATCTTGAGCTCGTCGCTCTTAAGGTTGTTGGCGCTGCGCAAGGAAGCGGGCGACACCTGATAGCGCACCGCGATCATTGCCAGGGTTTCGCCAGGATTGACCCGATGGTCTCGCGGCCCCTGGGCGATCTTGCCGGAGTCTCGCAGCCAGGCGATGTAGGTGCCCGGCGGCGGGTTCTGCTGGAAGAACTGCCTCACGCCGCTGCTGATGGAACGGGCCAGGGCCTGCTGGTGACTGGAGGAGGTCAGCTTCGAAGCTTCGTTGGCGTTGGAGATGAAGCCGGTTTCCACCAGGATCGACGGGATGTCCGGCGACTTGAGCACCATGAACCCCGCCTGTTCGACACGTCGCTTGTGCAACGGCGTGACACGCCCAATGTTGCTCAAGACTTTTTGACCGACGTTCAGGCTGGACGTCAGCGAGGCTGTCATCGACAAATCGAGCAGTACGCCGGCGAGCATGCGGTCCTTGTCATCGAGACTGACGTTGCCGGCACCGCCAATCAGGTCGGAACGGTTTTCGCTGTCAGCCAGCCAACGGGCGGTCTCGGAGGTAGCCCCCCGGTCGGACAGGGCAAACACCGAGGCCCCGAACGCGGCTTTTGAAGGGGCGGCGTCGGCATGGATCGAGACGAACAGGTCCGCGCCCTTCTTGCGGGCAATTTCGGTACGGCCACGCAAGGGGATGAAATAGTCTCCGGTACGGGTCAGTTCCGCGCGAAAGCCCTTCATACCATTGACCTGACGCTGCAACTCACGGGCGATGGACAACACCACGTCCTTTTCACGCTGTCCTCGCGAGCCAGAGGCACCAGGGTCCTCACCACCGTGACCGGCATCGATCACAACGATGATATCGCGCTTGCCGGATGGCGCCGGCGGAAGCTTGAGAGCAGGCTCAGTGGGCGTGACCGGCACCGCCGGCACTGTGGCGACTTTGGTCGGCGGCGCAGGCGGCGGCGCTGCATCGCCCGGGTTGTCGAACAAGTCCACCACCAGTCGGTTGCCGTATTGGGCGTTGGGCGCCAGGGTGAAACTTTTCGGGGTCACCGCCTTTTTCAGATCGACGACGACCCGCAGATCAGTCGGGGTGCGCTGGGCCGAGCGAATGGCCGTGATCGGCGTGTTGGCGGTGGCGGCAGTCAGCGGCGCCCCCAGGGATGCGCCATTGATGTCAATCACCAGGCGATCAGGAGCGGTCAGGGTGAATACGCTGTGCTGCACCGGTCCCGTCAGGTCGAACACCAGCCGTGTGTTGTCCGGCGCTCGCCACAGACGAACGCTGCTGACCTTTGTCTCAGCCATAGCATCGACGGCCAATGCCGTAAGCAACAGTCCTACGACAGTAACCACCGCGCGAAAGCGCATACCAAACCCCATCATCAATTAGTTTCCAGTGCCAAAGCGGCACACCACGACTCGCCACGCGAGCCTTGCGGCGTCAGTATCAACGAACGCCCACCGTTCTGCGCGCCAATGGTAATGGTCAGGTCAGGCTTTGGCAAAAAGCCTGCACCCTTCTGGGGCCATTCGATCAGACACAAGGCGTCATCTTCGAAATAATCGCGGATACCGAGGAACTCCAACTCTTCAGGGTCCACCAGTCGGTACAGGTCAAAATGGAAGGCACGAATGTCGCCGATTTCGTAGGGTTCAACCAACGTGAACGTAGGGCTTTTCACTGCGCCGACGTGTCCCAGGCCACGAATAATGCCGCGGGACAAGGTGGTTTTTCCCGCGCCGAGGTCGCCCTCCAGAAAAATCAGACCATGGCCTGCCGTGGTACGCGCAATGCGCGCGCCCAATTGCGTCATGGCTTGTTCGTCCGCCACGTACAGGGTTACTTCAGACACGGTGAATGCTCCTCCAACAACTGACGAATGGCCGGGATTAGATCGGTCGCCGCCACCCCCCGGCCCGACTGACCGGCTTGCGCACCGGCATTGGCATGCAACCACACCGCCAGGCAGGCGGCGTCGAAGCCATCCATGCCCTGGGCGAGCAATGCGCCAACCACCCCTGCCAGCACATCGCCGAGGCCCGCCGTGGCCATGGCCGGATGGCCCTGACTGCAAACCGACAGGCGACCGTCCGCACTGGCAATCAGGCTGCCAGCGCCTTTGAGAATCACTGTGGCCGCGTATTTTTTGCTTAATGCGTGGGCCGCCGCCGGACGATCGGCCTGCACCTGAGCCGTGGAGATACCCAGAAGCCGCGCCGCCTCGCCCGGATGAGGGGTGATCACACAGTGCTCGGGCAAACTGACCGCGCCACTGCTCAGCAGGTTCAGCGCATCGGCATCCCACACTTGGGGCAGCGATGCGTTGGCCGCTGCCGACAACAAGCTACGTCCCCACGCGGCCTGACCGAGACCCGGCCCCACCACCAACACACTGGCCTGCTCAAGCAACCCCATCAATTGGTTGGCTGAGTGGGTGCCCTGCACCATGACTTCGGGTAAACGTGTCAGCGCCGCAGACACATGCTCGTTGCGAGTGGCCATGGATACCATCCCCGCGCCACAACGCAGGGCACTCTCGGCGCTCATCTGGATGGCCCCGCCAAAACCTCGATCGCCGCCGATCAACAGAACATGACCGAACTTGCCTTTGTGGGATGCGCGCGCGCGCGGCGCCAGGCCAGGCAGATTATCGGGCAGCAGAAGCCGCGCCGTGGCCGGCGCCGCCTCGACAATGTCGGGATCGGCGTGCAAATCATTGAATATCAGTTCACCGATCCGATCCGCCGCATCGCCAGTAAACAGGCCCAGCTTCAGACCAATGAAGGTTACGGTCAGGTCGGCCACCACTGCCGTTCCCAGCACCCGCCCCGTGTCGGCACACAGCCCCGAAGGGATATCCACCGCGGCCACTGGCAGGCCACTGACATTGATGGTGTCGATTGCCCGGACGTAGGGCTCGCGGACTTCGCCACTCAATCCCGTGCCGAGCAAGGCGTCGAGCAGCACACCGCGCAAGTCGGATTCGTCCGACCATGGCTCAACCGGCACACCCACCGCCACCGCCTCGGCGTGGGCATTGGCGGCATCCCCCAGCAAACGCCGAGGCTCACCCACCGTCAGCACCCGCACAGACCACCCGGCGCGTCGGGCCAGGGTCGCCACTAGATAGCCGTCGCCGGCGTTGTTGCCATGACCGGCCAGCACCGTCAGCTCGCCGGCGTCTGGCCAGTGCCGGACAATGGCGCGCCAGGTGGCGCGGGCGGCACGCTGCATCAATTCGAAGCCAGTGGTGCCTGCCGCGATCAGTTGTGCGTCGAGGTCGCGGACCTGCGCGGCACTGTACAGCGCGTCGGGAAAATCATCTTTAGTGTGCGGCATGCGTCTTCGGGCTCCGATGTCTGGCAGAATTATACGCATCTCAGCTCCGGTTTCTCTCGCCTCATGCCCGTCATCCCCACAGACCTCCCCGCCCTCGCCCAATCCATCAAGGACTGGGGTCGCGAGCTGGGTTTCCAGCAGGTCGGCATCAGCGGCCTGGACCTGGCCAAGCACGAGCAACATCTACAGCGCTGGCTCGACGCGGGCTATCACGGCGAGATGGATTACATGGCGGCCCACGGCAGCAAACGCTCGCACCCCGAGGAGCTGGTGCCAGGTACATTGCGCGTGGTTTCCCTACGCATGGACTACCTGGCGGGCGACACACAAATGGCGCAGATGCTCGGCCAACCGGAAAAGGCCTACGTCTCGCGCTATGCATTGGGCCGCGATTACCACAAATTGATCCGTAAACGCGTGCAGCAACTGGCAGAAAAAATTCAGGCGGTCATTGGTCCCTTCGGTTATCGCGCCTTCGTTGACAGCGCACCGGTGCTGGAAAAAGCCATCGCCGAGCAGGCTGGGCTGGGCTGGATCGGTAAAAATACCCTGGTACTGAACCGCAAGGCCGGCAGCTATTTCTTCCTGAGCGAGCTGTTCGTCGACCTGCCGCTGCCGGTTGACCCGCCCCACGCCAGCGAACACTGCGGGAAATGCACCGCATGCCTGGACATCTGTCCTACGAATGCCTTCGTCGGCCCCTACGTCCTGGATGCCCGACGCTGCATTTCCTACCTCACCATCGAACTCAAAAGCGCCATCCCCGAAGAGCTGCGACCGTTGATTGGTAATCGGGTGTTCGGGTGTGATGACTGTCAGATCGTCTGCCCGTGGAACCGCTTCGCCCGACCATCTGGAGAAAGCGACTTCAAACCGCGACACAACCTGGACAACGCCGGGTTGGCCGAACTGTTCATGTGGGACGAGGAAAAATTCCTCAGCAGTACCGAGGGCTCACCCCTGCGCCGCGCCGGGTACGAACGCTGGTTGCGCAACCTGGCAGTGGGGCTGGGCAATGCGCCTTCAACCATCCCGGTCATGCAGGCGCTTGAAGCGCGGCGCGATTACCCATCGGAACTGGTGCGCGAGCATGTGGAGTGGGCGTTGCGCCAACACGCCGAGCGTCAGACCTCGTCGTTGTAGACGAACTTCGGCATTTCCCAGTGAAAGCGGATCGCCAGGAGCCGCAGCAGGAAACCGCCGAACAAGGTGATGAGGATCGCCTGTTCACTCGGCAACTGCAGATAGACGCAGAGCATGTAGCACCACGCTGCGGCAAACGAGACGCTGGCATACAGCTCGCGACGGAAGATCAGCGGGATATCGTTGCAAAAAATGTCCCGGAGGATGCCACCGAAAACGCCGGTAATCACGCCACTGACCGAAGCCACCAACATGCCATGGCCCATTTCCAGGGCGGTCATGCAGCCGATCAGGGTGAACGCCACCAGGCCTACGGCGTCGAGCACCAGGAACAGCGAGCGCAAATGACGCATCCAGCGCGCCAGGAACACCGTCAGCATCGCCGCAGCAGTGGTCAACACCAGGTATTCCGGGTGCTTGACCCAAGTGAGCGGGTAATGACCGAGCAGCACATCGCGCACCGAGCCGCCACCCAACGCGGTGACACAGGCGATCAGCACCACGCCGAACCAGTCCATGCCACGACGCCCGGCAGACAAGGCGCCGGTCATGGCTTCGGCGGTGATGGCGATCAGGTAAAGCATCAGCAACATGATGGCGGTCCATACAGGAAGGCGCGCAGTCTAGCCAGTTTGGGCAGGCACCAAAAGAGGGCAAGGCAACACCCCCTACCTAAACACCCTGTCGCCGCTCTAAACAAAACCACCGTGGCGAGGGAGCTTGCTCCCGCTGGCCTGCGAAGCAGGCCCCAACAGTCCTTCAGGCAGACCGAATTGTCCGGCTGCGACTGCTGCGCAGCCGAGCGGGAGCAAGCTCCCTCGCCACAAAAGCAATCTCGCCAGTCGCTGGGTGCCTGTTAGAACTTGATGAAATGCTCGCGGTAATGCTGCAGCTCGGCGATGGACTCGCGGATGTCGTCCAGGGCCAGGTGGCTGCCGCCCTTCTGGAAGCTGTCACGCACCTCAGGTGCCCAGCGGGCGGCCAGTTCCTTGAGGGTGGAGACGTCCAGGTTGCGGTAGTGAAAGTAGCTTTCCAGGGATTTCATGTGGGTATAGAGAAAGCGACGATCCTGGCAGATGCTGTTGCCACAGATCGGTGACTTGCCCTTGGGCACCCACTGCTCGAGAAAGGCGATGGTTTGGGCTTCGGCTTCAGCCATGCTGATTTTGCTCTCGCGCACCCGTTGGGTCAGGCCTGAGCCGCCATGCTGGCGAGTGTTCCATTCGTCCATACCGGCCAAGATCTCGTCACTGTGATGGATCGCGATCACAGGGCCTTCGGCCAGGGTGTTGAGATCACTGTCGGTGACGATGGTGGCCATTTCGATGATCACGTCGGTGTCCGGGTTCAGACCGGTCATTTCCAGGTCGATCCAGATCAGGTTCTGCGGGTTCTGCATGGGGGAGCTCCTCGGCGTAGCTGCGCAGTTTAGCTTAGGCTTTGAACGAAAAGTGCCTGCGCGACGATCATGCTGCGTTGAAAACCGGCTCGGAATGCTCATTGACAACCGGTCAACTCCGCTTCCTCGCCTGTTTTCGCCTTGCCTGATCGCCGCTCGGCGACTTTTCGTTCAAACCCGAGGCAGGGCCTTGAGCGTGCTAAACTCGCGGCCGTTTTACCTAATCGCTGCATTCTTCATACGGAACACCCATGGCCAAACGCCAACTCAATCGTCGTCAAAACTGGCGCATCGAAAAAATCCAGGGCGAGCGCGCCGCCCGCGCCGCCAAACGCGAATCCAGCGCGGTACAAGCGCTGGAGGGCGGCGATCTGGGCCCTGAACAGACCGGTCTGGTGATCGCGCACTTCGGCGTACAGGTCGAGGTCGAGGCCCGTGAAGGCGAATTGGCCGGCCAGGTATTCCGCTGCCACTTGCGCGCCAACCTGCCCGCTCTGGTGACCGGCGACCAGGTGGTCTGGCGTGCCGGCAACCAAGGCATCGGTGTGATCGTGGCTCAACTGCCCCGCCACACCGAACTGTGTCGTCCGGACAGCCGAGGCCAGCTCAAGCCGGTGGCGGCCAACGTCGACATGATCGTCATCGTCTTCGCCCCGCTGCCTGAGCCCCACGCCAACCTGATCGACCGCTATTTGGTAGCGGCTGAACACGCCGGCATCCGCCCATTGTTGCTGCTCAACAAGTTCGACCTGATCGATGAACACAACGCCCCGGCGCTGAACGCATTGCTCTCGGTCTATCGGCAATTGGGCTACCCGGTGCTGGAAGTTTCGGCTCACCACGGCGATGGCATGGAGAAATTGCAGGAACAACTGGACGGACGCATCAGCGTGTTTGTCGGCCAGTCCGGTGTCGGCAAGTCGTCGCTGGTCAACAGCCTGCTGCCGGAAGTCGAAACGCGCGTCGGCCCGTTGTCCGAGCTGTCCGGCCAGGGCACTCACACCACCACTACTGCGCGGTTGTTCCACTTCCCCGGCGGCGGTGAGTTGATCGACTCGCCGGGCATCCGCGAGTTTGGCCTGGGCCACGTCAGCCGAGCCGATGTGGAAGCGGGGTTCATCGAGTTCAACGACCTGATCGGCACCTGCCGTTTCCGCGACTGCAAGCACGACCGCGAACCCGGTTGCGCCCTGCTCAAGGCGCTGGAAGACGGTCGTGTGCAACAGCAACGGATGAACAGCTATCGCTCGATCATCGCCAGCTTGCCGGAAAGCAGTTACTGACCTGAAAGAAAGGTAAGCCGGACACAATTGTGGCGAGGGAGCTTGCTCCCGCTGGGCTGCGAAGCAGCCCCAAAAGCTGTCAGATGCGGAGCATCAGACACACCGCACCCGCCGGTTTACGACTGCTTCGCAGCCGAGCGGGAGCAAGCTCCCTCGCCACAAAAGCAAGCAGGCCTCACTGCGCAGGCGGCTCGGCCGGTTTCGGCGCGAGATCATCGAACAGATTCAGACGTTCGCGCACCTCATGGGCGGGAACAGGCTGCTGGTCCGCCGGCAGTGCGTTCGGATCCGCCGCCGCGCCAGGCGTGGTCGGCACTTCACCCGGCGCACCGGCGCCCTGAGCCGGGTCTGGCGCAGGATCATCGGTTTGCGAACCTTCGATGGCTTTCTGGGCCTTCTTGGTCAACACCACGATATCGATCCGCCGGTTGACCGGGTTGAACGGGTCTTTGCGGTCGAACAGCGCCGAGGAGGCATAACCGACCACCCGCGCCACCTGCTCATCCGGATAACTGCCAGCCACCAGGGCCCGACGGGCCGCGTTGGCGCGATTGGCGGAGAGCTCCCAGTTACCGAAATCGCCTTTGCCAATGAAGGGCTTGGCATCGGTATGACCACTGATGCTGATCTTGTTCGGCACCGCTTTGATGGTGTCGGCCATGGCCAGCAGAATATCTTCGAAATAAGGTTTCAGGCGCGCGCTGCCAGAGTCGAACATCGGACGGTTCTCGGCGTCCATGATCTGGATGCGCAAGCCGTTCGGCGTGATTTCGAACAGGATCTGGTCCTTGAACTTCTGCAGTTCAGGGTTCTCTTCGACCTTGTTCTGCAACTCTTGCAGCAGCAACTCCAGACGCTCGCGCTCGACCTCTTCGGCCATGCCTTCGGCGTCATTGGCGTCTACCGTCGCCTTGTCGGGCTGAGGCTGGGATTCGACTTCAGGGTTGAGGGTGTTTTCCGGCGCCAGGACCGGCGAGCCGCCCAGGTCGATGATGTAAGGCGTGCCGCTTTCGGAAAAGCCCACCGGGTCCTTGAAGTAACCGGCGATGGCGATTTTCTGCTCTGGAGTCGCGGTGGACAGCAGCCACAGCACCAGAAAGAACGCCATCATCGCCGTCGCGAAGTCGGCGAAGGCGATTTTCCAGGCGCCCCCGTGATGCCCGCCGGCTATGCGCTTGACGCGCTTGATAATGATCGGCTGGTTGTTTTCCATCTTAGCGACCGCGAACCGCTTGTTCTAACTCGGCGAAGCTTGGACGGTGCGCCGGGTACAGGACCTTGCGACCGAACTCCACAGCCAGCGATGGCGGCATGCCCGAGGCCGAGGCCACGAGCGAAGCCTTGATGGCTTCGTAGACATTGAGTTCTTCCTTGGCGTCGTGGGCCAGGGAATGGGCCAACGGGCCAAAGAAGCCATACGCGGCGAGAATACCGAAGAAGGTACCTACCAGTGCCGCACCTACGTGCAGGCCGATAGATGCCTGGTCGCCTTCGCCCAGGGAGGCCATGGTCACCACGATGCCCAATACCGCCGCGACGATACCGAAACCCGGCATGCCGTCGGCGATGCCGTTGACCGCGTGAGACGGGTGCTCCAGGTCTTCCTTGAGGCTGTACAGCTCCATGTCGAACAGGCCTTCGAGCTCATGGGGAGCCATGTTGCCGGACGACATGATGCGCAGGTAATCACAGACGAACGCCGTCATGCGCTCATCCTTGAGCACCGTGGGGTACTTGGCGAAGATCGGGCTGGACGCTGCGTCTTCGATATCCCCTTCGATCGCCATCATGCCTTCGCGGCGGCTCTTGTTGAGGATCTCGTAGATCAGCCCCAGCACCTCAAGGTAGAAAGTGTGGCTGAAACGCGAGCCGAACATGCTCAAGGACTTCTTGAGCACGTGCATCGTCATGTAGCCAGGGTTGGCCTGCAGGAATGCGCCAAGGGCCGCGCCGCCGATGATCAGGACCTCAAAGGGCTGGACCAGGGCGGCAATCTTGCCATGGGAGAGCACGTATCCGCCCAGAACGCTCGCGAACACGACAATGATGCCGATAATTTTAGCCATAGATAGAAAGTACTTATTTAAGTCGGGTTCAAGGTCATATTCGGAAGCTGAAAAATCTCTTCTTCTACTTATCGGCAAAACTGCGCCAGACTATAGCCAGTTCAGGCGAAAAGCCAATTTGCCCCGTTCCGGGCGTAGATACTCCCTATGATGATCGCGTCCAGCCATGGCTAACGAAACGAAGGTTCCAACTCCACGACCGACCACGCTCGAAGGCTGGGTAAAGCTGCTCGAGGGCGTCCATCTGCCAGTGCCCCAGGCCAGTCATGACCTGGTCTGCAAAGCCATTGGCGACAGCCGCCGTTCACTGCGTGACATTGCCGAGCTGATCCAGGACAGCCCCGCCCTGGCGCTGAGCGTCATCCGTGAAGCCAACCATCACACCCATGGCAACTTTGCCGAACCGGCAGAAAATCTCGAAGTGGCCATCAACCGCCTCGGCCTCAAGCGCACCGAAGAATTGCTCGCCCGCCTGCCGTCCTTGCCGGAGCAGCAAATACCCATCGCCCTGCGTCAACTGCAATTGATCAGCCAGCACGCCACGCAACAAGCCAACGGTTTTTTTGCCAGCCGCCTGGCGCGGTTGTGGCAAGACATCCACTGGGGCAGCCTGTTGTTTCTGTCACCACTCTGGCCGCTGGCCCTGACTCATCCAGGATTGCTGAAAGAGTGGGAACTGCGGGTTGTGCATAAAGGCCAGTCAGCGAACAAGGTGGAGCGCGAGCTGTTCGGCGTCGGCCTGCTGAAAATCTGCCTGGCGCTGGTGGAGACCTGGCGCCTGCCGGTCTGGGTGGCGCAGGGCTACCGCCTGCTGCTCAACGAACGCCGCGAGCTGGTGAAAGTGCTACGCATCGCCCGGGATAGCGAACACCCGCTGCGCCAGCAAAATCGCCTGGACGATGACCCGACCCTGCGGCGCTGGCTCAATCAGCCAGCCAACACGGTGCTACTGGCCAATGGCCTGGCCCTTTCAGCGCAACAGGCGTGGGACGGACCTCATAGTACCCGCTGGCAATATCTCACTAGTTTGTATCTGCAGATGTCCATGGATGACGTCCAGCAGCAATTGCACCAGCAAGCCGTCAACAGCGCCCGCCACAACACCATGCCGGACCTCTGGCATCCGGCCGTGGCACTGATCTGGCCTTGGGGCAGTCGACGCGTCCACCCGGGGCTGCTGCCGGCCGCCCCGCCCAGCGCCGAAGACCTGACCCAGTGGCGCAAACAATGTGCCGAACTGCTGATGGAACCGAGCCCGTTCAGCAACGCCATGCACCTGACCACCTCGGCACGGGACGCCTTGGTGGCATGCGGCATGCAGCGGGTGATGATTCTGATGGCCGACCGCAGCCAGACCAGCCTGCGCGTGCATCAGATCGCCGGCCTGCCCAAAGAAGCGGCGGCCATGAGTTTTTCCATCAGTCAAAGCAAAGTGTTGCAACGATTGCAGGCCCAACAAGCCCAGGTTCGCCTGAACCCGGACAACAACGCTCAGTTTTCGGCGTTGCTGCCGCCGGGCCTGCACAGCCTGTTTCGCGGCGAACACCTGCTGTTGCGCTCACTGACCTGCAACGGCCGAGTGATCATGCTGGTGGCGGTGGATCAGGGCGGCGGGCCCTTCTCGGACGTGACGGTGCAGGCCTTCGGTAAAACCGTGCAGTGTATCGAACGCGCCTTGCACAGCTTTACCAACCGCGGTCGCTGATCTTGATACAATCTTTTCCCTTTGCGCCCCTGGAGACATCACATGCCTGACTTCTCTGGCTTGCCGCTGGTAATCGAGCCGAGCGACTTGCTGTCGCGCCTCGACGCCCGCGAACTGATTCTGGTGGACCTGACCAGTGCCGCCCGCTACAGCACCGGGCATATCCCTGGCGCATGCTTCGTCGACCCCAAGCGCACCCAACTCGGCCAGCCCCCGGCGCCGGGTCTGCTGCCAGCAAAAGCCGACCTCGAGGCGCTGTTCGGCGAACTGGGGCACAACCCGAATGCGGTCTACGTCGTCTATGACGATGAAGGCGGTGGCTGGGCCGGGCGCTTCATCTGGCTGCTGGATGTGATCGGCCATTCGAACTACCACTACCTCGACGGCGGCTTGCTGGCGTGGCTGGACGAAGGCCTGCCGGTGTCCACTGAAGTGCCACCGCCCGCCACAGGCCCGGTGAGCCTGACCCTGCACGAAGAACCCACCGCCACCCGCGAATACCTGCAAAGCCGCCTCGGTGCCGCTGACCTGGCGATCTGGGACGCACGCGGCCCACTGGAGTATTCCGGCGAGAAAGTCGTCGCAGCCAGGGGCGGACATATTCCCGGCGCGATCAACTTCGAATGGACCGCCGGCATGGATCAGGCACGCAACCTGCGCATCCGCAGCGACATGCCGCAAATCCTCGAACAGTTGGGCATCACGCCTGATAAAGAAATCATCACCCATTGCCAGACCCACCACCGCTCTGGCTTCACCTATCTGGTGGCCAAGGCGCTCGGTTATCCGCGTGTCAAAGGCTATGCCGGCTCCTGGGGCGAATGGGGCAACCACCCTGATACGCCCATCGAGCTCTGAAGGTTCTTAAGGACAGTTAATGAAAAACCGCTTGTTCATCCTCAGCCAATACCTGCTACCCCACCACTTGCTGTCTCGGCTGGCCGGCTGCATTGCCGAATGCCGCGTGCGCTGGTTCAAGAATGCCTTTACCCAATGGTTCGCCAAACGTTATCAGGTGGACATGTCCCAGGCGCTGGTGGAAGACCTCACGGCCTACGAGCACTTCAATGCGTTCTTCACCCGAGCGCTGAAAGAAGGCGCCCGCCCGCTGGACCCAACACCGGGGGCGATCCTCAGCCCCGCCGACGGTGCCGTCAGCCAACTCGGCCCCATCGAGCACGGTCGGGTATTCCAGGCCAAGGGCCACAGCTTCAGCGTGCTGGAACTGCTGGGCGGCGATGCGGCCAACGCAGCGCCGTTCATGGGCGGCGATTTCGCCACCATCTACCTGTCGCCCAAGGACTATCACCGCGTGCACATGCCACTGGCCGGCACCCTGCGGGAAATGGTCTACATCCCGGGACGGATTTTCTCGGTGAACCAGACCACTGCCGAAAACGTTCCGGAGCTGTTCGCCCGTAACGAGCGCGTGGCGTGCATTTTCGACACCGAGCGCGGGCCGATGGCCGTGGTACTGGTGGGCGCGATGATCGTTGCGTCCATCGAAACCGTCTGGGCCGGCCTGGTGACGCCACCTAAGCGTGAGCTGAAAACCTTCCGTTACGACGAAGCCGCCCGGGCGCCGATCCACTTGGAGAAAGGCGCCGAGCTGGGCCGCTTCAAACTGGGATCGACCGCCATCGTGCTGTTCGGTCCGGACCAGGTGAAATGGGCCCAAGAGCTGGTGGCCGGCTCGCCAGTGCAGATGGGCCAGGGGTTGGCGCTGCCAAAAGCCTGAGTCATTGTTCACTGTGGGAGCGAGCCTGCTCGCGATGGCGTTTTTTCAGTCACTTTGATATCGACTGACCTGACGTATCGCGAGCAGGCTCGCTCCCACATGCTATCTAACATTGATCGGACACTTCTTTCGGCAACAACTGCTAGAGTTGGGAACATCCCTTTCATTTCCCGCCGGAGCCCATCCACGGCATGAATGAGACCAGCCCTCTCCAGCTTTCGCGCGTTTTGACACCGACACAGTCGCGCCTGTCGTTCTGCGACGCCACGCCGCGCGACCTCAAACGCTGGATCGCCAACCTCCCCAAGGCCAATATCGGCGAAACCGCACGCCTGTTGTACCAGGCCATCGGCGAACTCAACCAACTGCTCACCCCCAGCGATAATCGCCTGCAGCTGCTCGAATTGTTGCGGCCCGAGGTGTATTACGTCTGCAAACACCTGGAGCGGCATTTTTTGCAACAGGCCATCGTTCTGGATGAGCGCTCGCGCAAGATCGTCAACCTCTGCCAGGCCCTGCAAACCCAGTTGGCCATGGGTTACAAACAGATCGTCGCACGCATCTCGCCGAAATACTCCAAGGACCGCGCCCGGCTGCTGAGCACCGCACTGCAACGCGCGATGCATGCTCTGGACGGCACGCTGCTGCGTATCAGCCAGTTGTATAGCCCCGTACCTGAAGGGCTGTGGCTCGATTTGCATCAGTTGTACCGAATCGCCTGCCACCATCGGCTGCAACACCTCAGCGTCAGCGATGAACTGGCCAGCCAGGTGCATCAGTTGAATGTCGAGCAAACCTACGTGGTCGCCCTGCTGCTGGGCACCTCACGCAGCAATCAACTGCGCCAGGGCCAGATTGCGCGACTCGTCGAGGTGCTCGAATCCTGGAGTCAGAAGGTCACGCTGGACCCGGCCGTCACCGCCACGAGCCTGTTCGCCGTTGCACCGCAACTGGATATCGGGCCGCGCTATCGCTCCAAGTTCAGGGCCGAGCAACAGCCCAGCCTGCTGGGTTTCGATCCGCAGCCGCTGGTGCGTGCCATTGCCACTCATCTGGAACAACCCAACGATCACACCTTGCCCGTGCCTGGCGCAATGAACGCCGACACCTTGCATCACCTGCAAGCGGCCTGGGGCGAAGCGGTCGAACGTAGCTTCCAGCGCACAGAGGGCAACGGCACGCTGACGCTCTGCGTGGGCATGAGCGCTTTGCACTATTACCTCGGCGGCGAGCGCTCTTTCAGCGAAATCCTGAAGGATTCTGCAACGCGCAAGGCCCGGTTCGAGGCCACACCGACCAAGACCAACGACACCTGGAGCCAGGCTTTCGACGCAGCTGCGGCCGGTGACAGTGATCTGTTGCCTTATGAAGAAATCGAGTATCCGGTCAATCCGGCCGATGACGACGGCGCCAGCTCCGACAACCAGCACCACTTCGCGACCTACGACCTGCCCATCATCAACCACAGCCCTGGCGGTTATTGCCTCGGCTGGCCGAAGGAGGTGCCTGAGCAACTGCAGGCCGGGGAAATGGTCGGCATTCGCGACACTAACGATCAAGCCTGGAGCATCGCCGTGGTGCGCTGGATCAGGCAGGTGCGCAATGGCGCCATGCAAATGGGCATCGAGCTGGTCGCCCCCCATGCACAGCCTTGCGGGCTGCAACTGGTACGGGAAAAGGGTGAGCATGGTCACTACCTGCGAGGGCTGTTGCTGCCTGAGATCAGCGCCATTGAGCTGCCACCCACCATGATCGCGCCCCGCCTACCTTTCCAGGAAGGCCAGCAAGTGCTGATCAACACCAACGGCCAGGAACGCCGCGCCAGCCTGGACCGACGGGTGACCAGCACGCACAGCTTCAACCAGTTTGCTTATCGACAGGAGGATTCAGGGACCAGCACAGATGGCCACGACAATGAAGGGGATTTTGATTCGTTGTGGAAGTCGCTGTAGGAGCTGCCGAGCGAAGCGAGGCTGCGATCTTTCCAAGACCCATTGAGCCTCCAGCGAAAGATCAAGATCAAGATCAAGATCAAGATCAAGATCAAGAGATCGCAGCCTTCGGCAGCTCCTACACAGGTAAGCGTCGGCCTTAAAGCTGTCCGTCGCGATCCCTGAAGCCCAGCAGGTACAACACGCCATCCAGCCCCAGGGTGGAAATCGCCTGCCTGGCCGACTGTTTGACCAGCGGCTTGGCCCGGAACGCCACGCCCAGACCGGCGATCGCCAGCATGGGCAGGTCGTTGGCGCCGTCGCCCACAGCAATGGTCTGTTCCAGGCGCAGGCCTTCCTTCTCGGCCAGTTCGCGCAACAGATCCGCCTTGCGCTGGGCATCGACGATCGGTTCGACGGCCACGCCCGTGACCTTGCCATCCACGACTTCCAGTTCATTGGCGAACACGTAGTCGATGCCGAGCTTGGCCTGCAGTTGCTTGGCGAAGTAAGTGAAGCCGCCGGACAGGATCGCGGTCTTGTAGCCCAGACGCTTGAGTTCGGCGAACAGGGTTTCGGCGCCTTCGGTCAGGCGCAAGGAAGCGCCGATGGAGTCAAGCACGCTGACGTCCAGCCCCTTGAGTAGGGCCAGGCGTTCCTTGAAGCTGGCGCGAAAGTCCAACTCGCCGGCCATGGCTCGCTCAGTGATGGCGGACACCTTGTCGCCCACACCGGCGGCCTTGGCCAGTTCGTCGATGACTTCGGCTTCAATCAGCGTCGAATCCATGTCAAACACCGCCAGGCGGCGGTTGCGACGGAACAGCGAGTCCTCCTGGAACGCGATGTCGACGTTCAACTCCTGGGCCACGCTGAGGAACTCGGCACGCAGCGCCTGGGGATCGGCCGGCTCGCCGCGCACGGAGAATTCGATGCAGCCCTTGCCCTTGTCATCCGGCGTATCCAGCGGCATGCGCCCGGACAACCGGTCGATGTGGTCGATGTTCAGGCCGTATTGGGCAGTGATCGAACTGACGCGCTGCAATTGCTCGGCAGTCACCTTGCGGGTCAACAGGGTCACGATGTGACGCGTCTTGCCCTGGCCATTGACCCAATGCTGGTAATCGGCTTCGGACACCGGGGTGAAACGCACCTGTTGGTCGAGCTTGTAGGCGGTGAACAGGATGTCCTTGAGCACCGACTTGCTTTGTTCGGCGTCCGGGATTTCAACCAGGATGCCGAACGACAGTGTGTCGTGGATCACCGCCTGACCAATGTCGAGAATGTTCACACCACCCTGGGCCAGAACGCCGGTAATGGCCGCAGTCAGACCCGGACGGTCACTGCCAGTGATGTTTATCAGGACGATTTCGCGCAAGGCGCACCCCCGCAGGTGGAAAAAAACCGCATTCTACCCACTTTCAGTGACCATCGGGCACCGTCGGTGCTTTGCCGGTCATGGGCCTGTCGCTATACTGCGCGTCAATTTCACGGACAAAGAGCCGAGCTCAGTGAACCGGCCCACGCCAGTCAAAACCGACAATTTCTTTCTGCTGATCTTCCGTGCACTGCGCCACCGTCGCGTGCCGATTGCATTGCGCATTGCCAGCCATAACGTGATCCTGGTCGCCCTGGCCCTGGTGATCTATGCCTGCGTGATGGGCCTGCAGTTCAAGCAGGCCATGCACGAGCAGGCCGACGCCCTGGGAGAGAGCCTGACCACGCAGACCGCCACGTCCGCCACCGAGCTACTGGTGTCCAACGACATCCTTAGCCTCAACGTGCTGCTCAACAACCTCACCAAAAACAAACTGGTGGCCCACGCCGCCATTTATAGCGTGGACAACCGCATCCTCGCCGAAGCCGGCCAGCGTCCCAAACCGGGTCTGCTGGGCGAATCCGGCGGTATGTACCAGAGCAGGATCACCTTCCAGGACGTGACCGCCGGGCAACTGCGCATCAGCCTGGACATGGACCAGTTCCAGCAGCCGATGACCATCAGCCTGCAAAGCATGGGCATCCTCAGCGCAATATTGCTGGCGCTGGCGCTGGCCTTGAGCCTGCGCCTGGGACGCCACATCTCTACGCCACTGCTGCAACTGCGGGTCTGGCTGCGGGATATCGACGAGCACACCCCAGCGACCCAGCGCCAGGACGAAATTGGCGATCTGGCTCGGCAACTGCACGCCAGCTTCGCCCCGGAACCGGCCCCCGTGCCGGAGCCTGAAGACATCGACTACAGTGACGACGAAGCCGAACCAGGTTTCGAAGTGCGTAACCTGCGGGACCCGGACTTCGACGAAAGCCAACCTCTCCCCGCCTCCAGGCCCGGACCACGCCGCGTGGTCCGCACGGTGGAGGACGATGAAGACGACGATGCTTTCGCCGACCTGCGTGACGACTCAATCGCCGATGAGGCGCAATCGGTCGCCAGACCCGTCGCCTCGGACCTGCCCCAACACAGTGCCGTGCTGGCCGTGCAACTGGGCGCCCAGGACCAACTGCGCCGGCTGCCACAGGCGCGCCTGAAGGAACTGCTTGAGCGTTACCGCGACTGCCTCGACCAGGCCGCATCGCTGTATCAGGGCCAACTGCACACCCTGAACGATGGCAGCACGCTGATGCTGTTCCACACCGAGGACAGCGGTGATGACTACCTCACCAATGCCATTTGCTGCGGTGAGTTGCTCCGAGCCCTGGGACACCAGTTGCAGATCGAAGTCGCCGACAGCGGTATCACCCTGCAATTGCAGTTGGGCCTGACCTTGGGTGACGGGCTGTTCGGCCTGAGCCAGATCGACCTGCTGCTGACCGAAACCGCTCAGGACGCCCTGGCCCTGTCGCAGCACAGCCGCAACCTGCTGCTGGTGGAGCGCAAGATCAACGACGATGCCCTGATCCGTCAGCGCGCCCGTATCCGCCCTATCGCCAGCCCGGAAGGCGCATGCTGCGTCGAGCGACTGATGGAGCCTTATCCCTCAATGCTGGAGCGACAACTGGCGCGGATGCATGAGCGTCAGGCTTGACCTGTAGGCGCTGCCGAAGGTTGCGATCGCTTGATCTTATTTAGTGCTCCGGCAGATCAAGATCAAAAGATCGCAGCCTTCGGCAGCTCCTACGGGTCCACAGAAACAACAAAGCCCGCATCAATGCGGGCTTTGTTTTGCATCCAGTTCAACCATCAGAACCTGAACACTTCCATGTCCGTACGGATCGGCAAGGCCATTGGAATCTTGTCCTTTTCCTTCTCGACCTTTTTGGTGGCAGCAGGCGCCGATTTGCGAGGCACATCTGCGATAGGAGGCTGGTTGGCCAAAGGCTTGAGCGCCACGGACAGTTGCTCGGCAAGACGTTGCAGCAACACACCCTGAGCCTGAACCTGCGCAGCGGTACCGCCGGCATGTTGCTCCTGCAGATGAATGATACGGTTCTCGCGAACCTTGCCGCGACGATCGATCAGGCGCCACTGGGCATCCAGTACCGCCGGTTGCGATTCGCCCGAGTCCAGCCGAGTAATCGACAACAACACCTGTACATCCGGGGTAAAGCCCTGGGTGGCTGGCGCAAGTACCACGCGCTGGCTGTCCAGATGCCCGGCGACCTGACGCAGCAACAGCTGATCAATGTCCGAAGACAGGCTGCCGGCCCAACGACCGTCGGTGGCGGCTTGCAGGCTGCCGTCCGGTTGGCGTTGCAATAGGGTTTCACGTTGCAGGTAATCGGCAATCAATACCGGGCCCAGTAATACCGCCATGCCTGCGCTTTGTGCAGGCTGGGCCGGGTTTCCGCTGTCGAGTTGATACAGCGACACTGGCTGATTGACGCTACAGCCCGCCAGGCCAAGCAGGCCGGCGAGCCACAAAATAGGAAGGCGCAGAGCAGTCATCGTCCCGTCCAGGTGGCAGCCACAAGGCTTACCACAGTGAAAAAAAACTCGGTCAATATGAAGAACGCTCGGCCACGCCGGCGCTTGAAAGGGCCTATCATCCGTGAATATGCGCTCCGACTCCAGCGCGAAAGTGCCGATCTGCGGCTTTTAATCGCAGACCGAGCGCTCTAGCACGCTTAATTGAGGTTTTCGACGAGCAGTGCATCGACCCGCTGAAACCCTCTCGGAAGCTTATTGCCCCGCCGACCGCGTTCACCTTTGTAGTGTTCAAGATCGTCTGCCTTCAACGAAAGCGTACGCTTTCCAGCCTGTAGCACAAGCGTGGCGCCTTCCGGCAACACTGCAATATCCGTGACATATTCCTCACGACTGGCCACCCGTTCGCCGGAAATGCCGATGATCTTGTTGCCCTTACCTTTACCCAGCTGTGGCAAGTCACTGATTTTGAAGACCAGCAACCGACCCTCAGTCGTCACCGAAGCCAGCCAGTTGTTCTCGCGATCGGCTACCGGTCGCGGCGCGATGACCTTGGCGTTGTTCGGCAGGCTCAACAACGCCTTGCCCGCCTTGTTCTTGGCCTGCAGGTCCTCACCCTTGACGACAAACCCGTAGCCGGCGTCCGACGCAATAACGTACAGCCCGTCATCATCAGGCATCAGCACGCATTCAAAAGTTGCACCCGGTGGTGGAGTTAATCGACCGGTCAGCGGCTCGCCCTGGCCGCGAGCCGATGGCAGGGTATGCGCCGGCACCGAATAACTGCGCCCGGTGGAATCGACGAACACCGCAAACTGGTTGGAACGCCCGGCGGCCAGTGCCTTGAAACCGTCTCCCGCCTTGTAGGAAAGCCCTGCGGCGTCAATATCATGACCCTTGGCGGAGCGTACCCAGCCTTTTTCCGACAGCACGACGGTCACTTTCTCGTTCGGCAACAGATCATGTTCGCTCAGCGCCTTGGCTTCGGCGCGCTCGACGATGGGCGAACGACGATCGTCGCCGTAGGTTTCAGCATCCTTGAGCAGTTCGGTGCGCACCAGCTTCTTGAGCCTGGCTTCGCTGCCCAGCAACGCTTGCAGCTTGGCCTGCTCCTTGAGCAATTCATCCTGCTCGGCCCGCAGCTTCATCTCTTCCAACCGCGCCAGTTGCCGCAAGCGAGTATCGAGAATGTAGTCGGCCTGGGTTTCGGTCAGTTCAAAACGCGCGATCAGGCTGGCCTTGGGGTGCTCCTCGGTGCGGATGATATGAATCACTTCATCCAGGTTGAGGTAGGCAATCAGCAAACCGTCCAACAGGTGCAGGCGACGCTCGACCTTGTCCAGGCGAAATTGCAGGCGCCGCCGCACGGTCTTGACGCGAAACTCCAGCCATTCCACCAGCAGCGCCCGCAGGTTTTTCAGCTGTGGCTTGCCGTCCAGACCGATGATGTTGATGTTGACCCGGTAGCTGGACTCAAGATCGGTACTGGCAAACAGATGCTGCATCAGCGCGTCGTGATCGACCCGGTTGTTGACCGGGATGATCACGATCCGGCACGGGTTCTCGTGGTCGGATTCGTCGCGAAGGTCGGCGACTTGCGGTGCTTTCGACGGTTTTGCCTGCATCATCGCAGCAATTTGTTCCAGAACCTTGGCCCCGGAAACCTGGTGAGGTAGAGCGGTGACGATGATGTCGCCATCTTCGATGTGGTACACCGCGCGCATGCGCACCGAACCGCGACCGGTTTCGTAGATCTTCAGCAGGTCGGCACGCGGGGTGATGATTTCCGCTTCGGTCGGGTAGTCCGGGCCCTGGATATGCTCGCAGAGCTGCTCCACCGTCGCTTTCGGCTCGTCCAGCAGGCGCACGCAGGCGGTTGCCACTTCCCGCAGGTTGTGCGGCGGCACGTCAGTGGCCATGCCCACGGCGATACCGGTGGTGCCATTGAGGAGGATGTTCGGCAAACGTGCCGGCAACACCAAGGGTTCATCGAGGGTGCCGTCGAAGTTCGGCCCCCAGTCTGCAGTGCCCTGGCCCAACTCGCTGAGCAGCACTTCGGAATAACGCGACAGCCGCGCCTCGGTGTAACGCATGGCGGCGAAAGACTTGGGATCGTCTGGCGCACCCCAGTTCCCCTGGCCGTCCACCAGGGTGTAGCGGTAGCTGAACGGCTGGGCCATCAGCACCATGGCTTCATAGCAGGCCGAGTCGCCATGGGGATGGAACTTGCCGAGCACGTCACCGACGGTACGCGCCGACTTCTTGTGTTTGGAATCAGCATCCAGCCCCAGCTCACTCATGGCGTAGATGATCCGCCGCTGAACCGGCTTGAGGCCGTCGCCGATGTGCGGCAAGGCGCGGTCCATGATCACGTACATGGAGTAATTGAGGTAGGCATTTTCGGTGAAGTCAGCCAGCGACCGGCGCTCTACGCCGTCTAAGCTGTCTGCAAGAATGTCGCTCATGCGGGCCTCATCAGTTCGTTGTCTGGCGCAGCAGCATGGTGCCGCCGCGCTGGGTAAATTCAAGTTTGTTCAGGGCGCTCATGCCCAGCAGCACTTGCGTGCCGCCCAGGCCTGGCGCCACCAGGGCACGGACATCGCGCAACACGATGTCACCCAATTGCAAACGGTCGATGCGGGTGCGATAACCCTCGCTCAAACCGTTGGCGGTGCTCAACGTCACACCGAAACCTTTTTCCAGCTTGAGGCGCGCGGCCAGCTCCTCCGGAATCGCCACGTCCGTGGCGCCGGTGTCGAGCATGAAGTCCACCGGTTGGCCGTTGATCTGGCCGCTGGCGACAAAATGCCCCTGTTTATTGCTGACCAGCTTCACCTCGATAAAACCTTCACCCTTTTGCGAATACACCTCGGTATTGGGATTCTGCGCACGCTGCTCCCACTGGGCAAAAAACCGCGTCGCCAGAAACAGCGCCGCGCACCAGGCCAGTATCATCAACACCCGACCGGCGCGCTTGCCCGGCGGTTGCTGGCTCATGGCGTGGCGCCCCAGCCACCTGCCGGCGCGGCAAAGCGCCAGATGATCGGCCGCCGTTCGCCGTCGGCCCGTGGGCCGTCATTGTTATCCAGGCCAACCCAGGCGCCTTCGGCGTCCACCACCAGCGCTTCGGCCAAGCCGTAGTCCTGTGAATAACGACGGTTTTCCTGCAGCGCTTCGGCGGCGAACGACCAGCAACGCTCCACTTGAGCGGTTTGCGCGTCACGCCGGCAGATCTGATAAGCGTTGCGCTCCAGGGTAAACAGCTTGCCGTCGAACAGTGACAGATCGGCGAAATCCCGCGATACCGCCGTGGCATTGGGGAACTGCACCGGCTGCATCTCTTTCCCCGCTTCGCTCAGCAGCACGCAATTGCCATCACAATCCCACACGGCTTGCTGGCGCTTGATCAGCAATAGGCCGCGGCGTTCACGCTCCGCCGCCAACCACAACTGATCGCCGGCAGGATTTACCGCCAGGCCTTCAAACAACGCATTGAAATGCAGCAACATGCCACTGGCCCGCGCCTGACGGATCATCACCGGTGCGATTTTCAACCAGGACGCGGTGCCCGTCGGCGACACCTGCAACACCGCGGCATGGGATTCACTGACCACATAGCGATTGCCAGCGCTGTCACAGCTGATGCCTTCGAAATCCAGTTCGCCACCGCGCAGGTACGACGCCGCCCAGGTCCGCGATCTCAAACCCCACGGTAAACCGCTGTCGGGCACCGGCGGCACCTGGATTTCAACGGCTTCTGCCTGCCAGACCGGCGCATCAGAGGACTTGAGGCGGTAGATCCGATCATCATCGCGATCAGACACTGTCCATATTTCGCCGCCGCACACGGCCAGCCCGGACAAGTTACCGCCGCGCAAATCCTCGACGGCATGCTCGGACAGCAACTTCAATTGCGGTGCAGGACCTGCGACCACCACCCCCGCCCACAGCAACAACGCCAGGGCGAAACCGTTGCGCATCAGGCCAGCACCTCGGCCAGGTCCCCTTTGGATTCGAGCCAGGACTTGCGATCGCCAGCGCGCTTCTTCGCCAGCAACATGTCCATCATTTCCGAGGTCGCTTCGAAATCATCCAGGGTCAACTGCACCAGGCGGCGCGTGTTCGGATCCATGGTGGTTTCGCGCAGTTGCGGCGGGTTCATCTCGCCAAGACCCTTGAATCGGGTGACTTGCGGTTTGCCGCGTTTCTTTTCGGCCACCAAACGATCAAGAATGCCATCGCGTTCGGCCTCGTCCAGGGCGTAGTAAATCTCTTTGCCCAGGTCGATGCGGTACAGCGGCGGCATCGCCACGTAGACGTGACCGGCGTCCACCAGCGGGCGGAAATGCTGGACGAACAAGGCGCACAACAAGGTGGCGATGTGCAGACCGTCGGAGTCGGCGTCGGCGAGGATGCAGATCTTGCCGTAACGCAGTTGGCTCATGTCCGCGGCGCCCGGATCGACACCGATGGCCACGGCAATGTTATGCACTTCTTGGCTGGCCAGGACTTCGCTGCCATCCACTTCCCAGGTGTTGAGGATCTTGCCGCGCAACGGCAGGATCGCCTGGAATTCTTTGTCCCGCGCCTGCTTGGCCGAACCGCCGGCGGAGTCACCTTCCACCAGGAACAGCTCGGAGCGCATCGGATCCTGCCCGGCGCAATCGGCGAGCTTGCCCGGCAAGGCCGGCCCCTGGGTGATGCGTTTGCGCTCGACCTTCTTGCTGGCCTTGAGACGACGACCGGCGTTGTTGATCGCCAACTCCGCCAGGGCCAGGCCGGTTTCCGGGTTGGCATTGAGCCACAGGCTGAACGCGTCCTTGACCACCCCGGAAACAAACGCCGCCGCTTCGCGGGACGACAGGCGCTCCTTGGTCTGGCCGGAGAATTGCGGCTCCTGCATCTTCATCGACAATACGAAGGCGATGCGCTCCCAGACGTCTTCCGGCGCCAGCTTCACGCCACGAGGCAACAGGTTGCGGAACTCGCAGAACTCGCGCATGGCGTCGAGCAAACCCTGGCGCAAACCGTTGACGTGGGTGCCGCCCTGGGCCGTGGGGATCAGGTTGACGTAGCTCTCCTGGACGCTTTCGCCCCCTTCGGGCAGCCACAACAGCGCCCAGTCCACCGCTTCCTTGTTACCGGCCAGGCTGCCGCAGAACGGCTCGTCAGGCAGGCGTTCGAAACCGTTGACCGCGTCCACCAGGTAAGAACGCAGGCCGTCTTCGTAATGCCACTCGACTTTCTCGCCGGTGGCCTTGTCCTCGAAACTGACCAGCAGCCCAGGGCACAACACGGCCTTGGCCTTGAGCACATGCTTGAGGCGGGTGACGGAGAATTTCGGCGAATCGAAATACTTGGGGTCCGGGGCAAAATACACGCTGGTCCCGGTATTGCGCTTGCCGACGGTGCCGACCACTTCCAGTTCGGTGGCCTTGTAGCCGTCGGCGAAGGTCATCTGGTATTCGTTGCCGTCACGCTTGACCCGCACGCGGACCAGGGTCGACAGGGCGTTGACCACGGAAATACCCACCCCGTGCAAACCGCCGGAGAACTGGTAGTTCTTGTTGGAAAACTTGCCGCCCGCGTGGAGCTTGGTGAGGATCAACTCGACGCCCGACACGCCTTCTTCAGGGTGAATATCCACCGGCATACCGCGGCCGTCGTCGCTGACTTCCAGCGAATGGTCGGCGTGCAGGATGACCTGCACCGAACGGGCGTGCCCGGCCAAGGCTTCGTCGACGCTGTTGTCGATGACTTCCTGGGCAAGGTGGTTCGGCCGACTGGTGTCGGTGTACATGCCGGGGCGCTTGCGCACCGGGTCGAGGCCCGAGAGGACTTCGATGGCGTCTGCGTTATAAGAGCTAGCGCTGGGAGTGGCCATGGGGTCTCGTCGTCAGTGTTCAATGAAAAAGAGGCGATGGCTCACAGCGACGTGAAGTCGATCGCCTGGTACAAATCGGCGCCAATGCCGGCAAAACTCAACAGCGCCGGCAACTGTCGGGCAAACCCTTGAAAACTGTGGTCGCCGCCGGCCTGGATGCGCAAGGCACAGGCGCGGTAATACTGCTGGGCGTGGCGATAATCCAGCGTTTCGTCCCCGGTTTGCAACCATACCTGATACCGCTGCGGATCCTGGGGTGCCGGCACTTCCAGCTCGGCCAGGGCCGTGACGTGGTCGTGGGTCAACTCCCAGGTTTCGTCGGTGTACAAATTCTTCTGCGTGCCCAGGTAACCGTCGAACATCCGATGCGGGCTGACGGCAGGGTTGACCAGCAGGGCCTTGAGCCCGTGGCGCTCGGCCAAGTGAGTCGCATAGTAGCCGCCGAGCGAGCTGCCGACCAGCAGTGGGCGGCCTAGTTGTGCAATCGCCTGCTCCAGCTGACCGATGGCCTGGCGCGGGTGGTGGTGCAAGGCGGGGACTTGGAGGCGGTCGCTTAGGCCCAGGCGGGCCATTACGTCGATCAACTGACTGGCCTTGGTCGACGCTGGGGCGCTGTTGAAGCCGTGGATATAAAGGATCGAACCCGACATTGCCGACTCCCTGGGTGTTGGGCAAAGGGCGGAGTTTACAGGGAGATTGTGGGGGTTTGGGGGATTTGACCTTCTTGGCGCCTTCGGTGATCAGTCGATCACGGTATCTGTGGGAGCGAGCCTGCTCGCGATGGCGGTCTGACAGCTGGCCAGGATTTTTTTTGACCGGGTACATATCCGTTGCTGCGGTAACGGCTACTTATGGTTCCGCCCTTACGGCGGGTCACTTTCGAAAAGCGCGAAAGTAACCAAAGCGCTTCTGCCCCACCACTCGGCACCTCGCCTAGGCTCGGTGTGCCCGAACGAAGGCATTGCTCCGTGGGCCCGCCGCGAAGGGCCATCCATGGCCCAGCGCGGCTATCCCGGCATCCATGCCGGGATGCCCACTCCACAATGCCTGCGTTCGGCCAGCGTGGTTAACGGGGCGCCGAGATCAACGTCCTCCGCGAGGCGGCCTGACAGCCGGCCTGGTTCTTGCGGGGGGTGTACACCCGTCAGACCTGTTTGAGCAGGACTTGTGGGAGCAAAGCTTGCTCGCGAGGCGGCCTGATAGCGGACCTGGCTCTCCCGGTTGTACTTCTATCAAACTGTGGGAGCGGGCTTGCTCGCGAATGCGTCGGGTCAGCCGACATCAATGTTGAATGACACACTCAGGTGCTCCCTCCCACACAATGCTTACGCTTGACGTTAGCGCGGATCGACGATGTCCAACGCCCGGTTCGCCAACAATTCACTGAGTTCGATCATCTGCTGGACTCCCAGGGCGAAATGCCGACGCGAGCCTTCCAGATCGAAGGTCAGGTCGCCGAGCATGGCGTTGGCGGAGGCTAGGGTTTCGCTGAGGTTGGCTAGGAGGGTTTCGGTGTCTGCGCTCTCCGCGACAGAGAACAATTGGCTTGAGGGTGGTTTCTTTTTGGCTTGAGACTTGGGGTCGAGATAATAATCGAGGGCGCGCTTGGCGGCTTCATCGTGCTTTTGGGAATCGGTTTCGGGGGGATTGGGTGTGGCTTTGAACATGATGCATATCCTTCTTTGCGTAGTGGAACCGCCATCTCCCGTTTCCAGGCGAGAGGGTGGCAGCTGTGCGCGGGCTGGAAACCAAGGTAGAAGGAATACCCGGCAGACTCGAAAGTCTCCCGCGCACAGCCGCCATAACGCAGAACTGAACGCTCAAAGCGCCGCAGTATCTCACGCGACTCGCTGATATGCCTTCTACTCATCGGGTTTCCAGGCCCGGCCGCTGAATTGGCAGCGACGGAAAAAGGTTAGCGACAGCCCTTCCCACCCGGCAACCGCCAGAGCTCGTCGGAAAAATCTGCTGCGTCAGGACGGGTGTCCGACCATTCCCACAACCCTGGTCGGCTGTCAGGCCGCCATCGCGAGCAGGCTCGCTCCCACACGGGTTTCGGTCGTTTACAAGATCAATGTCCACCGCCAATCTTGTGGGAGCGAAGCTTGCTCGCGATAGCGATGGGTCTGCTTGCATCAATGCTGAATGTACCGCCGCCTTCGCGAGCAAGCCCGCTCCCACAATTGGACCGGAGTACAACTGGGAGAGCCAGGCCGGCTACCAGGCCGCCTCGCGAGCAAGCTTTGCTCCCACAGGTCCAACTCAAACAAGTCTGATGGGTGTACACCCCCCGCAAGAACCAGGCCGGCTGTCAGGCCGCCATCGCGAGCAGGCTCGCTCCCACACGGGTTTCGGTCGTTTACAAGATCATGCCCACCGCCAATCTTGTGGGAGCGAAGCTTGCTCGCGATAGCGATGGGTCTGCCTGCATCCATGCTGAATGTACCGCCGCCTTCGCGAGCAAGCTTTGCTCCCACAGATCCTGCTCAAACAAGTCTGATGGGTGTACACCAGCAAGAGCCAGGCCGGCTATCAGGCCGCCTCGCGGCGGACGTTGATCTTGGCGCCCCGTTAACCACGCTGGCCGAACGCAGGCATTGCGCAGTGGGCAACCCGGCATGGATGCCGGGTTAGCCGCGCTGGGCCATGGATGGCCCTTCGCGGCGGCCCACGGAGCAATGCCGGAGTGAGGGCATGCCGAGCCCTAGCGAGGCACCGAGTGGTGGGGCAAAGCGCTTTTGGTTACTTTTGGCGCTCTTCCAAAAGTGACCCGCCGTAAGGGCGGAACCATAAGCCGCCGTTACCGCAGCAATGGATATGTACTCAATCAAAACTCAATATCCGTTGGAGCCATAGTCGGGGGTAAAAGCAAACCCAACCAACCGCTCAACCCCCGTCTCCAACCGCCCATCCGGCCAAAGCCGCAACCACCGATACCCCGGCGCCTGCCCCCCGACCGCAAAATCCTCACTCCCCGGCTCAAACTGAATACAAGTCGAAGGCGAAGCCAACAAACGAACCCCCTCACGCACCCGGTCAACCTCCTGATGCACATGCCCCCACAGAACAGCACGCACCTGAGGAAACCGATCCAGCACCGCAAACAGCGCCTCCGGATTACGCAACCCAATAGGCTCCATCCACGCACACCCAATCGACACCGGATGATGATGCAGACAAACAAGGTGATGCCGCTCCGGCGCCTCGCTCAAGGCATTCGCCAACAGAATCAACTGCTCCTCAGCCAAAAACCCCGGCACCGAACCCGGCACGGCAGAATCGAGCATCGTCACCCGCCAATTGCCAATGTCCACCACCGGATCGAGCAACGTACTCTTGACCGCCGCCTCAAGCATCACCTGCGGCTCATCATGGTTACCGGGAATCCACCGCGCCGGCGCGTCGATACGCGCACTCAGTTGCCGAAACGCCTCATAGGACTGCAGCGTCCCGTCCTGGGACAAATCCCCCGTGGCAAGCATCAGGTCGATCTTCGGCTGTTGCTTGAGGACCAGGTCAATCACCGCCCGCAAGCTGTCGCGAGTGTTCATGCCCAGCAGCGAGCCGTCGGCCTCGGCAAACAGGTGACTGTCGGACAGTTGGACCAGCAGCGCCGCATCGGCGGTGGTCAAGGTGGATACGCTCGGCAAATCGCTCTCTCCCAGGCGCGACCACGCCATTGGATGAAGCGGCAATTATGCTGGGGAAGATCGAAAGGGGAAACCCACGAACCGGAATCGGTTCACAGACCACGCACTACCGAACGACTTCGAACTCATGACCCAGCGCCAGGCAATGACTCAGCCATTCACCCAGGAACAGATTCAACTGGGCCTTCTCATCCGGCTGGTGCATTGACGCATTGGGGTAAGGATAGATGCCACGAAAGCGTCGCGCATGTTCGGCGCTGACGACTTCGGCCATGCGCGCATCGTGATAGACCTGCACTTCCAACTGCGGCACCGGCAGCCAGGGCAAGCTGTGCTCCTGGCGCACCTGGAGTGTGGTGGTGTAGGGACAGGTTTGCAGCACTTCGAGGGCCAGCACGCCGAGCATCTGGTCGCCATGGGTCACAGCGATGCGCCGGGGCGCGGGGTCGTTGCGCATGTCCGGCAACAAGCGCATCAAGCGGGCGTAGTTGGCCTCGCAGGCGGCCTGCAACCCGACCAGATCGACGCGATAACGGTCGCGCAGCTTGCTTAAGACCATAGCCCCCTCACTTCATCGCGATTCAAGGCCAGCCATTGCAAGGCAATGATGCTGGCCGCGTTGCAGATCTGCCCGTCGCGCACTGCTTGCAAGGCATCTTCAAAAGCCCAGACCTTCACACGAATGTCTTCGGCTTCTTCCACAAGCCCATGCAGGCCACCGGCCCCAGCACTGTCGCAACGCCCCAGGTAAAGATGCACGAATTCATTGCTGCCGCCCGGCGATGGAAAATACTTGGTCATCGGCCAGAGCGCAGCGAAGACAAGCCCAGCTTCCTCCTGCGCTTCGCGATGAGCAACTTCTTCCGGTTGCTCGTCCTTGTCGGTCAGTCCGGCGACCAGTTCCACCAGCCAGGGATTGGTGGTCTTGCCAATGGCGCCGACGCGAAACTGCTCGATCAGTACCACCTCATCGCGTTGCGGATCGTAGGGCAGCACGCACACCGCGTCATGACGCACGAACAGTTCACGGCTGATTTCACGGCTCATGCCACCGGCAAACAACTCGTGGCGCAGGTGCACGCGATCGAGTTTGTAGAAACCCTGAAAGCAGTTTTCACGCTTGACGATGTCCACGGCGCTCGGTGTGGCGTTAGCGAAATCGGTCATGACTGTCCTCGTTTGCAGCGGATCGATGCGAGGCTCCTGCCTCGGCTTCGCGCCATCCTAACGCGCCCGTACCGTTTGATGCAGCCCCTTTGCAGTCATCGGGATAGACGGCTGCCCTCAAAGCCACTCTAATGAGCTTAGTGGCGAACTGATTGCCCTGCCGACAGTCGAAGCGGGTAACTTTTCGCCTTTCCCTGTTTCATGAAGGACGCCCATGTCGCTTTTCAAAACCCTTTGCGTGGCCGCTATTGCCCTGACCCTGGGCGCTTGCCAAAGCCTGTTCCAACCCAACTACCGCGCTCCGCTGGAAACCACCCGTGATGCCTCGGAACAATTGCAACCCGGCTGCGCCAGCGCTGACTGTCCTCTGGTCAACATTGACACCCTGCGTTTTCCCGCCGAGCCAGCCCTGGACGGCATTATCGAGAAACGCCTGCTGCAAATGACCCGCACCACGCCGGACGCCCCAGTGGCGCCAACGCTGGCCGCCTACCGCGAGCAGTTTTTGCGCAGCGCCGCGCCGCGCAACAGCAGCTATTTGCAGGCCAAAGTACGCGAGCAACATGACGGCCTGGTGATCATCGAATTGTCCAGCTACCTGGACACCGGCGGTGCCCACGGCACGCCGGGGCGCGGTTTCATCAACTATTCGCGCCAGCAGCACAAGGTATTGACCCTGTCGGACATGCTGCTGCCGGGCCAGGAAGAGGCATTCTGGAAAGCCGCGCAGGTCGCCCACAACAGCTGGCTGATCAGCACCAAACTGGATCAGGAACCGGAGTTCGTGAAGCAGTGGCCGTTCCAGAAAACCCCAAACGTGGCGCTGACCTACGGCGGGGTGATCCTCAAGTACCAAGTGAGCACCATCGCGCCCTACGCCTTGGGCCACATCGAACTGAAGATCGCTTACCCACGCCTCAATGGCATCCTCAAGCCCGAGCTGTTCCCCGGCCGTAGCTGAACGCCCGACCCAGTATCAGTTGCAGCAACCCTGCCAGGACCAGCGACGGCAGGGTCGCGCCGATGTCCGGATACACGTTGGCCAGCAGGTGATAAGTGCTCACCCCGCCCAGCCAGGCCAACAGTGCCGGCCAGCGCAACGCAGACGACAACACATGACTGCTGCGTTTGCGCAGGATGAAGTGGTCCACCAGCACCACACCGAACAGCGGCGCGAACACCGAGCCGATCAGCAACAGGAAGTTCTGGTACTGCGCCAACGGTGCGAAGCAGGCGATCAAGGTGCAGATCACACCAATCGCCAAGGCCAGGTGCTCGACTTTCAACCCCGTCAGCATGCCGCTGGACACCGCCGCCGAGTGAATATCGGCAAAGGCATTTTCCGACTCGTCCAGCAAAATCAGCAGCAGTGGGATCCCCAGCCCGGCGCCCGCCAGGGCCAGAAGCAGCGCGTTCACTTCACCGCTCGGCGCGAACGCCAGGGTGTAGGCCACACCCAGGCTCATCAGCCAGAAATTACCGATGAAGAACCCCAGCGCGGTGCCGCCGAAGACGTTTTTTGCGCGCTTGCCGAAGCGCGAGTAGTCGGCAATCAGCGGCAACCACGACAGAGGCATGGCGATCGCAATGTCGAACCCAACGGCAAACGGCATCGAACCATCGCCCGCCCGCGCCCACAACGCACCCAGATCAGCCTTGGCGAACAGGTTCCAGGTCAGCCAGATGCATGCTGCCAGCAACAGCCAGATGCCCCACTTGCGCAGGACCTTACGCACGAACGTCAGCGGCCCACTCACCGCCAGCAGGGTTGCCAGGGCGCCGAAAAACAACGTCCACAGCAGCGGGTTCGACCCCAGGCTCCCCTCGCTGAAGGCCCGCGCGCCGAGCAGGCTGGCGGCGTCACGCATGACGATGATTTCGAACGAGCCCCAGCCGATCAATTGCAGCAGGTTCAACACCGCCGGCACGCTCGCGCCCTTGCCGCCGAGGCTGAGCTTGAGGGCGGCCATGGCCGACAGGCCGGTGTCGCTGCCGATTACGCCGACGGCTGCCAGTAGCAGGACGCCCACCAGCGTGCCGAGAAAAATCGCCAGCAACGAACCACTCAGGCCCAGACCCGGCGCTAGCAAGGCGCCGACCTGCAAGACCATCAAACCGATGCCGAGGGAGAACCACAGGGAAAACAGATCGCGGGCGCCGAAGACACGCTTGTCCAGGGGCACGGCGGTGTCGGGGGAGTAGGTGCTGGGTTGGATGTTCAAGGGTTGTTATCTCAGAGGGATATTTGTCGTTCTATAGACCGCTTTCGCGAGCAGGCTCGCTCCCACAAGGGACTTGCGGTGAACACAAGATTTGTGAACGACCGAGATCCATTGTGGGAGCGAGCCTGCTCGCGATGACGGCGGTGAAAACACCACCGCCCTCAGCTCAGATCACACTTTCTTGTAAAGCTGACTACCTTCCTGCTTGAACCGCTCGGCCTGTTCCGCCAAACCCTGGGCGACATCGACATCCACCGCTTCAATGCGCTGGTTGGCCGCGTACTCGCGCACTTCCTGGGTGATTTTCATCGAGCAGAACTTCGGCCCGCACATCGAACAGAAATGCGCGACCTTGGCCGAGTCTTTCGGCAGGGTTTCGTCGTGGTACGAGCGGGCGGTGTCCGGGTCCAGGCCGAGGTTGAACTGGTCTTCCCAGCGGAACTCGAAACGCGCCTTGCTCAAGGCGTTGTCGCGAATTTGCGCGCCTGGGTGACCCTTGGCAAGGTCGGCCGCGTGGGCGGCGATCTTGTAGGTGATGATCCCGGTCTTGACGTCATCCTTGTTCGGCAGCCCCAAGTGTTCCTTCGGGGTTACGTAGCAGAGCATGGCGCAACCGAACCAACCGATCATCGCCGCACCGATGCCGGAGGTGATGTGGTCGTAGCCCGGGGCGATGTCGGTGGTCAGCGGGCCGAGGGTGTAGAACGGCGCCTCGTCGCAGCACTCCAGCTGCTTGTCCATGTTCTCTTTGATCAGCTGCATCGGCACATGGCCCGGGCCTTCGATCATGCACTGCACGTCATGCTTCCAGGCGATCTTGGTCAGCTCGCCGAGGGTTTCCAGCTCACCGAACTGCGCTTCGTCGTTGGCGTCGGCAATCGAGCCCGGACGCAGGCCATCGCCCAGCGAGAAGCTGACGTCGTAGGCCTTCATGATTTCGCAGATGTCTTCGAAGTGGGTGTAGAGGAAGTTTTCTTTGTGGTGCGCCAGGCACCACTTGGCCATGATCGAACCGCCACGGCTGACGATGCCGGTGACGCGCTTGGCGGTCAGCGGCACGTAGCGCAGCAGCACGCCGGCATGGATGGTGAAGTAGTCGACGCCCTGCTCGGCCTGTTCGATCAGCGTGTCGCGGAACAGCTCCCAGGTCAGGTCCTCGGCCGCGCCGCCGACTTTTTCCAGGGCCTGGTAGATCGGCACGGTGCCAATCGGCACCGGCGAGTTGCGGATGATCCACTCGCGGGTTTCGTGGATGTGCTTGCCGGTGGACAGGTCCATGACCGTGTCCGAACCCCAGCGGATGCCCCAGGTCAGCTTCGCCACTTCTTCTTCGATGGAAGAACCCAGCGCACTGTTACCAATGTTGCCGTTGATCTTCACCAGGAAGTTACGGCCGATGATCATCGGTTCCAGTTCGGTGTGGTTGATGTTGGCCGGAATGATCGCGCGACCCCGGGCGATTTCATCACGCACGAACTCTGGCGTGATGACTTTCGGCACGCTGGCGCCGAAGCTGTGGCCGGCGTGTTGCTGGTCGAGCAAGCCGGCGGCGCGGGCCACTTCCAGCTTCATGTTTTCGCGGATGGCGACGTATTCCATCTCGGCGGTAATGATGCCTTTGCGCGCGTAGTGCATCTGGCTGACGTTGGCGCCCGGCTTGGCACGACGCGGGTTGTTCACGTGGGCGAAGCGCAGTTTGGTCAGTTCGGGATCGGCCAGGCGTTCCTGGCCGAAGTTGGAGCTCAGGCCCGCCAGGCGCTCGGTGTCGCCACGGCTCTCGATCCACGAAGAACGCACATCGGCCAGGCCTTTACGCACGTCGATGATCACGTTCGGGTCGGTGTAAGGACCCGAGGTGTCGTACACCACCACCGGCGCGTTGATTTCACCGCCAAAATCGGTGGGGGTCACGTCGAGGCTGATTTCGCGCATGGGCACGCGAATATCCGGGCGGCTGCCCTGGACATAGATTTTTTGCGAGCGGGTAAAGGGCTGAACCGATTGCTCATCGACCTTGGCCGAATCACTGAGGTTGGTCGCGTTTTTTGATTTTGTCGTCATCACGGGCTCTCCAGACACACATCCAGGCAGTGGATTTTTGTCGGAGCGAACCTGTAACGAATGGACGCACCCTTGCACGACTGTGCGGATGCTGTGCTCGATGCTTGATGATGCTCGAGATCGAAAGTCGATTGTCGAACAACATCCCGGACGAAGCACAAGAGGACTCGCCGGGTGACGAGAAATCTTGTTCCCTACGCAGGCGCTAACCTGATCAGGTTCAACGGGATCCGAAATTATTCGATCTCAGCCTCATAGCAAGGCACCCCGACAAGAACCCGGCCAGTCTAGACACAACCACGACAGAACGCCATCGCGACGGCAAAAGGCGTGATGAATGGCGCATATACAGGATTGTTGCCATGGGCCTGCGCAACTACACTCGCTACGCCGCGCCTCTTGTGCGCACTCATCCGTGAAATAGGGATCGCCTCATGTTGCGCAAACTCTCACTGGCCCTTGCCGTGTCTTGTGCGTCCAATGGAATGGCCTGGGCTGCCGAAGCCCCCGTGACCACCAAAACCGATCTGGTGAGCGTGTATCAGGAGGCGGTGGACAACAACGCCGACCTGGCCGCCGCCCGTGCCCAGTATGGTGCCCAGAAAGAAGTGGTGCCCCAGGCGCGTGCCGGGTTGCTGCCCAACCTGTCGGCCGGTGCCGACCTGAACAACACCCGCACCGAGCTCGACGAGCCCGCCATGACCGCCACCCGTAGTGGCACGGTCTACCAGGCCACGCTGTCCCAGCCGATTTTCCGTGCCGATCGCTGGTTTCAGTTCCAGGCGGCCAAGTCGGTCAACGAACAAGCGTCGCTGCAACTCTCGGCCACTGAACAGAACATGATCCTGCAAAGCGCCGAGAGCTATTTCAACGTGCTGCGCAGCCAGGACAACCTGGCCTCGACCAAGGCCGAGGAAGCGGCGTTCAAGCGTCAGCTCGACCAGTCCAACGAGCGCTTCGACGTGGGCCTGTCGGACAAGACCGACGTGCTGCAATCCCAGGCCAGTTACGACACCGCGCGGGCCAACCGGATCCTCGCCCAGCGCCAGGTCGACGACGCCTTCGAAGCTCTGATCACCCTGACCAACCGTCAGTACAACTCGCTCCAGGGCATCGTCCATACGTTGCCGATCCTGCCACCGACGCCGAACGATGCCAAAGCCTGGGTCGACACCGCGGCCAAACAGAATCTCAACCTGTTGGCCAGCAACTACGCCGTCGATGCCGCCGAAGACACCCTGCGTCAACGCAAGGCCGGCCACGCGCCCACCCTCGATGCCATCGCCCAGTACAAAAAAGGCGACAACGACGGCCTCGGCTTTACCAACCCCAGCCCGACCGGTCAGCGTTACGGCGGCGATGCCGAGCAACGCACCATCGGTTTGCAATTGAGTATCCCGATCTACAGTGGCGGGCTGACCAGCTCTCAGGTGCGCGAATCCTATTCGCAACTGACCCAGACCGAACAGCAGCGCGAGGCCCTGCGCCGGCAGGTGGTGGAGAACACCCGCAACCTGCACCGGGCGGTGAATACCGATGTAGAACAGGTCCAGGCCCGCCGCCAGTCCATCATCTCCAACCAGAGCGCAGTGGAAGCCACGGAGATCGGCTACCAGGTGGGCACGCGCAACATCGTCGATGTACTCGATGCCCAGCGTCAGCTGTACACCTCGGTGCGCAACTACAACAACGCCCGCTACGACTACATCCTCGACAACCTGCGGCTCAAGCAGGCAGCGGGTACTTTGAGCCCGTCGGATCTGCAGGACCTGTCACGCTATCTCAAACCCGACTACAACCCGGACAAGGACTTCCTGCCGCCGGACTTGGCGCAGGCAGCGGCGGAGCAACTGCGCTCGCGGCCGGCGCAGTAGGAGCTGTCGAGTGCAACGAGGCTGCGATCTTTTCCCAGACACTTGAATCTCAAGCGAAAGATCAAAAGATCGCAGCCTTCGGCAGCTCCTACGGGCCAGGCCAGCGATCACCGCCCAGCGAGCAACCGCCCCAACCCCTCCAGCAACCGCTGCAACGCGCCCTGATTGGTGCGCATCACCTTCAAGCCCGCCTCGGCCATGCGCTGGGCATCGCGGGGCAGTTCGAACAGGCGTTGTACCGCCAGGGCCAGGCTTTCGGCGTCTTCGACTTCCGCCAGCGCCCCGGCAGCCCGCAGTTGCGCGGCGATTTCAAGGAAATTGAACAGATGCGGCCCGCTGAGCACCGGCTTGGCCAGTGCCGCCGGCTCCAGCAGGTTATGGCCGCCGTTGGGTACCAGACTGCCGCCGACAAAAGCGCTGTCGGCCAGCGCATAGAGAAACAACAGTTCGCCCATGGTATCGCCCAGCAGCACCGACGTCTGGGCAGTGACGGGCTTTGCGCTGGAACGCCGGACCGTGGCGAAACCTTCGCTTTCACACAATTGATGCACTGAATCGAAACGCTCGGGATGACGCGGCACCAGGATCAGCAACGCATCGGGATAACTGGCGAGCAACCGACGGTGGGCGGCCAGCACCACCTCATCCTCACCTTCATGGGTACTGGCAGCGATCCACACCGGGCGTTCCGTGGCTTGCCACTCATGGCGCAAGGCGCTGGCGTTTTCCAGCAATTGCGGATCGATGGTCAGGTCGAACTTGATCGAACCGGTGACCTCGACGGTTTGCGCCCGGGCACCCAACTGGAGAAAACGCTCAGCCTCGGCTTCGGTCTGCACAGCGAACAGGCTCATCTCGGCGAGCATCGGCCGGGTGAGTTTGGGCAAACGTGCATAACCGCGTGCAGAACGCTGCGACAGTCGCGCATTGGCCAAGGCAACAGGAATACCGCGCTTGGCACATTGATGAATGTGGTTGGGCCACAACTCGGTTTCCATGATCACCGCCAGCACCGGGCGAACTCGATCAAGGAAACGGTTGGCCGCGCAGGGCAAGTCGTAGGGTAAATAGCAATGCCGGATGCGTGGCTCGTTGGCGAACAACGCCTGGATCCGCTCGGAACCGGTGGGCGTCATGCAGGTGATCGTGATCGGCAACTGTGGATAACGTTGCAGCAAGGCACGGATCATCGGCGCGGCGGCAATGCTCTCGCCCACCGATACCGCGTGGACCCAGATGCCTCCCGGCACCATCACCGGCAAGCCCCAGGAAAAACGCTCGCCGATGCGCCGCGCGTAGGCCGGCGCCTTGCGGGCCCGCAACCAGAGCCGAATCGCTACCAGTGGCAGCCCCAGATAAAACAATGCGCTATAGAGAGTTCTGTTCATGGCGGCGGAGTTTATCGGTTTTTCAGCCGATCGCCTGCAACTGCACGGCAAAACGTTCCGCCAGCCAGCGCGCGGCCGGGCCCAAAGGCTCGTCGCGGCGCCAGACCAGCTCCACCACCAGGGCCGGCGGGGTCCACTCGCTGTTGAGCTCAACCATATCCCCCAGGTACGCCGGGTACTGCACCACATGCCGTGGCAGCCACGCCCAGCCCAGGCCGCTCCTCAGCCATTCGGCCAAGACGTAGAAACTGTCGGCGCGCCAGACCTGCGGGCTGGCCTGCTCACTTCCAGGGTAGACACTGGACTGGGTCGCCATGAGCAATTGCCGATGCCGGGCCATTTCCAGGCAGGTCACGTAACCATGGTTCGCCAGTGGATGGCCTCTGCCGCAGACCGTGACCATCTCGACGCTGCCCAGCACCCGGCGCTCCAGCGCCTCGGGGATCTGGTCGTGATAAAACAGCAACCCAAGGTCAGCGCGACGTTCCACCAGTTTGCGCGCCACATCACCTTGCGCGGCGCTGGCCAGTTGCACTTCGAGAGTCGGGAACCGCTCGGCCAGGGCCGCCAGGCTGTCGATGACCGGCTGATAAGGCATCGCCTCATCCTGAGCCAAGCGCAACAACGCCTCTTGACCGCGCATCAGGGCCAGGGCCCGGCCATTGAGACGCTCACACTGGCGCAGCACTTCCCGCGCCTCTTCCAACAAGGCCTCGCCGGCTTCAGTGAGCTTGGGCTGACGGCCACTGCTGCGCTCGAACAGCGTCACGCCCAGGTCGGCTTCCAACAACGCAATCGCGCTGCTAATGGCCGATTGAGCCTTGCGCTGGTCCCGCGCCACGGCGGAAAACGAACGTTTCTCGGCAACCCCGACAAACAGCCGCAGTTGATCCAGATTCCACTGAACACTCATGACGCAACCTATCTCCCATACCGATAGGTAATGACTTTACCGCATCTGACACACCTCTAAAATGTCGACATCGAGTGACGCACCATTCAAGAGGATCTTCACCTATGAACGCTTACTACTACCTGGCCATCGCCATCTGCGCCGAAGTGATCGCCACCGTGTCGATGAAAGCGATCAAAGGCTTGAGCACACCCTTGCCCCTGTTGCTGGTCATCGCCGGCTACGGCATCGCATTCTGGATGCTGACCCTGGTGGTGCGCACCGTCCCGGTGGGCGTGGCATATGCGGTCTGGGCCGGGATGGGGATCGTCATGGTCAGTGTGGCGGCGCTGTTCATCTACGGGCAGAAGCTGGACGTGCCGGCGATGCTGGGGATGGCGTTGATTGTGCTGGGGGTGGTGGTGATTCAGCTGTTTTCCAAGACTGCCGGGCACTGAAAACACACTGATCATTCATTGGAATACCTTTGTGGCGAGGGAGCTTGCTCCCGCTGGGTTGCGCAGCAACCCCATTTTTATGGGCGCTTCGCACCCAAGCGGGAGCAAGCTCCCTCGCCACAAAAGCTTTCCCTGCAGGTTGCCGATGTTGATCGTCAACAAATCCCATCCCCATCGAGTCTGTATACTGCGCCCTCGTCTTGAACACTGAGGTCGCTGCATGCCATCCGTTATTTCCACCGACGTTCTGATTGTCGGCGCCGGAGTCGCCGGCCTCTGGCTGAATGCGCGCCTGCGCCGCCAGGGCTTTTCGACTGTGTTGGTGGAAAGCGCCAGCCTCGGCGGCGGGCAGAGCATCAAATCCCAGGGCATCATCCATGGTGGTGCCAAGTACGCCTTGCACGGCGCTCTCACCGGCGCCTCGGAAGCCATCGCCGACATGCCGCGCCGCTGGCGCGAAGCCCTGGCCGGCGAGGGCGAACTGGATCTGTCCGGCGTGCGCCTGCTGTCCGAAGCTCACTACCTCTGGTCTCCCGGCACTCTGGCCGGCAACCTCACCAGCTTCTTCGCCAGCAAGGCCGTGCGTGGGCGGGTCGATCAGGTCAAGGGCGAGCAACTGCCGCCAGCCCTGCAAGACAAGCGCTTCAAGGGCAAGGTCTATCGTCTGGCCGAGCTGGTGGTGGACGTCCCCAGCCTGCTTGCACGGCTGGCGGATCTGGCCGGCGATGGTTTGCTGGCCGGCAAAGATATCGAGCCATTGCGCGACGGCGACGAACTGATCGGCCTCAAGGTTGATGGCCGCGAGATCCGCGCCCAACGTATCGTCCTCAGCGCCGGGGCCGGCACCGCCGACCTGCTCAAGGCCCTAGGCCTGGATCAACCGGCCATGCAGCGTCGGCCGCTGCATATGGTGCTGGTCAAGGGACCGAGCCTCAAGCCGCTGTACGCCCACTGCCTGGGCGGCGGACCGAAGCCGCGCATCACCGTGACCACCCACCCGGCCGCCGATGGCCAATGGGTCTGGTACCTGGGCGGCGACATTGCCGAAGCCGACGGCGTGGCCCGCGAACCCGCCGCACAGATTGCTACCGCCCAGAAAGAACTTGGCCAATTGCTGCCCTGGGTCGACCTCAGCACCGCACAATGGGCCACGCTGCGGGTCGATCGTGCCGAACCGCTGCAATCGGGCCTGACCCGCCCGGACAACGCCTTTCTCGCCGAGCAGGATCGCCTGCTGGTGGGCTGGCCGACCAAACTGGCCCTGGCCCCGGACTTTGCCGATCGGGTGATCGCCACACTGCAACGTGATGGCCTCGCCCCCAGCCATCCGGCGCCATTGCCGGACCTGCCGAAACCGCCCATGGGCGTCCCTGCCTGGGAGCAACTGCTGCCATGAGCCAACCGACCCTGCACGACTTGCATCGCCCGCTGGGCAATAACGGCCCGCGGGTTTCACCCCTGGGCCTGGGCACCGTCAAGCTCGGCCGCGACCAGGGGGTCAAATACCCCAACGGTTTCCAGATTCCCGATGACGACGAAGCGCGGATGCTGCTCAAACTGGCGCGTGATCTGGGCATCAACCTGATCGACACCGCGCCCGCCTATGGCCGCAGTGAAGAACGCCTGGGCCCGTTGTTGCGCGGCCAGCGTCAGGATTGGGTGATTGTCAGCAAGGTCGGCGAAGAATTCAGTGACGGCCAGTCGCACCACGATTTCAGTGCCGCCCACACTCGATTTTCGGTGGAACGCAGCCTCAAGCGTCTGGAAACGGACTACATCGACATGGTGCTGGTGCACTCCGACGGCAATGACCTGGCGATTCTCAACGACAGCGAGGTCTACCCGACCCTGGCGGCGCTCAAGCGCGAGGGCAAGATCGGCGGCTTCGGTTTTTCCGGCAAAACCGTCGAGGGCGGTTTGCAAGCGCTGGAGCAAGGCGATTGCGCGATGGTCACCTACAATCTGAACGAACGAAACGAGAAGACGGTCATTGACTACGCAGCCTTGCATGGCAAGGCGATTCTGGTGAAGAAAGCCTTGGCCAGCGGTCACGTCTGCCTGAACCCTGGTGTGGACCCGGTCCGGGCCAGCTTCGAACTGTTGTTTGAGCATCCCGGTGTCGCCAGTGCTATTGTCGGCACCATCAATCCGCTGCACCTCGCCCATAACGTCGCGACCGTTGCCAAGGTCCTTCGTAGAAACTGACGCCGCCCTGCGCGGCCTTAAGGAAGGAGCCGACATGCCGCGTACGCTCATCAGAAAAAACCCCAGCGACTTCAAGACCCTGCCCCTGTTCGTCGAAGCGACACCTGAAGGCCTGACTTACCAGAGCGTCGGGATGCCATTGAATTTCTCCCAGACCCTGCAACGGCGTCGCCCGGTGACGGTGGACGACGCCGAGCGTTTTTCCCTGGAACTGGCAAACCTGGGCGTCTCGGTGCGCCTCACCCTGCACTGGCAGAACCGCGACTATTGGGTACTGGTGCGCCAGCGCCGACAGGACCGTGGCGATGTGGTGCTCAAGCTGATTTCCGGTTATGTCCCGGCCCATGAGCTGAACCTGCCGCTGCTCACCGCCATCAGCGAAATTGCCGAAGAATGCCTGCTGGAAACCCCCGAGGGCTGGCTGGGCGGGCGTTTCAATGACACCTGGTTGCCGGCGCCCTACGCCAGCGCCCTGCATTATCGGGAAGCCTTGCCGTTTCGCCTGACGCCGCTGTCCGGCTCGGCCCGCCCGGTGCGCAGTGCCAACCTGCAACTGATCGAGCGGCCACGGGCCTACGTGCACCTGCCCACGGCTTCGCTGCAACTGATTTACGATTTGCGCCTGGATGTGCCCAAGGAAGCCAAATCCCTGAGCCTGTTTCATGTGGATGAGCGACTGGAGGGAGACCAACTGGTGGCGCGCCTGGACCGCAAGCGACCCGATCTTTATCTGATGCCGCTACAGGACGGTCAGCCCTTGCCCGAGCTGTACACCTTGAAAAAGGATCAACTGTACCCGGCCAGCACCCGTGGGTTGTACCTGGCGGAGAGTTTCGCCAGGCAGGACGGCTGGCTGGTACGAGACGAGCGGATTCGCTGGAAGGATTGGCTGCGCCAGCAGGGGCTGACGCCACCGGGCAAGGAGTCGGGGCTGACCCGATTGAGGGGCAAGGCCCGACAGTTGCTCAAGAAGATCGTGCCGCGCAAGGTGGCGCGTTAACTGTCCCAGCACCTGAAGCGCTGTTGTGGCGAGGGAGCTTGCTCCCGCTTGGCTGGGCTGGCTCTGCAGTGCGAAGCGCCCATAAAAAGGGGGTTGCTACGCAACCCAGCGGGAGCAAGCTCCCTCGCCACAAGAAAAGCGTTCATCCATGGACTCACCCGACACCAAGCCCGGCGTGACATCCACTCAGTGATTGCGGATCTTTTCCACAATCGCCGTCGTCGAGCTGTTTTCCACCAGCCCCAACACCTTCACGGTGCCGCCGTAGGCCGCGACGATGTCCGCTCCCACGACCTGATCGATGCCGTAGTCACCGCCCTTGACCAGCACATCCGGCTTGACCTCGCGCAGCAGGTTTTCCGGCGTACCTTCGCTGAAGCTGATCACCCAGTCCACCGCACCAAGACCGGCCAACACCGCCATGCGCCGATCGACACTGTTGATCGGCCGACCCGGCCCCTTGAGGCGACTCACGGATGCATCGTCGTTGACCGCGACAATCAAGCGACCGCCCTGGGCCCTGGCCTGCTCGAGATAGGTCACGTGGCCGGCATGCAGGATGTCGAAGCAGCCGTTGGTGAACACGATTGTCTCGTTGTGAGCACGGGCGTCGTCGACGGCCAGCAGCAACTGCTCCAGCCCCAGCACGCCCCGCTCGGAACCCTCTTCGCGCTGGATCGCGCGACGTAGCTCAGGGGCACTGATGGCGGCGGTACCGAGCTTGCCGACGACAATACCCGCCGCCAGGTTCGCCAGGGCCACTGCATGGGGCAGATCCTCGCCAGCGGCGATGGCCGCGGCCAGGGTGGAGATCACGGTATCGCCGGCACCGGTCACGTCGAACACTTCACGGGCACGAGCCGGCAGGTGCAGCGCCGGATGATCGGGACGCAGCAGGGTCATGCCATGCTCGCCACGGGTCACCAGCAAAGCGCCGAGATCGAGGTCCTGCATCAGCTGTGCGCCTTTGCTCACCAGTTCATGCTCATCGGCGCAACCGCCGACGATGGTTTCAAACTCGCTGAGATTCGGCGTAATCACGCTCGCGCCGCGGTAGATCGAAAAATCCTTGCCCTTGGGGTCAGCCAGTACCGGAATGCCACGGGCACGAGCGGCCTGGATCAGCGCCTGATGGTTTTTCAACGCACCTTTGCCGTAGTCCGACAACACCAGCACCTTGACGCCTTCGAGCAGGTTATCGACCTCAGCGCCGAGGGCCAGGGGATCGGTGGCGAACGGTTCTTCGAAATCGATCCGCAACAGTTGCTGGTGACGGCTCATGACCCGCAGCTTGACGATGGTCGGTTGGTGCGCAACACGCTGGAATATCGCCCGCACGCCTGCGCCATTGAGGCTGTTGGTCAGGCTGTCGGCGGCTTCGTCGTCACCGGTCACCCCCACCAGAGAGGCTGGAGCACCGAGGGCGGCGATGTTCAAGGCAACGTTGGCGGCACCACCGGGACGGTCCTCGATGTGCTCGACCTTGACCACCGGAACCGGCGCCTCAGGGGAAATCCGTGAGGTACCGCCATGCCAGTAGCGGTCGAGCATGACATCGCCGACCACCAATACAGGGGCTTGATCGAATCGCGGCATGGACAACTTCATGGAGCATCCCACATACAAAATGAACAGGGCCGCGATATTAGCACAGGGTTGGCGAAGGCTCGTCCATGGCCCTCCTGACCTGCGCTTTTTTCATTCCTTTTGCAGCAGTGCCAAAAGTCGGCTAACGGCTTGGGCCAGTTCCACCTCGCTGGTATTGATCTCACAGTCGGGCGACAGCGGCGCTTCGTAGGGGCTGTCGAGCCCGGTGAAGTTCTTGATCCGCCCAGCACGCGCTTCCCGGTACAACCCCTTGGGATCACGTTGGGCGCAAACCTCAAAAGGCGTGCTTACATAAACCTCCAGGAAGGTGCCTTGGGGGAACAACGCGCGGGCTGCCTCCCGGTCCGCGCGAAACGGTGAGATTGCCGCGACTATCACAATCAGCCCGGCATCGACCATCAAGCGCGCCACTTCGCCAATCCGCCGGATGTTTTCCTTGCGCGCCTCGGCGTCCATCCCCAGGTCACGGCACAACCCCTGGCGCAGGTTGTCGCCGTCGAGCAGGCAGGTGTGCAAGCCTTGCTGGTTGAGCTGCACCTCCAAAGCATTGCCCAGCGCAGACTTGCCCGCACCTGAAAGCCCAGTCAGCCAGATGCAACGTGGCCTCTGGGACTTGATCGCAGCCCGGTCCGCAGGCGCAACAGCCAGTGCGCAAGGGCGAATCTCTGACTTTGGCATCAACACCTTTGGCGCTTCACTCATAGCCGAGCATCTCGTAGTCACGTTGGTACACTCGCCGTACCAATGCCTGCAGGAGCGCAAGCTCCCACAGGTTTGAGCGGTACTCAGGCGATATCCTGAGTGGGAGCGTCCAGTCCCATGGCGTGAAGACGAGCATAGTAGCCATTCTGCGCCAAGAGCTCGCTGTGGACACCGCGCTCGACAATTCGGCCCTGATCCATCACCAGAATCAGATCGGCCTTTTCGATGGTCGACAAACGATGAGCAATGACCAGCGTAGTGCGGCCTTTCATGACCTGATCCAGCGCAGCCTGGATATGCCGTTCGGACTCAGTGTCCAGGGCCGACGTGGCTTCATCGAGAATCAGCAACGGTGCGTTCTTCAATAGGGCCCTGGCAATGGCCAGACGCTGACGCTGTCCGCCGGACAACAGCACGCCGTTTTCACCCACCTCGGTGTCCAGGCCCTTGGGCAACTGCGCAATAAAGTCCATGGCGTAGGCGTCTTGAGCCGCCTTTTCAATATCGGCCCGTGGCGCGCCGGCCAGATCCCCGTAGGCGATATTGTTGGCCACCGTGTCGTTGAACAGTGTGACGTGCTGGGTGACCTGGGCGACATGTCGACGCAGGTTGCGCAGGCGATAGTCTTCGATTTCCACCTCGTCGAGAAAAATCTGCCCGACGTCATGGTGATAGAAGCGCGGGATAAGGCTCGCCAGCGTCGACTTACCGCTACCGGAACGCCCCACCAACGCAATCATCTGCCCGGGTGCCGCCGTGAAACTGATGTCCTTGAGCACCTCGCGATCAGCGCCAGGGTAGGTGAAACTCAGATTGCGAACCTCCAGACGGCCGCTGACGCGCTCCTTCTCGACCGTACCCCTGTCGACTTCCGGCTCGACATCCAGTTGTTCAAAAATGCTTTCAGCACCGGCCACGCCTTTCTGGATGGTGGAGCTGACTTCCGAAAGCTGGCGAATCGGCTTGGGCAACAAGCCCGCTGCCGTAATGTAGGCCACCAGATCTCCGGCCGTCGCATCGCCACGCAGAAAAAGCACCAGAAACATCAGAGCCGCCATGGCGGTGTAAATCACCAGCTGCAGCATGGGTGTATAGACAGCGCCGGTGCGAGTCATGCGCAGTTGTTTATCGGTGTTGCCCTGGCTGGCATTGGCAAAGCGCTGCTTTTCGTAGGCCTCGCCACCAAAACTGCGCACCACGCGGTAACCCTGGATGGTCTCGGACGCTACATGCGTCACGTCGCCCATGGCCACCTGGATTTTTTTGCTTTGTTTGCGGAATTTTTTACTGGCGCTGCTTACCATTAATGCAATCAGAGGCAGGATCGCCAACATCACCAGCGTCAGCTTCCAGTTCATCCAGACGAGGTAAGCGAAGAGGAAGACCACGGTGAGGCCTTCACGAATCACCACCTTGATAGCATCGGTGGCGGCACCGGTCACCATGGTTACGTTAAAGGTGATTCGGGAAATCAGATGCCCGGAGTTGTGGGTATCGAAGTAGCGGTTGGGCAGCACCAGCAGCTTGTTGAACAGCTCGACTCGCAGGTCGTGCACCAGTCCCAGGGATACCCTGGCCAGGTAATAGTTTCCCAGAAACGACCCCAGGCCCTGCCAGGCGGCGATCAGAATGATCAGCAGCGGCACCGCCATCAGCAGTTTCAAGTCCTTGAGATACGGAACGGTGGGAAAGAGCACCGCATTGGGATTGCTCAGACCATCGACAAAATATTTGAGAATCCCCGCCAACATGGGTTGGGTGGAAGCAAATATCACGAAGCCCAGGATACTCAGCAGGAAAATGCCAGCGTAGGGTTTGACGTATCCCAGCAAACGAAAATAGATCTTCAGGCTGGAATCCTGTTCCGTTTTGGGCGGTGCGTCACTCATTGTCGAGCTCACTGATTAAGAAGAACACGGAACTTTATCACAGGCGCCCGGCTTGGCCCGTGCCCAGACCAAAACCCCGGCCAAGCCGATCGGCAGCCAACTGATGAACCATTCCGCGCGAGGGGTTCCGGTCAGGCTCGCGGCATCGAACTGCATCGCCAGGAACGAAAACACCCACATACCCAGTACGCCTCGGCCCAGCAGGGTGTCCCGGGCCCGCCAGGCTTCGCGCAGCACCGCAAACCAGACCATGCACCAAAGCAGCAGCCCCGGTAGTCCGAGCTCAATGGCGACGTGGCTGAACAGGTTATGCGCATGATCAAAAAAGTGGCCTGGCGTCGCGACCCTGTAGTCAGCCGCCAATCCCAAGCCACCCCACGGCCGCTCGGCGATCATATGCAGGCTCGACATTAAAATCTCGGGCCGAAAGGACGCACCTCTGGCCATCACCAGCGGCTCAAGCAACCAGAAGGTCAGCATGGCCAGCACCAGCGTCATGGCGGCGATGACGCGCGTACGCTGGTCGGCGCAGTAAAGAGGCATTGCCAGCACACTCAGCAACAAGGCCAGCGCCGCGCCGCGACTCTGGGACATCACAACAAAGACACCCAACACAGCCAGCGCTAACGCCCAAAGTACCTGCAACCCGATCCGGCGCGGCACCCAGTGCAGCATCCAGACCGCCGCCAGCCCGATCACGTAGGTGCCCAGGATCGGATGGGAAAGCTTGCCCAGCCCCTCCAGGCGCGCCACCCAATTGCGCCCTTCAAAGCCATAGAAATCGACGATGGAAACCAGCGCGACGAGCGCTAGCCCCAGGCCACCCCACTGCATGATACGAATCACTCGCTCGGGCTGACCATTGGCAAGCATTGGGAAAAACAACAGGAACGCCAGGATATAAAGCAGTCGCTTGGCTTCGCGGCCCGGCTCCGGCACCTCGGACCATAATAGTGTAATCAGCGCCCAGGCTGCCAACGCCAGAAGCGCCAGGTAAATCAACCGCTGGGCACGCCACACCTCCAACAGCCGATGGCGCGCTGACCAAGCGAAGATGATCACCGGCAACCAGAGAAACGCTATCAAACCTTGCTGATAGACCTTGTTGGTCGGTGCCAGGGCTATCGCCATCAAAAACCATAACAAGCCAAAGGCCATCCACACCTGTGCCCAACGCGTCGCGTACATCTATCGCTCCTAAACGGTCTACCAGCCAAAACCGGCATGGTTAAAACACAAACTTTTGGGCATCATGGCCCGCTACGGCACCGGTTCTTTTTTCAACAAGGCTTTCCTACGATGCAATCCTCACGGCTTCCCCAAGCCGCTTTGAATCAATTGATTGAAGGCGCCAGTATTCTGGAGGCCGACGGCCACGGCCCGAAGGTCTATCTGTTGCAGGATGGGAATATCCTCAAGTTGTTTCGCCTCAAGCGGTTTTTTTCTTCAGCCCTTTTACGGCCTTATTCAGCGCGGTTCATCAACAACGCGGTCCGATTGCAGGAACTCGGCGTGCCTACGCTCGAAGTGCTGGCCTTCTACAAACTGCAAAAACCCGGCATGACAGCCGTACTGTATCGACCTCTGCCAGGAAAAACCCTGCGTCAATTATCGAATCAGGAAAATTTCAGCTGGCAGCAGACCCTTCCGACACTGGTCGAGCTGATCCGCAGCCTTCACGCTCGCGGCATTTATTTTCGCTCATTGCACCTGGGTAACATCGTCGTCACGCCTGAGAACAAGCTGGGACTGATCGATGTAGCCGACATGCGTTTCCTGCGCTCTCCACTGCCACGCCGCCTTGTGCGTCGCAACCTGCAGCATTTCGCTCGTTATATTGCCAGGGAGAACCTGAACGAGAGCTTTCCCATGCAGGCGCTGGAAAGCGCCTTACTGCCTGCCTGAGATCAAGTTCCGAGCGGTCTGGCTGAAACTCAGCCAAGCCTGCTCCGGGGCCAGCGCCTGGTACTGGGCCTGCGCTACGGCGTCGGCTGGAGCCTGTGAGGCCTGGGTAATCACCTCACTCCATGCCTCTTCGTCATTGGCCGGTGCGTACCAGCCGGTATCCCCCAGTTGCTCACGGAATACAGCGAGTTCGCTGGCCAGCACCGGGATGCCTGCCAGTATCGCTTCCTGAAGGATCAGACCCAGCCCTTCGTCGAGTGATGGAATCAACACCCAATCGAATGCCTTATACAGCGTCGCGACATCTTCCAGATGCCCAGTCAACAAGACCTTGCCAACAAGATCCGGCTGGGCGATCCGAGCCTGGAGCGCATCGCGTCTCGGCCCTTCACCTACAATGACCAGGCGCCAATCACCATGGCCCGACGCCGCTCGCGCGAACGCGTCCAACAAGCTGGCAAATCCCTTTTTACCCACCAACCGGCCGACGGCACCAAATACACGCTGATCTGTAGAGGACAACCCCAAACGAGCGCGCGCCTCCTCACGTGGCTTGAGTGAAGCCTGAAAGGCAACCGGATCGAACGCGCTGCGTAATGCAACGACCGGAAGGCCGAGTTCGTCCTGCAGCGACGTAGCCAAGGTCTCGGAGACAGCCGCCAGACTCAGGCGCGAAGCAGGAAACCCGCGCAGCAACTCACGGCTTGTAATGTGCAGGCGTGTCGCGCCATGGAAGATCACCACCACGCGGATCTGAGGCATGTCCTTGAGCACCGGCAAGAGAGTCCGGGCCACGCCCAGGCCATCGAGCAATACCACGCGGGCATCACTGTCGAGCAAAGCCTCCCGAAAACGGCTTCGCATCCAGGGCCTGAACAGGCGCCAGATGTGCCGCCCCTTGAGTCGGGCTGACGTCAGATTCCACTCACGCGCCGGCCCGACATCGACCTGACAGTCAGAAGCCGATCCCTGCAAAAGCCAGGTTTTTACGGGCATCCCGGGCTCGATTCGCGAAAGGATCTGATGATGGACCTTGTGTACCGAAGCAAACGGCAAACCGCCTGCCCACATAACATTGATAATGCTCATCAAGCAGCAAACCTTTTATCGCCGACCAGGATTCGTGCTTCGAGACATCTAATAGTTGATAAGCCAGCCAACGCAGACTCCGAGCAAAAGAACCAGAAAGAGCTTGATTTGCTCTCTGCGTCTGCGACGCGCTTTGCGCTGACGCTCGACAGGGACCTCGACATGGACGCCGAATCCAGTATGCAAAACAGCATCCCCTTCCAGCGTGACCGCCGTCAAGTTCAGTTGCGCATAGCGAAGCGACAGTGCCTTCTCGCCGCCATAGCCCGCAAACGGGGCACACAGCTGGTATTCCTTCAGACGTCGCAGGCCAGGATTGAGGGAAAAACTCTGCCACTCAGGCTTGTCGGATATGAGCGGATAACACGGTACACCACCGACCACCTCACGCTCGCCCAGGCGAATGTAAGGGCTGTGTACACACAGGTCGTAAACATAGTTGCGCAGCCAGACTTGTAGGATCTCGGGACGCAATTCGAGAATCTTGCGCGAGTCTTCTACAAAGGCCGGGCGATAGAACTCCCAGTCGTCCTCACAGTGAAAGATGTAAGGGGTCTTCACATGCCCGTACGCCAGGTCAATAGACGCCAATTGCCCCAGCTTCGGTCGATTGACGAATACGGTACAGCGATCCCTCCAATGCGCTGGGATAACTGCATTTACACCCTCGTCGCCGGCATCTTCGGTAATGAAGACCTCACGAATCGGCGCGGTGTTGAAATGGTCGAAGCTCTCAAGGGTTCGCTTGAGCAGATCGAGCCGACCGCAACTGGTCACCACCAGGGTAATGTCACTTTCGTCGGAAAACTGCACCTGAAATACCATTTAGTCAAACGCCATCCGAACGCCAGATGGCTGAACGGTTCCCGTCAAACGCCCAGTTTCAGGCGCAATTTTTCCAGCAGACTCAACGGTGCACGAGGCCGCAAGGTCGGCTCCAGTGCCTCAACGATTTTCTGCCCAATGCGTGCGAAACTGAACTGCTCCAGCGCCAGTTCATGGCCGTTGCGCGCAATACGATGGGCCAGTTCGGGGTCAGCTCGCAGCCGGGAAAGCTTTTCCTGAAGCTGCGCAACGTCGCCATACAACACCACGTTATGCATGTCCTGCAACCCCAGCGCACGCGCTTCATCGACACCCTGATCGAAAGCCAGCAGCACACAACCACAGGCCATGGCTTCGAAATTCTTGATCATGAACTCGCCCATACCCACATCGGCGCTGACAAAAAAACGAATGCGGTTCAGGGTTTCGCAATACTCTTCCCCGGACTTGGTACGGGTTACCACCAGCGGTTCAACGCGTGCCAACTCATCCAGCAGTATCTTGCGCCCACTGTAGGCGGCACTGTTGGTGCTTCCTACAAAGGCCAGCTCGATATCCCGCTCGCGATGCTGATTTTGCAATAACGATTGATCGTAGCCTTTGGGTACGAACACCGCATCGAAACCTTCGGCGCGAAGACGTTGAGCAACCATGAAGCCGGAGCTGATGACCCGCACCCATGGCAGACGACGATAATGGGCACTGAACTTGCCAGTGTATTTGCACGGTATGTAGTTCTGATAGGCGTCGTGTTCCAGGATCACCAGATTAGGGATCGTGCGAATGAATGCCGCCTGGCGGATCTCCTGCTTGAAGCGCAGGAAAAATACGATCCGGTCGTAACGCGATACGTCCACGTGACGCCGGAAATACCCTCGCAAGTTACGCTGCTCCTTGCTGTCGAGCCAGCGCAGGTCACACTCGCAATGGGCTGCCACGCCTTCATAGAGGCGGTCCAAGATGGCCCGCTGCTCTTTCTGGACCAAAAATAAAACTTTCATCGTCTTCCTTGCAGCACCGAACGACTTGATAAATAACGGGAAGTCTTATTGCGCATCAGGTCCTGGGCGCCAGTTCGGCGACCAGGGGCAAACGCCAGAAAGCCTCACGAGCAGCCCGGTCGGAAAAGCGCTCACGCAAGCGATCAAGCATCAGTTCTGCACACCTGCGACGCTGCAAGTCGTCCATGGCCGCCAAGTGCTGCAGGCCCTGCGCCATATGTTCGGCATCGCCTAGCGGAAACAAAATGCCGACCCCCTCTACCACTTCCTTTGCTCCCCCGCAGGCGGTGGCCAGTAGCGGCACACCAGCGGCCATGGCTTCGAGCAGCACCATGCCGAACGGCTCATGGTCAGAACTCAGAGCAAATACATCAAAGGCGCGAAAATAGCGACGCGCTTCAGGCACCTGACCGAGCAACAGCACACGGTCGGCAATGCCCAATTCCAGCGCCAGTTCCTTAAGGTCCTGTTCCAGGCGTCCCTTGCCGAGAATCACCAACTGGCTATTGGTGGGCAAATACTCCAGCGCCAGGGCAAATCCTCGCAACAGCGTAGCCTGGTCCTTGTCCGGGTGCAGACGGCCCACATTGCCGACAATCCAGGCGTGAGCATCCAACCCCAGGCTATGCCGCGCTTCGTCGCGGGACACCAGGCCAGCCTGCACGGCTTCCAGGTCGATACGGTTGTAGAGGGTCTGAATCCGGCTAACCGGCCATTTAGGCAAGTGACAGCGAATGTCGTCACGCACTGCATCGGAAACGCCAAGCAGGCTCAGGCGTTTGCGGAAAAACTGGACGAACACCCGTCGGGTCAACCGCTGATAGTCCCCCAACGCATGATGCACTCCGATTACCGGCAGGCCGGTAGCGAGCAAGGTGATATAGATCGGCTTAAAGCGATGGGCGATGCAAAAACTGAAGTTTCGCGAGGCGACAATCTTTCTCAGATCGCCGATCGCGCCCAGCTTCAGGCCTCTGATCGCACTGGAGCTGTACTCCATGAACAGCACCTCGTCAGAGGCGCAACGGGCGGCCACTTCCGTATCGGCCGCCCCTGTGAGAAACACCGTCGTCACGCGATAGCCAGTGCCCGCGAACAGACTGGCATATTGACGGGCGCAGTCGAGGAACGGTCCATCGTAACCGTGACAGAACTGCAATACGTGCCGCTCAGCCGAACGTGTCATAGGCATCCACGCCGTCTTTGACCACCAGAATATCTTCCATGATCAGGTATTGCAGGTCTGAGCCAAAGAACATGTTCAGTGCGTCGGTGGGCGAGCAGATCATCGGTTCGCCACGGCGGTTGAGCGAGGTGTTCAGGGACACGCCATTGCCGGTCAGGACTTCCAGCGCTTTCATCATGTCGTAGTAGCGCGGGTTGTATTCGCGCTTGAGTACCTGGGCCCGGGATGTGCCGTCTTCGTGGACGACTTCCGGCACGCGGGTTTTCCACTCTTCGGCCACTTCGAAAGTAAACGTCATGAACGGCGCAGGGTGATCAACCTTGATCATCTGCGGTGCAACCGTGTCGAGCATCGACGGGCAGAAAGGCCTCCAGCGCTCGCGGAACTTGATCTGTTCGTTGATGCGATCGGCCACGCCGCTGGCGCTCGGGCAACCGATGATCGAGCGACCGCCCAAGGCACGCGGGCCAAACTCCATACGCCCCTGGAACCAGGCCACCGGGTTGCCGTCGACCATGATCTTGGCGATGCGCTCAGGGGTGTTGTCGATCTTGCGCCATGCAGGCTTGCTCGGATGGCGGGCGCAGGCGGCGATGACGTCTTCGTTGCTGTAGGCCGGGCCGAGGTAGACGTGTTCCATTTTCTCCACCGGCACGCCACGGGCGTGGGACACATAAGCTGCCGCCCCCACGGCGGTGCCGGCGTCGCCGGAAGCCGGTTGCACGAACAGTTCCTTGACGTCGTCACGGGCGATGATTTTCTGGTTCAGCTTGACGTTCAACGCACAGCCACCGGCGAACGCCAGCTTGCCGGTCTCCTTGAGCACGTCGCCCAGATAGTGGTCGATCATCTGCAGCGCGAGCTTTTCGAACAGCGCCTGCATGCTGGCCGCGTAGTGGATATACGGCTCGTCGGCGATGTCGCCTTCCCGTTTCGGGCCGAGCCATTCGATCAACTTCGGCGAGAAGTAGAAGCCCTTGCCCTTCTCTTTATAGCGACGCAGGCCGATCACGTTGGCGTAGTCGGTATTGATCACCAACTCGCCGTTTTCGAACGAGGCCAGGCGCGAGAAGTCGTACTTGCTGGCATCGCCGTAAGGCGCCATGCCCATGACCTTGAATTCACCGTCGAGCATTTCAAAGCCCAGGAACTCGGTGATCGCGCCGTACAGGCCGCCAAGGGAATCCGGGTCGAAGAATTCCTTGATCTTGTGGATCTTGCCGTTTTCGCCATAGCCGAAGAAGGTCGTGGCGTATTCGCCCTTGCCGTCGATGCCCAGGATCGCGGTTTTCTCCTGAAATCCGGAGCAGTGGTAGGCACTGGAGGCGTGGGCCAGGTGATGCTCGACCGGCTCGATCTTGATTTTTTTCGGATCAAAACCCAGTTGTTCCAGGCACCAGACGATCTTGCGGCGATAACGCTTATAACGACGGTTGCCCATCAGGATCGCATCGAGGGCGCGATCCGGGGCGTACCAGTAACGCTTGGCGTAGTGCCAGCGCGCCTCGCCGAACAAGCTGATCGGCGCAAACGGAATCGCCACCACATCGACGTCGGACGGCTTGATACCGGCCTGTTCCAGACAGAACTTCGCCGATTCATAGGGCATGCGGTTCTTTGCATGTTTATCGCGTACGAAGCGCTCTTCCTCGGCTGCCGCGATCAGCTTGCCGTCGATATACAGCGCTGCGGAAGGATCATGGCTAAGGGCGCCGGACAGGCCAAGAATCGTCAATGCCACAGGGGTCTAGCCTCTTAATGTCTGCATGCGAGGCGACAAACGCCTCGAAAAAAGATGTGCCGCACGCCGGGGCGCGGGGCAGCTAAAGGGCGGGATTATAGCTTAAAAGCAGCGGCAAGCCTCTAGCTGCAAACGGCAGGCCCTTGGGGGAGTGTTCATTGACAGCTAATGGCTACCAACCTAAACTTCGCGCAAATGGACTGGGGGATCCCGGTCGGCGTCTAAGCCTCGGTGAGTTTCACCGGGGCTTTTCGCTTTCTGGAAGCGGGAATATCTTCAACCCCCAATTTTCAAAACCTTCCCCTACCTTGTCACGCCCGCCGCTGCAGTAGAACTTACGCTTGAGCACATCAAAAGCCCGGTTTTCCTGTCCTGCACGTAGGACACTCATACCAATAGGTCTCGCAACGAGATCTGCCAGCTGCAGGCCAGTAGAGTTAACCTGTTTAGTCGCAAAGACAATATCAAATGGAAGCTGAATACCCATACGGTTAGCGCCGTCGCACATACGGCGAAACTCCAGTTCAAGCTCGTTATCTTCTTTTTTTCCTCTGCGCTCGACAATCACATGAGTTAACGCATCCTGTTGGGTCTTCTCTTTCAGAAACTCATAAAGTGTTTCCAGACAGAACCCCAAAGCAACGTGGTATGGGTTATCTGCACCGCCTTGTTTATCACGCAGCCTCGCTTTATCGATCACGCAACTGATCAGGATAAAATTGCTCGCCTCAATAATGCTGGTCAGCTCGTCAAGAAATGCGTGCTTGTGCTGCCTGGATAAAAACAGACTCGAGAATGCGCCTTTTTCCTTGCGGATCTCCAGCTCATGCAGTCCGACCAGATCATGCCCCATATGATTAAACTTAAATTTCTGCAAAGCAGGGATGACCTTCTCGCAATAATGGCGCTTATGAAAAACGCAAAAAGCGAGTACGAACATCGGGTAGTTGGGATCCAGTGACTGCATCCCATGATCGCCACTTTCATCCACGTACACGATAAAGTCGCTGAATTTGCCATCCGGCGGCGTCGGCTTATGCTGACCGCCAGGCTTGTCGGCTTCAGTCTCAAAAAGTGAAAATTGCTGAGCCGACGCGGGGTAATCTGGCATACCGTCACGTCTCATTTTTCAAGGGGTATTGAGCACAAACCAGACCCCGATGCATCTTTGGGCACCCGCTGATCAATCACCCGATACAACGCACTGTCCTGCGGCCAGTTGCGCATGAACCGCGCGCGATCCCGGGCATAGGCCGGGGTGAAGCTGGAGAGGCTGCGGTGCTGGCACATGGAATCCAGGTCGATCAGCGCCCAGCGATCGTCCTGCCAGAGCAGGTTGTGGCCCTTGAAGTCGCCATGGCTGATGCGTTCGCGGATCAGGCCGGCGAACAACCGGTCCAGCGCCTGCAACTCTGGCTCGGGAGCGGCGCCGCTTTCGACGTAAGGGGCCAGGCGCTCAATGATGTCAGGCCCTGGCAGGTGCTCGGTCACCAGGTAGGCGCCGCGGCGCAGCCACAGAAAACGCTTTTCCAGCAATGCCAGCGGCTTGGGTGTGGCGATACCGAGGAACGTCAGGCGATGACCTTCGCGCCAGGCATGCCAGGCGCGGCTCGGACGCCAGAAGCGCTTGAGCCAGTGGGCGAAATTTTTGATGTTATAGCGCTTGATCAGCACGGAGCGCCCGTTCACATCGACTTTACCCACGCTCGCCGACCCACCGGTCTTGTATAAGTGACCTTGGTCAAGCAAGGCATCGGCCTGCTCCAGCACTGGCGCCATGACCGCCTCTTCATCACGACGAATCGCCCGCAGACCGAATGGACCACGCTGAACGCTGAACAGACTGCACTCACGCCCGACTTTTTCCAGAAAGTCATTCAGGCGCCAGGCGTATACCTTGTCGATCTGTTTTTGCAGCGCCTCCATGGGCAATGCGTGCTCGGCGTTGCCCAGCAGATAATGCACCAACAACTCTTCGTTGAAAGGTTCGAGGGATTTGGGCAACTGGGCGAAAAACACTCCCAGGTTTTCCAGCACTTTGTTGCGCGACAACGGGTGACCCGGCGTTTCTGCGCGGATGCCGGCGCCGTCGATCAAGTAGAGTTTGCCGCCGTGGCGCAGCAGATTGTCCAGGTGCAGATCTTCCTGCCACAGGCCTTTGCTGTGCAGTTGTGCAATCGCTCCCAACGCCTCGGCCAATACCGCCGTTTGTTCGTCGGCGAGCAATGGCAGGCCCTCGACCTGTTTCCAGGCGTCCCCAAGGCTTTCGGCCCCCTCGAGCAATTCGAACAGCAGCCAGCCACCCTCGCCTTCTTTCAGGCCATCGGCCAGCAACAGCGGCGTAGTCAGCCCCTGCTCGGCTAGCAGCCGCACGCCTTGCAGTTCGCGGTGAAAGTGCCTGCCCGCTTTGCTGCCGACCAGCAACTTGGCCAACACCGGACGGCCGCGCCAGACGCCAGCACCTACGTAGCGCTGTCCCGGCAACACACGCAACAGGGAGAGCAACTGCAATTGCGCCGGGCCGGCGGCGTCCGCCAGTTCCAGGCTCAAAGGCAGGCTGGGGCTGCGGCCGGCGTTCTTCAATTCGGATAAATGCATCAACGAGCCTCCTTATGGCTGCGCCGGGCGGTCAGACGGGTCATCCAGCGGTCAACCAGTGCACTCTTGAGCGGTTGATCCAGGTAGGTGCAGAGCATCTGACGCACATCGTCGTCACTCCAGACTCGCGCGCGCCGCAGCAAGGGCTCCAGGTCCTTGATTCGATCCCGCTGACCGAACAATAGCGGCCGGGTCTTTTCGAGGTCGATCAACTGCGCCTGATAGCCACTGGCGGTGGCTTGCAGAAAAATGTGCTTGGGGTAGAAGCAACCATGGACCTGACGCATGCCATGCAGGCGTCGCGCCAACTGCCCGCAAGCCTGCAGGACGGTGGCGCGTTGCGTCGCCGCCAGGCTCGACCAGCGTTGCAGCAATGAATCCAGATCATCCCAACCGTCCAGGGCACGCGTCAGCAGAATCGCCCGCACCTCCCCGCCCACATCGCGCTGACCATAGAACACCGCTTGCAGGGCCGGAATCCCCAGCTGGCGGTAACGGCTGATGTTGCGAAACTCCCGGGAAAAGCTGGGCTCGCCGAAGGGGTGGGACCACGTCCTGGTCAGGTAATTACTCTGGCGCTTGAGGTAATAACCCCGCCCTTCCAGTTCCAGCCGGAAGACACTGCTCCAACCGCCGCCCGCGGTGTTGGGTTCATCCACCGCATCCAATTGCAGCTCCCAAAGGGCTTCGAAGCTATCCAGGCCGTGGCGTTGCAACAATGACTGGTCTTCAGTCGCCAGAAAATCAGTCATTCACGCCCCTCGAAAAATCTCACTACGTGACGGATGCGCTTCTTGTCACACGCATCGAGCCGGTTACGCTGGCGATACTGCAGGTAAAAACGCAGGCGCTGAGTGGCCGACAAATGATACTTGGCTACCTTGTCCAGGCACGCCAGGTCTTTGGTGATGCGATACTTGAGCCAGAAGCCGCGCCAGAAATCACCATTTGGACAATCGATAAAAAACAGCCGTGACTGATCGTCGATCAGCAAGTTGCGCCATTTCAGGTCGTTATGGGTGAAGCGATTTTCGTGCATGGTCCGGGTATAGCCAGCCAGTTGCCGACTCACCCCGTCAACCCAGGCACGATTGGCCAGCCTCGGATCGTGACGACTGGCCAATGCCGAGAGATCTTCGGTGCCAGGCAGTTCGCGCGTGATCATCGCGCCACGGTCATAGGCTGCGCCACGTCGCTCCAGTCCCCAGGCCACGACTTCGGCAGTGGGGATGCCCCACTTGGCGAAGCGCTTGAGGTTCTGCCATTCGGACTTGACCCGAGGCTTACCCAAGTATCGCCGCAGCCCCTTGCCGGCCCCGGTGTAGCGTTTTACATAGTAATTCACGCCATTGCGCTGTACCCGAATCACCTCGGACAGCGGGTCCCGCGTCAAACGCTCGCCCTCCAGGGCGAACACTGCATCAAGACTGCCGAAATCCTCTGCCAGCTCAGCGTAGGAAGGCTCCAGTACCCAACCCGACATCAGAGCGCGCCCCCGTACCGCAGCTTGCGCGCGTAAAGCCTGTTGGCTTTGCTTTCGAGCCAGGTCAGCAGCGAAGCTTCTTCGGCCAGGATCCGCCTTAGCGGCTGCTGGAAATAACCCTTGAGGAAACGCAATTTGTCACGACGGGTCAGGCCGATGTCCAGTGCAGAGAAATACAGCGCCGCCAGGTCCTTGTTGCGCCAACGAAGGGGGATGGTGGGGCGGATCTGCGCACGGTGCAGGTCGATCACAGAAAGTTTGAAATCCGTGGCGGTCACGGGCTTATCGGTGTGCAGCAGAAAGTGGCAGATATAGCAGTCGCGATGGTTGACCCCGGCCCGGTGCATCATGCCGGTCATGCGCGCCACTTCGGCAATCAGGGCTCGCTTGAGCTTCGGCTGTGGCGGCTGCTTGACCCAGTCCATGCTGAGATCTTCGAGACTGACGGTCGGCGCCAGCTCTTCGGTGACGATGAACGAATGCTGGTCGGCCGGGTTGCTGCCTTTCTCTCCATACGCCACGGCGGTCATGGTCGGCACACCGACTTGCTGCAAGCGCTGGATGGCTTTCCATTCCTGTCCCGCGCCCAGTACCGGCAACTTGGCGGTCAGCAGATTCTTGAAGATCTCGCGCCAACCGATGCCACGGTGGATTTTCACGAAAAAGCCACGACCATCCACCTCCGTGCGCAAGGTGCGCCGGGCTTCCAGTTCGCGATAGACCTCGCCCTTGAGCGCCTCGACTTCGGCGAACGCATCGCGTCCGGCCCAAAGGCTCTTGAACGGTTCGGCCAGCATCAATTTCATTGTGCGTGCTCCGCCAATATCACATCGGCCGCGTGCTGCGGCATGCTGTAGAGGTCGGCCGTCTCGGCGAAGGCCAGACCGTTGCGGCTCCAGGCCGCGCGTGCGTCGGCGTCACCCAACATCCGCCCCAGGTACTCGGTGAGCTGCGCCTGTTCGAACGGTTCGTCCAACACCAGGCCACTGTCGGCCTCGGCGATGTAATGGGCGTATCCACACACCGCGCTGACCAGCACCGGCAAGCCGGCCACCAGCGCTTCAAGCAGTACGGTGCCGGTGTTCTCGTTGTACGCCGGGTGAATCAACAGGTCGGCGCCCAGCAGGAAACGCGGAATGTCGCTGCGGCCCTTGAGGAAGCGTACGTTGTCACCAAGTCCCAACGCGGCGCTCTGCAATTGGAATACTTTGGGGTCGTCCTGGCCGATTACAAACAGGCGGGTGCGTTTTTTAAGCTGCGAAGGTAGCGCGGCCAGGGCCTTGAGGCTGCGATCCACGCCCTTGGTCTTGAACCCGGAACCGATCTGCACCAGCAGCAGATCATCATCGGCCAGTTCAAATTCGGCACGAAACGCGGCACGAACCTCATCGGCGTCGGCGGGCCGGCGACGATCCTGGGCGATGCCCGGTGGCAGCAGGTGAAAGCGCTCCAGCGGCGTGTCGTAGTGCTTGATAAACAAAGGCTGTTGCACTTCGGAAATCATCAGTATTTCGGTCTTGGCATCCTTGGCGAATACCGCTCGCTCGTACTCGGAAAAGTGGCGGTAACGCCCCCAACGCCGGTACAGCGAATTGCGCAGGTTCTGCGCCTTGTCTTCAAAGCAGCCGTCAGCGGCGTAATACACGTCCAGGCCGGGCATTTTGTTGAAGCCGATCAAACGGTCGACCGGACGCTTGGCCAGGTCTTTTTCCATCCACGCACTGAGTTTCTCATTGCGACGGTGGTTGAACAGCGCCTTGACCGGCGCCACCAGCACTTCGAAGCCCGGCGGGACGTCACCCTCCCAGATCAGCGTGTAGACGCGGATCTGGTGACCGCGCCGCTGGCACTCCAGGGCGATGCGCATGAAGTCACGCTGCAGGCCGCCGAAAGGGAAGTATTTATAAAGGACAAAAGCCAATTGCATCAGCGCGGCTCCTCAGCCAATAACGTGCTCAAGTGGCTGGCAACACGCTCGGGATTCAGACGCGTGAAGCACAGGGGCTGCTCGCGTTTCAGGTCAAACCGACGGGCATCTTCGGCGGTCGGCGGGTAAGTACATTGTTTCTGCATGCAGGGCGCGCAAGGGAAATCACTGGCGAGGTGAATTTGCCCCTTGCCATAGGCACCCGTCAGCACCGGGTTAGTGGGGCCGAGCAGTGAAATGGTCGGCACATCCAGGGCAGCGGCCAGATGGCCCAGGCCTGTGTCCACGGCCACACAGGCCTGCGCGCCGGCCAGCACCTTGCCCATCCCGCCCAGATTCAGTTTTGGCAGTACCAGGGCGTTGCGCATGCCATTGGCGATCCGCTCGGCCCGGGCTTTCTCCAGCGGGCTGCCCCATGGCAGCTTCACCACGACGCCGAACTGGCCCATGCGCTCAACGAGTTGACGCCAGTAGAGCTCAGGCCAGTGCTTGGATTCCCAAGTCGTGCCATGCAGGAACACCACGTAGGGGTAGCTGCGCGGCAATTCAACCAGGCGGTCGACATTCAGGCCGTAGCTGCCCATGGTTTTGGGCAGGTCATAACCCAGCGCCACGGCAAACAACTGGCGCACGCGCTCTACCGCATGCTGACCGCGAGCCACGGCCAGGCGACGGGAATAGAAGCGCGCGGCCAAAGGTTCGCGAGCCGAGTGCTGATCCAGGCCAGCCACCGGAGCTTTGACGTAGCGAGTCAGCCAGGCGCTTTTCAGCAGACCTTGGGCGTCGATCACCAGATCGTACTTCTTGGCACGCACGCTTTGCTTGAAACGTCGCCACTCGCCGCTTTTGATGGTTTGCCAGAGGTTCTTGCGCCAGCGACGAATCGCCACCGGGATGACGGTATCCACCGCCGGGTGCCAGGTGGGAATTTCGGCAAAGCCTTCTTCCACCACCCAGTCGAACCTGATGCCGGGAATCGCCCGCGCCGCGTCGGTCAGCGCCGGCAGGGTGTGAACCACATCCCCCAGCGAAGAGGTCTTGATCAGCAATACCCGCAAGTTACTGAACCTCCACCGGTGCGCCCTGCAAACGCCCCAGGGCATCGTTCACCGACGGCGGCATGAGCTGGCGCAGGCAGTTGTAATGACCGAAGCGGCAGGTGCGATCGAAGCACGGGCTGCATTCGATGCCCAGGCGTACGACTTCGACTTTTTCGGCCAGCGGCGGCGTAAAGCCCGGCGAGGTGGAACCATACACCGCCACCAGTGGCCGGTTCAGGGCGGCGGCCACGTGCATCAGGCCGGAGTCGTTGGACACCACCGAATCGGCGCAGGACAACAGGTCGATGGCTTCGGCCAGGGAGGTATCGCCGCTGAGATTCACCGACTCCTCCCGCAGGCCCGGGATCAGGCGCGAGCGGATGTCCTCGCCCACCGAATGATCGTTTTTCGAACCGAACAACCAGACCTGCCAGCCTTCGCGAATCTTCGTCTCGGCGACCTGGGCGTAATGCTCCGCCGGCCAGCGCTTGGACTCACCGAATTCAGCGCCTGGGCAGAGAGCCAGCACTGGGCGGTCCAGGCTCAGACCGAACTTGGCCAGCGCCGCTTCGCGGGTCACCGAGTCGATCGCAAGGCTTGGGCGCGGATACGGCTTGGGCAACTCGGCACCCGGATCGTAGGCCAGGGCCATGAAGCGTTCGATCATCAGCGGGTAGCGCTCTTTATCCAGCGTGCGCACGTCATTGAGCAGGCCGTAGCGGAACTCGCCGCGCCAGCCGGTGCGTTTGGGGATACTGGCGAAGAACGGCACCAGTGCCGATTTCAACGAATTGGGCAACAGAATCGCCTGGTCGTACTGACCGGCCAGGGACTTGCCGATGCGTCGACGGGTCGCCAGCTCCAGCACACCGTGGCCGAGCGGGAAGCTCAAGGCCTTGCGCACCTGGGGCATGCGTTCAAGAATCGGCCGGCTCCACTCGGGGGCCAACACGTCGATTTCGCACTGCGGGTGACGCTGCTTGAGGCACTGGAACAGTGTCTGCGCCATCACCATGTCACCGACCCAACTGGGCCCTACAATCAGAATATTCATGTGGCTTCCAAAAACGATGCGGGGAGGCCTACGCCTCCCCGCCTCGACAATCACTGTGGCTTAGGACGCTGCCTGTTGCCATCACTCTACAACACACCGCCAATCCAAACCTGTGGGAGCGGGCTTGCTCGCGAAGGGGCCGTCACATCCAGCATCCCTATTGCCTGACACTCCGCTTTCGCGAGCAAGCCCGCTCCCACAGGGGAAAATCATCTGCTTCAAGTATGGTGCAGCACCACAAATCCATTGTGGGAGCGAGCCTGCTCGCGATGGGGCCATCACATCCAACATCAATGTCGCCTGAGACTCCGCCTTCGCGAGCAAGCCCGCTCCCACATTTAAATCTTCAACTCAGCCCCAGCTCACGCCAGATCCGCAGCACCTGCCGGCGCTCATCCACGAATTGGTCGCCTGCAATCACCCCGGCGTCTTTCTGTAGGGCCTCGCGGTGGGCGGCGGAGCGGTAGGCTTTGTAGGCCTCGCGCAGCAGGGTAGCGTCTTCGGCCGGCATCAGCCCGACCTCCTGCAACCCTTCCAGAATGCGGATGTTATCGGTGTAGCGCAGCAGCGATGGGTGCTCCTCGGACCACGCCAGGGCCGCGTATTGCACCATAAATTCAATGTCGACGATACCTCCGGCATCCTGCTTGAGGTCGAACGGCGCCGAGGCTTCGAAGGCATTCGCTGCGGTTCCGGCTGCGGTGGCCTTGCTGCCGAGGTTATCGCGCATCTTGGCGCGCATCTCGCTGACCTCCTGGCGTAACGTCGACAAATCACGCTTGCGCGCCAGCACCTGGGCACGAACCTTCTCGAACGCCTGACCCACGTCCTGGCTGCCCACCAGCACGCGGGCCCGCACCAAGGCCTGATGCTCCCAGGTCCAGGCCTCTTTCTCCTGATAACGTGCAAAAGCCCCGAGGGAGCTGACCAGCAACCCCGACGCCCCGGACGGCCGCAAGCGCATGTCCACTTCGTAGAGCTGTCCGGAGTTGGTCTGGGCCGTCAGCAAATGGATGATTCGCTGGCCGAGCCGGGTAAAGAACTGCGCGCCGTCGATAGGTTTCGGGCCATCGGTTTCCGCCTGCGGATCGCCATCGTGGATGAACACCAGATCCAGGTCGGAACCATGCCCCAACTCCAGACCGCCGACTTTCCCATAACCGACAATGATAAAGCCCGGATCGCACAGGCTGCCGTCAGTGCGCAGTGGCACGCCATACTTGGCCACGGTCTGGCGCCAGGCCAGGGCCAGCACTTGCTCAAGAATGGCCTCGGCCAGCCAGGTCAGGTAATCGCTGACTTTCATCAAGGGCAGGCTGCCGGCAATTTCAGAGGCGGCCACCCGCAAACGGTGCGCCAGCTTGAAATGCCGCAGGGCTTCCATTTGCTGCTCGAGGTCATCTTCGGGGATGCGTGTCAGGCGCTCACGCAACTCTGCCGCCAGCTCCGGCGCCAGGGGCGGCTTGAACAGGCGTCCCTCGTTGAGTAATTCATCGAGCAACAGTGGAAAGCGGGTGATCTGCTCGGCAATCCACGGGCTCGCCGCGCACAACGTCAGCAGACGTCGCAGGGCGCCGGGATTTTCCGTCAGCAGCACCAGATAGGCCGATCGGCGCGCCACGGCTTCCACGAGTGGCAATACGCGCTCAAGCACCAGGTCCGGGTTGGCATGTTCCACTGCCTGGGCCAACAGACGCGGAATGAATGCATCCAGACGCTCGCGCCCCAGACGCTGCATGGCGCGCAACTGCGCACTGCCGCGCAAGGCGGCCAGGGCTTTGAGCGCCTTGGGTGCGTCGGCAAAGCCGCCCTCCTCCAGTTGACGACACGCCGCCCCTTCATCCTGGCTGTCTTCCCACAGCGGCAACCATTCGCCGCCCACCGTTACTTCGCTTTCGCCGTCCTGCTCTTCATCCGGGTCGGCGATGACCTGGCCGAAGTGCCAGGCTACGCGACCGCGCCAGTACATCAATTGCTCATGGAAGGCCGCCCAGTCGGCAAAACCCAGCATGAACGCAATGCGCGCCTGGTCCTGCGCAGTGTCCGGCAGCATCTGGGTCTGACGGTCGGCGATGGCCTGGATCGCGTGTTCGGTGTAACGCAAAAACTCATAACCCTGGCGCAGCTCGTCGACCACCTTGGCCGGCAGATAACCCTGGCCTTCCAGGGTCGCCAGTACTTTCAACAGCGGACGCTGCTGCAAACTCAAGTCACGACCGCCATGGATCAACTGGAACGCCTGGGCAATGAACTCCACCTCGCGGATGCCGCCCGAACCCAGCTTGATGTTGTCGGCCATACCCTTGCGCCGCACTTCCTGCTGGATCAACTGCTTCATGGTGCGCAGCGCTTCGATGGCAGAAAAGTCCAGGTAACGGCGATAAACGAACGGGCGCAGCATGTCGAGCAGTTGCGCGCCGGCCACCTGGTCTCCCGCCACCACCCGCGCCTTGATCATCGCGTAGCGTTCCCAGTCACGGCCCTGGTCCTGATAATACTGCTCCAGCGCGTTGAAACTCAGCACCAGCGCTCCGGCCGAACCATAAGGGCGCAGACGCATGTCGACGCGGAATACGAAGCCGTCGACGGTCATCGGATCCAGGGCCTTGATCAGGCGCTGCCCCACACGAATGAAAAACTCCTGGTTATCCAGTGCCCGCTTGGCGCCAACGGTCTCGCCGCCCTCGGGGTAGGCGAAAATCAGATCGATGTCCGACGACAGGTTCAGCTCCACCGCGCCAAGCTTGCCCATGCCCAGGATGACCATGTGCTGCGGTTCACCGCTGCGCCGTCCGGTAGGCGTACCGAATTGCTGACTATGGCGCTGGTACAGCCATTGATAGGCCTGGTCGATGCAGGTATCGGCCATGTCGGAGAGATCGCGACAGGTCTGGACCAGGTCGGCCTGGCGGGTCAGGTCGCGCCAGATGATCCGCACCTGTTGGCGGGTGCGCTGGCGACGCAGGACGCGGCCCAGTTCGTCTTCAGTCTCGGCGGCCTGGACGGCGGCGCCAATCTGAGCGCACATTTCGCCGGGCGCCAGGTGGCGGTCCAGTTCACCGCTGCGCACCAGCTCCAGCAGCATCGAGGGGTCACGAACACTCTGCTCGATAAAAAAATCACTGGCGGCGGCGACACGGTTGAACTCGCTCCAGCGTTCGGGCGCCCAGGTGGACAGCCCATGGTCGTCGTCCAGGGAAGCGACCGCCGCACGGAACGACTGCTCGGCACGACTGACCAATGACTGGAGAATGGCCGGAACTTCGGTAAGCGAGGGCAGGCTCATGGTCTATCCTTGATCGGCGCGGGGAAGGCTGGATGTAGTGTTTTTTCAGATGACACTACCTGATCGACTGTCGAACAAAGATGATAAATAGCTGAAAATCTGATTTTATTGGCAGCCGACATCAAGTTTTTACCTGTACGAGTTGGCTAACGACCAACAGTAACGATTATTCTCACAACGAAACGAGGGGCCACAAGCCGCTCATGTGTAGTTTTACTACTCGTCTATACATTCGAAAGGCTGAAACGGCCGACGATTTGTAGTAAAACTACACGCCGCCGAAACAACCTTCGGCAATCCAAGAATTTATACCGTCTGCCCACAAGGCCAGTCGCAAACTCAGGCAACCGATTCTGGTAGCCTTTCCGCCCTGGAGCAAGCCATGCAAGACCTCGATCCCGTCGAAACCCAGGAATGGCTGGACGCCCTGGAATCGGTTCTCGACAAAGAAGGCGAAGACCGTGCTCACTATCTGATGACCCGTATGGGCGAACTCGCAACCCGCAGCGGTTCGCAATTGCCTTACGCCATCACCACGCCATACCGCAACACAATCCCCGTTACCCACGAAGCACGCATGCCCGGCGACCTGTTCATGGAACGCCGCATTCGCTCGCTGGTACGCTGGAACGCGATGGCCATGGTGATGCGTACGAACCTGAAAGATTCTGACCTGGGCGGTCACATCTCCAGCTTCGCCTCCAGCGCAACCTTGTACGACATCGGCTTCAACTATTTCTTCCAGGCCCCGACCGGCGAACACGGCGGCGACCTGATCTACTTCCAGGGCCACACCTCGCCAGGCGTTTACGCCCGTGCATTCATGGAAGGCCGCATCAGCGAAGAGCAGATGAACAACTTCCGCCAGGAAGTGGATGGTCAGGGCCTGTCGTCCTATCCGCACCCTTGGCTGATGCCGGACTTCTGGCAGTTCCCGACCGTATCCATGGGTCTGGGCCCGATTCAGGCCATCTACCAGGCGCGTTTCATGAAGTACCTGGAAGCCCGTGGCTTCATTCCCGAAGGCAAGCAGAAAGTCTGGTGCTTCCTGGGCGACGGCGAGTGCGACGAGCCGGAATCCCTGGGCGCCATCTCTCTGGCCGGCCGCGAGAAGCTGGACAACCTGATCTTCGTCATCAACTGCAACCTGCAGCGCCTCGACGGCCCGGTTCGCGGCAACGGCAAGATCATCCAGGAACTCGAAGGCGTGTTCCGCGGCGCTCAGTGGAACGTGACCAAGGTCATCTGGGGCCGTTTCTGGGACCCACTGCTGGCCAAGGACGTCGACGGCATCCTGCAACGCCGCATGGACGAAGTCATCGACGGCGAATACCAGAATTACAAGGCCAAGGACGGCGCGTTCGTCCGTGAGCACTTCTTCAACACGCCTGAACTCAAGGCAATGGTTGCCGATCTGTCCGACGACGAGATCTGGAAGCTCAACCGTGGCGGCCACGACCCGTACAAGGTCTACGCGGCGTACCACGAAGCGGTCAACCACAAGGAACAACCGACCGTCATCCTGGCCAAGACCATCAAGGGTTATGGCACCGGTGCCGGCGAAGCGAAAAACACTGCGCACAACACCAAGAAAGTCGACGTCGACAGCCTGAAGTTGTTCCGCGACCGCTTCGACATCCCGGTCAAGGACGAGGAACTGGAAAACCTGCCGTTCTTCAAGCCGGAGCCCAACAGCGCCGAAGCCCGCTACCTGAGCGAGCGTCGCACCGCACTGGGTGGTTTCGTGCCCCAGCGCCGCGCCCAGAGCTTCAGCGTGCCGACCCCATCGCTCGATACCCTCAAGGCCATCCTTGACGGCTCGGGCGACCGTGAGATTTCCACCACCATGGCGTTCGTGCGGATTCTCGCGCAATTGGTCAAGGACAAGGAAATCGGCCCGCGCATCGTTCCGATCATCCCGGACGAAGCCCGTACCTTCGGCATGGAAGGCATGTTCCGTCAGTTGGGCATCTACTCCTCCGTCGGCCAGCTCTACGAGCCAGTCGATAAAGACCAGGTGATGTTCTACAAGGAAGACAAGAAGGGCCAGATCCTCGAAGAAGGCATCAACGAAGCGGGCGCCATGAGCTCGTTCATCGCAGCCGGTACTTCGTACTCCAGCCACAACCAGCCGATGCTGCCGTTCTACATCTTTTACTCGATGTTTGGCTTCCAGCGTATCGGCGACCTGGCCTGGGCCGCTGGCGACAGCCGGACCCGTGGCTTCCTGATCGGCGGCACCGCCGGCAGAACCACGCTCAACGGCGAAGGCCTGCAACACGAAGACGGCCACAGCCACATCCTGGCTGCCACCATCCCGAACTGCCGCACCTTTGATCCAACCTACGGCTACGAGCTGGCGGTGATCATCCAGGACGGCATGAAGAAGATGACCGAAGAGCAGCAGGACGTTTTCTACTACATCACCGTGATGAACGAATCCTACCAGCAGCCAGCCATGCCGGCCGGCGTGGAGGAAGGCATCATCAAGGGCATGTACCTGCTCGAAGAAGATACCCGCGAAGCGGCGCACCACGTCCAACTGATGGGCTCCGGCACCATCCTGCGCGAAGTGCGTGAAGCAGCGAAGATCCTGCGTGAAGAGTTCAACGTCGGCGCTGACGTGTGGAGCGTCACCAGCTTCAACGAACTGCGTCGCGACGGCCTGGCCGTAGAGCGCAGCAACCGTCTGCACCCAGGCCAGAAGCCGAAACTGAGCTACGTCGAAGAATGCCTGAACGGCCGCAAAGGTCCGGTCATCGCCTCGACCGACTACATGAAACTGTTCGCCGAGCAGATCCGCCAGTGGGTTCCTTCCAAGGAATTCAAGGTGCTGGGCACCGACGGTTTCGGCCGTAGCGACAGCCGCAAGAAGCTGCGTCACTTCTTCGAAGTCGACCGTAAGTTCGTTGTGTTGGCAGCCCTGGAAGCCCTGGCTGACCGTGGCGATATCGAACCCAAGGTGGTGGCCGAGGCCATCGTCAAGTTCGGCATCGATCCGGAAAAACGCAACCCACTGGACTGCTGAGGAGAATTTTTGTGAGCGAACTCATTCGCGTACCTGACATCGGCAGCGGTGAAGGTGAAGTCATTGAACTGTTTGTGAAGGTCGGCGACCGCATCGAAGCCGAGCAGAGCATCCTGACGCTTGAATCGGACAAGGCCAGCATGGAAGTGCCTGCGCCGAAGGCCGGTATCGTCAAAAGCCTGAAAGTGAAGCTGGGCGATCGCCTGAAAGAAGGCGACGAACTGCTGGAGCTGGAAGTCGAGGGCGCCGCTGCGGCGCCTGAGGCGGCTCCTGCTGCCCCGGCGGCGGCTGAAAAGCCTGCCGCCGCACCGGTTGCCGAGGCGGCTCCCGCCCCTGCTGCCGCGCCTGCCGCAGCCACGGTCCAGGACATTCATGTTCCGGACATCGGCTCGTCGGGCAAGGCCAAGATCATCGAAGTGCTGGTCAAGGCCGGCGACACCGTCGAAGCCGACCAGTCGCTGATCACCCTGGAATCCGACAAAGCCAGCATGGAAATCCCGTCGCCGGCTGCCGGTGTGGTGGAAAGCGTCGAGATCAAGCTGGAAGACGAAGTGGGCACCGGTGACCTGATCCTGAAGCTGAAAGTGGCTGGTGCTGCGGCGCCTGCTGCTCCAGCCCAGGCTGCTGCGCCGGCCGCCAAGGCCGAAGCGGCTCCGGCTCCGGCTGCCGCGCCGGCCGCCAAAACCGAGGCTGCACCAGCACCAGCTGCCGCTCCCGCCCCAAGCGGTGCCAAGGTGCACGCCGGCCCTGCGGTACGTCAGTTGGCCCGTGAATTTGGCGTCGAACTGTCTGCCGTCGGCCCAAGCGGTCCACACGGTCGTGTGCTGAAGGAAGACGTGCAGGCTTACGTCAAGGCCATGATGCAGAAGGCCAAGAACGCTCCGGCCGAAGGCGCTACCGGTGGTGCGGGCATCCCGCCGATCCCGGCAGTGGATTTCAGCCGCTTCGGTGAAACCGAAGAAGTGGCAATGACTCGCCTGATGCAAATCGGCGCGTCGAGCCTGCACCGCAGCTGGCTGAACATTCCGCACGTGACTCAGTTCGACCAGGCCGACATCACCGAACTGGAAGCTTTCCGCGTCGCGCAAAAAGCCGTGGCCGAGAAGGCCGGCGTCAAGCTGACCGTGCTGCCACTGCTGCTCAAGGCCTGCGCACACCTGCTCAAGGAACTGCCGGACTTCAACAGCTCGCTGGCCCCAAGCGGCAAAGCTGTGATCCGCAAGAAATACGTGCACATCGGTTTTGCCGTCGACACCCCGGAAGGCCTGCTGGTACCGGTCATCCGCAACGTCGACCAGAAGAGCCTGCTGCAACTGGCTGGCGAAGCCGCTGCCCTGGCCGAAAAAGCCCGGAGCAAAAAGCTCACCGCCGACGACATGCAGGGCGCCTGCTTCACCATTTCCAGCCTCGGCCACATTGGCGGCACCGGCTTCACGCCGATCGTCAACGCGCCGGAAGTGGCGATCCTGGGGGTCTCCAAAGCCACCATCCAGCCCGTCTGGGACGGTAAAGCCTTCCAGCCAAAGCTGATGCTGCCTCTGTCGCTGTCCTACGATCACCGTGTGATCAACGGCGCCGCCGCTGCTCGCTTCACCAAGCGTCTGAGCGACCTGCTGGGCGACATCCGTACCATCTTGCTGTAACACCGGGCGGCCCTCCCCACGGAGGGCCTTTCGGACCGCTGTTTTCCGAGCGCCACGCTCGTACCTCAACCCCGCCCGTTTGGCGGGGCTTTTTTTTGCCTGAAATAAAATCGAACGTGCAGAGCAGCCCGTTCCATGGCCCAACTTTCCTACTGCACTCCACCTAGATGACTACGTCATCTATTGGACGTTTCCCACAACTCACGCCCCCTCCCCTATCAATATTTATCTCATGCATCGCTTTAGGATGAGTTCAGGGAAGCCATTAACTACTTACCTCAAAAACCGAAAAAAACTTTAACTTCGAATGGACTCGAATGATGTTCAAACCCACTGTTGGCCCTATTGTCGGCCACACGACACCTCATCACACGCGGATATTCCTGCGAGGGGATAACGATAAGAACAGCCTGGTATTTGCCGCCATCCGTTACCGGCGCCAGGGAGAGTCAATCTGGTCGAAAGGACACTTTGTTCAGTTGCATGCTTACCGTGACATGTCCGATGTCATCGTATTGAAGAACCTTCAAGCCGATACCGTCTATGAATACCAAGCCGGCTGGTTCAGCCGCCTGAGCCCTACTCATACAATCGAAACCGTTCAGGAACTGCCGCTGCAATGGCCTCGGGATATTTATCAAATGCGCACGCCGTCCAGCAAAAGCAGTGCACCGCACAGCTATATCGTGGGTTCCTGCCGCTACCTGCGGGTGACGGCCGGCGTCCCGTCCAGACCTGAACTGGGCGACCGGACTTTCGCCGGCATCAACCGCATCGTGGCCCAGGCCGACCCGCCGATCAGTGCTGTAGTGATGACCGGCGACCAGGTTTATCTAGACGATTTGAATATTGTCGCCCCGGACCGGAATCCAAAGGATATTCTTTTCAAATACCGCACCGCCTTTTCCCAGCCGCACATCAGAAAGTTGATGGCTGGAACACCGAGCTACATGATTCTCGACGACCATGAAATCAAAGACAATTGGCCTGCCAGCAAGAAAAAAGGCGACGAAAACTTTTATGCCAATGCCATGGATGCCTATGCGCTTTATCAAGCCAGCCATAGTCCGGCACATGAACTTTTAAGTGACGGAACATTAAGCAAACCATTGAGACAATGTTGGTATCAGTTCGCTCACGGCGATATCGAATGGTTCGTCACCGATAGTCGGACCCAGCGCAATCTGTCGGCGGATGATCGACGTATCCTGGATCAAGCGCAGGAACGATCGCTGATCAAATGGCTGGTCAACAGTCCGGCGCGGGTCAAGTTCATCGTGACCGGCGTGATGTTCTACCCGGACCGCAAGCTCAATACCTCGGACGCCTGGCAGGCCTTCCCGGAACAGCGTCTGCGCCTGCTGGAAACCGTTCGTCGCCATCGGATCAAGAACGTTATTTTCGTGTCCGGCGACGTCCATGGTTCTCTTACCAGTCGCCTGAGTCATAGCCAGGATTCTGACTTCGAGGTGCATACCATCGTTTCCTCGCCGTTTTGCAACAGCAAATTGCTTCCTTATGCCAGCGCCGCGAGTTTTATTTTTGGTGATGCCATGGCCCGCACGCCCAGCGGGGACTATCACTATGGGTTAAGCGGCAAGGTCATCAGCCAGGACAACTTCGCCCACCTGCAGGTCACGGCGCAGAGCGTTCAGGTCACGTTTCACGACCGTGATGGCACCCCATTACAGACAGTAGATATCCCGCTGCGCTGACGGGTGGTATAACCACCCGTGCCGTCTGATCGGCGGGCGACTGGAGAAATCCCTTCGTCGGCCGATAAAAGGTTTATAGCACTTGGCCTTCATCTCTCTTGTCAGCCAGTGCCGCAATGATGCAACCTTGCGCCAGTCCGTAATAACGAGGGCGTCAGCCCGGCGCGATCAGCATTTTCGAAGCGAGTTTCCCCATGAAAAGCCAACCCGATGCCGCCAGCCGTATGGCGGCCGAGGTAGTGACGCAGTTACCGGTGCCCTCGCGGCTCGGCATGCTGCGTTTCGAACGGCTGAATGAAGCAAGCTGGGCACTGCTGTTCCTCGATCCCAACTGCGAACGGTATTTCGGCGTGCCGGCCGTCGAGCTTTGCTCGCTGGTCAGTTCGCCCTACGCCAGCCTGATGGAGCCCGAAGCGCGTTATCAACTCCACGATGCGATCCAGCAGCAACTGGCCCAGGCCCCGCATTACCAGGTCCGCTACACGCTCCACACCGCCAAGGGCGCCATGAACCTGCTGGAAATGGGCGAGCCCTATAAACAGCACAATCGCCATCTACTACGCGGCTATCTGCTGGCCGTGGACGATTTGCTGGCAAGCGAGCCGTCGATGCCGGCCCTGGACCTGGAAACGCAAAACTCGCGCCTGCAAATTGCCCTGGAACTGAACCAGCGCGCCCAGCAGGAGCAGCTTCAACACCTGGACCGGGTGCGCGCCCAGCAGGACCTGATCCTGCTACTGACCCGCCAGCGCTACAGCGCCAACAACTCCCTGCAGGAAGCCGCCGAACTCATCACCCGCAGCGCCTGCGACATCTACCAGATTGATTGCGCCAGCATCTGGAACCTGGAAGACGGCCAGTTGGTGCCGATTTCGGCTTATAACCGCGCCTCCCAGGACTACTTTCTGCCGGACGTGATCAACGCCAACGAGTTTCCTGACTATATGGAGGCTCTGCAGACCTGCCGCGCCATCGACGCGCACAATGCGATGCGCGACCCGCGTACCCGGGAAATGGCCGCAAGCCTGCGCTCCCGCGAAGTCAATGCCATGCTCGACGCCAGCGTTCGTATCGACGGCCAGGTGGTGGGCGTACTGTGCCTGGAGCAAATAGGCGTCACCCGCGCCTGGCAGTCCGACGAAATCGCCTTTGCCGGTGAACTGGCGGACCAGTTCGCCCAGGTCATCAACAACCACAACCGACGGACGGCCACCAACGCCCTGCACTTGTTCCAGCGCGCCGTGGAGCAAAGCGCCAACGCGTTCCTGCTGGTCAATTGCGACGGCGTGGTGGAATACGTCAACCCCAGCTTCACCGCCATCACCCAATATTCCACCGAGGAAGTCCACGGCCAGCGCCTCTCGGAACTGCCGGCCCTGGAAAACCTCAGCGAGCTGCTGTTCGATGCACCGTCGGCCCTGGCCCAGAGCAATAGCTGGCAAGGTGAATTCAAGAGCAGGCGCAAGAATCTGGAACCCTACTGGGGCCAATTGTCGATTTCCAAGGTCTATGGCGATAACCGTGAACTGACCCACTACATCGGCATTTACGAAGACATCACCCAGACCAAACTGGCCCAACAGCGCATCGAACGCCTGGCCTACACCGACAACCTGACCAACCTGGGCAACCGCCCGGCGTTCATCCGCAACCTCGATGAGCGCTTTGCCCGGGACAGCGATTCGCCCATCAGCCTGTTGCTGGTGGACATCGACAACTTCAAGCGCATCAATGACAGCCTCGGCCATCAGACCGGAGACAAGCTGCTGATCAGCCTGGCCCGACGCTTGCGCAACAGCCTGAGCCCCAGCGGCAGCCTGGCACGCTTCGCCAGCAATGAATTCGCCGTACTGCTGGACGACACCGACCTGGAGGCCGGGCAGCAGATCGCCAGCCAGTTGCTGATGACGCTCGACAAGCCGATGTTCGTGGATAACCAGCTGATCAGCGTGACCGGCTCCGTGGGCCTGGCCTGCGCGCCACTGCACGGCCGCGACCCCCAGACCCTGATGCGCAACGCCGGACTCGCCCTGCACAAGGCCAAAGCCAACGGCAAACATCAGGTCCAGGTCTTCACCGAGGCGCTGAACGCCGAGGCCAGCTACAAGCTGTTCGTGGAAAACAACCTGCGCCGCGCCTTGACCCAGAACGAGCTGGACGTGTTCTACCAGCCAAAACTGTGCCTGCGCAGCGGTCGCTTGCTGGGCATGGAGGCGCTGCTGCGCTGGAACCATCCCGAGAAGGGCATGATTCGCCCGGACCAGTTCATCAGCGTGGCCGAAGAAACCGGCCTGATCATCCCCATTGGCAAATGGATCGCCCGTCAGGCTTGCCGCATGAGCAAGCAATTGACCGCCGCCGGCCTGGGCAACCTGCAAGTGGCGATCAACCTCTCGCCCAAGCAGTTCTCCGACCCGGACCTGGTCGCCTCGATCGCCAGCATCCTCAAGGAAGAACAACTGCCGGCCCGCCTGCTGGAACTGGAACTGACCGAAGGCCTGCTGCTGGAGGCCACCGAAGACACCCACCTGCAGCTCGACCAACTCAAGCGCCTGGGCCTGACCCTGGCCATGGACGACTTCGGCACCGGTTATTCATCCCTGAGCTACCTGAAAAAATTCCCGATCGACATCATCAAGATCGATCGCAGCTTTATCCACGAGATCCCGGACAACCAGGACGACATGGAAATCACCTCCGCGGTGATCGCCATGGCCCACAACCTGAAACTCAAGGTGGTGGCCGAAGGTATCGAAACCGCACAGCAACTGGCGTTCCTGCGGCGCCATCGCTGCGACGTCGGCCAGGGCTACCTGTTCGACCGTCCGATCCCTGGCGCGGAGCTGATCGAAAAGCTCAAGCGCTATCCGCGGGGGCCGCTCGTCTGACGCCAGTAGGAGCTGTCGAGTGCAACGAGGCTGCGATCTTTCCCGCGCCAATTGAGTCCAAAGTGAAGGATCAAAGGGTCACGGCCGTCGGCAGCGCCCGCAGGACTCGGCCCAACAGGGCTGAATCCCTCGCCACAGTTGTCGCTTTCTTAACTAATCGGCATTGGGCACACTGACGGTCTTATTCGCTCAATTCAATCTGACTGAGAGGACTGATGATGGTCTTGCGCTCGGAAATCCTGGTGAACAAAAACGTGCTCCCTACTCAAGAACAAGCTCTGCCTGGCCGCGAAACCCCAATGACCGTGCCGGAAAAACACTTCGTCCACGATGCGCCGCTGCTGGGTCCGTTTGCCATGGACGTGGATTTCGCGATCTTCGGCCTGGGCTGTTTCTGGGGCGCGGAACGCAAGTTCTGGCAGCGCGAAGGCGTGGTCAGCACAGCGGTGGGTTACGCCGGTGGCTTTACGCCGAACCCGACGTACGAAGAAGTCTGCTCGGGCCTTACCGGCCACAGCGAAGTGGTCCTGGTGGTCTACGAGCCGGAAAAAGTCAGCTACGAGCAACTTCTGAAGATGTTCTGGGAGCTGCACAATCCGACCCAGGGCATGCGCCAGGGCAATGACATCGGCACCCAGTACCGCTCGGTGATCTATGCCACCAACCCAACCCAACTGGCTGCCGCCAAGCACAGCGCGCAAGTATTTCAAGCTGAATTGACCAAGGCCGGGAAAGGCGTCATTACCACCGAAATCGAAGAAGCCCCGACGTTCTTCTTCGCCGAGGCTTATCACCAGCAATATCTGGCGAAGAACCCTGAAGGCTATTGCGGGATTGGCGGCACGGGCGTGACTTGCCCGATCTGATTCCTGGGTACACCTTGGAGCCAATGTGGGAGCGAGCCTGCTCGCGATAGCGGTGGGTCAGCTTGCATTGATGTTGAATGTACCTCCGCCATCGCGAGCAGGCTCGCTCCCACATGTCCGGCGTCGATGCCATTAGTGCACCTGGCCAACCATCAGCCTTCAGCGATGAGCCAATCCATCTGCCAGCCGCCCTGGGTCTGACCAAGCTTCTTCGACAACCAAGGCAGCAGCTCGCGCAACTCTTCCTCCAGCCCCCATGGCGGATTGGCAATCGCCAAACCGGAGCCGTTCAGGCTATTGGGCGTGGCCAGCGGATGCACCAGCAATTCCACTCGCAACAATTTCGGCGCACCGGTGCCGGCCAGGTCCTGATAGAAACGGCGCAACATCCGCTGGTCCTTCACCGGATACCAGATTGCTGCCACTGTCTGGCGCATCCGGCCAATAGCCTCCTTGAGTGACGCGGCGCAGCGCTGCATCTCGTCAAGCTGCTCAAAAGGTGGATCGATCAACATCAGGCCGCGTTTTTCCGCCACTGGCAGCAGCGCCCGGGGCACGTGCCAGCCTTCCCCCAGGTGCACCGCCACGCGACGATCGCCTTTCATGTTGTCCTTGAGCAGAACACCGTCTTCTGGATGTTTTTCGTTCAGAAGCACCCGATCCTGCGGCCGGGTCAGGCGCCGCGCCAGTTCCGGTGACCCCGGGTAGTAACGCAACTGCCCGTCCGGGTTCATCTCGTGCAGCACTTTCATGTAGTCGGCTGTCAGCGCGGGCAGATCCTTCTGGTCCCACAACCGCGCGATGCCTTCAAGGTATTCGCCGGTACGACTGGCCTGATCGCCCTGCAAGTCGTAAAGCCCGATGCCCGCATGGGTATCGAGATAGGCAAAGGGCTGCTCCTTGCGCGACATCAAAGCGATGAGACGGGTCAAGGTCAGGTGTTTGAACACATCGGCGTGATTGCCGGCGTGGAAGGCATGGCGATAATTCATGGCGGCTCCTGCGAAGGCCGAGGAGTTTACCTTGAAGCGCGCCCAACGTCAGGGGGTCGCAGCCGAGTGGACGGGCCGTGACCACACCCGGTGGTCATCTGCCCAATTCCTGCATCAAGTATGCTTGCAGAGGGACTTTTGGCCCATGGGCCACCCCTGGCGTCCCAAGAAAATGCCTGATCTTGCAGCGCAGGATGTCCTCGTCGGCCTGTTCGAACAAATACGGATGCTCTTCGCTCAACCACTTGAGCAGGTTATTGAGCAGGCAGTCCGTCGTATCCCCGGCCAGTTCCTGCAACAACAGCGCAGGCACTTCCCACCAGGGGAACGCCCGGGCCGGGCGCAGGGCACTTCCCGGGATCTCGAAAGACCGACCGTTGATCAGGCAACGGCTGATGGCCGGTAATAACTGGCCGACCTCCACCGCATTCGATCGCAGGATCGGCTGGATAAAACGCCCATCCCAAAAGCGGAAAAAAACCGATTTGCCACCGGGCAGCAGAACCTGGGTGAGCCCGCGCAGATGTTCGGCAAGGCTTTGCTGGCTGCAAGCGGTCACCGCCAGCCAGCCCCAATCGGGCGAGTCGGTCGTCTCTACCCAGTCAAGAAACTCACTGTCCGGGGCGACAGCTCCGACATAGGGCATGACCGCTTCCCAATCGGCGTAAGGTGTATCGGCCCAGATCGGGCTGGGCGCCACCGTCATCGAACGCCTCCAGGCCATCAGCGGCCCGGCGGCGCTGGCGCAGCTGAAAATGGCGTAGAGCTGCTCGGATGCCCGCAAGGGGTGTTGCTCAAGCCAGGCGCGGGGAGATTGACCGATGCTCATGGACGCTCCTGGACATCAGCCCGCCTGGGCATCACCGGTAATGGTTCGCAGACGCCTCCTTTGCAACGCTCACACTCCTCACAGAATGGCGCCAGGCCCTGCAGGCTGAAAACTTGCGCGAGGGAAAGTTGAGCGGCTGCCGCCGCGACAAGTGTTTCGGGACTGCCAGGTGAACCTGGCGCGGCACTCCTGGCGGTTATCGGTGCCCCACCCACCTGGATCGGCACGCTGCTGAAAATCCCCCCGGCCCCTATGTTGATCCAATGCCCGCCGGCCTGAATGGTCGCGCTGACGCCACCATCCAGTACCACTTGCTGCCCGGCGCTGACGTGAAATTGCTGGGTGGCATTGAGGGCCTGACTGGTTACCCGAATGGACCGCTCGCCGGCCACCACCAGATGATCATCCTGCCTGACCTCAACCTGGCGCAGACCATGGGTGATGCGCAACTCATCGGCCTTGAGCTCATGCCGCGCAGTGCCGGTGACGACGATGCTGCGTTCGTGATCAACCTGAACCCGTTGATCATGCAGCACATGCTGGGTCCAGTTGCGTTGAGCCCGCAGGTAAATCTCCTCGGCGCCCTGGCGATCCTCGATGCGCAATTCGTTATAGCCGCCCCCGCCAGGGCTGCTCTGGCTGCGCAATATGCTGCGGGTTTTATCGGCCGGCAGGTCCAGGGGCACCGGGTTCGCGCCATTCGGCAGGCAGCCCACGACCAATGGCTTGTCCACGTCACCGTCGATGAAACCCACCAGCACCTCCATGCCGACCCGGGGAATCATCACGCTGCCGTAGCGATCATGAGCCCAACCCGAAGCCACCCTTAGCCAGCAACTGGAGTGCTCGTCACGCTGACCGTGGCGATCCCAGATCAGTTGCACCTTGACCCGTCCGTATTCGTCGCAATGAATCTCGCTGTCCACGGGGCCCGTCACCACCGCCGACTGATAACCATGGGCGGGTGGCTTTTCGTGGGACAAGGGCGGACGAAAGAAAACATCCCACGGGGTGGCGAGGAACGTATTGCTGTAGCCCTGGAACTCATCCGGGCTGTCACTGACCATTTCCTCCAGCACTTGTGGCTGGTGCCCATGGTGGGTGACTTGCGTGAGCAGCCAGAGATCGTTCCATTGCGCTCGGGGATGCCCGTTGATTTGGAGGAAGTGCCCACTGACGAGTGCGCATTGGTCGCTGCGCCCCTCGGCCAGACGGTGATCGGCGCCATGGCGCTCCAGTGCGCGTTGGGTAAGGTGCCGGCCATGGTCGCGATCAGTAAACTGGCCGGGGTAGTGATACGCCTCCAGAACCGGTTGCTGCTGACTGTCCAGATTGGCTTGCAACAGCAGGCCGGGCTTGTGGAAATCGTAGTCACGCAGCGTCACCGCCGTGGTCCGGGTCTGCAGTCGCACAGCCAGGCGCTTGATCGCCGGCTCGCTGGCGGCCATGCCACTGCCGGGCAGGTACAGCGTCGACTCGGGCAGACGGGGAAACACCGTCTGGTCGTCACCGAACACCAACAGATGGCCGTCGCGGCTGTGCCGAAAGTGATAGTGGATCCCCACCTCGGCGCAGATCCGCCCGATGAAGACCAGGTCGCTTTCAGCAAACTGCACACAGTATTCGCGCTCGGGGTATTGCCCGCCGAGGTTGAACTGGAACGCGTCGCCCTGAATTCCGTGATCGGTCAGGATCAGGGTAATGATTGCCGGCACGCTCAGGTGCTGGAAGATCCGCTGGTTGATTCGATGGTCCAGGTAAGCCAGGCGTGGTACCAGACTGATCTGGTAACGGGTCAAGCGCTTGCCCGAGTCGCCCTGGGCCGCGCTATACACCTGGCCGTGTATCCCCCGCCCCTGATCATCAAATGCCAGAAAGGCCTGACGATGCAGGAGGTCTTCCAGCGCCAGATCCGGCCGCTCACTGACCAATTCCAGATCAAAGCAATAGGGTTGACTGATGGCTTCCTTGCCCCTGAACTCAAGCACCTTGAGTTCATTCGGCCCGCTGTCGAGTGCCAGGGTGAAACGCGGTTGGTTGGCAGGCGCGAACATCCGATGTGCCTCTGCTGAATAAAAGCGGGCGATTCTGCATGAGCACCAGGGGGAGTTGACCGGACCTCAGGAAAAACAGAATTGCCTTACATTCAAGGAGATTAAAGCCGCATTGCCCGCTGCGTTTTCCGACAGACATTCCGCGCACGGCGAGCAACCGGAGTCGCTACACGAAACAATCAGCAACTTCCTACAACGTGCAGCCTCCGGTACGGCAATAGGCCGTGATAACTTCCTCGCGTCGCAAAAAAGCAAAGGACGCAACCCATGACGACTCGCTACGCAAAAATCGCAATGACCCTGGCCCTCGCCGCTTTCGCCTTGCTGACCGTGTTCAACAACATCACCGACTACCACTCCAATTTCAATTTCGTCCATCACGTGCTGAGTATGGACACCACCTTTCCCGACAATGCCGCGCGCTATCGCGCCATCGACCAGCCTTGGGCATGGCACGGTGCCTACTGGCTGATCATCCTCGGCGAAGCGCTCACCGCAGGCTTGCTGGGCTATGGCGCGCTCAGTCTCTGGCAGGCACGTAAATTCCCGAGCGTGGTTTTCACCCAGGCCAAGCGCTGGGCCATCATCGGTTTGACGATGGGTTTTTTCGTCTGGTTCTTTGGTTTCATGGTCATCGGCGGGGAATGGTTTCTGATGTGGCAATCAGAAATCTGGAATGGCCAGGACGCAGCCTTCAGGTTCTACATGGCGCTGCTGGGCGTGCTGATATTTCTCAATCAGCCCGACGCGGAGCTGGACTGATCCCTATAAAAAACGGCCCGTCTTCATGGAGGACGGGCCGTTTTTTATTTCAGAACCTTCGCGCGAGCCGTCGAGGCCTCGCTGAAAGCCTTACTGGTTCAGGCGGAAATCTTTTTCAGCCGCTTCGAAGCGCTGCAGCATACCGGCGGTAGGCGAGCCCATCTTGCTGACGAAGTAGATAGCCAGGCTGGCGAAGATGAAGCCTGGGATGATTTCGTACAGGCCCAGCAGCTCGAAGTGTTTCCAGACGATCACGGTGATCGCCCCCACCAGGATGCCTGCCAGCGCGCCGTTACGAGTCATGTTTTTCCAGATCACCGAGATCAGGACCACAGGACCGAAGGCCGCACCGAAACCGGCCCAGGCGTAGCTCACCAGACCCAGCACGCGGTTTTCCGGGTTGGCCGCCAGGAAGATGGCAACCACCGCCACCAGCAGCACCATGGCGCGACCGACCCAGACCAGCTCCAGCTGGGACGCACCCTTGCGCAGGAAAGCCTTGTAGAAGTCTTCGGTCAGCGCACTGGAGCACACCAGCAACTGGCAGCTCAGGGTGCTCATGACAGCCGCCAGGATCGCCGACAGCAGCACACCGGCCACCCATGGGTTGAACAGCAGCTTGGCCAGCTCGATGAACACGCGCTCAGGGTTCTCGGTCACGGGACCGGCCACTTCCGGGTGTGCCGAGAAGTAAGCGATACCGAAGAAGCCGACAGCCACTGTGCCGCCCAGGCAGAGAATCATCCAGGCCATCGAGATACGACGGGCCTTGGCGATGGACTTGACCGAATCGGCAGCCATGAAACGCGCCAGGATGTGCGGCTGGCCGAAGTAGCCCAGGCCCCAACCCATCAGCGAGATCACACCGATGAACGTGGTGTTTTTCAGCATGTCGAAGGCAGTAGGATCTTTCGCTTCGATGGCCAGGAACGTGGTGTCCACGCCGCCGGTAGCCAGCAGCACGATGATCGGCGTAAGGATCAGCGCGAAGATCATCAGTGTCGCTTGTACGGTGTCGGTCCAGCTCACGGCCAGGAAACCACCGATGAAGGTGTAGGCAATGGTTGCCGCCGCACCGGCCCACAGCGCTGTCTCGTAGGACATGCCGAAGGTGCTTTCAAACAGACGGGCACCGGCCACGATGCCGGAGGCGCAGTAGATGGTGAAGAACACCAGGATCACCACCGCAGAGATGATCCGCAGCAGGCCGCTGGTATCTTCAAAACGGCTGGAGAAGTAATCCGGCAGTGTCAGCGCATCACCGTTGTGCTCGGTCTGTACCCGCAGGCGACCGGCCACGAACAGCCAGTTCAGGTAGGCGCCGATGATCAGGCCGATGGCGATCCAGCCTTCCGACAGGCCGGACATGTAGATAGCACCGGGCAAACCCATCAACAGCCAGCCGCTCATGTCGGAGGCACCGGCGGACAGTGCAGTCACGACGCTGCCCAGGCTGCGACCGCCCAGGATGTAATCGGAAAGGTTATTGGTGGAGCGATAAGCCATCAGGCCGATCAGGACCATTACTGCGATATAGATCACGAAAGTGATCAGGGTGGGATTACTAACACTCATGAGTTACGCCCTGGCTTTGTTTTTATGTAGCGGTGGCAGTAGGAAGCGTCGACAAGTCAACCATAGACCTTGTTTGACGTTTCCAGGACCCGCGAATTTATGACTGATGTTTCCCCAGGAAAGCCATCAGCCGATGCCCCTCGACTTCGAGCCGGTTGCACCTTGGCGGCGAATGCTATTCAACAAATGAAATAAGGTGCAACCAGTTTCGCTCGAATCAGTTGCACCTAGTCGGTTTTTTCGCCCAATGACGGTTTTTTGCTCCCTTTTAGTGCGGTATCAACCTTTGGCTAGAAGCCAATGCACTAAGCAGAGGCACCGCTGGAGTCACGAATTTTACTTTCCTGATGAGCTGCTTATTTTTTCGTCGAAAAAAGGTTGCACCCGGTTGCACCTCGACCAGCTCACAGCTAATCTTGCCGCCAGCTGATGCCACGCAATACGTGGTAAACATGAGGATAAAAATATGGCTACCACCACCCTTGGGGTCAAACTCGATGACCCGACCCGCGAACGCCTCAAGGCGGCCGCAACCTCGATTGATCGCACGCCCCACTGGCTGATCAAGCAGGCAATTTTCAATTACCTGGAAAAACTCGAGGGTGGTGCAACCCTGACCGAACTGAACGGTTCGACCCGTGCCGACAACGATGAAGCCGGCGACGTCCAGGTCGACCACGCGCACCAGTGCTTCCTGGAGTTTGCCGAAAGCATTTTGCCGCAATCGGTCCTGCGCGCCTCTATCACCGCCGCTTACCGTCGTCCGGAGCCAGAAGTGGTGCCGATGCTGATCGAGCAGGCGCGCCTGCCGGCCGACATGGCCGAAGCCACCAACAAACTGGCCGCCTCGATTGCTGAAAAACTGCGTAACCAGAAGAGTGCCGGCGGCCGTGCCGGTATTGTTCAGGGGCTGTTGCAGGAGTTTTCCCTGTCGTCTCAGGAAGGCGTGGCGCTGATGTGTCTGGCCGAGGCGCTGCTGCGTATCCCGGACAAAGGTACTCGCGATGCACTGATCCGCGACAAGATCAGCACCGGCAACTGGCACCCACACCTGGGCAACAGCCCATCGCTGTTCGTCAACGCCGCCACTTGGGGCCTGCTGCTGACCGGCAAACTGGTCGCCACCCATAATGAAGCGGGCCTGACTTCCTCTCTGAGCCGCATCATTGGCAAGAGTGGCGAGCCGATGATCCGCAAGGGCGTCGACATGGCCATGCGCCTGATGGGCGAGCAGTTCGTCACCGGCGAAACCATCGCCGAAGCCCTGGCCAACGCCAACAAATTCGAGACCAAGGGTTTCCGCTATTCCTACGACATGCTGGGTGAAGCCGCACTCACCGAACATGACGCCCAGAAGTACCTGGCCTCGTACGAACAAGCCATCCACTCGATCGGCAAGGCGTCCCACGGCCGCGGGATTTATGAAGGTCCGGGCATTTCCATCAAGCTCTCGGCCCTGCACCCCCGCTACAGCCGCGCCCAGTACGAGCGCGTCATGGAAGAGCTGTACCCGCGCCTGCTGTCACTGACCCTGCTGGCCAAGCAATACGACATCGGCCTGAACATCGACGCCGAAGAAGCCGATCGCCTCGAGCTGTCTCTGGACCTGCTGGAACGTCTGTGCTTCGAACCACAGCTGACCGGCTGGAACGGCATTGGCTTCGTGATCCAGGCCTACCAGAAGCGTTGCCCGTACGTGATCGACTACGTCATCGATCTGGCCCGCCGCAGCCGTCACCGCCTGATGATCCGCCTGGTGAAAGGCGCGTACTGGGACAGCGAGATCAAACGCGCCCAGGTCGAAGGCCTGGAAGGCTATCCGGTCTACACCCGCAAGGTGTACACCGACGTTTCCTACATCGCCTGCGCGCGCAAACTGCTGTCGGTGCCGGAAGCCATCTACCCGCAATTCGCCACGCACAACGCCCATACCCTGTCCGCCATCTATCACATCGCCGGTCAGAACTATTACCCGGGCCAGTATGAGTTCCAGTGCCTGCACGGCATGGGTGAACCGCTGTACGAGCAGGTTGTAGGCAAAGTTTCCGAAGGCAAGTTGAACCGTCCGTGCCGCGTATACGCTCCGGTCGGCACCCACGAGACACTGCTGGCGTACCTGGTTCGTCGCCTGTTGGAAAACGGCGCCAACACTTCGTTCGTCAACCGCATCGCCGACCAGTCCATTTCCATTCAGGAGCTGGTGGCCGATCCGGTGGCCAGCATCGAGCAGATGGCAACCCTGGAAGGCGGTTTCGGCCTGCCGCACCCGCGTATTCCGCTGCCGCGCGACCTGTATGGCAGCGAACGCGCCAACTCCAGCGGCATCGACCTGGCCAACGAACATCGCCTGGCCTCGCTGTCCTGCGCCCTGCTGGCTACCGCTCACAACAACTGGAAAGCGGCGCCGATGCTCGGTTGCCCAGCCAGCGAAGAAACACCGGCGCAGGTTTTGAACCCGTCCGATCACCGTGACGTGGTCGGCCATGTGCAGGAAGCCACGGTCGCTGACGTCGACAACGCCATCCAGTGCGCCCTCAACGCGGCGCCGATCTGGCAGGCTACGCCACCGGCCGAACGCGCTGCGATCCTGGAGCGCGCCGCCGACCTGATGGAAGGCGAGATCCAGCCGTTGATGGGGCTGCTGGCCCGCGAAGCCGGCAAGACCTTCGCCAACGCCATCGCCGAGGTGCGTGAAGCCGTGGACTTCCTGCGTTACTACGCCGTGCAGGCCCGCAACGACTTCACCAACGATGCCCACCGCCCACTGGGCCCGGTGGTCTGCATCAGCCCGTGGAACTTCCCGCTGGCGATTTTCAGCGGACAAGTGGCAGCCGCACTGGCCGCCGGCAACCCGGTACTGGCCAAGCCTGCCGAGCAGACGCCGTTGGTGGCTGCCCAAGCCGTGCGACTGATGCTCGAAGCCGGTATTCCGGAAGGCGTGCTGCAACTGCTGCCGGGACGTGGCGAAACCGTTGGGGCCCGCCTGGTGGGTGACGATCGGGTCAAAGGCGTGATGTTCACCGGTTCCACCGAAGTCGCTCGTCTGTTGCAACGCAACATCGCCGGGCGCCTGGACAACCAGGGGCGACCGATCCCGCTGATCGCCGAAACCGGCGGCCAGAACGCGATGATCGTCGACTCCTCGGCCCTGACCGAACAAGTGGTCATCGACGTGGTTTCTTCGGCATTCGACAGCGCCGGCCAGCGCTGCTCCGCCCTGCGGGTCCTGTGCTTGCAGGAAGACTCGGCCGACCGAGTCATCGAAATGCTCAAGGGCGCCATGGCCGAATCACGCCTCGGCAACCCTGAACGCCTGTCGGTAGACATCGGCCCGGTGATCGATGCCGAAGCCAAGGCTGGTATCGAGAAACACATCCAGGCCATGCGCGACAAAGGTCGCACGGTTTATCAGATGGCAATCGCTGACAGCGCCGAGTGCAAGCGCGGCACGTTCGTGATGCCAACGCTGATCGAGCTGGAAAGCTTCGACGAGCTGCAGCGTGAGATTTTTGGCCCAGTGCTGCACGTGGTGCGCTACAAGCGCAAGGAACTGGATCAACTGATCAACCAGATCAATGCCTCCGGTTATGGCCTGACCCTGGGCGTACACACCCGCATCGACGAGACCATCGCCAAGGTGATCGATAACGTCCATGCCGGTAACGTCTACGTGAACCGCAACATCGTGGGTGCCGTGGTCGGCGTGCAACCGTTCGGCGGCGAAGGCCTGTCGGGCACCGGTCCCAAGGCCGGTGGTCCGCTGTACCTGTACCGCTTGCTGTCGACCCGCCCTACCGATGCGATCCAGCAGTCGTTCGTCCGTGACGACGCCCTCAATGCGCCAGACCTGCGTTTGCGTGACGCCATGAGCAAGCCGCTGACCGCCCTGCAAGCCTGGGCAGACAGCCAGAAACTCGCCGAATTGAGCGCCCTGTGCGTACAGTTCGCGGCTCAGTCGCAAAGCGGTATCACCCGCCAACTGACCGGTCCGACCGGTGAACGCAACAGCTACGCCATCCTGCCCCGCGAGCACGTGCTGTGCCTGGCGGACGTAGAGGGCGATCTGTTGACGCAATTGGCGGCGGTGCTGGCGGTCGGTGGCTCGGCTGTGTGGCCGGAAACCGACACCAGCAAGGCTTTGTTCGCACGCTTGCCGAAAGAAATTCAAACGCGCATCCAGCGGGTTTCCGACTGGGCCAAGGACGAAGTGGCGTACGACGCCGTCCTGCATCATGGCGACTCGGATCAACTGCGCAGCGTTTGCCAGCAAGTGGCCAAGCGCGCTGGCGCCATCGTCGGGGTGCACGGTTTGTCCCAGGGTGAAACCAACATTGCGCTGGAACGCTTGGTGATCGAGCGCGCCTTGAGCGTCAACACCGCCGCAGCGGGTGGTAACGCCAGTCTGATGACTATCGGCTAAACCCGCTGTAGGCCAGGCACCTGCAATGGGTGCCTGGCAATCGAATCCTGTGGGAGCGGGCTTGCTCGCGAAAGCGGTGTATCAGTCGCAATCGATTTGCCTGACCCAGCGCTTTCGCGAGCAAGCCCGCTCCCACATGGATTAGTGTCGCCCTCACCCCTCCATCACCGTCATCAATCTTCCTGTTCACCCTCTATTCCCCCACCTAGACTCGGCCCATTCCAAGAAAAGGTAAGCCGCCATGTCCGAGACGTTGCTCAGTTCCCGAAATCTGGCTTTCGAGCTGTATGAAGTCCTTGATGCAGAGGGCTTGACCCAGCGCGAGCGGTTCGCCGAGCACAATCGCGAAACCTTCGACGCGGCCATCGGCACCGCCCGCAGCATCGCCGAAAAATGTTTCGCACCGCATAACCGCAAAAACGATGAAAACGAGCCGCGCTACGAGGACGGTCAGGCGATCCTGATTCCGGAAGTAAAGCCGGCGGTGGATGCTTTCCTGGAGGCCGGTTTTCTCAATGCCGCGCGCAGTTTCGACGCCGGCGGCATGCAATTGCCGACGCTGCTGTCCCAAGCCTGCTTCGCGCACTTCCAATCGGCCAACGCCGCGTCGACCTCTTACCCGTTCCTGACCATGGGCGCGGCAAACCTGATCGAAAGCTTCGGCAGCGAAGAGCAGAAACAACGTTTCCTGCAACCGATGATCGAGGGCCGTTTCTTCGGCACCATGGCCCTGACCGAACCCCACGCGGGCTCTTCGCTGTCGGATATTCGTACCCGTGCTGAGCCGGCATCCGACGGCACTTATCGGCTCAAGGGCAACAAAATCTTCATCTCCGGCGGCGATCATCCACTGTCGGAAAACATCGTGCACATGGTCCTGGCGAAACTGCCGGACGCGCCACCTGGCGTGAAGGGCATCTCACTGTTTATCGTGCCCAAGTTCCTGGTCAACGACGACGGCAGCCTTGGCCAGCGTAACGACGTGCTGCTGGCCGGGCTGTTCCACAAGATGGGCTGGCGCGGCACCACCTCCACGGCGCTGAACTTCGGCGACAACGGCGAATGCGTCGGTTACTTGGTAGGAAAACCGCACCACGGCCTGAGCTACATGTTCCAGATGATGAACGAAGCGCGAATCGGCGTTGGCATGGGTGCGGTCATGCTGGGTTACGCCGGCTACCTGTATTCCCTTGAATACGCCCGCGAACGTCCGCAAGGCCGGGTGCCCGACAGCAAGGACCCCACCACCACTCCCGTGGCGATCATCCAGCACGCCGATGTACGTCGCATGCTGCTGACTCAGAAGGCCTACGTTGAAGGCGCATTTGACCTGGGCCTATACGCGGCGCGCCTGTTCGACGACACCACCACCCTTGAAAGCGAAGCCGAGCGCAGACGCGCTCATGAATTGCTGGATTTGTTGACCCCGATTGTCAAATCCTGGCCATCGGAGTTTTGCCTGAAGGCCAACGAACTGGCGATCCAGATTCTGGGTGGCCACGGCTATACCCGCGAATACCCGGTCGAGCAGTATTACCGCGACAACCGCTTGAACCCGATTCACGAAGGCACTCACGGCATCCAGTCCCTGGACTTGTTGGGCCGTAAACTGGCGCAAAACGGCGGTGCCGGGCTCAAGCAACTGATCCGCCTCGTGGCCGACACCAGCGAACGCGCTCAGGCGTACGAATCACTGACGCCATTGCGTCAGCCACTGGAGGCGCTGGTGGCGCGCCTGCAAACGGTCACCCTGGGATTGCTGACGGACCTGGCCCAGGGCAAGGTCAACAGCAGCCTCGCCAACTCGGCGCTGTATCTCAAGGTGTTTGGTCACATGGTGATTGGCTGGCGCTGGCTGGAACAGGCGATTCGGGCCGAGGAAGGTCTGGCCAAGGGGAGCGCGGCGGACACCGACTTCTATAAAGGCAAGCTGCAAGCGGCGCGGTATTTCCTGACCTGGGAAGTGCCAGGGTGCCACCATGAGCTGGCGATTCTCGAGGCGCGGGATGATACATGCCTTGGGATGCGGGATGAGTGGTTCTGATCCAGTTCTTGCGGCGAGGCTGAAATCCAATCGCGAGCAGGCTCGCTCCCACAGTGGATCGGCGGTGAACACGGATATTGCGTTCACTCAGCCCCATGTGGGAGCGAGCCTGCTCGCGATGACTTAAGTACAGACAACGACACTTTGTAAGCCAAGTTGCGACTTCAAGCCTGCTGAATCGTCTTGGCAATGACCTCGACCGTGGCGCTGACTTGCTCTTGGTAACGGTCGAGTTCCGCTTGATGTTGCTTCTGCATTTCCATCTGTTGCGAGCACAGGTTCATGGCCGCCAGCACCAGCAGGCGATCACCGATCAGCGTCGGGTATTTCCTCTTGGTGTCGGCCAGGGCCGCCTTGAGCATCGAAGCGGCGTCCAGCAGGGCCTGTTCCTGCCCGGCCGGTGCCTTGATTGAATAGTCTTCTCCCAGGATCGAGACGACTGTCACCCCGTCGGCACCATGCTTCATGCGCTGACAGGACCGGCGCTGGCGCGCTCGATCAGGGCCTGGATGCGCGCGGCGGTGGTGCCGTGCAGCTCTTCCTGTTCCATCAGGCTCAGTTGCAGGCTTTCATTTTCATCCTTGGCCTTGGCCAGTTCCGCGTTCAGCGTCTCATTCAGGCCGGCGAGGTGGCGGTTCTGTTGCACCAGGTCGTTGACCAGTTGTTCCAGTTGGCTGAGGGATGTTTCCAACATATTGATTTCCAGGCTTTTTCAAAGGGGCGCGTACGATAAAGAAAAGTCACCGTCAATGCCACGGCTTGGGCGGCGGTGCTTCGCTGGCGAGCTGTAAAGACTGTGAATGGAAGATCTGGTTCCCGCCCTTCGTCGCGCAGCAGGCGCTGCCCTGCGACAAAAGCACGCAGCGACTCAAGACTTTAGTCGTATGACCGATAAGTCAGGGAACACCTGTCACAGCCCCCGCACGGACGCGCCCTCTTCCGGTACTTTCCATGTCCCTACGTAATATGAATATCGCGCCGCGGGCGTTCCTGGGGTTTGCCCTGATCGGCGCCCTGATGCTGGCCCTCGGGGTGTTCGCCCTGAGCCAGATGAGCAAAATCCGTGCGTCCGGCGAAAGCCTCGTCCAGAACAGCGTGCCCAGCATCAAGGCTCTGGATGAATTCACCTCGCTGACCCTGCGCCTGCGCGTGCTGTCCTATCGCTTGCTGGTCAACCGCGAACCGGACATCCAGCAGAAAACCTTCAGCTTGTTCGAGCAACGCAACCAGCAGATCAAGGCTGCTCAAAGCGCCTACGAAAAACTCATCAGCTCCCCGCAAGAGCGGGCCGCCTACGAGCAGTACGTTCAATTGCTGGGCCAATACCGCCAGCTCGAAGAGCGGATGAAAACCCTTTCGCGCAACAATCAGCTCGATGAGTTGCGCGCCCTGCTCAACACTGAACTGCTGAGCAACTCCGACGCCATCAACGTGGCAATCAATCGGCTGGTAGAAATCAACAACCAGCAAGCCGAGGCCCTCAATCAGAACGCGACACACCAGTACTCAACGGCCTTCAATTGGGTGGTTACGCTGCTGGTCATCGCCACCGGCCTGACCCTGCTGTTCGCCTGGCTTTTGACCAACAGCATTACCCGCCCGATCGGCAGCGCCCTGGACGCCGCCGAAGAAATCGCCAAGGGCAACCTGACCCGACCGATTACCGTGGATGGCAGCGATGAAGCCGGTCGCCTGCTGCGGGCGATGTCGACCATGCAGGACAAACTGCGCGACACCCTGCAACGGATCTCCGGCTCGGCCACCCAACTGGCCTCCGCCGCCGAAGAACTCAACAGCGTCACTGACGAAAGCGCCCGTGGCCTGACCCAGCAGAACAATGAAATCGAACAGGCCGCCACGGCGGTCAACGAAATGACCAGCGCCGTCGAAGAAGTGGCGCGCAACGCGGTGAGCACCTCCGAAGCCTCGAAAGACGCCACAGCCTCTGCGGGCGATGGTCGCGACCTGGTGCAGGAAACCGTCAGCGCCATCGAACGCATGAGCGCCGATGTACAAAGCACCGCCACGCTGATCGGCAACCTGGCCGATGAGTCCCGCGACATCGGCAAAGTGCTGGACGTGATCCGCGGCCTGGCCGACCAGACCAACCTGCTGGCCCTGAACGCCGCCATCGAAGCGGCCCGTGCCGGTGAGGCCGGTCGTGGTTTTGCCGTCGTGGCCGACGAAGTACGCGCCCTGGCCCATCGCACCCAGCAGTCGACCAGCGAGATCGAACGCATGATCGGCAGCATCCAGAGCGGCACCGAACACGCCGTGGATTCGATGCGCAACAGCACCGAACGCGCTGAGTCGACGCTGAACATCGCGCGCGGCGCGGGCATGTCCCTGGACACGATCAACACCGCCATCGTCGAGATCAACGAACGCAACCTGGTGATCGCCAGCGCCGCCGAAGAACAGGCCCAAGTGGCCCGTGAAGTGGACCGCAATCTGGTGAACATCCGCGACCTGTCGGTGCAATCGGCCACCGGCGCCAACCAGACCAGCGCCGCCAGCGCCGAACTGTCGCGCCTGGCCGTAGACTTGAACAGCATGGTTGGGCGGTTCAGCCTTTAACTCTCTGGCTTTTGTGGCGAGGGACCTTGCTCCCGCGGGGCCCTGTAGGAGCTGTGTAGGAGCTGTCGAGTGCAACGAGGCTGCGATCTTTCCACGACCCATTGAGTCGAAAGCGAAAGATAAAGATCAAAAGATCGCAGGCTTCGCCAGCTCCTACAGGGCCCAGCGGGAGCAAGCCCTCTCGCCACGGTGCTGCCGCGCTTGTACCCAACCTTTTTTGACAGCATCACATTTCAACAGGTTAGAATCGCTGGCACGCAGACTGCATGGTCAGTTTGCGCCCGCCCCCAACGCTTGCTCGGAGTACTGCCTTTGACTGCGACGACCATCAACAGCCTGTTCTTGATCGGCGCGTTGCTGGTAGGTGCGAGCATTCTGGTCAGTTCTCTTTCGTCCCGCCTGGGCATCCCGATTCTGGTGATCATCCTGGCCGTGGGCATGGTTGCCGGTGTCGACGGCGCCGGGATTCTGTTCGATAACTACGCCACGGCCTATCTGGTCGGCAACCTCGCGCTGGCCGTGATTCTGCTGGACGGTGGCTTGCGCACGCGGGTGTCGAGCTTTCGCGTGGCGTTGTGGCCAGCCTTGTCGCTGGCCACCGTCGGCGTCCTGATCACCACCGGGCTGACCGGCCTGGCGGCAGCGTGGCTGTTCAATCTGAACCTGATGCAAGGTCTGCTGATTGGTGCCATTGTCGGCTCGACCGATGCCGCGGCGGTGTTTTCGCTGTTGGGCGGCAAGGGCCTGAACGAGCGGGTCAGCGCGACGTTGGAGATCGAATCCGGCAGCAACGACCCCATGGCGGTGTTCCTGACCGTAACCCTGATCGGCATGCTCGCCAGCGGTGAAACAGGTCTGCATTGGAACCTGCTGGGGCACTTGTTGCGTGAATTCGGCATTGGCGGGGTAATCGGCCTGGGCGGTGGCTGGCTGATGCTGCAATTGGTCAACCGCATCAACCTGGCCAACGGGCTCTACCCGATCCTCGTCATCAGCGGCGGCCTGGCGGTGTTCGCCCTGACCAACGCCTTGCATGGCAGCGGCTTCCTCGCGGTTTACTTGTGCGGCCTGGTGATCGGCAACCGCCCGGTGCGCAGCCGTCACGGCATCCTGCACATGCTCGATGGCATGGCCTGGCTGGCGCAGATCGGCATGTTTCTGGTGCTGGGGCTGCTGGTCACGCCCCATGACCTGCTGCCGATCGCCCTGCCTGCCCTGGGTCTGGCGTTGTGGATGATCTTGATAGCACGTCCGCTGTCGGTGATGGTGGGGCTGTTGCCGTTCAAGGCCTTCCATGGCCGCGAAAAAGCGTTCATTTCCTGGGTCGGCCTGCGCGGTGCGGTGCCGATCATTCTGGCGGTGTTCCCGCTGATGGCCGGCCTGCCTCACGCGCAGCTGTACTTCAACCTGGCGTTCTTTATCGTGCTGGTGTCGCTGCTGGTGCAGGGCACGAGCCTGCCATGGGTCGCCAAACTTCTGCACGTCACCGTCCCGCCAGAACCGTTGCCGATCTCCCGGGCAGCGCTGGAGGTCCACGTCACCAGCGAGTGGGAACTGTTCATCTATCGCCTCGGTGCGGAGAAATGGTGCATCGGCTCGCCCCTGCGGGATCTGAAAATGCCCGACGGCACGCGGATCGCGGCACTGTTTCGTGGCCAGCAACTGCTCCATCCGTCGGGTAGTACGGTGCTGGAGGTCGGTGATTTGCTGTGTGTCATCGGCCATGAACACGATTTGCCGGCCCTTGGAAAACTGTTCAGCCAGGCACCGCAAAGGGGCCTGGATCTGCGCTTCTTCGGCGACTTCGTACTCGAAGGAGACGCCCAGCTGGCCGCGGTTGCGGCCCTGTACGGGCTGAAGCTGGACGGCATCGATCCGGACATGTCCCTGGGCCGCTTCATCGCCCAGAAAGTCGGTGGCGCGCCAGTGGTCGGTGACCAGGTGGATTGGAACAACACCCTCTGGACCGTTGCGGTCATGGACGGGAACAAGATCGGCAAAGTGGGCGTCAGATTCCCCGAAGGAAGTCGCCCGGGTCCCGGCTTGTTCCTCTAAACTGCTCCCACTTTCACTTGCTCGACCGGTCTCTATGCCTACCCTGCGCTCCTTTTTCACCATTGCCCTGCTGGGCCTGAGTCTTTCCGTCTGCCCACTGCAAGCCGCTGAACCGCTCACCAGCGCTTCGGTACAGGCCAGCCTGGACAAAATCGCTGACCGCAAACTGCCGGAAGCCGAGCAGAAGTCCTTGCAGGAGATACTGCAAAAGACCCTGGCTCAGCTCACCAGCAAAGACGAATACGAGCAGAAGCTGGTCGATCTCAAACAGCAGCTGGCCAGTGCCCCCAAGCAAAACATTGAAAACCAGCGCGAACTGGCCCGGCTCAAGAGCACCCCCGTGGTGCCGGTGGCGCAGCGTTACGCCAACCTGCCGGTTCCCCAGCTCGAACAGATGCTGACGGACCGTTCCACCCAGCAGAGTGACCTGCAAAAAGCCCTGGCCGATGCCAACAGCCTGATCATCACCGCCCAGACCCGCCCTGAGCGCGCCCAGGCCGAAATCGCCAGCAGCCAGACCCGCATCCAGCAGATCAACACCATCCTCAAGACGGGCAAGGATGCCGGTAAAACCCTGAACGGCGAACAGCGCGACCAGCTCAACGCCGAACTGGCAGCACTCAATGCGCTGATTCCGTTGCGACGCCAGGAACTGGCCGGCAACAGCCAGTTGCAGGACTTGGGCAACAGTCAGCACGACTTGCTGACGGAAAAGATCGACCGCATGGAGCAGGAAATCCAGGACCTGCAAACGCTGATCAACCAGAAGCGACTGGCCCAGTCCCAGGAAACGGTGACCCAGCAATCCATCGAAGCCCAGAAGGCCGGCGGCAGCAGCCTGCTGGCGACCGAAAGCACGGCCAACCTGAAACTTTCCGACTATCTGCTCAAAAGCACCGACCGCCTCAATGAGGTCACCCAGCAGAACCTGCAGACCAAGCAACTGCTGGACAGCGTTACCCAGACCGACGCGGCCCTGGACGAGCAAATCAGCGTCCTCAAGGGCAGCCTGCTGCTTTCCAAGATTCTCTACAAACAGCGCCAGACCCTGCCACGCCTGGAACTGGACAAGAATCTGGCGGACCAGATTGCCGACATCCGCCTGTACCAGTTCGAGGTCAGCCAGCAACGCGAACTGCTGAACAATCCAAGCGCCTATGTCGACAATCTGCTGGCATCGCAGCCTGCCGAACAAGTCACGCCGCAACTACGCAAAACCCTGCTGGAACTGGCCCTGACCCGGGTCGACCTGCTGGAACGCCTGAATCGCGAGTTGAGCGCGGTGCTTAACGAATCCATCACCTTGCAGCTCAACCAGAAGCAACTGCTCAGTACCGCGCAAAACCTGCGGGCGACCCTCGAAGAGCAAATGTTCTGGATTCCCAGCAACAAACCGCTGGATTTCGAATGGATGCGGGGCGTGCCGGCTCGCCTGGAAAAACAGGTCGACTCGCTACCCTGGGCCTCGAGCCTCAGTGAGCTGGCGGACGGCCTGACCCAGCGGCCGCTGCTGTTCCTGCCCCTGGCGCTGCTCATCGGTGCTCTGCTGTGGCGACGCAAGAATCTGTATGCCCGGCTGAACAAGGTTCACCAGGACGTCGGCCACTTCAAGCGTGACAGTCAGTGGCATACCCCGCAGGCGATTCTGATCAATATCCTCCTGGCGATGCCGGTAGCCCTGGCGCTGGCCCTGTGCGGCTACGCCCTGCAGATCGACGCCCGGGGCCAGAACGCCAACCTCGGCGCTGCGCTGCTGCAGATCGGCCAGGCCTGGCTGGTGTTCTATACCGCCTATAGGGTGCTGGCGCCCGGTGGCGTGGCCGAGTTGCATTTCCGCTGGGAAAAACCCCAGGTCGAATTCCTCCAGGGCTGGATCCGCCGGCTCGGGCTGGTGGTACTGGCGCTGGTCGCCGTGGTGGCGGTGGCCGAATTGCAACCCTCGGCCCTGGCCGACGATGTACTGGGCATGCCGGTGGTGCTGACCTGCTACGCCCTGATGGCCTGGCTGCTCAGCCGGCTGTTGCTCAGCAGCCCGACCCACCAGAACACCTCGCTGTTCCGCAAGGCCGTCGGGGTGATGTTCACCGCGCTGCCAATCGCCTTGTTCGTAGCCGTGTGCTTTGGCTACTACTACACCGCGCTCAAACTCAGCGACCGACTGATCAATACCCTGTACCTGCTGATGTTCTGGCTGGTGATCGAGGCCACCTTCGTGCGCGGCCTGTCGGTTGCGGCGCGGCGCCTGGCCTACCAGCGCGCCTTGGCCAAGCGTCAGGCGACCAAGGAAGCCGGTGATGGCGAAGCAGTGGTCGAGGAGCCGACCCTGGACATCGAAAAGGTCAACGAACAGTCCCTGCGCCTGATCCGCCTGGCCCTGCTGGGCGGTTTCATCGCCGCGCTGTATTGGGTCTGGTCGGACCTGATCAGCGTGTTCTCCTACCTGGACAACATCACCCTCTACGAATACACCAGCGGTACCGGCGCCAACATGAGCATGGTGCCCATCAGCATTGGCGACATGCTCGGCGCGCTGATCATCATCGGCATCACCTTTGCCCTGGCGCGCAACCTGCCGGGCCTGCTGGAAGTGTTTGTCCTGTCCAAACTCAACCTGGCCCAGGGCAGCGCCTACGCCGCCACCACGCTGTTGTCCTATGTGATCGCCGGCATAGGCTTCGTCACCACACTCTCCACCCTGGGCGTGAGCTGGGACAAACTGCAATGGCTGGTGGCCGCGCTCTCGGTGGGCCTGGGCTTCGGCATGCAGGAAATCTTCGCCAACTTCATCTCCGGGATCATGATTCTGTTCGAGCGTCCGGTGCGGATCGGCGACACAATCACCATCGGCAACCTGTCGGGCACGGTCAGCAAGATCCGCATCCGCGCCACCACCATCACCGACTTTGACCGCAAGGACATCATCGTCCCCAACAAGACCTTCATCACCGGGCAGTTGATCAACTGGTCGCTGACCGACACCGTCACCCGCGTGACCCTCAAGCTGGGCGTGGACTACGGGTCGGACCTGGACCTGGTCAAGGAACTGCTGCTCAAGGCCGCCCGTGAGAACCCACGCGTGCTGAAGGAGCCGGAACCACTGGTGTACTTCCTGAACTTCGGGGAAAGTACCCTGGACCATGAGTTGCGCATGCATGTGCGTGACCTGGGCGACCGCAACCCGGTACTGGACGAGATCAACCGGTTCATCAGCCGCGAATTCAAGAAACAGGGCATCAGCATTGCGTTCCGGCAGGTAGAAGTCTCCTTGAAAAATCTTCAAGGCCTGGAATACAAGCTGACACCTGTCTTGCCTGAACCCAAAACCGCGACGCCTGAGCCTCCCCTCACGCCAGGGCCCAAGTCCTTGCCAGAGCCGCCGGCAGCCACCCTCGACTGATCGCGCGAGGCCTGCGGGCATCGCGCCGGAGACGGCCATGAAAACCCTGGAAACATTGACCTTCGATAACCGCTTCGCCCGTCTCGGCGACGGTTTCTCGGCCCATGTGCTCCCCGAGCCCATCGACAACCCCCGGCTGGTTGTTGCCAGCCGCCAAGCCATGGCTTTGCTGGACCTGGACCCGGCCGAAGCCCAGGCACCGCTGTTCGCCGAGCTGTTCGGCGGGCACAAGCTGTGGGCTGAAACCGAGCCCCGGGCGATGGTGTATTCGGGGCACCAGTTCGGCCATTACAACCCGCAATTGGGGGACGGCCGCGGGCTGTTGCTGGGGGAGGTCTACAACGAGGCAGGGGAACACTGGGACCTGCACCTCAAGGGCGCCGGCCAAACCCCGTTCTCGCGCATGGGCGATGGACGGGCGGTATTGCGCTCCTCGATCCGCGAATTCCTGGCGTCCGAAGCGCTGCACGCCCTGGGCATACCCACCACCCGCGCCTTATGCGTGATCGGTTCCGACACCCCGGTGTGGCGCGAGAAGCAGGAGCGTGCCGCCATGGTGTTGCGTATGGCACCGAGCCATGTGCGCTTCGGGCACTTCGAATACTTCTACTACACCAAAAAGCCCGAATTGCATGCCAGCCTCGCGGAACATGTGCTGAACATGCACTTTGCCGAGTGCCGCGAACAACCGGAGCCATACCTGGCGATGTTCCGCGAGATCGTCGAGCGCAACGCCGAACTGATCGCCAAATGGCAAGCCTACGGCTTCTGCCACGGTGTGATGAACACCGACAACATGTCGATCCTGGGCATCACCTTCGATTTCGGGCCATTCGCCTTCCTCGACGACTTCGACGCCAATTTCATCTGCAACCACTCCGACGACCAGGGCCGCTACTCATTCAGCAACCAGGTGCCGATTGGCCAATGGAACCTCAGCGCCCTGGCCCAGGCCCTGACGCCGTTCATCAGCGTCGAGGCCTTGCGTGAAACACTCGGTTTGTATTTGCCGCTGTACCAGGCCCACTACCTGGACCTGATGCGCCGCCGCCTGGGCCTGACCAGCGCCGAGGAGGATGACCAGAAACTGGTGGAGCGCCTGCTGCAATTGATGCAAAACAGCGGCGTCGACTACAGCCTGTTCTTCCGCCGGCTAGGCGATCAGTCCCCCGAGCAGGCCGTCGCCGCCCTGCGCGATGACTTCGTCGACCTCAAGGGCTTCGACGCCTGGGGCGAGCTTTATGTCGCCCGCGTCAGCCGTGAAGGTGCTGTCGATCAAGACACGCGGCGCGCCCGCATGCACGCGGTGAACCCCCTGTATGTGCTGCGCAACTACCTGGCGCAGAAAGCCATCGACGCTGCCGAGGCAGGCGACTACGACGAAGTGCGCCGCCTGCATACGGTGTTGAGCAAGCCGTTCGAGGAACAGCCGGGTATGGACAGCTACGCGCAACGTCCGCCGGAGTGGGGCAAGCACCTGGAAATCAGTTGTTCGTCGTAAAGGCTTCAGTCTTGCGAGGGCAAGACATGTGGGAGCAAGGCTTGCCCGCGATGAAAGCAACTCGGTCTTCCCCAAAACCGAGGAGCCGGTATCGCGAGCAAGCTTTGCTCCCACAGCGAACCGTCAAATAAAGGTTTCAACCGTTACGCCGAAGCGCCCCGCCAACCAGCGAATCTGCCTTAAATTGAGCTGGCGTTTGCCGCTCAATACCTCCCATACCACCGACTGGGTGTCGACGCCCGGCAATGTGAGCGGGTATGAGCCCTGCTCATCCAACCTTGTCGTTGCCCTGCTCAGGCGTCTCGATCCCCGGCTCTGCCTCTTCAACCCCCTTCTCCTTGGGTTTGGCCGCTGGTTTTTCCTCGGGATAACCGGGCATGCCGCGGGCGTCTTCGGGGGTCAGCTCGTCCCGGTCGTGGCGGCGGTCGATGGCGTAGGCCGGGGCGGCGTTAGGGTCTTCGTCACGGCCTGCAGTGCCGAGGACAAAGCCGTCGTCATTGGGGTTGTCCACCGCTTGGGGAGTGGCTGGGTCTTGAGGATGGCTCATGGGACCTCCTGAGTCTGCAAACAGATACGTGGTGTCTTTTTGAGGCCCTGACAGCTTTTCAGTGCGGCGCACCTGATGAATGGCAGCCTTGATAAACGTCCTTGGAGAAGCCTGGACTGTGAGTCCCTGTGGGAGCGGGCTTGCTCGCGAATGCGGCGTATCAGACACATAGATGTTGACTGGCACACCGTCTTCGCGAGCAAGCCCGCTCCCACAAGGAGAATCCGCTGGCATGGCTGCCTCCACGCTACGCCATGTCGCTGTGACTGAATTCCTCGGCCAGAAAATCAATCAGCGTACGCACCGACGGCAGCAACCCGCGCCGTGAGGCGAAGATCGCATGGACGATCCCGCACTTGGGCGTCCAGCCCGGTACCAACTCCACCAGTCGTCCAGCCGCCAGGTCCTCGCGCACCACCACGCCGGGCAGGTGTGCGATGCCGATACCCGCCAATACCGCATGACGCAGGGCCAGCAGGTCATCGGTGACCATGCGTGGTTCATGGCGGATCAACGCGCTGGCACCGTCCGGACCGAACAGTTCCCACTGGTACTCACGCTGCGCTGCCCCCCAATGCACGCTCGGCAAACCGTGCAGGTCCGCCGGTGAAGCGGGTGAGGACAGGCGCTCGCGGTAGGCCGGGCTGCCCACCAGGCACTGAGTGCTGTTACCCAATACTTTCATGACCATGTCGGTGTTTTCCAGCGGCGGAAAACGTACCCGCAACGCGATATCGAAACCCTCATGGATCAGGTCGACCCGACGGTTGGTGCTCTCGATGAACAACTCCACCCGCGGGTACTTGAGCATGTAGCGGGTCAGCATCGGCCCGACCCAGCTGTTGAGCAACGCTGTCGGGCAACTGAGGCGCACCAGCCCCTGGGGCTCGGAGCGGTTGCGTTCGATCACTTCGGCCGCGCTCTCGGCCTCGACCCGCATCGCCAGACAGCGCTGATAGTAGGCCTGGCCAATCTCCGTCAACGAGCAATGGCGACTGGTGCGATGGATCAACCGCACCCCAAGGCGCTCTTCCAGTTGAGCAATCCGCCGGCTGAGTTTCGATTTGGGCATGTCCAGCGCCCGGCCGGCGGCGGCGAAACCGCCGTGCTCGACCACTTGGGTGAAGTAGTAAAGCGTGTTGAGGTCTTCGATGATCGTTCTCCAAATAGAACGCTAAGGCTGATTTTTGCAGTCTAGCGCATCAAAGGTGCCAGTTTTAATCTATATCCATCGCTTAGCAACACACCAACACTGAAAACTTCAACCACGCCGAACCGTTCGGCAGCCAAAACTTAGAGGACTCACGCCATGACCACTTCCTACAACCGTCTCGACAAAGATAACGCCGCCGTTCTGCTGGTGGACCATCAGGCTGGCCTGCTGTCGCTGGTGCGTGACATTGACCCGGACCGCTTCAAGAACAACGTGCTGGCCCTGGCCGACCTGGCCAAATACTTCGAGCTGCCGACCATCCTCACCACCAGTTTCGAAACCGGCCCCAACGGCCCGTTGATGCCCGAGCTCAAGAGCCTGTTCCCGGACGCGCCGTACATCGCTCGTCCCGGCCAGATCAACGCCTGGGACAACGAAGATTTCGTCAAGGCGATCAAAGCCACCGGCAAGAAGCAACTGATCATCGCCGGGGTCGTCACGGAAGTCTGTGTAGCCTTCCCGGCACTGTCGGCCCTGGCCGAAGGTTTCGAGGTGTTCGTGGTCACCGATGCCTCTGGCACATTCAACGAGCTGACCCGTCAATCGGCCTGGGACCGCATGTCCTCCTCGGGTGCGCAATTGATGACCTGGTTCGGCCTGGCCTGCGAGCTGCACCGCGACTGGCGCAACGATGTGGAAGGGCTGGCGACCTTGTTCTCCAACCACATCCCGGACTACCGCAACCTGATGACCAGCTACAACACGCTGACCAGCGCGAAATAACCGGCAACGCGTAACCCTTGTGGGAGCGGGCTTGCTCGCGAAGACGGTGCGTCAGTCGACATCGATATGTCTGATACACCGCATTCGCGAGCAAGCCCGCTCCCACAGGGGGTTTTGCCGTGGTTTCTATATAGTGTTCAATCTGTACCGATGATTTTTTCCTGGAGACTGTCCCAATGCTGATCCCCTGCCCCCACTGCAACGGGCTCAACCGCATCCCCGCCGAACGCCTGGGTGATGCGCCCAAGTGCGGGCGCTGCAAGGCCCAGGTGCTGTTGAGCAAACCGTTCGAACTCAAGCAAGGCGACTACGCCAGCCAGATCAAGGGTGACCTGCCGTTACTGGTGGATGTGTGGGCCGATTGGTGCGGGCCATGCAAGTCCTTTGCGCCCGTGTTCGAACAGGCCGCCACGCAACTGGTGGGCAAATGCCGTCTGGCCAAGCTCGACAGCGAAGCCAATCAGCCGCTATCGGCGCAGTTGGGGATCCGCTCGATACCCAGCCTGATTCTGTTCAAGGACGGCCGCGAAGTGGCGCGCCAGAGTGGAGCATTGCCGTTGCCGCAGTTGATGAGTTGGTTGCGTAGCCAGGGGATCTGAAGCCATGAGATGAATGTGGGAGCGGGCTTGCTCGCGAATGCGGTGTGTCAGTCGACATCGATGTGTCTGATACACCGCATTCGCGAGCAAGCCCGCTCCCACCTTGGTTTGGCACAGACCAGAATCAGGCGCTTTCCAGCAAGCTATGCAACTCCATGAACTGCTGGGTCAGCTTGTGACGCGGGTCCAGATGGATCAGTGGCAAGCTCGCCTGATGGGATTCACGCATGCGCACCGAGCTGCTCAGGTACACCGGTAGAACCGGCAAGCCTTCGGCAATGAGCTCGTCAAGGATCTGCTGCGGCAGGCTGGCCCGCGCCTGGAACTGATTGACGACGATGCCTTCGACCTCAAGCCCTTCGTTGTGGTCGTCCTTGAGTTCTTCTATTTCCGCCAACAGCCCGTACAACGCCTGACGTGAAAAACTGTCGCAATCGAAGGGAATCAGCACACGATCAGCAGCGATCAGTGCCGAAACCGCATAGAAATTCAAAGCGGGCGGGGTATCCAGATAAATCCGGTCGTAATCCTCATCCAGCTCTTCGAGCAACTTGCGCAGTTTGTTGATCTTGTGTTTCGCCTCAAGCTTGGGTTGCAGATCCGTCAGCTCGGCGGTGGCGGTGATGACGTGCAGGTTGTCGAATGGCGTTTCGTAGATATCCACCTTGTTCTTTTTCGAGAAGGGCCCGGACGACAGGGTTTGCTTGAAGAAATCGGCGATACCCATGGGGATGTCGTCGCCGGTAAGGCCCGTCAGGTATTGAGTGGAATTGGCCTGGGCATCCAGGTCCACCAACAGCGTGCGATACCCCTCGCTGGCACTGACCGCTGCCAGATTGCAGGCGATGCTGGACTTGCCCACGCCACCTTTCTGATTGAACACCACGCGCCGCATGTCAAAACCTCCGTGTATCAAAGATTCCCGAGTGTAGTAGGCCACGATACCGCTTCGCTACCTTCGGTGTGGCCGGACCACAAGGTCGGTGGCTTTTTCGAACAATGGAGCATCCATTCACCTCGATAATCAGAGAAACATCCGACAGACATGCCCGTCATAATCGCGACAATGGCTCTTGTCTGCGCCTGGACGAACGAACCGGTACATTTCGCTGAGCAAAATGTAACCAGCATTTGCTACAAGCCAACCGCACCCGGATAATGCGCGCCACTTGGGTCGCAAGACCATGCAGGGTTGGACGCGGGTCAAACCACTGAACCGTGACAATAAAAGCCCGCAGGGGTGGGGTGTATTTGTGATCAATTTCAACATCGCCCAATGGCGCGCGTGGGCCCCTGGGCTCGAAAGCGTGGACGACTGGCAGGCATGGAGCCGACAGCCGGTCGTGTTGCCCGCCAGCGATGCCGCCCCTGACGTTTCGTTTCTGCCAGCCATGCAGCGCCGTCGCCTCAGTCGCCTGGCGCGGATGGCTTTCAGCGTCGGCTGGCCACTGGCCGAAGGCCGGCCGAACCTGCCGTTGGTCTTTATTTCCCGCCATGGCGAAACCCCGCGCACGTTTGAGATCCTCAAGGACCTGGCAGCCAACCAACCGTTATCGCCGACTCAATTCAGCCTGTCGGTGCATAACGCCGTGATCGGGCTGTGGTCGATCCTGCGCGGCGAAACCAGCGAAATGACCGCCCTGGCGGCCACGGGCGACGGGCTGGAACACGGGATCCTGGAAGCCGTCGCGCTGCTGAACGAGGGAGCGGCGGCGGTGCTGCTGGTGATCGCCGAAGAGCAGCCACCCCAGGTCTACGCTCCCTGGGTCAACGATGTGCCCTTCCCCTATGCAGTGGGCTTGCTGTTGACTCCAGGCGACGATTGGCAACTGGACCTGTCCACCCAGACCGATCAAAGGCCCGCCAGCGACTGGCCCCATGCCCTGGGTTTGTTGCGTACGCTGCTGAACAACCTATCCACCTGCCAACATGCCTGGAAGAATCGTGTATGGACCTGGCAACGCAACCGGTGAACGGTAAACATCGCGACGCCTACTACTGGCGCCTGATCGCGACCGCGGCAAGCTTCGTCCTGTTCGGGCTGGGCGGGCTGTGCCTGCGATTGCTGGTGTTTCCACTGTTGACCTGGCTGCCCGGCGACGCCCAGGCCCACCGCCTGCGAGCCCGCCGTACCGTGGGGCGATTGTTCTGGTTCTTTATCCGTTTCATGGCCCGCACCGGCGTGCTCACGTACCAGATCGACGGTGCGGAGAAACTCGGTCGCCCCGGGCAAATGATTATCGCCAACCATCCGTCGCTGATCGACGTGGTGTTCCTGATCGGCCTGGTGCGCGACGCCAACTGCGTGGTCAAGCAGAGCCTGTGGGACAACCCCTTCACCCGCGGCCCGCTGCGCTCGACCCAATACATCAGCAACGACGGCAGCATGGACATGCTCGATGCCGCCAGCAACGCCCTGCAGGACGGCCAGAGCCTGATCGTGTTCCCCGAAGGCACCCGTACTCGGCCAGGCCAACCGCCGGCCTTTCATCGGGGCGCAGCGGCCATCGCGCTGCGAGGTGCGAAAATCCTCACTCCGGTGACCATCAAGGTCAGCCCCACCACTTTGACCAAGGCCGAACCCTGGTATCGCATCCCTCAGCGCCGCGTGCACTTCAGTTTCCGCGTGGGGGCCGATATAGATCCACAGGCGTTCGCCGCGCTCGGCCCTGCGCCGCAGGCTTCGCGCAGGCTCAACGATTTTCTGCATCACTATTACATCAAGGAGCTCGCCGAAGATGAGCGATCTGCACCATGACATCAAACAGCTGATCATCGACGCCCTCGGCCTGGAGGACATCAGCACCGACGATATCGGCGACCATCAGACCCTGTTCGGCGAAGGCCTGGGCCTGGACTCGGTGGATGCCCTGGAGCTGGGCCTGGCGATCCAGAGAGAGTACGGCATCAAGATCGATGCCGATGCCAAGGACACCCGCAACCATTTCAGCAATGTGGCAAGCCTTGCGGCCTTCGTCACTGCAAATCGCGTAGCCTGAGACCGGACCATGCAAACTCGTGACGACATTTTCAACACCCTGCGCGATGCTCTGGTCGAGCTTTTCGAGCTGGACCCTGAGCGCGTGACACTGGAATCGAACCTGTACCAGGACCTGGAAATCGACAGCATCGACGCGGTCGACCTGATCGATCACATCAAGCGCCAGACCGGCAAGAAGATCGCCGCCGAAGAATTCAAGTCGGTGCGCACCGTCAACGACGTGGTCGAGGCGGTCTATCGACTGGTTCAACCGGCCGCATGACCCGGCTGATTGGCCTAGGCCTGCTGCTGGTGGGCCTGTTGTACCCCTTTGCGGTGTATTTCGGCATGGAGCATTTCGCCCCATGGCAGTTCGGCCTGCTGCTGGGTAGCCTGTGGCTGGCCCGGGCTTTGCTCGGCAAAGGCGGGCCCGGCAGCCGCTGGATGGCGGTTACCGCGATTGCCTTCAGTGTATTGCTCGCGCTGTTCGACAGCCCGCTCCTGCTGCGCTGGTATCCGGTGCTGATCAGCGCCTTCATGCTCGGGCTGTTCACCCTGAGCCTGAAATACGGCCCGCCGATGGTCGAGCGCCTGGCGCGCCTGCGCGAACCGCAGCTACCGGCCAACGCGGTGGTGTATACCCGCCAGGTCACGGTGGTCTGGAGTGTGTTTTTCCTGTGTAACGGCTTGCTCGCCGCCGCCCTGACCCTCTGGGCGCCGCTGAGCTGGTGGATGTTGTACACCGGCCTGATTTCCTACGGGTTGATGGGGCTGCTGTTTGCCATTGAATGGCTTATACGACAACGGGTAAGAGGCCGCCCATGAATTGGATAACACTTGAGCAGATGTTGCTCACAGCCCAGCCGGAACGTGCTGTGGCCGTCGACCCGGCGCTGAGCCACTCGCAACTGCGGGACGCGGCGCTGAGCCTGGCCGCCGGTCTGCAGGCCCGCGGCGTACGGCGCCTGGCGGTGCACCTGGAAGACGCCGCCGACCTGGCGGTGGCCCTGCTCGGTGCCTGGCGCGCCGGGGCCAGCGTCCTGCTTCCCGCCGACCTGCAAGCCCAGACCCGCCAGCGCTGGTCGGCGGACGTCGACCTGTGGTTGACCGATCAACCCACGGACATCCGTCTCGACGATCTGCGACTAGCCCCCCTTGAGGCCACTGAATTGGACCTCGATCAGTGCTGCCTGAGCCTGTGCACCTCCGGGTCAAGCGGCGAGCCCAAGCGCATCGAGAAAACCCTGCGTCAGTTGAGTAACGAAGTCCAGGCTCTGGAGCAATTGTGGGGCGCCGACCTGGGCCCGGCCTGCATGATCGGCAGCGTCGCTACCCAGCACATCTATGGCCTGCTGTTTCGGGTGCTGTGGCCGCTGTGCGCCGGGCGTACATTCGTGCGCCGGCAACTGGCCTTTCCCGAAGACCTGCAACGCGCCAGCCGTCAGTATCCGGCTTTTGCCTGGGTCGCCAGCCCGGCCTTGCTCAAGCGCATGGGCGATAACCTCGACTGGCCAGCATTGAGCTGCGTACGCCGGGTATTTTCCTCTGGAGGAGCCTTGCCGACCGAGGCGGCCCAAAGCCTGCACCAGCGACTGGGGCAATGGCCAACAGAAATCTTTGGCAGTTCGGAAACCGGTGGCATCGCCTGGCGTCAGGGCGCAGGCTTATGGCAGCCCTTCGCCGACGTAAAGCTGAGCCAGGACAGTGACGGCGCCTTGCTGATCGCCTCACCTTATCTGCCGGCCGGACATGTGGAACACACCGCCGACGCGGCGCGGATAGCCGAGGATGGACGCTTCGAACTGCTCGGACGGCTGGATCGCATCGTCAAGCTTGAAGAAAAACGCATCTCACTGCCCATGCTGGAACAGGCGTTGATGGCCCACGACTGGGTCAGCGAAGCCCGAATGGGGGTGGTCCAGGAAAATCGCGCCTCCCTCGGGGCGCTGCTGGTGCTGAGCGAAAGCGGCCTGCACGCCTTGCGCAACCTGGGTCGACGCGCCGTGACCGAGGCCTTGCGCCGTCACTTGAGCGAACACTGCGAAACCCTCGCCTTGCCTCGGCGCTGGCGCTGGCTGCGGCAGTTGCCGCTCAACGCCCAAGGCAAGCTGCCCCAGGCCGAAGTCGAAGCCCTGCTGATGGCTGCGCGCCCCAAAGCCCCGCAAGTGCTCGAACAGGTCGAAACCGACGGGCAGTGGAGCCTGCAACTGCTAGTGCCCCCGGACTTGGCGTATTTCAGCGGCCATTTTCCCACCGCACCGGTACTGCCCGGTGTGGTGCAGGTCGACTGGGCCTTGAGCCTGGGCCGACAACTGATGGACCTGCCGCCGCGGTTCCTCGGCATGGAAGTGCTGAAGTTCCAGCAACTGATGCGCCCCGGCGATGAAATCCAGCTGCACCTGCGTTTCGACCGCGAGCGCGGCAAGCTGTACTTCGCTTATCGCAATGACACGGCGGCCTGTTCGAGTGGGCGGATCGTCCTGGGGGTGACCGATGATTGATTCATGCAAAAACACCGCTCCATTGTGGCGAGGGGATTTATCCCCGCTGGGTTGCGAAGCAACCACAAAAGCTGCGCAACGACACCGCCCGATGACGAGCGCTTCGCACTCGAGCGGGGATAAATCCCCTCGCCACAATGGAATGGGGCTGGACGGAAATTATGCATAACCCCTGCGCCGTCATCCCGGTCTACAACCACGAAACCGCCATCGCGACCGTGGTGCAGGCACTGCTCGCCAACGGCTTGCCCTGCGTGCTGGTGGACGACGCCAGCAGCCCGGCCTGCGCGGCGGTATTGGAGCGGCTGGCCGAGGGCGAGCAGGTTCATCTGGTCAGGCTGGCAATCAATCAAGGCAAAGGTGGCGCGGTGATGACCGGTCTGCGGGAAGCGTCGCGCCTGGGCTTCAGCCACGCCCTGCAGGTCGATGCCGACGGGCAACACGATCTTGGCGACGTGAGGAACTTCATCGAGCAATCCCGCGCCCACCCGCAGGCGCTGATCTGCGGTTATCCGCAATACGATGAAAGCGTACCCAAAGGCCGCTTGTATGCACGCTACCTGACGCATGTCATGGTCTGGATCAACAGCCTGTCCCTGCAAATCCGCGACTCGATGTGCGGGTTTCGGGTCTACCCCTTGCCACCGGTCCTGACGCTGATCGATTCGGCGAACATTGGCAAGCGCATGGATTTCGACTCCGACATCCTGGTGCGCCTGGCCTGGCGCAATCAACCGATGCGCTGGTTGCGTACCCGGGTTCACTACCCCTTGGACGGGGTTTCGCACTTTCGCCTGTTCCACGACAACGTACTGATTTCCAGCATGCACACCCGGTTGTTCTTCGGCATGCTGGTGCGCTCTCCCCTGATTCTCTGGCGACGGTGGCGAACATGAGCCTTGAGACAGACAAGCAGCACTGGGCCGACCGCCAGGAGCGCGGCAGTTTCTGGCTGATGAAACTCACTGCGTTCGCCGCCAAGGTATTGGGCCGCCGCTTATTGAGCCCGTTGCTCTATGGCATCGTCCTGTACTTCTTCATTTTCGGCCGCAGCGCCCGGCAGGCAGCCTGGCAATACCAGCAGCACCTGGCCGACTGGAGCGGCCGCACCGAGCTGCGCCCCAGCCATTGGCGAGTGTTCGGGCAGTTCATGGCGTTTGCCGACTCCCTGCTGGACAAGCTCGACGTCTGGAATGGCAAACTGAGCCTGGAACAGATCGAAATCGTCGATCCGGCATTGCTGCGCAATCACCTGCGCGACGGCCGTGGGCAGATGCTGGTGGGCGCGCACCTGGGCAACCTGGAAATGTGCCGGGCCCTGGCCGAGCTGGGCGAGAAAGTGACCATGAACGTGCTGGTGCACACCAAGCACGCCGAACAGTTCAATCGTTTGCTGGGGGAAGCCGGCGCCACGCATCTGCGGCTGATCCAGGTCAGCGAGCTGGACCCGGTGATCATGCTGCAACTGAGCGAACGCCTGGAGCGCGGCGAGTGGCTGGCGATCGCCGGCGACCGCATCCCGCTGCACGGCGCACGCACCGTGACCGTGGACTTCATGGGGCGCCCGGCAGCATTTCCCCAAGGGCCCTGGCTGCTGGCCGGGCTGCTCAAATGTCCGATCAACCTGCTGATGTGCCTCAAGCACGAGGGACGCTATCGAGTCACCCTCGAACCCTTCGCCGAGGCCGTGGTGTGGAAACGCAGCGACCGCGAGCAGGTCATCACCCATTGGGCCGGCCTCTACGCCCAGCGCCTGGCGCACTATTGCCTCCAGGCACCGCAACAGTGGTTCAACTTTTACCCTTTCTGGAAGACCGATGACGATGCCCACTCTTGAGCCGGTAACTTTCGGCGAACACCCCTTGCGCATCGAGGACGTACTGGCCCTGGCCAATCGTCAGGTGCAGACGCGGTTGCAGGATGATCCGGCATTCCGCCAGCGCATCGCCAAGGGTGCGCAATTCCTCGACTCTTTGCTGGACAAGGAAGGCGTGATCTACGGCGTGACCACCGGTTACGGCGACTCCTGCGTGGTGGCCGTGCCGTTGCACCACGTCGAGGCCCTGCCCCGTCACTTGTATACGTTCCACGGTTGCGGCCTGGGCAAACTGCTGGACCCGCAGGCCACCCGCGCCGTGCTGGCCGCGCGTTTGCAGTCGCTGTGCCACGGCGTGTCCGGGGTGCGCGTGGAACTGCTGGAGCGGCTCCAGGCCTTTCTCGAACATGACATCCTGCCGCTGATTCCGGAAGAAGGCTCGGTGGGCGCCAGTGGGGACCTGACGCCCCTGTCCTACGTCGCCGCCACCCTCTCCGGCGAACGGGAAGTGATGTACCGTGGCGAACGTCGGCTCGCCGCCGATGTGCATCGCGAACTGGGCTGGACGCCGCTGGTACTGCGCCCCAAGGAAGCCCTGGCGCTGATGAACGGCACCGCCGTGATGACCGGCTTGGCCTGCCTGGCCTTCGCCCGCGCCGACTACCTGTTGCAACTGGCGACCCGCATCACCGCGTTGAACGTGGTCGCGCTGCAAGGCAACCCGGAGCACTTCGACGAGCGCCTGTTCGCCGCCAAGCCGCATCCGGGGCAGATGCAAGTGGCCGCGTGGTTGCGCAAGGACTTGGCGATCGACGCCCCCACCGCGCCGCTGCATCGCTTGCAGGATCGCTACTCCCTGCGCTGCGCTCCCCACGTGCTAGGGGTGCTGGCCGACAGTCTGAACTGGTTGCGTTCATTCATCGAAATCGAGCTCAACAGCGCCAACGACAACCCGATCATCGATGCCGAAGCCGAGCGCGTACTGCACGGCGGGCATTTCTATGGCGGGCATATCGCCTTTGCCATGGACAGCCTCAAGAATCTGGTGGCCAACGTCGCCGATCTGCTGGACCGCCAGCTCGCGCTATTGGTCGACGAACGCTACAACCACGGTTTGCCGAGCAACCTGTCCGGCGCCAGCGCCGAGCGAGCGATGCTCAACCATGGCTTCAAGGCGGTGCAGATCGGCACCAGCGCCTGGACCGCCGAAGCCTTGAAAAACACCATGCCGGCCAGCGTGTTCTCGCGCTCCACCGAATGCCACAACCAGGACAAAGTGAGCATGGGCACCATCGCTGCCCGGGATGCGATCCGCGTGCTGGAACTGACCGAACAAGTGGCCGCCGCGACACTGCTGGCCGCCAACCAGGGCGTGTGGCTGCGCAGCCGTGCCGAAGATGCCCGACCGCTGCCGCCGGCCCTGGCCGACATGCACGAACAACTGGCTGTGGATTTCCCGCCGGTCATCGAAGACCGGGCTCTGGAAGGCGAATTGCGCCTGTGCCTGCAACGCATCGCCGAGCAACACTGGAGGCTGCATGCGTAGCCAAGGGGTGTTGCACGTCGAAACGCAGATCGTGGTGCCGTTTTTCGATGTCGATTCGATGAACGTGGTCTGGCACGGTCACTACGTCAAGTACCTGGAAGTGGCCCGCTGCGCCTTGCTCGACCTGATCGGCCACAACTACAACGACATGCTCGCCTCCGGCTATGCCTGGCCGGTGATCGACCTGCAACTGCGCTACGTGCGCAGCGCCGTGTTCGGTCAGACCCTGACCGTGCGCGCCAGCCTGGTGGAATGGGAAAACCGCCTGAAGATCAATTACCTGATCAGCGACGCGAGCACCGGCGAACGCCTGACCCGCGCCAGCTCGGTGCAAGTGGCGGTGGACGTCGCCAGTCGCGAAATGCTATTGGCCTCACCGCGGGTCTTTGTCCAAGCCGTCGAGAGGAAACTACCGTGAAGCGCCTGTTCATCTGGCTGCTGCTGGGGGGCCTGTCGCCCTTTGCCCAGGCGTTCGATTTGCAACAGTTGAGCGAACAACTGGCGCGCCCGGACGTGATCCACGGCCAGTTCATCCAGGAAAAACACTTGCGCGCCCTGCCCCAGCCGCTCACCAGCAAGGGCCGCTTCGTATTGGCAAAAAACCATGGCCTGCTGTGGCTGCTGCAAACCCCGCTGCAGCAGGATTACCGCATCACCCCCCAGGGAATCGCCCGGCGCGATGGCGGCACCTGGCAGACACTGCCGAACAAGAGTGCCGGTGCCGAGCAGAATCGTCTGTTCCTTGCGGTGTTACAGGGCGACAGCAGCGGCCTGCAGCGGGACTTCGACCTCAGTCTGTCGGGCCAACCGCAGCAGTGGAAACTCACCTTGACCCCGCGCTCGATGCTGCTCAAACAAATCTTCAAGCAGATCAACATCGATGGCGGCGAACTGGTGCAGCGCATCGAACTGCTGGAAACCCAGGGTGACCGTACCGTGCTGCGCATGCAGGACAGCACCCACGCGAAAGCCTTGAGCGAAGCGGAGCAACATGACTTTGCCGAGTGAACACAGGCTTCCGCGACTGTTCCTGATTCTGCTGTTGGCGGTGCTTGCGCTGGCCGGCTGGCAGTGGCGCAATGGCGCGCCGCTGTCGGCCAACCTCATGGAGCTGGTGCCCGGTACCGCTCCTGATGCGCTTGAGCTCATCGCCGAACAACGCATGCAAGAACCCCTCAACCGCGAGGTGCTGCTACTGGTCGGGCACACCGAGCGCCAACAGGCGATCACTCTGGCGCAAACCCTTGGCGAGCAGTGGCAGGCCAGCGGTTTGTTCGACAAGGTCCAGTGGACGTTGCAGGCCGACCTGCCGGCCTTGCGCACGCAATTGCTCGAAGGGCGACTGGCAATGCTCTCGGCAGCGGATCGGCAACAACTGATCGATCAGCCCCAGGCTTTCATCCAGCAACGGGTGCAGGCGCTCTTCGATCCATTCAGCGGCTTCAGCCTGGTGCCGAGCCAGGACGACTGGCTGGGCCTGACCGGGCGCATCCAGAACAGCCAGCCCCAACGCGGAGCGATACAGCTGGACGTGGGCAGCGGCGCGCTGATCGCTGAAGCCGACGGCAAACACTGGGTGCTGTTGCGAGCCCGCACCCATGGCAACGCTTTCGACATGGACCTGCCGCTGCAAGTGGCCGACCTGCTGCAACGCAGCCGTGCTCAGGCGGGCCAGACCCAAGGGCAATTGCTGGCGGCCAGCGGCCTGCTGTACGCCGCCAGTGGTCAACAACAGGCTTCGCGGGAAATCACCTGGGTCGGCGGCGGGGCGACAATCGGCATTTTGCTATTGCTGTTGCTGGCCTTCCGACGTTTGCGAGCGTGGCTGGCATTCGTACCGGTACTGGTGGGCATTCTGTTCGGGGCGGTGGCCTGCGTGGCGCTGTTCGGTCGCATGCATGTCATGACCCTGGTGCTGGGTTCCAGCCTGATCGGTGTGGCGGTGGATTACCCGCTGCACTACCTGTCCAAAAGCTGGAGCCTCAAACCGTGGCGCAGTTGGTCGGCCCTGCGCCTGACCCTGCCGGGGCTGAGCCTGAGCCTGGCGACCACCTGCATCGGCTACCTGGCCCTGGCCTGGACGCCTTTCCCGGCCCTGACCCAGATCGCGATATTTTCCGCCGCCGGTTTGATCGGTGCTTACCTGACAGCGGTTTGCCTCTTGCCGGCGCTGCTCAAGGGCGTGGACTTACACCCGGCCCAGTGGCCGCTGCGGCTGTGCGAACACCTGCTCAGGGCGCGCGAAGCGTTGCTGGCGCGGGTGCGTACACCGGTCTTGTTGGGGCTCTTGCTGATCTTCTGCGCCGGCGGCCTCTGGCAACTGACCACGAAAAACGACATCCGCCAATGGATCGGCACGCCCGAGCAGTTGACCGACGAAGCCCAGGCCATCGCCCGTATCACCGGTTTCCAACCCACCAGCCAGTTCTTCCTGATCCGCGCCGATAACCAGTCACACCTGCTGGAGCGTCAGACGGTGCTCAACGAGCGGTTGGAGCAGTTGATAGGTCTGGAGAAGCTGGAGGGCTACCTGTCGCTGAACCAACTGCTCAGCCCACCCGCCGAACAGCAGAAAGTGCGTGAAGCCCTGGCCCGGTTGCCGGCGTTCTGGCAACCGCTGCTGGACCTGGGCGTTCCGGTCAGCGCACTGCAAACCGAACTGGCACAATTGCAGGCCTTGCCGGTGACCGACATCGATACCGCGCTGACCGGCCCCCTGGCCGAACCGTACCGCACACTCTGGCTCGGTCCAACGACAGACGGCGTGGCGGCGGTCGTCAGCCTGCAAGGTTTGAATGATGCAGCGCTACTCAGGGTCCAGACGCTGGATCTGCCCGGCGTACAACTGGTCGATCGCCTGGGGGACCTGAACCGGGTCTTTGCCGCCACGCAAGTCAGCGCCGCCGAATTGAAACTGGCCTCCTGCGTGCTCATCCTGCTGTTATTGACCTGGCCGTTCGGCGTCGGCGGTGCCCTTCGCGTCGTCGCCCTGCCGTTGCTGGCGGCGCTGTGCAGCCTGGCGAGCCTCGGCTGGCTGGGCCAGCCGCTGACCCTTTTCGGGCTGTTCGGTCTGTTGCTGGTCACCGCCATCGGCGTCGATTACGCGATCCTGATGCGCGAACAGATTGGCGGCGCTGCGGTGAGCCTGCTGGGCACCCTGCTGGCGGCAGTCACCACCTGGTTGTCGTTCGGCCTGTTGGCAGTTTCCAGCACGCCGGCGGTGAGCAACTTCGGCCTGGCGGTCAGCCTGGGGCTGGCCTTCAGTTTCATGCTGGCGCCGTGGGCCGGGCATCAGGCCCACGCGGCAGCGGTTACGGAGCCCGCCCAGTGATCATCCTCATGTTCTGGATCATGGCCCTGGGGCTGTTCGCAATGGCGACAGTCATAGGCCGTCGCTTCGGGCTAATCCCGATTGTCAGCCAATTGCTGTTGGCGACGTTTGGCCTGCCGTTGTTGATGTACTTCTGGATCGAGCCAGGCTGGCAGCTCAGCGGCGCGCAACTGGTGGCGCCGGTGTGGCTGAGCACTCTCTACAGCCTCGCCTTCGCCCTGTTGCTGGGGCACATCCTCAGCGACGTGATCGACCTGCGGCTGGACCGCCAGAGCGTGAAAGTCGCCCTGCCCAGCTTCGGCGTTCCCTTCGCCTGCGGTTTGGCGACCGGGCTCTGGCTGCTGCCGCCACAGCCCTGGATCAGTTCCCTGGCGGTGGGGCTGCTGTTTGCGATCACCGCCATCCCGGTGCTGTACCTGTACCTGCGTCACATCGACTACCCGCCCGCCGCCACACGGCGCCTGGTGCAAACCGCGATTCTGATCGACCTGATCTGCTGGAGCCTGTTCGCCCTGGCCCAAGGCAGCCTGCACCTGGCCAGCCTGTTGCTGCCGTTGACCGGCGCCTGTGTGCCGCTGCTGTTGCGACTGCTTGGCCTGCGCCAGCCGCTGCTGCACAGCGGGATCTTTTTCGCCCTGCTGGTGGTGGCCGAACACTACCGGCTCAACGCGCTGATTGTCGACATCGGTTATCTGCTGTGCATGGCCGCGCTCAAGGTGCCGCTGGTGTTGCCGCTCAACGCGAACTGGATGCAAGGTTTGCAGACCTACCTGGCGATCCCGCTGATCCTCACCTTCGGCATCGTGCAGATCAACGTCCATAGCGCCCTGAGTCGCCTCGATTGGCTGCAGATCGGCGCATTGCTGCTGTTACCCATCGCCAGCAAACTGCTGGGCAACTGGCTGGGACTGGGCTGGGCCGGGGCCTCATTCCCTGGCGCCAGTCGCTGGCGCGAAAGTGTCTTGCTGAATATTCGCGGCTTGAGTGAAATCGTGTTCCTCAACCTGCTGCTACAACAACAGCTCATCAGTCCGGCGTTGTACTTTGCGCTGATGCTGATGGGCCTGATCGCGACATTGCTGCCGGCCCTGGCCGGCTTCCACCGTATTCCCTCGATTGCCGTCCCGGCCAGGAGCTCCAGTGCCAACAGTTGAAATGGAACGTCGACAGGTCGTCGTCATCGGCGCAGGCCCCTCTGGCGCTATCGCCGCCGCGCTGCTCAAGCGCAAGGGCCACGATGTGCTAGTCATTGAGCGCCAGCATTTCCCTCGGTTTTCCATCGGCGAAAGCCTGTTGTCCCATTGCCTGGACTTCGTCGAAGAGGCCGGCATGCTCGACGCGGTGAATGCCGCCGGGTTTCAGCGCAAGAACGGCGCGGCGTTCGCCTGGGGCGAGCGCTACAGCGCCTTCGATTTCGGCGATACCTTCAGCAAAGGCAAGCCCACCACCTTCCAGGTGCAGCGCGCCGACTTCGACAAGCTGCTGGCCGATCAGGCGGCGCTGCAAGGTGTCGAGATCCGTTATGGGCAGGCCATCACCCGCGTCGACTTCACACTTGCCAGCCCACAACTGGGCGTGCAGCGCGAAGATGGCAGCGAGTACCTGGTCGAAGCCGACTTCGTTCTCGACGCCAGCGGCTATGGCCGGGTCCTGCCGCGCTTGCTGGACCTTGAGGCACCGTCGAATTTCCCGGTACGCCAAGCGGTATTCACCCACATTGAAGATCGCATCGACGCCCCGGCGTTCGATCGGGAAAAAATCCTGATCACCACCCACCCAAGCAAACGCGACGTATGGTTCTGGACCATTCCCTTCAGTGGCGGGCGCTGTTCGGTGGGTGTGGTCGCGGCGGCAGAGCATTTCGCCGGGTGTACCGACGACCTCGACGCCTGCCTGCGCGGTTTCATCGACGAAACCCCAAGCCTGGCCGGTGTGTTGAAGAATGCCGTGTGGGACACCCCGGCGAGAACCATCGGCGGTTACTCGGCCAATGTCACAACGCTGCATGGTCCCGGGTTCGCCCTGCTGGGCAACGCCGCGGAATTCCTCGACCCGGTGTTTTCTTCCGGCGTGACCATCGCCATGCGCTCAGCGAGCATGGCGGCGGGTGTACTGCATCGTCAGTTGCAAGGCGAAAGCGTGGACTGGCAAAGCGAATTCGCCGAGCCACTCAAACGGGGCGTCGATACCTTCCGCTGCTACGTCGAAGGCTGGTACGCCGGCACCTTCCAGGATGTGATTTTCTACACCGACGGCTCACCAGACATTCGCCGCATGATCAGCGCGATCCTGGCCGGGTACGCCTGGGATGAGCGCAATCCGTTCGTCAGCGAACCCAAGCGGCGCTTGCGCATGCTGTCGGAAATCTGTGCGAGCCCGGCACCATGAGAAAGCAGCCATGAGCTACCTGAGCGACAACTACGTCGAAGAGACCCGCTTCGGCTTCTGGTTCCTGCGCAGCCACACCTGGCAGCACCATGTCCTGCGGGTGGCGATCAATGACCTGCGCAACCTATTCAGCGGCCCGTTGCCGGTGGCCCCGGTGCTGCTGGATGCCGGTTGTGGCCAGGGCAAATCGTTCCAATACCTGCGCCAGGTGTTCGCCCCGCAACGCCTGATCGGCGTCGACGCCGACCCCCATAGCCTGGACCTGAGCCTGGCGGAAGCTGCACGCCAAGACATGGCCGTGGAACTGATCGGCAGCGATTGCGCGACATTGACGGTGCCTGATGACAGCGTCGACCTGCTGTTCTGCCATCAAACCTTCCATCACCTAGTAGAGCAGGAAAAAGCCCTCGCCGAGTTCTATCGCGTGCTCAAGCCCGGCGGCTATCTGATGTTCGCGGAGTCCACTGCGGCCTACATCGATACCTGGGTGATCCGCTGGCTGTTCCGTCATCCCATGCATGTGCAGAAAAGTGCCGCGCAGTACCTGGAGATGATCCGCAGTCAGGGTTTCCAGTTCGAGGCCGCCAACGTCTCGTATCCCTATCTGTGGTGGAGCCGCGCCAAGGATTTCGGCCTTCTCGAACGCTTCGGCCTGCGCCGCCCGCGGCCCTTTGGTGAGCGTGAGGAAACCCTGATCAATGTAGTGGCCCGTAAACCCGTTGAAGGGACTGTCGAATGATTCGTGCGCTGCTTTTTGGCTGCTTGCTGTTGCTCAGTGCCTGCGCCAGTCAAGCGCCGCTGCCGGAACGCACACCAACCCTGGCACTGCCGCTGCAGTTGCATGTCGAGCGGCAACTGGCCGGACAGCGCCAGGATTGGCTGCTGGTGATCCAGCGCGAAGGCGCCGGCATCCGCTGGTCGATGATGGACCCGCTGGGCATTCCCCTGGCCCGCCAACGCCTGGTGGACGGCCAATGGCAAGCCGACGGACTGCTGCCACCCAATGCCGAAGCCCGTGAGCTTTTCGCCGCGCTGCTGTTTGCCCTGACGCCCGAAACCGAACTGCCGGGCAACTACCCCACCGCCCGGCAAGAGGCTCGGCAACGAACCCTGGGCCAACGCTGGCAAGTGCGCTACAAGCAACCGCTGAATTTTGAACTGGGCCTGCACGAAGGCCCGCACTACCGCATCATGCCGTTGACCGAGAGCACCCCATGACCGCTTATTTGAATGCCCTGGGGGTGATTTGCGCCCTAGGCCGGGGTAAAGATGAAGTGGCGCGCAACCTGTTTGCCGGCGACTGCAGCGGCGTGCGCGTGCAGGATGGCTGGGTGGCCGAGCGCCAATTGCCGGTGGCCTCGGTGCCCGGTGAGCTCGCTTGCATACCGCAATCGCTGATCGCGCATCGCAGCCGCAACAATCAGTTGTTGCTCGAAGCGGGGCTACAGATTCGCGGTGAGATCGATCAGGCCATCCAGACCTACGGTCGCGCTCGCATCGGTATCGTGCTGGGCACCAGCACCTCGGGCATCGATGAAGCCAGCCAGGGCATTGCCCATTACCTTCGCGAGCAGCACTTTCCCGACGGCTACGACTACCAGCAACAGGAACTGAGCGCGCCGGCCAACTTCCTTTCCGACTGGCTGGAGCTGAGCGGCCCGTCCTATGTGATATCCACCGCCTGCACATCCAGCGCCCGGGCCTTAATGAGCGCCCGCCGCCTGCTCGACCTGGGCCTGTGCGATGCGGTGCTTTGCGGTGGCGTGGACAGCCTGTGCAAACTGACCCTCAACGGCTTTTCGGCCCTGGAAGCGGTATCGGGCGAGCGCTGTAATCCGTTTTCGGTCAACCGCAGCGGCATCAACATCGGCGAGGCCGCCGTGCTGTTTCTCATGAGCAGGACGCCGGGGCACCCGGCACCAATAGCCTTGCTGGGTGACGGCGCCAGCTCCGATGCCCACCATATTTCAGCGCCGGAGCCCAGTGGTCGCGGCGCCCGCCAGGCCATGGAAAAAGCCTTGCGTCGCGCCGGCCTGCAACCCGGCCAGATCGATTACCTGAACCTGCACGGCACCGCCACGCAACACAACGACGCCATGGAAAGCCAGGCAGTGGCCGGGCTGTTTCCAGCAGGAGTGCCCTGTTCGTCGACCAAGCCCATGACCGGCCATACCCTCGGGGCCGCCGGGGCGCTGGAAGCGGCGTTCTGCTGGTTGAGCCTGAGTGCGCAAAACACTGCCCAGGCCTTGCCGCCTCATGTCTGGGACGGCCAGGCCGATCCTCAACTGCCGGCGTTGAAGTGGGTAACGACCAGCACCCGCCTGAACCCGATAGCACCGCGCCGCCTGATGAGCAACTCCTTCGCCTTCGGCGGCAACAACGTCAGCCTGATTATCGGAGACGCCCCATGATTGACTGGCCGCTCGCCGAACTGCTGCCCCACGCCGGCGACATGATTCTGATCGACCGCGTCCTGGCGTTCGATGATGAGCAAATCCACACCCTCGCCACCGTCAAGCCCGACGGGTTGTTCAGCCGCGACGACGGCGGGCTGCCTGCCTGGGTCGGCATTGAGTTGATGGCCCAAAGCGTCGCCGCGTTTGCCGGTTGTCATGCACGCCGTCGCGGCGACGCCGTGGAGCTGGGTTTTTTGCTCGGCACCCGCAAGTTCGAATGCAATGTCGAATTTTTCCCGGCCGGGACCGAATTGACCATACACGGTTTGCGCTCGCTGGAAGACGACAACGGCATGGGCGTGTTCGAATGCCACATCAACGCCCCGGGCATTCATGCCATGGCCCGGTTGAATGTGTTCCGGCCACCTCAGCCAGCTCATTACCTTCATGAACCGTCCGCAACAGGAAATACGCCATGACTGAATCCGTACTGGTCACCGGCTCCAGCCGTGGCATCGGCCGTGCCATCGCCCTGCGCCTGGCCCAGGCCGGGCACGACATCGTGCTGCATTGCCGCAGCGGACGCGCCGAGGCTGAGGCCGTCCAGGTCGAAATCCAGGCCCTGGGCCGCAATGCCCGAGTGTTGCAATTCGATGTGTCGGACCGCAGCGCGTGCAAAACCATTCTCGAGGCGGATGTAGAAACCCACGGCGCCTATTACGGCGTGGTGCTCAACGCCGGACTGACCCGCGACGGCGCATTCCCGGCCTTGAGCGAGGACGACTGGGATGTGGTGATGCGGACCAATCTGGACGGTTTCTACAACGTCCTGCACCCGGTAATGATGCCGATGATCCGTCGACGCGCCGCTGGGCGAATCGTTTGTATCACCTCCGTTTCGGGGCTGATCGGCAATCGCGGCCAGGTCAATTACAGCGCGTCGAAAGCCGGCCTGATCGGCGCGGCAAAGGCGTTGGCAATCGAGTTGGGCAAGCGCAAGATCACTGTCAATTGCGTCGCGCCCGGACTGATCGATACTGCCATGCTCGATGAAAACGTGCCCGTGGAAGAACTGATGAAAATGATCCCGGCCCAACGCATGGGCACCCCGGAAGAAGTTGCGGGCGCGGTGAATTTCCTGATGTCCGCCGAGGCCGGCTACATCACCCGGCAGGTCCTGGCCGTCAACGGAGGCCTGTGCTGATGAAGCGCGTCGTCGTTACCGGCATGGCCGGCATCACCTCTCTGGGCAGCGACTGGGAAACCATCGCCGCCAACTTCGCCGCCAATCGCAGCGGCATACGACGCATGGATGAATGGGACCGGTTCACCGAGCTGAACACTCGCCTGGCCGGACCTGTCGATGATTTCCAGGTCCCGGCCCACTGGACGCGCAAACAACTGCGCAGCATGGGCCGGGTATCGCGCCTGGCCGTCGGCGCCGCGGAACAGGCCCTGGCTGATGCGGGGCTGTTGGGCGATGAGTCGATCAAGGACGGGCGCATGGGCGTGTCCTGTGGCTCGTCCACCGGCAGTACCGACGAGATCAAGGCGTTCGGCAACATGTTGCTCAACAGCGTGGCCGAAGGGCTGAACGCCAACTCCTATGTACGGATGATGCCCCACACCACGGCGGCCAATATCAGTATCTTCTTCGGGCTTACCGGACGGCTGATCCCCACCTCCAGCGCCTGCACCAGCGGCAGCCATGGCATCGGCTATGCCTATGAGGCGATCAAGTTCGGTCGCCTGCCGCTGATGCTCGCCGGTGGCGCGGAAGAACTTTGCCCGACCGAAGCGATGGTCTTCGATGCGCTGTACGCCACCAGCCTGAAAAATGATGCACCGCAGACCAGCCCGCGCCCCTATGACAAGGACCGCGATGGTCTGGTGATCGGTGAAGGCGCCGGCATGCTGGTACTTGAGGAGCTGGAACACGCCTTGGCCCGAGGAGCGCGAATCCATGCCGAAATCGTCGGCTTCGGCAGCAACGCCGACGGTCAACACGCTACCCGTCCCGAACTGAGCACCATGCGTCGGGCCATGGAACTGGCCCTGCAGGACGCCAACCTCGAGCCGTCTGCCATTGGCTACGTCAACGGCCATGGCACCGCCACCGAACAGGGCGACATCGCCGAAACCCTGGCCACCAGCAGCCTGTTTGGCGAACACATGCCCATCAGCTCGCAGAAGAGCTTTCTCGGGCATACCCTCGGCGCCTGCGGAGCCCTGGAATCGTGGTTCAGCATCGAAATGATGAACCGCGATCGCTACGTGCACACCTTCAACCTCGATGAGGTCGATCCCCAGTGCGGCAAACTCGACTACCTGCGCAACGAGTTCAGGTCGATGAGCAACACGTACGTGATGAATAACAACTTTGCTTTTGGCGGGGTCAACACTTCGTTGATTTTCCGGCGCTGGCAGTGATTCGGAGGTAACCACAGATGCCGCGCCCCACAAGCACTCTTGCCGTTTGTCGGGACTGTTATCTTTGACAGTACCGACAGATTTCGGATGGCTTCAATCTTTTAGAACCTGAAAAAGAGTAAGGCGGGTTAACGCTTCGATACCATCGCCTTAGCCATGGAAGCTGCTGCTCAGCTTTTTATTGAGTTCAAGGTGGGATACCACATGAACAAAAAACCACTACCGGAACAGTCAGCCGCTTCAAAAACACCCAGCAGTATCGTTGTGGATGGGGCGACTTTTAGAAGTGAGTATGCGTATGTCAACGGCATCCGTTTTCACTATCTCATCGGTGGTGATGGCGAACATCCGGTGTTGCTGGTGCATGGATTTCCGGGAAGCTGGTGCAATTGGGAAGCGTTGATGGGGACGCTGATGCGTGCGGGTTACACCCCTGTCGTTCCCGATTATCGGGGCGCTGGAAAAACAGAGGTATCGGATACTGGCTACGATAAAAAAAGCATGGCGCACGACTTGCGTGGGTTGATCGCTCACTTGAGCTTTCAACACATTGACATTATCGGCCATGACATGGGGCTGATTATTGCCTATGCCTACGCAGCGCTTTATCCGGATGAAACCAAACACATTATCTTGATGGATGGATTTATTCCGGGCATCCCAGGGTGGGAAACTGCTTACAACGGAAACCCCGCAGCCGGTATTGCAAGCAAATGGCACTTTCGCTTTTTCGGCAAGACCGCCATCCACATGATCCAAGGTCGGGAAAAGACCTATCTCAATATGTTTTTTCAGGACTTTGTATTCCCAGGTAACCCTACAGTGCCTGACTGGATTCAGGAGGCGTTGGTGAGGGATTATTCCCGGGCCGGACGTATGGAGGCGGCCTTCAAACTTTATGCAGCCTGGGTAGAACAGGATGTGAATGACAACCAGGCGTTCGCCAAGCATAAGTTGACCACGCCGGTGCTCACCCTGGGTGGTGACCATTCAAGAGGCAAGACCTTGGCCGAACAGGTCAAACATATTACTACGCAACCGCACTCTCTGATCTTGAACAATACCGGGCATTGGCCACTGGAAGAAAAAACCCAGCTTACCCGCGAAGCCATTCTGGCGTTTTTACGAAACAAATAAAGACCCGTGTGCGTATTGAATGTCGGCACTTTTTCGTACCGCAGCGGATACGTCAATGTGCGGTATCTATATATCGCCCTTTCCTTGTGCATCTTCAATAAGTTGTTCCTTCCGATTATTTTCAGGAAGAGAACATGCAGGAGAACAACCCGATACAAACCGCTAGCGCACAGCTGATAGAGCAACTCAACGCCTCGCAACAGCAGATGATCCGCCTGAATGACGCCGTCCCACACGGCTCGAAGGTGGCTGCGCAGCACTTGGAGGATTGGTTCACAAGGGCCTTCCCCACCCTGGCGGGCAGCGTGTCAGTCGAAGAAATCCTGGTTTGCAGGTTACAGGACGAGGTTACTCCCAGTTCCGAGCGCACCGCCGACGGACCCGTTTTCAAACGGACGGTGACGGATACCGCCCCCCTCGAGACACTGTTCTGGCGTGCGGTTGCTGGACAGTTGAATGCGCGCGAATTCTTTCTCGAATCAGGCAGCATCGACCTCATCACCGGCAAGGACAGCCTTACGCAGATGCCGGCGGCGCTGAATAGCCGTAACGCAAAGGAAGAGATCAAGCGGCTGTTACACATCACGCCGCAGGCTTATGAACAACTCCTGACACAGGCGCTGGATGATTTCTGGGATAAACCTGCCCCCTTCAGCCAGGGCCGCAACGTCAGCGACTGGCTTACGGATGAGTTCGCTGCACAACTCAAGGCGCAAGCGCATCTGCATCGGCTCGACGGAATGCTGAGCCTGCCGATGCACAAGGCGCTGACGGACCTTGGGCTGTCGGCGCCGGATGCAGCGTCTCGCGCCAAACTGGCGGAGCGTTTCCGACCCGGGGTCTACAGCCTGAGTATCACCCCCGAAGGATGGGGGTTCGAGGTCCCGATGCCATACGCCGTTGCGCTGACGCAGCATGACAATCAAGACAACTCCGCAAGCGCGGTGCTTTATCGCCCAGGCGACCCACTGGAAACATATGCTGACCTGTCGACGTTGAAGCGCAGCCTGGCAAAGGACGACAACGCTCAGGACAAGGTGGACACGGCGCCAATAGCAGAGAGCTTCCTTACCCGCTTGGTCACTCAATTGCGGGCAGAGCAGAAAACAGCCATGAGCAACGTTTTGCTGGGCGGTCCGGCACAGGGAGAAAAACTCAGCAACTGGCTGGCCCGGATGGACGCGGCGGCGAACCTGCGGGACAGGGTGGATCTGGCGGGGGCCATGGACGAGCGAGAATGGCGGTTGAATCAAAAAAAGCTCGACGACTGGTTGCACGCCAACCCGAATGTAACCGGTAGCGAGCGCGTGGCCTGGTGGAGGGCGGTGCAGGACCTGCAAAAAGCCGTGGAAGACAAATCACCACCGCCGGATCCGGTGGGCCTGGCTACCCACGACGCTCTCCAGGACCGGATCCGCACGCTGCTTGCCGACTTCATCAAGGAAAAATACGCGCCGGCCGACCCGGACCAGATTTCTCTGAGCATACGCAAGCAGATCGTCGACCCCCATGCACCGACGGGCGAGTCCCCGTTTGGTTCCGGGGTCACACTGAACAAGATCAAGGCGATAGTTGACGACCGGCGCTCCCTGACGGAGTGGGCGATGTCCAACCTCACCCCCGACGAACGCAACGCCGCTCACGTTACGGTAGAAGGACCGCTGAGTTTTACGCAGATCGTGGAGGTCATTGAACGAGCCAACGTAGGGGGCCGACTACCGGCCGAACTGCAGCTCGCGGCGCGCCGTCGGCAGGCTGAGTGGATGTCCGTGAAAGCGAAACAGATACGGGCTCAGGCCTGGGCCGCCCATATCTCGGGCGACTTGAGACACGACAAGGACAATACCGGGCTGAACCTGGTGCTGGCGGCGCTGGACACTCCTGAGTCCGAGGGGCGTCGCACTGTCAACGGGCACGAGGTCGTAGTCCGACAAATACAGTGGGGCGACAGCGTGCTCAAAGAGATGCTGGCATTCGGGGTAAAGAAACTTGCGAGCCGGCCTTCATTGACGCTGTACACACCTGGGGCACCGGACGGCAAAACGTTCCGGGACGTAGATGCGGGAAGCGACCGGGAGTTGGAAGCGGCCCTGGTGCAGACGCTCACCACCACGCTGGAAATGAGCCGATGGCTGATCTCGCAATTGCCACTGTCGGAGCAGGCCGATCAGCTTGCCAGCCTGGTACCGGCGTCGGAAACCCTGACACTCAACGAGAAGATCAAGAAGATCACACAACCGGCCTTCTCATGGATCAAACACAGGGTCCAGGACGATTTTGCATCCAGTGTCTATTCGCCCGTGGTTAAAGGAAACCTGCTTAAAACACTGCACGAGACGCAAATAACCCACGCCCTAAAAACAGCTGACGCGCTGACGGTGACCCATGCCGAGCGCGACAGCACGGCTGCGCAGCAAGGGCGCCGAAACGGGGTCATGTTACTGACCGGCGCGATGGCAATGTTCTATGCGGGTCGCCTGGGCGGGGTCCTGGGACGCACGATTCTGCCGACGATGGCCGGCGGCGCCGCGGTGTCGGCGATCAAGGATGAAGACGGCAGCTTCAGCCAATGGGCAGGGGATTTTATCAGCGGGCTGGGTGAGGTACTGGCAGAGGGCGGGCAAGACCTGATCATGGCTCGCGCGGCGCGGCGGCGGGGCATGGAGCGTCCGAGGTTGTCTTCGCTCCCCCGTATACCGGACCCGGCACTGCAACCGTTCCTGCTCAAAGGTTTCAACGGCAAAGGGCTGGTGCCCGAGGGTCGTGACCGGTATCGGGATGCCGGCGGGCAAGGGTATCTGAAGCTGGGGAACGGTTACTACAAGACTGCGGTACAAGAAGGCCAGCAGATCATCTACGCCCCGGACAACCGTACCCATCAGCGAAGGATGACTTGGAACTATGGCCATTGGCACGTCGAACAACCGGGACGGTTGCGCGGGGGCGGTATCGTCGAAAGTCTGTTCGGCCGCACCCCGGAAACCCCGGAACAGAGGACCTATAACGCATTGGTGGAGGCCCTTCTGGTCGATCATCACTGGCCCTCGCGCGAAGTGCTCAGAACGGCAAGGAAAGTCATCAACGCGATGCCCGAGGAACTGGCCGGACGCATCCTGCGCGAAAGCATGAATGACATAAACGTAAGTGACATAGACACTTATCGATCACGCCTGAACTATATAAATAAAGGACTGCACGGTCTCGCACAACATAAGGTTCCACACGAAAATCTTCTGTACAAATACAACGTATGGCAGGCGGTAGAATTCTGCACCCGAGATATCGAATCCCAAGGCACCACGTTCACGTCGGCCCAAAAAATAAAAATCTTCGACATGACCCTGCCGCTCAAAAGGGAACTTTTCGACAGCGAAGGCAACTTCAAGATGATGATGTCGTCCCTGCCAGACAATCTCACCGGCGCGCTATTCATTACGATCATCCCTGAACAGGGAAAAAAGAAAGCCGCCATGACCAAGATACAGAATGATATCCATGACGTGGTCGCCGCTGCCGAAAACAGAGTCTGGGCCGAACTGGGGAGCGACTTTCCAGGGGAGGGACCGGAAGTAGAAGCCGCCAGGGAAAAATTCAAGGAAACGCCTGAAAACTTTGCGCAGTACAAAAGCAAAAAGCTCGAGATTTTCCGGGAGGAGATGAAAAAAAGACACAAACCCGGCCTCCTGACGGAAATCAGGAACAACAAAATTCCCTATCTCATTGTCAACAAAGGCAAGTCGCTGCGAAAAACGATGTTGATCACCGAAGAGGACGTTAAAAACTTCACCAAAAAACTCTCACATTATGATGCGTTTGATATCGAGATTGTCACCCGGGTCCCGTCGAAGAAAGTGACCGGCAAACCGACTGCTGTTACCGAGTCTGCTGCTCTCCCCGAGGCCTCGGCTGCAACAGACCCATTTACGACAAGCACAAGCCTGCTGGCAGAATCACAGATGTCATATGACACTTTTACTGAAGCAGCAAAAGCAAAAATAACGGAAATCATGGCTGACATTCGTGCGGGCCGAGTCACCACCAAGCGCATCAACCGGTATTACTGGTACGACATGGCGCAACTGTCACCCGGAGGTGGCAGAGGCGCATGGCGCGCTGCCTTTGAACGCAAGGGCGATACCTGGACCCTCCAAGGGTTTTATGACTATCACGTCAATAGGCCGGCGACGGTCTGGGAGGGTTAAGTAAAACGTTGTTCGTGGACGACTCTCCTGCCCGATTTGTACCGGGCCGATGCCGCGGCCATGAACGAAGAAGGGCGCCATTGGGCGCCCTTCAACAATAGGTCAACTCGTCAGCCATCGTGCTGATCTGTTCAGGTGCTGGCGTGCAACTTCAGCCCCAACGCCTTGACTACTTTCAAAATAGTGCCAAATTCAGGATTTCCCTCCCCCGACAAGGCGCGATACAGATTTTCCCGAGACAGTCCGGCATCACGGGCCACTTGGGTCATTCCGCGGGCGCGTGCGATGGTCCCCAAGGCTTTGGCGATGAAGGCAGGATCGTCTCCAGCCTCCTCCATGCATGCATCCAGGTAGTTAGCCATGTCCTCTTCGGTCTTGAGGTACTCGGCAGAGTCCCAGCGAGTGAATTGTTCGGTCATGGGTTTTGCTCCTGCCAGGATTTCGCAATGAGCCTGGCTTGTTTTATATCGCGAGTTTGACTGCTTTTATCACCACCACACAGAAGAATGACCAATTGCCGGCCTTGCTGCATGAAATAAATTCGATAGCCCGGACCGTAATCGATACGGGCTTCGCTCAAACCTTCCCCCAGGGCTTTGACGTCTCCCAAATTCCCGTCAGCCATGCGATCGACTCGAACCTGAATACGAATTCTGGCACGGCTATCGGCCAGCTTTGAGAGCCAGCCGGAAAAGGTAGAACTTCGAATAATCTCCGTCATGCTGTGCAGTGTAGCTCCTGCGCTACACCTGCTCAAGTCTGCATCGAGTCGCCTTCGCTCTGGCTGCGACAGCGGGGCCCGACGTAAGAATCACTCATCCAGAAAACCTACAATCAAAAAGGGCGCCCTTAGGCGCCCTTCAACAACAGCTCGGTGCAGCCAGTCGAGTTACTGGGCTTGAATCAATTTGCTTTCAGCCACCCCGGCGCGACCGGTTTCTTCATCAACTACCTGCAGGTTGTTACGTGCCTTGATGAAGCCCACTTTCACTTCCTGCCAGACGAAATAGTTTTTTCCGGCTTCTGTGCTGAGCTTGAGCTCAGAGTCGTTTTCCGCTGATGACACCAAGGTCTGCTGGCCAGCCGGTACTGACAGCATCAAGTACGACTTAGCGACGGTCTGGCCTACAGGTTTACCGTTGAGCGTTACCGGCATTTTTACTCCGGCGCCCATGCTTTCGTTGCGATAAAGGTAAATGTTGGATTTGTCGGGAACAGTCTGGAATGTTTTTGCCTGAGCATCCTGAGTGTCATCCGCCATTTTTACCGAAGCGCAGCCTGTGGTCAGCGCGGCAACTGCCAGCAAAGCGGTGAAGGTCAACTGCTTGAACATCCTGTTTCTCCATGGTTTGTTGGTCGAACAACGGGTTATCGGCCGATTCATTCAAATATTCAGGCTTCTTCCGGCGCGAGAGATTGACCCCTATCAGTCAACAACGCCACAAACGCCCTCGCCATCGGCGAACGCTGATCCTTGCGCTGCACCAGCCACACCGCCGACACCGCCGCCGGGTCAAGCAGCGGTCTATAGACCACGCCGTCAATACGCATGCGCTGGTAGGACGCCGGCAGGACCGACACTCCGACCCCGGCCGCCACCAGGCCGATGATGGTCATGGCCTCACCGGCCTCCTGGGCGAAGTGCGGGCTGAAGCCGGCGTCGCGGGCCAGCGTCAGGAGTTGCGCGTACAGGCCGCTGCCGTAGCTGCGGGGGAAGAACACGAATGGCTCTTGGGCCAACGCCGAGAGAAACAGACCGTCTTCGCTGCCTTGGGCCAGTGGATGCTTGGAACTGAGCACGGCCACCAGCGGCTCGCGGCTCAATTCGATCTCCTGCAAAGAGTCGGGCAGCGGCAAGGGGCGCATGATGCCCACCTCGATTGCCTCATCCACCAGGGCGTCAGCCACTTGGGTGCTGCTCATTTCCCGCAGGTTCAGGTGGACGGCGGGAAAGCGCTGGCGAAACGTGAAAATCGCCTGGGGGATGGTGGAGTTGAAAGGCGCCGATGACGTGAAGCCGATTTTCAGCTCGCCCAGTTCGCCCAACTGTGCGCGGCGAGCGACATCGGCGGCCTTGTCGACCTGGGCCAGCACCTGTCGAGCCTCTTCGAGAAACAAACGTCCGGCTTCACTCAGTTCGACGCGACGATTGGTGCGATTGAACAGCCGCGCACCAATCTCTTGCTCCAGCGCCTGGATCTGCTGACTAAGCGGCGGCTGGGAGATGCCCAGCGCCAGCGCGGCGCGCCCGAAATGCAGTTCTTCGGCAACGGCAATGAAGTAACGCAGGTGACGCAGTTCCATGGGCCATCCAGTAGGTCGTAAAAACTCTTAAACAGGTCGAACAATATATTGGATACAAACATTAACCGCCTATATGCTTTTTCCATTGCCTGCCTGGCCGTGCTCCTGCGAGGTCCATCGTGAAAACTGCTGTCGCCCCACTGGCCCATGAAATTCCACCGCTTGCCGATGATGGCATCCCCGGACGCAAAGACATCTACATCGAAAAAGGCACGCCGTTGTTCATGCGTACGGTGCTGGCGTTGTTTTGTGGCGGTTTTGCGACCTTCGCCCTGTTGTATTGCGTGCAACCGATGATGCCGCTGCTCTCCGAAGAGTTTTCCATCAATGCCGCCCAGAGCAGTCTGATCCTGTCGGTGGCGACCGGCCTGCTCGCCGTCGGGCTGCTGATCACCGGCCCGATTTCCGATCGCATCGGCCGCAAGTCAGTGATGGTTGCGGCACTGTTTGCCGCAGCGTTGTGCACCATCGCCAGCGCGATGATGCCGACCTGGCAGGGTGTGCTGGTGCTACGCGCCCTGGTGGGGCTGTCGCTGAGCGGCGTGGCGGCGGTGGCGATGACCTATCTGGGCGAAGAAATCCATCCCAAGCACATTGGCCTGGCGATGGGCCTGTATATCGCCGGCAATGCTATCGGAGGCATGAGCGGCCGTTTGATCGCCGGGGTACTGATTGACTTCGTCAGCTGGCATGTCGCGATGCTGGTGGTCGGTGGCTTGGCCGTGATTGCGGCGGCGGTGTTCTGGAGGATGCTTCCCGAGTCGCGCAATTTTCGCCCTCGCTCGCTGCATCCGCGCAGCTTGCTGGACGGTTTCACCATGCACTTTCGCGACGCCGGGTTGCCGCTGTTGTTTCTCGAAGCCTTCGTATTGATGGGCGCCTTCGTGACGCTGTTCAACTACATCGGCTATCGCCTGCTGGCCGGGCCTTATCACTTGGACCAGGCCTTCGTCGGGTTGCTCTCGGTGGTCTACCTGTCGGGTATCTACAGCTCGGCGAAAGTCGGCGCACTGGCCGACAAACACGGCCGTCGCAAAATGCTCTGGGCGACTATCGCGCTGATGCTGGCCGGTCTTGCACTGACCATGACCACGCCGCTGTGGTTGGTGATCCTGGGCATGCTGGTGTTCACCTTCGGCTTCTTCGGCGCGCACTCGGTCGCCAGCAGCTGGATCGGTCGCCGCGCAATCAAGGCCAAGGGACAGGCCTCGTCGTTGTACCTGTTCAGCTACTACGCCGGCTCCAGCGTCGCAGGTACGGCTGGCGGGGTAGCCTGGCATCTGGGCGGATGGAACGGTGTCGGCCTGTTCATTGGCGGCTTGCTGGTGCTGGCGTTGCTGGTGGCGGTGAAACTGGCGAAGTTGCCGTTGTTGCCGGGCAACGCTCAGGTTTGAGCGGACACTGTTCAGGCGCTGGCCCGCCGTTCAAATCATTGCCCCAACACCATCCGGGCGTCCAGGACACCGTTGCGCACTTCCAGGCTCAGCACCTGCAAGGTGGCGCCGTCCCGCTCGTGCCGGTCCAGCCAGTCGAGCAGTCGATTGGCATCGCCACTGACGGCAAGCCGCAACGAATCACCGTCGATCTCCAGCTCCGCCAGCTCCAGCCCCGCTGCCGTCGCACTGTCGTTGATCCTGACGGACAAAGAGCTCGTAGCGGTCGTAGCGCCGGTGGGCTCCAGGCGCTGGATCCGGGCAGCGAGTTCGGCCTGCTGCCAATACTGACGCTCGGCCAGGTCGAGCCGATGTCGGGTGGGCTGCCAGATCGAGGTGTAACTCACAATGACCAACACAAGTCCGACAAGCCCCGTCAGCAACCGTTGCTCACGGTGCGACATACTTTCCCAGACCTGTTTGCAGCGCTGCCATTCCTTGAAACCCATCAATTGCTCTCCAGTGCGAGGGTGGCCTGAACCCGATCGCTCTGCTTGCTGGCGTTGACCAGGGTGAGGGGCAGTCCGCTTTTAAGCCCACGTTCGCGCAGTTGCTCCAGCTCGACGAAGCTGTTGGCGGACAGTCGGATTTTCCAGCCGTCATCGATCCGAAAATCGATGCGCAGTACTTCGACGTCGCTGGCGCCGATGACCTGTTCCGTCAGTTGGACCAGACGCGCGACCCGAGTCTCCCGTCTTTGCTCGCGACGACTCTGCAACGCCTGGAGCTGCGCCGCCAGGTCGACAATCCGTTCTTGATCGGGATACAGCAACCGGAATCGCTGCTCGCTCTGGACCTGAAAAATCCGGGCTTCGTGTTCAAGAAATCCGATGCGAGCTTCGCTGGCGCCCCAGGTCAGCAAGCATAATCCGAACGCACCAGCCGCCATGCCACGCCATGGCAGACGCTGTCGGCGTTGACGGAACTCCCCCTGCAACAAGTCGATGGGATTCCCATCAGCGGCCAGCAACCACTCATCGATACCCGGGCGGTCCCGCTCCTCGTCCAGCCAATGGATGTCCTCGGGCAGGTCAGGCTTGAGCGTGGCAAGGGCCCGGGCCGACAGTGACAGGCGTGCCGCGAGGGCGCCACCCAGCAACCAGCGACCAAACCAGCGCACGCCAAAGGCCGCATCATTGGGCAACAGATCGGCATCGACATGCATGGCGCGCATATCCACTTGCTGCGCCGCGAGCAACGCCAGCAGCGCCTGAAACCTGGCCCGTTGAGTCACCATCACCGCGTAACGCTGCCGACGGTCTCGAACACTGGCACAGATGTGCAACGCTTCCAGGTTCTCGCTCAGCTGTTCTTCGATGGCGAACGCGAGTGCCTGGGGTTTTGGCTGGCGTCGGGAAGGCCATGGATCGCTTTGGAACCAACTGCACATCTCCATCGGCAGCAGCACGTCGACGACTCGCCCGCGCAACGCCTGGGCAGCTTCGTGCAGGGGCAGGCAGCGGCGCTCGGCCGCGACCGACCAGACACAGCACGGCCAGTCTGGACTGAGGGCGTCCATGCCTTCGACGGTGAGGTAAAGCCAGGTTTTCATCAATGGAACTCGCTGGGAAGCAGGGGTTGGAAACGACGCTGAAGCACAGTCCAGCGACCGGTATCAGGGTGGCGCTCGATGTCCGAGACCAGCCGCAGGTGACGGTCTGCGAAGGCCACGTCCACCCTGATCCGGAACCAGCGGCTGCTCACGCCCAGCCCATGGCCGCGGATGCCCAGGCCGGCCAGCAAAGGGTCATTCGTGAATGCCGGCACACTGTGGTACGGCGTGTGAGGACGCTGGTTGATCAGCGCGTCGGCCGACGCCTGTTCCATACCGTCCAGGGTCATCAACAACAGTCGCGGCGCGGTATTGACGTTCAGCCGAGCGTCCCGGGGCAGTACCGCCACCCAGGGTTCCAGGCGCCGCAGTGTCTGGCCGTCCATGCCCGGCAACAGGCGCAACTGACTCAACTCCTGTATCAATCCGACCTGGGGCAAGGACAGTTCGGGCAGATCCAGTAAGGCCAGCAATCGCGGCCAGCGGTCCAGCGTGAGCTGATCGATCTGTCCCTGGGTGGTCAATGCGTTGAGGTTAAGGCGCCCGGAGAGGTCTTGGATCTCGACGCGGATATCGGCCTCTTCTTCGAACGCCGGCTCTTGCCGGGCCCACTCCTGGCTCAAGTCCACCTGCCCCGATGGCGCGTTGGCACTGTCTTGCAGGACGCTCTGGGCCCAGGCTTCACCGGCCAGCCCCAGTTGACGCAACTGAACCTGATGCAACTGCTGCGCACTGCCCTGCAACAGCAGGCGATGACTGCGTAGCATGCCAGCGGTGATGAGCAACGCCAGGCTGAGCACCAGCAGCACACTGATCAGCGCCGCGCCGCGTTGTCGAGTCATGGCAAGGCGCCCGGCAATAGCAGCACTCGACGAATCTGTTCGAAACGCCCCGTCGAAACGACCAGTTCCAACGCCAGAGGCGATTGCTCGTTCCGCGTTTCGGTGTACCAGCCCTGTTCCGGGTCGAACAGTCGCCAGCTCAGGCTGCGTACGTCATCCAACAGTTTCTGCTGCTGCAGGCCAGCCGGGCCTTCGCCGCGACTGTCGCGCCATAACGCGGCCCCCTCGAGTCGATACTGCACGACTTGCCGTTCACTGCGCGGCAAGTCCAGTGGATTGCGCCAATGGCTACGGTGCAATTGCAGGCGCCCCGACGCGAGTTCGACAGAGCCGGCGACCGCCTGCCAGGCATCTCGCTCAATCACCCCCACGGCACGCTGCAGGCTCCTGATGTCGCGCTCATGCTGGCCGGTTCCCTGCTGTGTACGCACGACACCCTCGAACAGACGCCAACCCGCCAGGCCGAGCAAGGCAAACAGCGCGATGGCGATAACCAGCTCCAATAACGTGAAACCCGACTGTTCATTCATGACGGTTGCCAATCCATCCGGTGGTGCGGTGGGCAACGGACGAACTGCCGGCACGGCTGACCTGGATCTCGACCTTGAGCAGGCGCGGATCGCGGGCCGGGACGATATGTTGCTGCAGGATCCAGTTGCGCTGGCCCAGGTCTCGACTCAAACGCTGTTGCCCCTTTGGCGTCGCCGTTTGCAGGCGCAGCTCGCTCAGTTGGTTGTCCGCCAGCCAGGCACCGAAGAGACGCTCCTCCAGCACGACGCTTTGCTTGAGCACAAACTGGCTGGCCGACAGCATCGCCGCCGCCATCGTTGCGAAAACCGCCAGCGCAATCATGACTTCCAGCAGCGTGAACCCTCGGCAATCGGTGCTATTCATGAACGAACGGCTCCGCCACGCCATCGCTCGACACCTGCAACAGGGTCTGTCCGGTAACCTTGATGGACAGCCTGAACGGACTGATTTCGTCACTGCTGAGCATCAGCAGTTGCGGTGTGTCCCGGACATCGTCGAGCGGCAGGATCTGGCCATCTTGCTCAAGCCCAAGCGTCAGGTTTTCCGGCAGCCGATGCAAAGACGTCACCGCCGTCCAGCCCCGGTCTTCGAGCCGTACTGGCTGGTAGGCGCGAGACTGCAGGCGCAGGCCATATTCACGGGCATCCAGCACCGCCCGTTCGCGCAGTTGCTGCACTACGCGGATGAAATCCTCGGCCTGCTGTCGGGCCTGGCGCGCCGGGCTCGGACCGCTGGCCAGGCTGACCATGCCCGCCAGCATTCCGATCAGGACGATGACAATCATCAGCTCCAGCAAGGTGAATCCGCGACAATCTCGTCCCATTTTCATGGTGCCCAATTGCCTATGTCGGCCGCCATCCCCTCACCTCCCGGCAAGCCGTCGGCGCCCAGGGAGTACAGGTCATAGCTGCCATCGGTCGCTTTGAGGCCCGGGTTGAGGTATTGATAGGGCGTGCCCCAGGGATCGACCGGCAGGTTTTTCAGATAACCCTGGGGGTTCCAGTTACTGGCCGCGGGTGTGCCGGAGGGACGCTTGCTCAACGCCTCCAGGCCCTGTTGGGTCGATGGATAGTGATAGTTGTCCAGGCGGTACATCTCCAGGGCCGTGGCAATCGCCTGGATATCGGTTCGCGCGGCCGTGGCCTTGGCTTGGTCGGGCCGGCTCATGAACTGTGGCACCACAATGGCGCCCAGGACGCCGATGATGACCACCACCACCATGATTTCGATCAGGGTAAAGCCGCGCTGAAGGCGTGCAGGTCGGTTGTGCTGAAGTTTCATGGGTCAATTCACCAATTGGTTGAGGCTCAGGATCGGTAGCAGAATGGCCATGACGATCAGCAGCACGACGCCGCCCATCAGCACCAGCATGGCCGGTTCGAAAAGGCTCACCACCAGCGCGATACGCGCCGCGAGGCTGGCCTCCTGTTGTTCGGCGGCCCGGGCCAACATGCTGTCGAGCTCGCCGGCCCGTTCGCCACTGGCGATCATGTGCAGCATCAGTGGCGGAATATCCCCACCAAGCTCCAGGCCACGGGTCAGCGTCCCGCCCTCGCGGACCGAACGGGCGACGTCAGCCATGCGGGCGCGGATGGTCAGGTTGCCGATCACCTGCGCGGCGATGCGCAGGGCATCCACCAGCGGCACGGCACTTTTGCTCAGGATCGCCAGGGTGCTGGCGAATCGGGCCGCTTCCATCGCCCGCAGCACCTCACCCAACACAGGCAGCTTGAGCAACAGACGATGCCAGCGCAGGCGCCACGCAGGTTGGCGCAGGCTCCAGCGCCACAACCCGAGCAACCCGACCAGCAGCCCGAGCAGCGACAAGCCATAGCGACGCAATCCGTCACTCAGGACGATCAGCGCCTCGGTCAGCCAGGGCAACGATTGGCCGCTGTCGACGAATATCTTCACCACATCCGGCACCACGTAACCCAACAGGAAGGCGACAATCGCGGCGCAGGCCAGCATCAGAATCAGCGGATACACCAAAGCCAGTTGAATGCGCTGGCGCGATGCCTGGCGTGCCTGGGTGTAGGCCGCCAACTGCTCCAGCACCAGGCCCAAGTGGCCGGACTGTTCGCCGGCGGCAACCGTGGCGCAGAACAGCTCGGGAAACGCCTGGGGAAACGCCGCCAGCGCCGTGGCCAGGGCGTGACCTTCCATCACACGACCGCGTACCGCCGACAGCAGGCTGGCAACCCGCCGCTTCTGGTTTTGTTGGGCGACGGCGCCGAGGGCCTCTTCGAGGGGCAGGCCGGCCTGAATCAAGGTGGACAGCTGCAACGTCAGCAACGCCAGATCCGCCGGGCTCAAACGCCCCCCGGCGTGCCGGGCGCCCAGGGTTCGTTGCGCCTTCACTTCGTGCAGCTCGCTGGGCAGCAAGCCGCGCTCGCGCAGCAACTGACGGGCATGACGAGGGTTGTCGGCTTCCACGCGGCCTTTACAGCGTCGGCCCCGGGCATCCTCTGCTCGATAGTCGAAGGTCGGCATGGGGCTAATCCTCCTGGGTGATGCGCAGCAGTTCATCGACACTGGTCAGGCCTTCCAGAACCCGCCGGCACCCGTCCTGAAACAGGCTGCGGGAGGTTTTGCGCGCCTCAAGGGTCAGCGCCTGCTCAGGGGCGCCCTGATGAATCAGTTGCGACAACGTGGTGCTGACACTCACCAGTTCATAGATGCCTATACGCCCGCGAAAACCTTTCTGGCATTGCTCGCAGCCCCGGGCCTTGAACAACCGTGGCGCGGCGTCGGCGTCGAGCCCAAGGCGACGACAGGTTGCAGCGTCGGCCACATAGGGCGTCTTGCAAGATGGACACAAGGTGCGCAACAAGCGCTGGGCCACAATGCCCGCCAGGGACGAGGCCAGCAGATAGGCGTCCAGGCCCATGTCCCTCAGTCGCGTAACCGCGCCTACGGCAGTGTTGGTGTGCAGGGTCGAGAGCACCAGATGACCGGTCAGGGACGCCTGCACCGCGATTTCGGCGGTCTCGCGATCGCGGATCTCGCCCACCATCACCACATCCGGGTCCTGACGCAAAATCGCTCGCAAGCCACGGGCAAAGGTCATGTCGACTTTTGGATTGACCGGCATCTGGCCGATACCCGGCAGGTGATACTCGATCGGGTCTTCGACGGTGAGGATGTTTCGGCTCTGATCGTTGATGCTGCTCAGCGCCGCGTACAGGCTGGTGGTTTTCCCCGAGCCCGTGGGGCCGGTCACCAGCACGATGCCATGGGGTTTGCCGAGCAACCGACGCAGGTTTGCCAGCGTGTCATCAGGTAGGCCCAGGCGGATCAGATCCAGGCGCCCGGCCTGCTTGTCGAGCAGGCGCAACACCACTCGCTCGCCATGGGCTGAAGGCAGGGTCGAGACCCGCACATCGACCTCATGCCCGGCCAGCCGCAACGCCATGCGCCCGTCCTGGGGCACACGTTTTTCGGCGATGTCCAGGCGCGCCATGACCTTGATCCGCGACACCAAAAGGCTCGCCAGCTCCCGGCGCGGGCGTAGCATTTCCTGCAACTGGCCGTCGATGCGCATGCGCACCGACAGGTATTGCTCGAACGTTTCCAGATGCACATCCGAGGCGTGTTCGCGAACCGCTTCGCTGAGCAGGGCATTGATCAACCGGATGATCGGCGCATCGCCCTGCTGTTCCAGCAAGTCGGTGGTCTGCGGCACTTGATCGGCCAGGCTGAGCAGGTCCAGCTCCTCGTCCAGTCCTTGGGCAACCTGCTCGGCGGCGCTCTGGCCCTGGCGGTAAACGCAAGCCAGGCGCGTAGCGAACTGCGTCGGCTCCAGCACCTGGATGGGCAACTCCCGACCACACCAGCGCCAAACCTCGGCCAGCGCGGTCAACGGCGTGTCGCGGCGCATCACCAGGCGCAAGGTCGGGCCCTCGCCTTCCAGCAGCACGCCCAGGCGTCGGGCGAAACCAAAGGGCAACGGGGCCTGTGGATCACTCACAGGGCCCCCGGATTCTGTTGACGCGGCTCTGCCAGCGGCGCGTCGGCGGACGGTTCGAACAACTCGCGGGCGTCCCGAGGCAGCAACAGCGAATTATTTTTCCGTGAACCGGGTTTGCTCAGCTCTCGAAGCGCGTCGTAGCGCTGACGGCTCACATCGGCCAGGCCTTCCTTGCTGCGCACGATGGTCGGGCGCAGGAACACCATCAGGTTGCTTTTGGTCTGGGTATCACGGGTCCAGCGAAACAGCGCGCCCAGGTAGGGAATGCTGCGCAACAGCGGCACGCCGCTTTCCTGGGTACGGACACTGTCGCGAATCAGGCCACCGATCACGATGATCTCACCATCGTCCGCCAGGATCGTGCTCTTGAGGGCACGCTTGTTGGTAATCAGGTCCGAGGAATCCACGCCGGAGACAGCCGGCGCAATGTCCGAGACTTCCTGCTGGACATCGAGGCGCAGGGTGGAACCTTCATTGATGTAGGGCTTGATCCTGAGGCTGATGCCGACATCCTTGCGCTCCACGGTGGTGAACGGGTTGTCCGCGCCACTGCTGTTGGTGGCGTAGGAGCCCGTCTTGAACGGGACGTTCTGGCCCACGATGATTTCCGCTTCCTGGTTATCCAGCGTCAACAGGCTGGGCGTGGACAGCAGATTGCTGTGGGTATTGCTCGCCAATGCCGAGACCAACGCACTGAAACGGTCGCCTCCGAGTCGCAGGACCGCGCCTTGCGCTTCGTTTTTCAGGGCATTGGCGTCCAGCCCACCCATGATCGGAATGTTGGTTCCCGGAAAATTGATGAACCCTGAGGCGTTGCCGGTATTAAGATTCCACTGCACCCCCAGCGCTTCGGAGGTATCCCCGGAAATCTCGACGATGGCCGCGTGGATCAGTACCTGGGCACGAGGCTGATCGAGTTCGCGAACGATGCTCTCGACGGTACGCACCTGGGCGGGCTCGGCGATCAGCACCAAGGCGTTCTGGCTTTCGTCAGCCTTGATCATGAACGGGTTGGCGACACCGGTATCCCGCTGGCCGCCCAGGGACGCGGTGGTTTTTTTCTCTTGCCCGACGGCTTCCAGCACCTCGGCCAGCTGCCTGGCATCGCTGTGGTGAAGGCGAATGACCCGCGCGTTATCCTGGAAGGCAGCCGCCGGAACATCCAGCGCCCGGGCCAGATCGAGCAGGCGCTGGCGCACCATCGGCGCGCCGATGATCACCAGGTGGTTGCTGCGGGGATCGGCAATCACGGAACCCGCCGCATCCCCCTCGCGCTTGCCGCCGGATGCTTCCAGGACCGGCGCGATATCCCCGGCCTGGGCATGACGCAAGCGCAGCACGACATGACTGCGGTTGCGTCCCGAGTCCAACTGACGCACCACTTGGGTGATACGTCGCACATTGGCGGCCGTGTCGGTCACCACCAAGGCGTTGGAAGAAACCGAAGGGCCGATGTAACCATTGTTCGACACGAGGGGCCGAACCAACCCGGCGATATCGGCGGCGATACTCGATTGCAACTCGAGAACCCGGGTGACGTACTGGGACGGGGTGGTGTCCTTGGCGTCGTCGAGACCGGCACGCGTCCTCGCATCGGCGACCGGCGTGATCAGGATCCGTTCGCCTTCGTCGATCACGGTGAAGTTGTGCGCATCGAGCACCGAATAGAACAGCCGCCGCACGCCCTCGCGATCCAGCGCCTGGCGAGACATGACCGTGATGCGTCCCGAGACGCGCGGGTCGAGCACCACGGTCTGGCCGAGAATCGCCGACATCTCCTCGACGACATCGCGCAGTTCCGCATTGTTCATCGCCAACTGCCATTGAGCCTCCTGCGCCCACGACGGCACCAGCGCGGCAAACAGCCCGAGACACAACAGGGCGTGCAACGCACGGCCCCGGATCAAACTATTCATCGATTCAAATCACTCTGATAACCCGGCGACCGGGTGTAGGTATTGCGAGGAACCAGACGGAGGCTGCCCCCCGGTTCCAGGAGGCAGTCGACGCAGGAACGACTCGCCCGTGCGCTGCAAGGCCACCCGCTCCTCCCGTCCGTTGCGCCACAACACCACATGAGTCGCATCGACCCGGCGCAACACGCTGCCGCCGGGCAGGCGCTCACCGACCTGATAAATGCGCGTCCCCGTGGCATCGGCCAGCAATGCCCGTGACAATCCTGCGCCGTTGACGAAGCTGGCCTGCAGGGTGATCGGTTCGGCGCTGAGGGCCGTGGCCTCTCGAGCGGCCAGACCAAGCACACTGGCCACCGCCTGGACGTTGAGCACAGCGCCGCCCTGAACCACGACCGGCGCCGCACTCATTGGCACTTCGCGCCTGAGCTCCTGCCGAAAACGCCACTCCTGCCCCGCCAGGAAAATCCCGTAGAGCAAAGTCACCGACACCAGTACCGCCTTCGGCAGGCCACCGCCGGCCCGGAAAAAAGCCTTCATTTGCCTGCTCACCCTTGCAGGGCCCCAGGATGGCCTGAAGCCCTGAGCCTCATGTGTTAGAGCTTTTCCCAGGCCATGTGCCAATGGGCACCGATGCCAGGCTCGTAACCGTTCGCCGAAGGGCTGTATTGCTTGCAATAGCCAGACGCGGGGAATGGTTTGCACTGGAAGACTTCATCCGTCTTGGGCTGCAATACCGTCGTACCGGCGGCGTAGTCACTGATGCCTTCGGGAAATACGAAGTCGTACTCGATCCCCGCACCTTCACCGGTCAGGGGGACCTGCCGGGTTTCCTGGCGCGTGGTCCTGCCGTCCGCGGTGGTGCCCACCAGCGTCAGGGTATGGGCACCCGGCGCGCTACGGACCGCCATGCTCAGGCCACTGCTGCCTTCGCCCACAGCCTGGGTTACGACGCCGACCGGCTTGTTCTTTTCATCGAACAGGGTGGCTTCAAGGTTCATCCTGCGGTTGGTCGACACCGTGAACGTCATGTCGACCCGGCCCTTGTCGAGCACATACTCCGGCTGCAAAGAGGAGATGGTCATGCTGGCGTCAGGGTCTTCCTGCATTTGCAACTGCACTTCATACCGGCTCACGCCGGTCTCTTGCTGGGCATACAGTTTGTTGATGCCTTTGATCGGGGTGATGTCGCCCTGCTCATCGCGGATACCGGCACGAACCAGGGTATGGGCCCGGTTGATGGCATCGGCCAGCTTGAACGACCAGTTTTCCGGTCGACCTTCTTCAGCGTGATCGATGCTGATCTCCACGCTGTACTCAGCATTCTCACCAGCGGCTGAAAAGGCTCGGGCCTTGACCTTGTCGCCCACCAGCAACGGCGCGGCGGGGGCAATGCTGCCCACTGGTAACCAGCCACCCGGCAAGGCCGCTTCGGCGAGGATGTTCACATCCGCCGGGTCATAGAACGCGTTATCGGTGTCGCCAACCGTCCACACCGCCAGGATGACGTGATGGCCCGACTTGCTGTCGGGAATCACGCAATGGTGCTTGGCGCCTGCCTCCGGAAGCTGATGGGCGCCCTCTACCGTACAGAATGGCGTGCTATCGAACGACACGCGCTTGAGCGGTTCGTTGGGCTTCCAATCATCGCGGGTAATGAAGTACTCATGCCTGGTCGCCGGATGCGCAGCGGTGTATTGCCATTGAAAAGCGATGTTGCGTTCCCTGAGTTCAGTCAGGTTCCAGCGCGTAGCCGACTGGGCATCGAGGGCGGAAAACAAGGGGTTACCACCGCTGGCGATCTTGCCATCGACCGGGCCCTGGAGGGGCGCACCGCCTGCGCCATTGGGGAACCCCTGGAAGGTTTCGCCCGTGCTCTGGGGCTCGTATTGCGCGCCGCCACAGTTCTTGTTTTCACCTCGCTGGCACAACAAGGCACGTGAGGGCGGTACTTCAAGATAACCATGGGCAAATGCACCCTGGGATGTCCCCACGGTGGACAGCATAACTAACGAGCAAGCAAAACCCGTCAGCACCTTGTGCTGGTGGAAGTTGGTTTTCATATAAATTCCAGACTACTCATCGAGATTGGGAGATTTAACAAACTTCATCTTGGAAGGCGCACTGGATCGCACAGCGCTGTACCTGGCAAGCGCCGAAACATTAATGGAAACTTGGGCAATCGCTATGTAGGGAAAATCTCTCAAAATAGAAGGAACAATCCCTGAATCTATTTTTCCGAGCTCAGAAGAAAAACTTCTTACAGGCAAAGTTAGTTATTAAACAAACGAAAACAGGCAAACCGATAAAGATAGCCAACTTGTTTCATTGAATAATTAGCAGGCAAAAAAAAGCCTGTCTGGAACGAATCCCGACAGGCTGGATGAGCGAGCTACGATCAGTCGTGGTATTGCGCCGACAACTCATGCACCGCGCGCAGGAAAGCACCGGCGTGTTCCGGATCGACTTCCGGCGTAATGCCATGGCCGAGGTTGAACACATGACCGCTGCCCTTGCCATAGCTGGCGAGGATGCGCCCGACTTCGGTGCGGATGGCCTCGGGCTTGGCGTAAAGCACGGTCGGGTCCATGTTGCCTTGCAGCGCGACTTTGCTGCCAACACGCTCGCGGGCGTTGCCAATGTCGCAGGTCCAGTCCAGGCCCAAAGCGTCGGCACCGGCATCGGCGATACTTTCCAGCCACAGGCCGCCGTTCTTGGTGAACAGGATCACCGGGACTTTGCGACCTTCATGTTCGCGGATCAGGCCGCTGACAATCTTGCGCATGTAGGCCAGGGAGAACTCCTGGTACGCCGCCGCCGAGAGGTTGCCGCCCCAGGTGTCGAAGATCTGTACCGCTTGCGCGCCGGCCAGGATCTGCCCGTTGAGATAGGACGTCACCGACTGCGCCAGCTTGTCCAGCAACAGGTGCATGGCTTGCGGGTTGTCGTAGAGCATCGCCTTGGTCTTGCGGAAGTCTTTCGACGAGCCGCCTTCGACCATGTAGGTGGCCAGGGTCCAGGGGCTGCCGGAGAAGCCGATCAGCGGCACGCGACCGTTGAGTTCTCGACGGATGGTGCTGACCGCGTCCATGACATAACCCAGGTCCTTCTGCGGATCGGGAATCGGCAGGGCTTCGATATCGGCCAGGGTGCTGACGACTTTCTTGAAGCGCGGGCCTTCGCCTGTCTCGAAGTACAGACCCTGGCCCATGGCGTCGGGAATGGTGAGAATGTCGGAGAACAGGATCGCTGCGTCGAGCTGTGGGTAGCGATCCAGCGGCTGCATCGTGACTTCGCAGGCAAACTGGGGATTCATGCACAGGCTCATGAAGTCGCCGGCCTTGGCCCGACTGGCGCGGTATTCCGGCAGGTAGCGACCGGCCTGACGCATCATCCACACGGGGGTGACGTCTACGGGTTGCTTGAGCAGGGCGCGGAGGAAACGGTCGTTCTTCAGGGCAGTCATGTCGGCATCCGGAAAAAAAGTGCGGGCATTTTCTCAGAGCGCGACGCAAAAGGCACGGCAAGAGCCGTGCCTTTTATCTATCGGGGCAATTTGTCGCGGTGCAGCACAGCCTCCCTGACACTACAAAACAACTGTGGGAGCCATTTTGTGGGAGCAAGGCTTGCCCGCGATGAAAACACTGCGGTCTCTTGGGTACCGAGGCGCCTGAATCGCGAGCAAGCTTTGCTCCCACAAAGCCCGCTCCCACATTTTTACCGCATTTCAGCTCGGGACCGAGTCAGACTTGCAGGTAATCCAGAATCCCCTCAGCCGCATTGCGGCCTTCGAAGATCGCCGTCACCACCAGATCGGAACCTCGGACCATGTCGCCGCCGGCGAAGATCTTCGGGTTGCTGGTCTGGTGCTTGTACTGGCCCTGTTCCGGGGCCACGACGCGGCCCTGGCTGTCGGTCTGGATGCTGAACTGCTCGAACCACGGCGCCGGGCTTGGGCGGAAGCCGAAGGCGATGACCACGGCATCGGCCGGGATGATCTCTTCGGAACCCGGGATCGGCTCGGGGCTGCGACGACCGCGGGCGTCCGGTTCGCCGAGACGGGTCTCGACCACCTTCACGCCCTCGACCTTGTCTTCACCGACAATGGCGATCGGCTGGCGGTTGTAGAGGAACTTCACGCCCTCTTCCTTGGCGTTCTTCACTTCTTTGCGCGAGCCGGGCATGTTCGCTTCGTCACGACGGTAGGCGCAGGTCACCGACTTGGCGCCCTGGCGAATCGAAGTGCGGTTGCAGTCCATCGCCGTGTCACCGCCGCCGAGCACCACGACCTTCTTGCCTTTCATGTCGACGAAATCTTCCGGCGACTTTTCAAAGCCCAGGTTGCGGTTGACGTTGGCGATCAGGAAGTCCAGCGCGTCGTAGACGCCCGGCAGGTCCTCGCCGGCAAAGCCGCCCTTCATGTAGGTGTAGGTGCCCATGCCCATGAATACGGCATCGTACTCTTCGAGCAGTTGCTCCATGGTCACGTCCTTGCCCACTTCGGTGTTCAAGCGAAACTCGATGCCCATGCCGGTGAAGACTTCGCGACGATTGCTCAGCACGGTCTTTTCCAACTTGAACTCGGGGATGCCGAAGGTCAGCAGGCCACCGATTTCCGGGTTCTTGTCGAACACCACCGGGGTTACACCGCCACGCACCAGCACATCGGCGCAGCCCAGACCCGCCGGGCCGGCACCGATGATGGCGACACGCTTGCCGGTCGGCTTGACCTTGGACATGTCCGGGCGCCAGCCCATGGCGAACGCGGTGTCGGTGATGTATTTCTCCACCGAACCGATGGTCACCGCACCAAAACCGTCGTTGAGGGTGCACGCACCTTCACACAGACGATCCTGCGGACACACCCGGCCGCAGACTTCTGGCAGGGTGTTGGTCTGATGGGACAACTCGGCGGCCTGGAGGATGTTGCCCTCGGCCACCAGCTTCAGCCAGTTGGGAATGAAGTTGTGCACCGGGCACTTCCATTCGCAGTATGGGTTACCGCAACCCAGGCAGCGGTGGGCCTGATCGGCCGACTGCTGGGGTTTGAAAGGCTCGTAGATTTCCACGAACTCTTTCTTGCGTTGACGCAACAGTTTCTTCTTCGGATCCTTGCGCCCGACATCGATGAACTGGAAGTCGTTACTCAGACGTTCAGCCATTGTTAAAACCTCATCAAACTCTTCAGGCGCATATCACTGCGGGTTGGCACGGGTGCTGGAAAGCAACGACTTCAGGTTGGCAGCCTTGGGCTTGACCAGCCAGAAACGGCGCAGATAGTCATCGAGGTTTTCGGCGAGTTCACGACCCCACTCGCTGTCGGTTTCCTCGACGTATTCGTCCAGCACGCGCTGCAAGTGGCTGCGGTAGGCTTCCATCGCCTCGCCGCTGATCCGCTGGATTTCCACCAGTTCGTGATTGACCCGGTCAACGAAGGTGTTGTCCTGGTCGAGCACGTAGGCGAAACCGCCGGTCATGCCAGAGCCGAAGTTGTAACCGGTCTTGCCCAAGACACAGACGAAACCACCGGTCATGTACTCGCAGCAATGATCACCGGTGCCTTCCACCACAGTGTGGGCCCCGGAGTTACGCACGGCGAAACGCTCGCCCGCGGTGCCGGCGGCGAACAGCTTGCCGCCAGTGGCGCCGTACAGGCAGGTATTGCCGATGATCGCACTGTCCTGAGTCTTGTAGACACTGGCCTTGGGCGGAACGATGACCAGTTTGCCGCCGGTCATGCCCTTGCCCACGTAGTCGTTGGCATCGCCTTCCAGGTACATGTTCAGGCCACCGGCGTTCCAGACGCCGAAGCTCTGGCCTGCGGTGCCCTTGAAGCGGAAAGTGATCGGCGCCTTGGCCATGCCCTGGTTGCCGTGCTTGCGCGCGATTTCACCGGAGATCCGCGCGCCGATGGAACGGTCGCAGTTGCAGATAGCCAGATCGAACTCGGCACCGCTCAGGTCGTTGATCGCCGAGGCGGCCATGTCGACCATCTTCTCGGCCAGCTCGCCCTTGTCGAACGGTGGGTTGCGATCAACCTGGCAGAACTGTGGTTTGTCCGCTGGGATGAGATCGCTACCCAGCAACGGCGTCAGGTCCAGATGATGCTGCTTGGCGGTCTGGCCCTCGAGCACTTCCAGCAGGTCGGTACGGCCGATCAGCTCTTCGAGCGAGCGCACGCCCAGCTTCGCCAGCCACTCGCGGGTTTCCTCGGCGACGTAGGTGAAGAAGTTCACCACCATGTCGACGGTGCCGATGTAGTGGTCCTTGCGCAGCTTTTCGTTCTGGGTCGCCACGCCGGTAGCGCAGTTGTTCAGGTGGCAGATACGCAGGTACTTGCAACCCAGGGCGATCATCGGCGCGGTGCCGAAGCCGAAGCTCTCGGCGCCGAGGATGGCCGCCTTGATCACGTCCAGGCCGGTTTTCAGGCCGCCATCGGTCTGTACCCGGACCTTGCCGCGCAGGTCGTTGCCGCGCAGGGTCTGGTGGGTCTCGGCCAGGCCCAGTTCCCACGGCGCGCCGGCGTATTTGATCGAGGTCAGCGGCGATGCACCAGTGCCGCCGTCATAGCCGGAGATGGTGATCAGGTCGGCATAGGCCTTGGCCACACCGGCGGCGATGGTGCCAACGCCGGCTTCTGCCACCAGTTTCACCGAGACCAGCGCCTTCGGGTTCACCTGCTTGAGGTCGAAGATCAGTTGCGACAAGTCTTCGATCGAGTAGATGTCGTGGTGAGGCGGCGGTGAGATCAGAGTCACGCCGGGTACTGCGTAGCGCAGTTTGGCGATCAGGCCGTTGACCTTGCCGCCGGGCAGTTGACCGCCTTCGCCGGGCTTGGCGCCTTGGGCAACCTTGATCTGCAGCACTTCGGCGTTGACCAGGTACTCCGGCGTCACACCGAAGCGGCCGGTAGCCACCTGCTTGATTTTTGAACTCTTGATGGTGCCGTAGCGCGCCGGGTCTTCACCACCTTCGCCGGAGTTGGAACGCGCGCCGAGGCGGTTCATGGCTTCAGCCAGGGCTTCATGGGCTTCCGGAGACAGGGCGCCCAAGGAGATACCGGCGGAATCGAAGCGTTTGAGCACCGATTCCAGCGGCTCGATTTCGCTGATGTCCAGCGGCGTATCCAGGGTCTTGACCTTGAGCAGGTCGCGAATCATCGACACCGGACGGTTGTCCACCAGCGAGGTGTATTCCTTGAACTTGCCGTAGTCGCCCTGCTGCACGGCGGCTTGCAAGGTGTTGACCACGTCCGGGTTGTAGGCGTGGTATTCGCCACCGTGGACGAACTTCAGCAGGCCGCCCTGCTGGATCGGCTTGCGCGGGCTCCAGGCTTCGGCCGCCAGGGCTTTCTGTTCGGCTTCGATGTCGACGAAACGCGCACCCTTGATGCGGCTCGGCACGCCACGGAAGCTCAGCTCGCAGACTTCTTCGGACAGACCGATGGCCTCGAACAGTTGCGCACCGCGGTACGAAGCGATGGTCGAGATTCCCATCTTCGAGAGGATCTTGAGCAGGCCCTTGGTGATACCTTTGCGGTAGTTCTTGAACACCTCATAGAGGTCGCCCAGCACTTCACCGGTACGGATCAGGTCACCCAGCACTTCATAGGCCAGGAACGGATACACCGCCGAGGCACCGAAACCGATCAGCACCGCAAAGTGATGCGGATCGCGAGCGGTGGCGGTTTCCACCAGGATGTTGGAGTCGCAACGCAGGCCTTTTTCGGTCAGGCGATGGTGCACCGCACCGGTGGCCAGCGAAGCGTGGATCGGCAACTTGCCCGGGGCAATGTGACGGTCGGTCAGCACGATCTGGGTGCGACCGGCGCGCGCGGCTTCTTCAGCCTGATCGGCCACGTTGCGGATCGCCGCTTCAAGGCCGACGCTTTCGTCGTAGTTCAGGTCGATGACCTGACGCTGGAAGCCCGGGCGGTCGAGGTTGGTCAGCGAGCGCCATTTGGCCGGGGAAATGACCGGCGAACTGAGGATCACACGCGAGGCGTGTTCCGGCGACTCCTGGAAGATGTTGCGCTCGGCACCGAGGCAGATTTCCAGGGACATCACGATCGCTTCGCGCAGCGGGTCGATCGGAGGGTTGGTCACCTGAGCGAACTGCTGGCGGAAATAGTCATACGGTGTGCGCACGCGCCGGGACAGCACGGCCATCGGCGTGTCGTCGCCCATGGAGCCGACCGCTTCGTAGCCCTGCTCACCCAACGGACGCAGCACCTGGTCACGCTCTTCGAACGTCACCTGGTACATCTTCATGTACTGCTTGAGCTGATCGACGTCGTAAAAAGCCGAACCGTGATCGTTGTCCTCCATGGTCGCCTGAATGCGCAGGGCGTTCTTGCGCAGCCATTGCTTGTACGGATGACGAGACTTGAGACGGTTGTCGATGGCGTCGGTGTCGAGGATCTGGCCGGTTTCGGTGTCCACGGCAAAGATCTGGCCCGGCCCCACGCGGCCCTTGGCGATAACATCTTCGGGCTGGTAGTTCCAGACACCGATTTCCGAAGCCAGGGTGATGAACCCGTTGGTGGTGGTCACCCAGCGCGCCGGACGCAGACCGTTACGGTCGAGCAGGCACACGGCGTAGCGGCCGTCGGTCATGACGATACCGGCCGGGCCGTCCCACGGTTCCATGTGCATGGAGTTGTATTCGTAAAACGCACGCAGGTCCGGGTCCATGGTCTCGACGTTCTGCCAGGCCGGCGGCACCAGCATGCGCACGCCACGGAACAGGTCGATGCCACCGGTGACCATCAGTTCCAGCATGTTGTCCATGCTTGAGGAGTCCGAGCCCACACGGTTGACCAGCGGGCCGAGCTCTTCCAGATCCGGCATCAGATCGTTGGCGAACTTGGTGCGACGGGCCAGCGCCCAGTTGCGGTTGCCGGTGATGGTGTTGATCTCGCCGTTGTGGGCGAGGAAGCGGAATGGCTGGGCCAGCGGCCATTTCGGCAGGGTGTTGGTGGAGAAGCGCTGGTGGAACACGCAGATCGCGGTTTTCAGGCGCTCGTCGCTCAGGTCCGGATAGAAGGCGGTCAGGTCCGCCGGCATCATCAGGCCTTTATAAATGATGGTCTTGTGGGAAAAGCTGCAGATGTAGTGATCGGTGTCGGCGGCGTTGGCCACGGACGAACGACGACGGGAGCTGAACAGCTTGATCGACATGTCCTGATCGCTCAGGCCTTCGCCCGCGATGAACACTTGATCGATCTGCGGCAGACGCTCAAGGGCCAGGCGGCCGAGGACGCTGGTGTCGATCGGCACCTTGCGCCAGCCCACCAATTGCAGGCCGGCGGCCAGGATCTCGCGATTCATGTTTTCGCGAGCCGCTTGGGCCTTCACCGGGTCCTGATTGAAGAACACCATGCCCACCGCGTACTGCTTGGGCAGGGTCACACCAAACGTTTCCTGGGCAACGGCACGCAGGAACTCGTCAGGCTTTTGAATCAGCAAGCCACAACCGTCACCGGTCTTGCCGTCGGCGTTGATCCCACCGCGGTGGGTCATGCAGGTCAGGGCCTCAATGGCCGTTTGTAAAAGGGTATGGCTGGGTTCGCCCTGCATATGAGCAATCAGGCCGAAACCGCAGTTATCCTTGAATTCATCTGGTTGGTACAGACCTGCTTTCATAGACACTTTCTCACCAGGCTGCCTCTTATCGAGGCAAATTTCTTTTCAATTCAGCCAGTTGCGTGCCGCGCCGAACGTACGCCAGCTTTGCGGGGGCAAAAGGGAGGTCATTGTACACACCGACACAAGGGCTCACAAATTTGACGACGAAACGTCGCAAATCCATGTCGCATTTGTGAAAGGTTTAAAGCTATACGCTGTGCTAGTCAAAACTTTTTTGGGTTCGACCGCTGCGACTCAAACGCTACTGTGACGCAGACACCACAAGGCGCGCGGCCTGAAAGGTCGCTCGCCCTTGCGGAAATTTTGAGGTGCCGGGAGAGGCGGCCTGGGTAAGGCCGCCGAATCTTCAGCGAGTTGCTGCCAGTTCCTGTTGGACGCTGGCGACAGTGCGAGGCCAAGGTTTACCAGCCTGAACCTTCGCTGGCAAGGCCTTGATGGCGGAAACGGCTGCATCACGGTTGGCGAAATTGCCGTAGGTGATGACATAAAGCGGTTTGCCGTTAAGCATTTTCTTGAAATAACGGTACTCGCCGCCCTGCTCCTTGACGAATTTTTGCGCAGACGCTTCGGAGCTGGTGCCGAGGATCTGTACCACGTAGCTGCCTGGAGCCTGACCGGCGTACCAGCTACCGCCAGCGGCCTGGGTGGCCGGCTTGGTTGCCGGGGCTGGAGCAGGCTTGGCCGTGGCCACCTGGGCGGGGGCCGGCGCAGGCTTGGCAGCCGGAGCGGGCGCCGGGGTTGGCGCTGGAGTTGGTGCCGGGCCAGCCGGCACACCCGCCGGTGGGGCGCTGGTGGTCACGGTTGGCGGCGTATCGCTGGTGTCATCGATCGGTGGTGGCGCGCCGTCGTCACCCTCGGTGATACCGCCAGCGGCCTCCGCCAAGGGACTGCGCATGACCGGTTGCGACTGGCCGACCAGCGGCAGCGGCATCGGCTGGGTGTTACCGGCGAACTCCACCTCCGGAGCGCCGCCATTGGGCTGCGCTGCGTCCTGGCCCAGAGGCAGTTGTGCCTGCTCGTTAGCGGGTGCGCCGGTGGTCGGCGCCTTGCTGCGACCCGGCATCAGCCAGGCGGCGGCAATCGCGACCACGACGACGGCGGAAATCGCCAATACGTGTTTCTTCGGCATGTTGAACCCCATACTTGGACGCTTTACCGCTGAGCGGCTGGCAATCATGACTTCGATGAGAGCGTCGCGGGCCACCTGGTTGATATTTCCAGGCCAGCCATCGGAGCTTTCGTGAATCTCAGAGATCTGATCCGCGGTGAAAAGTTCGATGCCCCGACCGGCGCCTTCAAGGCGTTGGGCCAGGTATTCACGGGTTTCTTCTTCGGTGTAGGGCGCCAGCTCAATGACGTGGAAGCGCTCTTGCTCAAGATTCAGCTGCTCCAGATCGGCGATCAGCGACGACTCACCAAACAGGAAGACGTGGGGACGGCCTTCCGGCGCACCGGCAGCCAAGGCTAGCAAGGCTTCCAGGGCCGACTCGTCGAGTTGCTCGGCATCGTCCACCAGCAGATAAACTTCCTGCCCGGTCAGCGCCAGTTGCACGATCTGATCCAGAATCGCACCGACTTCAGCCTGGGCGACATTCAGTGCCTGGGCCACCTGACGCAACACACCGGCTGCATCACCAGCGCCGCGGGCCGACACCACCACGCTTTGCACCGACTGTTTGTTGGTGCTGGCCACCAGGGCCTGACGCAGCAAGGTCTTGCCGCTGCCTTGCGGGCCGGTGACCACCAGCAACAACTGGCTGTAACGCGCCAGGTGATGCAACTGGCCCAGAACCGGTTTGCGTTGGGCGGGGAAAAACTTGAAGCCTGGAACCCGTGGCGCGAAAGGGTCATGACTCAACTGGAAATGGCCGAGGAAAGCCTCGTCGGCATGCAAACTAGTCATCGGAATCTTATTAACCTTTAAGCTGAGCCAGGGCGCGATAATCCGCTCCCAGCGTGGCCTGTAGAACCTCTTTCGGATAATCGTCGGTCACCACAGCTTCGCCCATGCGGCGCAGCAGCACCAGACGCAGGCGACCGTCGATCACTTTTTTGTCGATTGCCATGTGTTCGAGAAAATCGGCTTCGGTCATTTCTTCGGGCGGGATCACCGGCAACCCGGCGCGCTGGAACAGAGCAATACCGCGATCGCGCTCCTGTTCACTGATCCAGCCCAAACGCGCGGACATCTCCAGGGCCATGACCGTACCGGCCGCAACCGCTTCGCCATGGAGCCAGACACCATAGCCCATGTGGGTTTCGATGGCGTGGCCGAAGGTATGGCCCAGGTTGAGCGTGGCGCGCACGCCCGACTCGCGCTCATCGGCACCGACCACCGCAGCCTTGGCCGCACAGGAACGTTCGATAGCGTAGGTCAGCGCAGCCTGATCCAGCCCACGCAGGCGGTCGACGTTTTCTTCCAGCCAGCCCAGGAACGGTTCGTCGCAGATCAGCCCGTACTTGATGACTTCAGCCAGCCCAGCAGACAGCTCGCGGGCGGGCAATGTATTGAGGGTCGCGGTGTCGATCAGCACCACGTTGGGCTGGTAGAAAGCGCCCACCATGTTTTTGCCCAACGGATGGTTGATCCCGGTCTTGCCGCCCACCGACGAGTCCACCTGGGACAACAGGGTTGTGGGGATCTGGATGAAATCAACACCGCGCTGATAGCAAGCGGCGGCGAAACCGGCCATGTCGCCGATCACCCCGCCGCCCAGGGCCACCACCGTGGTGCGGCGGTCGTGCCGCGCGGTCAGCAGGCCATCGAAAATAAGCTGCAGGGTTTCCCAATTCTTGAAGGCTTCGCCGTCAGGCAGCACCACGGAAATGACCGAGAAAGCCGACAGGCTGCGGGTCAGACGCTCCAGATACAAAGGTGCGACGGTCTCGTTGGAGATAATCGCCACTTGCCGTCCGGCGATATGCGGCGCCAGCAAGTCGGGCCGGTCCAGCAAACCTTCGCCAATGTGAATCGGGTAGCTGCGCTCGCCCAGGTCGACCTTAAGTGTCTGCATGTGTCCCCACAGTGAAGATGGAATCAGGCGTCCTGCCTGCAATTAACGAAAGTCCACGGTGCCTGTTGTGATGTCAATCGATGGCCATCAGCCACGTCCCGGCGGGCCATGACGGGACGCCGAGGATAGCGCATTTCCCGCGACGCATTAACGGGGTGGCAGTTGCTGGAGGCGATCAAGAATGTCCAGCACCACCATCCGCGGCGGCCGCTCGTCGGTTTCCACCACCAGATCAGCGATCTCCCGGTACAGCGGGTCACGCAGCTCCAGCAGGTCGCGCAGGGTCTTGGCCGGGTCGGCGGTGCGCAACAGCGGACGGTTACGATCCCGGGCGGTGCGACCCACCTGCTGCTCGACGGAGGCATGCAGATAGACCACTCGTCCACCGGCATGCAATGCCCGACGATTGGCCTCGCGCATCACCGCGCCGCCACCGGTGGCCAGCACCACACCGTCGAACGCGCACAATTCGGCGATCATCGCCTGCTCGCGGTCACGAAAGCCGGGCTCGCCTTCCTTATCGAAGATCCATGGGATATTGGCACCCGTGCGCAATTCAATTTCCTTGTCGGAATCTTTGAATGGCAGGCGCAACTCTTTGGCCAGCAAACGGCCGATGGTGCTTTTTCCAGCGCCCATCGGCCCAACAAGAATCAAATTTCGCACAGAATCAACGACTCACAGCAATCGCCTGGTTATTCATGATACGCGGAGTGAGGAACACCAGCAGCTCGGATTTTTTCTCCGAAACCACATCACGCCGGAAAAGGCGGCCAAGATACGGCACATCGCCAAGAAATGGCACCTTATCTACGACCTTGCTCTGAGTATTTGAGAAAACCCCGCCAATCACAATGGTCTCGCCGTCATTGACCAGCACCTTGGCGTTGACTTCGTTTTTCTTGATCGGCGGCACATCCTGCACCTTGTTCAGGTAGTCCGGCTCATCCTTGGTGACCTTGACCTCCATGATGATGCGGTTGTCCGGCGTGATCTGCGGGGTCACCTCCAGGGACAGCGAGGCTTCCTTGAACGACACCGAGGTGGCACCACTGGAACTGGCTTCCTGATAAGGAATCTCCGTGCCCTTGAGGATTTTTGCCGTCTCTTTGTCGGACGTCACCACCTTGGGCTGGGAGACGATTTCCCCGTTGCCGGTTTTCTCCATGGCCGTCAATTCCAGGTCCAGCAGTACATTGTCGGTGATGAAGGCGATGCCGATGCCGGAGGTATTGCCCGACGCGCCCAGATCGACAAACGGCTGGTTGGTGCTGGTGCTGCCCGGCGTGCCGATGGTGGTGGAGTCGCCGCTGGTGACCCCGGAGGAGTTCCAGTTGCCCTTCTGTATCGACCCACCCCAGCGCACGCCCAGGCTCTTGTCGTAGTCGACGTTGGCCTCGACAATCCGCGCCTCGATCATGACCTGCCGCACCGGGATATCCAACTGCGCCACGATCCGGCGCAGTTCGTCGAGCCGGTCCTGGGTCTGATAGGCAATGATGTTGTTGGTTCGCTCATCCACCGTGATCGTGCCGCGCTCATCGGCCTTGGCTTCGGCACTGGTCACCGACTGGAACAGCTTGGCAATGTCCGCAGCCTTCGCATAGTTGACCTGCAACAGCTCACGCCGTAGCGGCGCCAGGTCGGCAATCTGCTTCTGGGATTCGAGTTCCTGGCGCTCACGGGCTGCGATTTCGTCGGCGGGGGCGACCAGCAGCACATTGCCGACCTTGCGCTTGTCCAGCCCCTTGGTCTTGAGCACCAGGTCCAGCGCCTGGTCCCAAGGCACATTTTGCAGGCGCAGGGTAATGCCGCCCTGCACGGTGTCACTGGCCACCAGGTTGAGATTGGTGAAATCGGCAATCAGTTGCAGGACCGAGCGCACCTCGATGTCCTGAAAGTTGAGGGACAGCTTTTCACCGCTGTAGGCCTCGCGGCTGGCATCGCGTTTTTGCAGATCCTCGACAGTCATGGGGCGGACACTGACGGTCAGTTTGTTGTCCGTCTGATAGGTGGAGTAATCGAAAGTACCGCTGGGTTCGATGCTGATGGTGGCCCGGTCGGCGCCGGCACTGGCATTGACGAACTGCACCGGGGTGGCGAAGTCCTTGACGTCCAGGCGCACTCGCAGCGGTTCGGGTAACTGGGTCTTGGCGAAGTTGAGGATGATCTTGCCTTCACGCTCCTGGATGTCCGGGGCGATCGAGGGGTCCGACAGATCGATCACCACGTTGCCTTCGCCCTGGGTGCCGCGCTGGAAATCTACCCCGCGGATCGCCTTGCCCACCGGTGCACTGGCTCTGGCGGGCACAGCGCTGGGAGCCGCCGGGCGTGGCGCCTGGGCAGTAGCGCTGGCAACAGCTCCCTTGCCGACCACCACGAGCAGGCTGTTGCCCTCGACCCGCGCGGTATAGGGCGCAAGCTGGGTAAGGCCGATGATCAGACGGGTACGATCAGCCGCCTCGACCACCGTGGCGCTTCGCGCATTGCCAGCACCAAGATCATGCCTCTTGCGGGCCAGCTGGCTGGTCACCCCCGGCAGATCCAGAGCGATCCGGGCCGGCTGCTCGGTCGTGTAGCCCCGAGGCGCGGGGGGCGGCCCGTCGAAGGTGAGTTTCAACTCGATGCGGTCCCCCGGCAGCGCCGCGACATCCAGCGTTTTCAGATTGGCCGCATGAACCATCGGCGACAGCAGCGCTATCCATAGCGAAATACCGAGGGCTGAAAAAAACCTGTTCATTGTTCGAGTTCCACTATTGAGTGCTCTTTCAGAGGAATGGTCCGTGGCCGTTCCAGCCAGGCGCCCTCGCCATCAGGAACGATTTCGACCACATCGACCTGGGTGGCGCTAATGCCGACGATCCGCCCGTCGTTGCGTCCCAGATAGTCACCGACCTTGAGCCGGTGCACCCCGCCCGCGCCGCGCAGCAGCGCGAAGGAGCCGCTGACGTTGGAAATCGTCCCGACCATTTCAAACTGCTCAATGTTGAAGCCTTCCAGGTATTGCTTGACCCGGGTCGGGTCGGGCCGGACGTTGCGTGTACCCTTCTGGCGACCGGCCTGATCCACCCTGACCTGCCGTGAAAACGGGCTGCGCAGGTCCGCGGCGCGGTAAGTGAAGGTTTCGTAGGGCCGGAACGTCGGCGTTGGCTCGATCTTGCCGGGCGGGCGCAGCCGCACTTCGTTCATGTAGGCGTCCAGGTCGCTGAAACCGTTATCGTTGTTGCAGCCCGCCAGCACGACCAGCCCTGCCAGCAGGAAAATGCGACAGGCCGGGTTCATGGCTGCACCTCCTGCTCGTTGTACCGGTAGGTCTTGGCCTGGATGCTCATGCGCAGTTTCGCCCCTGCGTCGGGCTCCATCGGGGCGATGTCGAAATCGTGCAGCGTGACGATCCGTGGCAGTCCGGCAACGCCGCTGACGAAGGTTGCCAGGTCATGGTAGTCGCCGGTCACGGTGATCTGGATCGGCAGTTCAATGTAAAACGGCTGGGTGACCTCCGGTAACAGCTTGATCTCCTCGAACTCCAGGCCACTGCCCAGACCGGTGCGGGTGATGTCCTCCAGCAGGCCTGGCACTTCGGTGTCACTGGGCAATTGCCGCAACAGCACGCCGAAGGAGGCTTCCATCTGCTTCATTTGTTCGGTGTAACGCTCCAGGTTAGCGGCCATGTGAGCTTTGCCCGCAAACTGTGCCTTGAGGGTACTTTCTTCCCCGCGTACTTGTTGCAGCTGGTTCTCCAGGTCACTCAAGGCAAAGTTATAGCCCAATCCCAACACCAGGATGACCAGCAGGATGCCGGTCAACCATTTGACCGGCATCGGCCAGGAGCCAATGTTGTTGGTATCCAGGTCACTGATGTCGATCTTGCGCAGCGCTTCGAACCACTCTCCCGGCTTCATTGGGCGTCCTCGACAGTGGCCGGACGGGTCTGGCGAACCGTCAGCTGGAAGACGTTGGCCTGATCGAGCTGACCGGCCGTGGTGGCCTTGACTTCCGTCAGGCTGGGCGCATCGAACAGGTCCGATGAGTCCAGGTTACGCATCAGGTCCGAGACCCGGTTGTTCGACTCCGCCGCGCCCTTGATGGAGAGGGTCTTGTCTTCCATCTTCACTTCGGTGAAATACACCCCATCAGGTAGGGTGCGGGCCAGTTGATCGAAGATGCGCCCACTCACCGGCCGGTTACCCTGCAAGTCCTGGATGATGCGCATGCGCTCCAGCAGTTGCTGGCGGCGGGCCTTGAGTTCGCTGATCTGCTTGATGCGCTCGTCCAGCACGGCAATCTGCTCGCTGATATGACTGTTGCGGGCCACCTGGTGGTCAATGGCACTGTCCAGGTAGCGGACCGCAATCAGCGTCAGGCCCGTCGCACCGACCAATGCGCCTACCAATGCCAGCAAAAAGCGTTTGCGCCGCTCCTCACGCAGCTCCTCTCGCCAGGGAAGAAGGTTGATCCGCGCCATCAGTCAAAGCTCCTGAGGGCCAGCCCGCAGGCAATCATCAAGGCCGGTGCGTCACTGGCCAGGGCACCGGCATTGACCTTGCTGCCCAGGGCCATGTTGGAAAACGGATTGGCCACCTGGGTTGGGGTGCCCAGGCGCTGTTCGATCAGCCGGTCCAGGCCCGCGACCGAGGCGGTGCCTCCGGCCAAAAGGATGTGGTCCACCGCACTGTACTGGCCCGAGGCGAAGAAAAACTGCAAGGACCGCGATACCTGTTGCACCAGGGCCTCGCGAAAAGGTTGCAGGACTTCACCGAGGTAATCATCCGGCAGGCCACCCTGTTTCTTGGCCTGCCCGGCCTGCTCGGGTGACAGGCCATAGCGGCGCTGGATTTCCTCGGTGAGCTGGCGACCGCCGAACAACTGTTCGCGGGTATAGATGATGCGCCCGTTATGCAGCACGCTCAGGGTGGTCATGGTGGCGCCGATGTCGATCACCGCCACCGTCAACCGCTCCTGGGACGCGGCCAGTTGCGTCGCGAGCAGGCCAAAGGCGCGCTCCAGCGCGTAGGCCTCCACATCGACCACCTTGGCCGTCAGCCCCGCGAGCGCCAGCGCAGCCTCGCGAACTTCGACGTTTTCCTTGCGACAGGCGGCCAACAGGACCTCGACCCGCTCGGCGCTGCGCGGTGAAACGCCCAGAACCTCGAAGTCGATGGCCACCTCGTCCAGCGGATAAGGAATGTATTGATCGGCTTCGATCTTGAGCTGGTTTTCCATGTCGTCGTCGGAAAGTCCGGCGTCCATCTCGATGGTCTTGGTGATTACCGCCGACCCCGCTACAGCCACCGCCACGTTGCGCAAGGGTGTTCTGGCCTTGGCGAGCACCCGTGACAATGCCTGGCCCACGCCCTCGAGCTCGGCGATGTTCTTTTCAACCACGGCATTGGCCGGCAACGGCTCGACCGCGTAAGACTCGACACGGTAGCGGTCACCCTGGCGGCTCAACTCGAGCAGCTTCACCGACGTGGAACTGATGTCTATCCCCAAAAGCGTATGGGCTTTTTTATTGAAGAGTCGTAGCACTACCAATTCCCTATGACTATCCGTGAGTTACGGACTCTCTAATATGCGTTGCGTTCAATCACTCCGGCCCGACGGACGTCCGGGTGGCGTTACCGACGAAAAAAAATGCTTATAATGCCCAGCGTTTTTTTCGCTTTGTTGCAAGCACGGGTCCTTCCCTGCACCTGGCGCCTTTTCATTCTTTGCCTGGATATCCAAAAGCCTTGATTCGTCTGCTGAAATTTTTCGGATGGTCCATCCTCGCCGTTTTCTGCGGACTGCTCCTGGGTCTGAGCGGTGCGTTTCTTTACCTTAGTCCGGGATTGCCGTCCGTGGAGGCGCTGAGAAGTATTCAGTTGCAGATTCCGCTGCGGGTGTACAGCAGCGACGACAAGTTGATCGCAGAGTTTGGCGAAATGCGCCGCACGCCGATCCGTTTCGCCGACATTCCCCCCAATTTCATCAATGCGTTACTAAGTGCTGAAGACGACAACTTCGCCAATCACTACGGCGTCGATCCGGGCAGCCTGATGCGGGCGGCGAGCCAACTGATCAAAAGCGGCCACATCCAGTCCGGTGGCAGCACCATCACCATGCAGGTAGCGAAAAACTTCTTCCTGACCAGTGAACGCAGCTTCTCGCGCAAGACCACCGAGATCCTCCTGGCCCTGCAAATCGAGCGACAGCTGACCAAGGACGAGATCCTCGAGCTGTACGTCAACAAGATCTACCTGGGCAACCGTGCCTACGGTATCGAGGCGGCAGCGCAGGTGTATTACGGCAAGTCGATTCGTGATGTGAGCCTGGCGCAAATGGCGATGATCGCCGGCCTGCCCAAGGCACCGTCACGCTTCAATCCACTGGCCAATCCGGCGCGCAGCAAGGAACGTCGCGACTGGATCCTGGGGCGCATGTACAAGCTGGGCAAGATCAGCGAGGCCGAATACACCGCTGCGGTCAACGAGCCTCTGAACGCCAGTTACCACGTGCCGACCCCCGAGGTGAACGCGCCGTACATTGCCGAAATGGCCCGTGCCGAGATGGTCGGGCGTTATGGCAGCGACGCCTACACCGAGGGTTTCCGCGTGGTCACCACGGTGCCGAGCAATCTGCAGGAGATGGCCAACACCGCGCTGCATGAGGGCCTGATCACCTACGATCAGCGCCACGGCTACCGCGGGCCTGAATCGCGCCTGCCAGGCAAGACCAAAGAAGCCTGGGCCGAGGAATTGACCAAGCAGCGCACCATCAGCAGCCTGGAACCGGCGATCGTCACCCAGGTGGACAAAGACGGCATCATGGTGCTGACTCGCAATGGCGAGCAGGAAGAACATGTGAGTTGGGAGACCATGAAATGGGCCCGCCCATTCCTCAACACCAACAGCATGGGCGCCAACCCCCGACAACCATCGGACGTCGCTCAAGTGGGTGACCTGATCCGGGTACAGCGCCAACCGGACAACACCCTCAAGTTCAGCCAGATCCCGGCCGCCCAAGGCGCCCTGGTGTCTCTTGACCCGCAGGACGGCGCCATCCGCTCCTTGGTGGGGGGCTTCGCCTTCGAGCAGAGCAATTACAATCGCGCGATGCAGGCCAAGCGCCAGCCGGGTTCAAGCTTCAAACCGTTCGTGTACAGCGCCGCCCTGGATAACGGCTACACCGCCGCCAGCCTGGTGAACGACGCACCGATCGTGTTTGTCGACGAATACCTGGACAAGGTCTGGCGCCCGAAGAACGACACCAACACCTTCCTGGGTCCGATCCGCATGCGCGAAGCGCTGTACAAGTCGCGTAACCTGGTATCGATCCGCTTGCTGCAGGCGCTGGGTGTGGACCGCACCATCGACTACATCAGCAAGTTCGGCTTCAACAAGCAGGACTTGCCGCGCAACCTGTCCCTGGCCCTGGGCACGGCAACCCTGACCCCGATGGAAATCGCCACGGGCTGGAGCACGTTCGCCAATGGCGGATACAAAGTCACCCCGTACCTCATCGACAAGATCGAAAGCCGCAACGGCGACACGTTGTTCCTCGCCAACCCGCCACGGGTGCCTTCAGGCGAGCAGGCCAGCGACGGCGTCGCCGCACCGGCCAGCGAGACGTTCACGGTAGAGGCGACACCGGGCGAAGCCACGACCGCGCCAGCCGTGCCGCAAGCGCCGGTCATTGCCGAGCGCATCATCGATGGCCGTACCACCTACATTCTCAACAGCATGCTGCAGGACGTGATCAAGCTCGGCACCGGCCGCCGCGCCCTGGCCCTGGGCCGTACCGACCTGGCCGGCAAGACCGGTACCACCAACGAATCCAAGGACGCCTGGTTCTCGGGCTACAACGGCGATTACGTCACCACCGTCTGGACCGGGTTCGACCAGCCTGAAAGCCTGGGCCGGCGCGAATACGGCGGCACCGTGGCGCTGCCGATCTGGATGAGTTTCATGGGCGCTGCCCTCAAGGACAAACCGCCACACACCCAACCGGAACCCGAAGGCATCCTCAGCCTGCGGATTGACCCGGTCAGCGGCCGCGCAGCCACCCCAGGCACTCCTGGAGCGTACTTCGAGCTGTTCAAGAGCGAAGACACCCCACCGTCAGTCAACGAGCTGGGCAACGGCGTAGCGCCAGGCAGCCCGCTACCGGCGGATGAGGCGGCGCCGATCGACTTGTTCTGACCGGGCATCGCGCAAAAAGCCCCGCCTTTGAAAGAAGCGCGGGGCTTTTTTTCAGGCCCTCAAATTACACACATCCCTGTGGGAGCCGAGCTTGCTCGCGATGGCGGTGGGTCAGCTTGCGTCCATGTTGAGTACCAGGCTGCAATCGCGCGCCAGCTCGGCTCCCACAGGGATTTGCGGTGATCACACAAAATCGGCAGGTACAAAAAGCCCCGACTCAAAGAGAGCCGGGGCTTTTTATTAAACGCTACAACGGCTTAACCGTTGAACACGTCATCCACGCTCTTGAGCGGGTAGTTCTTCGGATACGGCAGGGTAGCCACGCCGGTCTCGATCGCGGCCTTGGCCACGGCATCGGAGATCAGGGTGATCAGGCGGGCGTCCATTGGCTTGGGAATGATGTACTCACGACCAAATTCCAGCTTGATGCCACCGTAGGCATCGCACACTTCCTGAGGCACTGGCAGCTTGGCCAGTTCGCGCAGGGCGTTGGCGGCCGCGACTTTCATTTCTTCGTTGATGCGCTTGGCGCGAACGTCCAGGGCACCACGGAAAATGAACGGGAAGCCCAGTACGTTGTTGACCTGGTTCGGGTAGTCCGAACGGCCAGTGGCCATGATCACATCGTTGCGGGTGGCGTGGGCCAGCTCCGGGGAAATTTCCGGGTCCGGGTTCGAGCACGCGAACACGATCGGGTTCGGCGCCATGCGCAGCAGGTTTTCCGGGCTCAGCAGGTTCGGACCCGACAGGCCAACGAATACGTCGGCACCGTCCAGCGCGTCGGCCAGGGAGCGCTTGTCAGTGGCGTGGGCAAACACGGCCTTGTACTGGTTCAGGTCGTCACGGCCAGAATGGATCACGCCGGTACGGTCAACCATGAAGATGTTTTCGATCTTGGCGCCCATGCTCACCAGCAACTTCATGCAGGAGATGGCCGCAGCGCCGGCGCCCAGGCAGACGATCTTGGCTTGCGGCAGGGTTTTGCCAGCGATTTCCAGGGCATTGATCATGCCGGCCGCGGTCACGATCGCGGTACCGTGCTGGTCATCGTGGAACACTGGAATGTCGCACTGCTCGATCAGGGCACGTTCGATCTCAAAGCACTCAGGTGCCTTGATGTCTTCCAGGTTGATGCCACCGAAGGTAATGGAGATACGCTTGACGGTGTCGATAAAGGCTTGCGGGCTTTCGGAGTCGACTTCGATGTCGAACACGTCAATACCGGCGAAACGCTTGAACAAAACGCCCTTGCCTTCCATGACCGGCTTGGAGGCCAATGGGCCGAGGTTGCCCAGGCCGAGAATCGCGGTGCCGTCGGAAATGACTGCCACCAGGTTGCCCTTGCCGGTGTATTTGTAGGCCAGCTCAGGGTCGCGAGCGATTTCGCGTACTGGTTCGGCTACGCCGGGGCTGTAGGCCAGCGACAGATCGCGGGCAGTAGCGGTGGCCTTGGTGAGCTCGACACTCAGCTTCCCTGGACGAGGATTAGCGTGATATTCGAGAGCGGCAGTTTTCAGATCAGACATGTGGGCATTCCGCTTTTTACTGTGTTGGACAGACGGACCGCCGAGGATACGCGCCTCGTAAAGTCCCTACAAGACTGACCAGTCACCCCTGTCAAGCGCACCGCCCTACGACTTTGGGCCAAGAGCCGCAGAACACAAGGCCTACATGCATACAATCCGACCCTTAAATGTCTACAATTTTTTATCGAGACACGCGACTCAGCATCCCCGGATCGGTCAACGGCAATAACCAGCGCGCCTGCCCCGGCTCAAGCCCACCGCGACGCGAACGGTCGACCACCCAGCCACGCGCTTCGATCCGCTTGCCTTTAAGTCTCTCGAGCGACGCCATATCGAAGCGACTCACCAGATTGGGGGCAACGCGCAATACAACCGGCCCCTCCAACTGGAGCCAAATACCGCCGCGATTGCGCGAGACGTCGATCACGCGGCCAGTGAGCACGGCAAAGCCTGATGCCTTGATATTGTGCGCCTCAAGCACAGGCGAACGCTTCCACACCCCGACGCCCGCTTCCCGCGCCTGGCGTTCGGCAGCGCGCTGGCAGTGCGCCAGATCGACATTCGGCGCGACCACCACCTGAAATCCCAAGCCCTCGGCGAGCAACTGCGCTTCCAGATTCCGACCGTCGGCGCTGTAGAGATGGGCCAGCGTGCGACCGTAGCGATCCTTGCCTTCCTTGCCAGGCACCAACCCCACACGTCCCGCACTGGCGTCCACCAATGCCTCAAGGCGCCGGCGTGCAGCGACGGCGAACGGCTCATCGGAACGCCCCCGACGACCCAGTTCAGGACTGTTGAGACCGATCATGCGCACGCTACGGCCATCAGCCAGGCGCAAGGTATCGCCGTCCACCACCCGCTGGACCGTCACCTGGGCCAGATCAGATGGCGCCGGGCAGAAGGCCTGGGCGCCGCTCAGCCAAATCGCGGACACAAAAAAGGCGCCCGCAAGGGACGCCTTCTTCATCAGTCTGGAGCAGCCGAAACGACCATCCAAAATGATTAGCCTCAGGCTTTTTTGGTAGCGCCAAAAGCACCGAAACGATCGGCGAACTTCTGAACGCGGCCGCCGGTATCCAGAGTCTTTTGCTTACCGGTGTAGAACGGGTGGCATTCGTTGCAAACGTCGATCGACAGGGCTTTGCCGTAGGTCGAACGAGTTTCGAACTTATTGCCGCAGCTGCAGGTCACGGCAATTGCTGGGTATTCCGGATGGATATCGGTTTTCATGGTGTTTTCCTCAGGCTAGCGTGCCGCCACCCAACACTATTGTTGAATACCGCACGTAATTAGGCCGCGGATTCTACCAGACAACATCAATCACGCAAGCTATGACTTGTACCAACCGTCTGCTAGGCTCGCGCCCTCAAGCACAATCCCTGTGGGAGCGAGCCTGCTCGCGATGGCGGCGGGTCAGCCAATACTCATGCGGCTGATCCACCGCCATCGCGAGCAGGCTCGCTCCCACAAGGGCTGCGCTCAAGTTTCTGAACTTGTCCATTTATCGAGACCCTCCCGCGTGCCCGACGCCATCCTGCGCCTCGCCCTGCCTTCGCCTCTGCGCCGCCTGTTCGACTACCGGGCCCCGGCCGGGGTCCTGCGTGAGCAGTTGCATCCGGGCATGCGCCTGCGGGTGCCGTTCGGCCGACGGGAGATGATCGGGATTCTGGTGGAGGTCGCCGACCACAGCGAAGTCCCGGCCGACAAGCTGAAGCCGGCCCTGGCCTTGCTCGATGCGACGCCGCCGCTGCCGGCCTCGCTGTTCAAGCTGTGCCTGTGGACCTCCCAGTACTATCAACACAGCCTCGGCGACACCCTGAGCTGGGCGCTGCCGGTATTGTTGCGCCAGGGCGAACCGGCCGAGGCACGCCAGGAGCGGTTCTGGTCGGTAACGCCGGGCGCCTCGCTGGACGACCCGCGCATCGCCCGCGCCCCGCGTCAGCGTGAGGCCCTGGCGACCCTGGCCCAGCATCCCCACGGCGTGGCCCATCAGCTATTGAGCAAACTGATGCTCAGCAAGGACAGCCTCGACCTGCTGCTGGCCAAGGACCTGGTCCAGGTAGACATCCGCCGGCACGCTCCGGGTGTTCGCCATGAGCATTGGCTGGCCCAGCCGGAACTGCCGCTCAATACCGAACAGCGGGCCGCCTGCGAGGCGATTCGCGCCGGTTTCGACAGCTATCACGCCTTCTTGCTGGCCGGCGTCACCGGCAGCGGCAAGACCGAGGTCTATCTGCAACTGATCCGCCAGACCCTGGAAGCCGGCAAACAGGCCCTGGTGCTGATTCCGGAAATCAACCTTGGGCCACAGACCCTGGCGCGCTTCGAACAACGCTTCAACGCGCGAATCGCCCTGGTGCATTCGGCGGTCAACGACCGTGAACGCCTGGAAGCCTGGCTCGCCGCCCGGGACGGTGAGGCGGACATCATCATCGGCACTCGTTCGGCCCTGTTCACACCGATGAAAAACCCCGGCCTGATCATCATCGACGAAGAGCATGACGGCTCTTATAAACAGCAGGAAGGCCTGCGCTACCACGCCCGCGATCTGGCACTGGTGCGGGCGCGCCAGGAAAACATTCCCATTGTTCTGGGTTCAGCCACGCCGTCCCTGGAAAGCCTGCACAACGCCTATACCGGACGTTACGGACTCCTGCGCCTGAACGAACGGGCCGGCGGCGCCAAGCAGCCGCGCTTTCTGCGCCTGGATGTGAAAAGTCGTCCGCTGGACAGCGGCATTTCCGGGCCCATGCAACAAGCCATCGGCCAGACCCTGGCCGCCGGGCAACAGGTCTTGGTGTTCCTCAACCGCCGGGGTTTCGCCCCGACCCTGCTGTGCCATGACTGCGGCTGGATGTCGGGCTGCGAACGCTGCGACGCACGCATGACCGTGCACCAACGCCACGGCGAGCTGCGCTGCCATCATTGCGGCCATGCCGAACGAGTGCCGAGGCACTGCCCGCAGTGCGGCAAAGTGGACTTGCGCCCGGTGGGGGCCGGTACCGAACGCGCCGAAGAACGGCTGGGCATCCTGTTTCCCGATTACCCGGTACTGCGAGTCGATCGCGACAGCACTTCACGCAAGGACGCGATGAATCAGTTGTTCGCCACGATTCAGAAAGGCCAGCCGTGCATCCTGGTGGGTACGCAGATGCTCGCCAAGGGGCATCACTTTCCCCGGGTCACGCTGGTGTCGATCCTGGATGCCGACGGCGGACTGTTCTCCGGTGACTTCCGTGCCAGCGAGCGCATGGCGCAGTTGATCGTTCAGGTCGCAGGCCGGGCCGGAAGGGCCGAGGAACCGGGCAAGGTCATTATCCAGACCCACCTGGCCGACCATCCGCTGCTGATACAGCTGACCGAACAAGGTTACTTCGCCTTCGCCGAGCAGGCCTTGAGCGAACGTCGCAGCGCCGGCCTGCCGCCGTTTGCTCACCTGGCGCTGTTGCGGGCCGAAGCCCATAAGCCGGGGCAGGCCGAAGCATTCCTTGACGAAGCCTGCAGCGAAGCCGAGCGCTTGCTGGGGCAACAGAACCTCACCGGGATCGAACTCTTGGGCCCGGTGCCGGCTCCAATGGAACGGCGGGCAGGGCGTTATAGGGCTCAACTGCTGTTACAGGCCAATGCCCGGGCCCCGTTGCATCGGCTATTAAGTGCCTGGTTGCTGGCGCTGGAGCAGATGCCCAGCGGGCGGGCGGTGCGCTGGTCGCTGGATGTGGATCCGGTGGATTTGTATTGAATGTGAGATCGCCATCGCGAGCAGGCTCGCTCCCACATTGAATGCAATTTCCTGTGGGAGCGAGCCTGCTCGCGATGGCGCCCGAATACTCACCACATATCCCCAACCGACCCGCTACAGTTGGCAAGCTCGTCCGGGCCACGGATAATGCCCAGTTTTTCCACCAGCGCATCGAAGCGCCGCCGCGCCTGCGGTTGAAAGAGAAGACCATGAAAGACACCATTCGCCAGCTCATCCAGCAAGCCATCGCCCAACTCGTCACAGAAGGTGTGCTGCCAGAAGGCCTGTCGCCGGCGATTCAGGTCGAAAATACCCGTGACAAGACCCACGGCGACTTCGCCAGCAACATCGCAATGATGCTCGCCAAGCCGGCCGGCATGAAACCGCGGGACCTGGCCGAAAAAATCATCGCCGCGCTGCCGGCTGACGAAAACGTCAGCAAGGCTGACATTGCCGGCCCAGGTTTCATCAACTTCTTCCAGAACACCCAGGCCTTGGCCTCCCGTTTGGACGCGGCCCTGGCTGACGAACGTATCGGCGTGCGCAAGGCCGGCCCGTTGCAACGCACCGTGGTTGACCTGTCGGCCCCCAACCTCGCCAAGGAAATGCACGTCGGCCACCTGCGCTCGACCATCATTGGTGACGGCGTGGCACGGGTACTGGAGTTTCTCGGCGACACGGTAATCCGCCAGAACCACGTCGGCGACTGGGGCACCCAGTTCGGCATGCTGATGGCCTATTTGCAGGAAAACCCGGTCACCAGCGACGAACTGTCGGACCTGGAGAACTTCTACCGCGCCGCCAAGCAACGCTTCGACGAGTCGCCCGAATTCGCTGACCGCGCCCGCGGCCTGGTGGTCAAGCTGCAGGCCGGCGATGCCGAGTGCCTGACGCTGTGGACCAAGTTCAAAGACATCTCCCTGTCCCACTGCCAGAAAATCTACGAGTTGCTGAACGTCAAATTGACCATGGCTGACGTGATGGGCGAAAGCGCCTACAACGACGACCTGATCAACGTGGTCAACGACCTGAAGGCCAAGGGCATGCTGGTGGAAAGCAACGGCGCCCAGTGCGTGTTCCTCGAGCAGTTCAAGACCGCTGACGGCGAGCCGCTGCCGGTGATCATCGTCAAGGCTGACGGCGGCTACCTCTACGCCACCACCGACCTGGCGGCCGTGCGCTACCGCAACCGCGTGCTCAAGGCGGACCGGGTCCTGTATTTTGTCGACCAGCGCCAGGCCCTGCACTTCCAGCAAGTGTTCGAAGTGGCGCGCCTGGCCGGTTTCGTGACCCATCCGATGGAGATGGAGCACATGGGCTTCGGCACCATGAACGGCGCCGACGGCCGGCCGTTCAAGACCCGCGACGGCGGCACGGTCAAGCTCATCGACCTGCTGAGCGAAGCCCAGGACCGCGCCTACACCCTGGTCAAGGGCAAGAACCCGGACCTGGCCGAAGACGAACTGCGCCAGATCGCCAAGGTCGTGGGTATCGACGCGGTGAAATACGCCGACCTGTCCAAGCACCGCACCAGCGACTACAGCTTCAACTTCGACCTGATGCTCAATTTCGAGGGAAACACCGCGCCGTACCTGTTGTACGCCTACACCCGCGTGGCCGGGGTGTTCCGCAAACTCGGCAAGGGTTTCGATGAGGTGGACGGGCAGATCGTCCTTGAAGCCGCTCAAGAACACGAGCTGGCGGCGAAACTGGCGCAGTTCGGCGAAGTGTTGAACAACGTCGCTGACAAAGGCACCCCCCACACCCTGTGCGCGTACCTGTACGATGTGGCCGGTCTGTTCTCCAGCTTCTACGAGAACTGCCCGATCCTCAACGCACAAACGCCAGAGCAAATGCAGAGCCGCCTGCGCCTCGCCGCACTGACCGGGCGCACCCTCAAGCAAGGCCTGGAACTGCTGGGCCTGGAAACGCTGGAGCGCATGTAAGTTGGCCGCCAAGAAAAAACCTGCACCCAAACGCGGCGCCAGTCGTTACCAGCCCCCAGCCAAACAGCCGATTCCCGGCTGGTTGTGGATGGCTATCGGCCTGACCGTCGGCGCTTTCATTGTGTTTCTGATGAAACTGGAGCCGGGCCAGGGCGATGACGTCAAGCGCGTGCGCCAAGAGCAACAGAAAGCCACGCGCATCGCCGAGGCCAACAAGACCCCGCCGAGCCCGACGCAACCGGTCAAGCCCAAGTACGACTTCTACACCCTGCTGCCGGAATCGGAAGTCATCGTGCCGCCCGATGCCGTGCCGGAGAAAACCCTGCCGACGCCACAGGTCCCCACCACGCCGGTCACTCCGGCCGAAGCGGCGAAGATCGACACCGCTCGCGCTCAGGCAGCCCTGGCCGGCATCACGCCGCCGCCGGCACCGCCTGTACAGAAAGCCGCGCCGGTGACGAAGTTCTTCCTGCAGGCCGGCTCGTTCCGCAAGGAAGCCGACGCCGACAAGGTACGGGCGCAGATCATTCTGCTGGGCCAGTCCGTGGCGGTGGAGTCCGGCACGGTGAAGGAAGAAACCTGGTATCGGGTGCTGGTCGGCCCGTTCAGCAACCGCGAAGAACTGACCAAGGCCCAAAAACAACTGGCCGGCAGCGGTTTCAGCAACCTGTTGTTACAACAGCGCCAGAATCGCTGATCTCGTCAAGAACACCTGTGGCTGTGGGGCTTTTGTGGCGAGGGCGCTTGCTCCCGCTGGGCCTGTAGGAGCTGTCGAGCGAAGCGAGGCTGCGATCTTTTGATCTTTCCCCAGACAATTGAGTCTCAAGCGAAAGATCAAAAGATCGCAGCCTCGCTCCGCTCGACAGCTCCTACGCGCCTCGCACCACTCGTCCCCTCTCCCACCCCGCAGTTGAAAAAAACCACGCCACCCCCATATGAGTTCCATCCGGGCATTTTCGCCCCGCTGCGTGGAGACTCTTCCCTTGACCACCATCGTTTCAGTCCGCCGTCATGGCAAAGTCGTCATGGGCGGCGACGGCCAGGTTTCACTGGGCAACACCGTGATGAAAGGCAACGCGAAGAAAGTCCGCCGCCTGTACCACGGCCAAGTCATTGCCGGCTTCGCCGGGGCCACTGCCGATGCGTTCACCCTGTTCGAGCGTTTCGAAGGCCAGCTTGAGAAACATCAGGGCCACCTGGTGCGTGCCGCCGTGGAACTGGCCAAGGAATGGCGCACCGACCGTTCCCTGAGTCGCCTCGAAGCCATGCTCGCGGTCGCCAACAAGGACGCCTCGCTGATCATCACCGGTAACGGTGATGTCGTTGAGCCCGAGGACGGCCTGATCGCCATGGGTTCCGGCGGCGCCTACGCCCAGGCCGCGGCCAGCGCTCTGTTGAAAAAGACCGATCTGTCGGCCCGCGAAATCGTCGAGACCGCCCTGGGCATCGCCGGCGACATCTGTGTCTTCACCAACCACACCCAAACCATTGAGGAGCAGGATCTCGCGGAATAAGCCACAGCTTATTCTTGCTTGAGGACCGCCAATAATTATGTCCATGACTCCCCGCGAAATCGTCCACGAACTCAACCGTCATATCATCGGCCAGGACGATGCCAAGCGCGCCGTCGCCATCGCCCTGCGTAACCGCTGGCGTCGGATGCAGCTGCCTGAAGAGCTGCGCGTCGAAGTGACCCCCAAGAACATCCTGATGATCGGCCCGACGGGTGTCGGTAAAACCGAGATCGCCCGGCGCCTGGCCAAACTGGCCAACGCGCCGTTCATCAAGGTCGAAGCCACCAAGTTCACCGAAGTCGGTTATGTCGGTCGCGACGTCGAGTCGATCATCCGTGACCTGGCCGATGCCGCCATCAAGCTGCTGCGCGAACAGGAAATCACCAAGGTCCGCCACCGTGCCGAAGATGCCGCCGAAGAGCGCATCCTCGACGCACTGCTGCCGCCGGCGCGCATGGGCTTCAACGCTGAGTCTGCTGCGACCCAGGATTCCAACACCCGCCAGCTGTTCCGCAAGCGCCTGCGCGAAGGCCAGCTGGACGACAAGGAAATCGAGATCGAAGTGGCCGAAATGGCCGGCGTCGACATCTCCGCACCGCCCGGCATGGAAGAAATGACCAACCAGTTGCAAAGCTTGTTCGCCAATATGGGCAAGGGCAAAAAGAAAAACCGCAAGCTCAAGGTCAAGGAAGCGCTGAAGCTGGTTCGCGATGAAGAAGCCAGCCGCCTGGTCAACGAAGAAGAGTTGAAGGCCAAGGCCCTGGAGGCCGTCGAGCAGCACGGCATTGTGTTCATCGACGAAATCGACAAGGTCGCCAAGCGCGGCAATGTCGGCGGCGCCGATGTGTCCCGCGAAGGCGTGCAACGCGACCTGCTGCCGCTGATCGAAGGCTGCACGGTCAACACCAAGCTGGGCATGGTCAAGACCGACCACATCCTGTTCATCGCCTCCGGTGCGTTCCACCTGAGCAAACCCAGCGACCTGGTGCCCGAGCTGCAGGGTCGCCTGCCGATCCGTGTCGAGCTCAAGGCTCTGACGCCGGAAGACTTCGAACGCATCCTGAGCGAACCCCACGCGTCCCTGACCGAACAGTATTGCGCCCTGCTCAAGACCGAAGGGCTGAACATCGAGTTCGCCCCAGAGGGCATCAAGCGCCTGGCGCAGATCGCCTGGCAGGTCAACGAGAAGACCGAGAACATCGGTGCCCGTCGCCTGCACACGCTGCTCGAACGCCTGCTCGAAGAGGTGTCGTTCAGCGCCGGCGACCTGGCCAGCGCCCACAACGAAGCACCGATCCTCATCGATGCCGAGTACGTCAACAGCCACCTGGGTGAACTGGCAGAGAACGAAGACCTGTCGCGGTATATCCTGTAAGCCACACGCTATGTGAGTGGGCTCCTGTGGCGAGGGAGCTTGCTCCCGCTGGGCTCTGTAGGAGCTGGCGAAGCCTGCGATCTTTTAATCTTGGCCTTTTGCTCTCGACTCAATTGGCAGCGGAAAGATCGCAGCCTCGCTTCGCTCGACAGCTCCTACAGAATCCAGCGGAAGCAAGCTCCCTCGCCACATATCGTTCACGCAAGGCTGCAAGAGACTGACAACCCCATGACCAAACTCCCCAGCGCCATCAACCTGCACAAAGCCTCCAAGACCCTGACGCTCAAATACGCGCCGGACGAGGAATATCACCTGCCCGCCGAATTCCTGCGGGTGCACTCGCCGTCCGCCGAGGTCCAGGGCCACGGCAAACCGATCCTGCAACATGGAAAGCTCGGCGTCGGCCTGACCAAGGTCGAACCGGCCGGCCAGTACGCACTGAAATTGACCTTCGACGATGGCCACGACAGCGGACTGTTCACTTGGGACTATCTGTACCAACTGGCGGTACGCCAGGAGGACCTGTGGAACGATTATCTTGCCGAACTCAAGGCGGCCGGAAAAACCCGCGACCCGAACGAGTCGGTCGTCAAGCTGATGCTCTAACTCAAGGGCTGGCGCTTTAGGGCGAATTTTCTAGACTCATCTGCTTGAATGCCCCCGCGGCAACGTCAATGACTGGCCTGCTTGCGAAAAAAATTAAACTCGGGTAACCAATGGAGCTGGCAAGTTCCCTGCAAAGGAATCGCCGAGTTCCTTGCACACGTTTCCTCATTGCCTCGATGCGGAATCAACGGTAACCCGAGCAGCGTACCTGGCATTGGCCGTGGGCTTTCTGGCATGGCCCAGGTACTCGTCTGAAGGACAATGGAGCGTCGTAGATGAGCAACAAGAACAACGATGACCTGAAGTACCAGGCCTCGGAAAATACCCTGGGGTTGAATCCTGTCGTCGGCTTGCGCAGAAAAGATCTGCTGGCCTCTGCCCGAATGGTGCTGACCCAGGCCATCAAACAACCGCTGCACAGCGTCAAGCACGTCGCCCATTTCGGCGTCGAACTCAAGAACGTCCTGTTCGGCAGATCCGAGCTGCAACCTGCGGGCGATGACCGCCGCTTCAATGACCCGGCCTGGAGCCAGAACCCGCTCTACAAACGCTATCTGCAAACCTACCTGGCGTGGCGCAAGGAGCTGCACGCCTGGATCGACGACAGCAGCCTCTCGCCCCAGGACATCAGTCGCGGTCATTTCGTGATCAACCTGATGACCGAAGCCATGGCCCCGACCAATTCGGCAGCCAACCCGGCGGCGGTCAAACGCTTTTTCGAAACCGGCGGCAAGAGCCTGCTGGATGGCCTTTCCCATCTGGCCAAGGACCTGGTGAACAACGGCGGGATGCCGAGCCAGGTCGACATGGGCGCCTTCGAAGTCGGCAAGAGCCTGGGCGTGACGGAAGGCGCTGTGGTGTTTCGCAACGACGTGCTGGAGTTGATCCAGTACCGACCCATCACCGAACAGGTTCACGAGCGCCCACTGCTGGTGGTGCCGCCGCAGATCAACAAGTTCTACGTCTTCGACCTGAGCCCGGACAAGAGCCTGGCGCGCTTCTGCCTGCGCAGCAATGTGCAGACGTTCATTGTCAGCTGGCGCAACCCCACCAAGGAGCAGCGCGAGTGGGGCCTGTCGACCTACATTGAGGCGCTCAAGGAAGCGGTGGACGTGGTCACGGCCATCACCGGCAGCAAGGATGTGAACATGCTCGGTGCCTGCTCGGGCGGCATCACCTGCACCGCGCTGCTGGGGCACTACGCCGCCCTGGGTGAGAAAAAGGTCAATGCCCTGACCCTGCTGGTGAGCGTGCTCGACACCACCCTGGACACCGACGTAGCGCTGTTCGTCGACGAGCAGACCCTGGAGGCTGCCAAACGTCACTCCTACCAGGCCGGCGTGCTTGAAGGTCGCGACATGGCCAAGGTCTTCGCCTGGATGCGCCCCAACGACCTGATCTGGAACTACTGGGTCAACAACTATCTGCTGGGCAACGAGCCGCCAGTGTTCGACATCCTGTTCTGGAACAACGACACCACCCGGCTACCGGCGGCGTTCCACGGCGACCTCATCGAGATGTTCAAGAACAACCCGCTGATCCGGCCCAATGCACTGGAAGTGTGCGGAACACCGATCGACCTCAAGCAGGTCACCGCCGACATCTTCTCCCTGGCCGGAACCAACGATCACATTACCCCCTGGAAGTCCTGCTACAAATCCGCGCAGCTGTTTGGCGGCAAGGTGGAGTTCGTGTTGTCGAGCAGCGGTCACATCCAAAGTATCCTCAACCCGCCGGGTAACCCCAAGTCGCGCTACATGACCAGCGAGGACATGCCGGCCAAGGCCGAGGACTGGCAGGAAAACTCCACCAAGCACACCGATTCCTGGTGGCTGCATTGGCAGGCGTGGCAGGCAGAGCGCTCGGGCAAACTGAAAAAGGCCCCGACCGTCCTTGGCAACAAGGCCTATCCGGCCGGTGAGGCGGCGCCCGGCACGTATGTGCATGAGCGGTAAGGGGGGCAGTTCGTCTGCTGCGGGGGTGGGCTTGCTCACGAAAGCACTCTGGCAGCCGACATTAATATTGGATGTAAGGCCGTCTTCGCGAGCAAGCCCGCTCCCACATGGGGTTCAGTTGTGAACGTGAGTTTCAGGTTCGCAATCGATCCAATGTGGAAGCGGGCTTGCTCGCGAAGGCCGCGACTCGGTCTGACAGACCGAACCCAGGTAAACCGAGACATGAACCCCAGGGCTTGAAGCATGCCGCAACCGTACATCTTCCGTACCGTCGATCTGGATGGCCAGACCTTGCGCACCGCGGTACGCCCCGGCAAGCCTCATTTGACGCCGCTGCTGATTTTCAACGGCATCGGCGCCAACCTTGAGCTGGTATTCCCGTTCATCCAGGCCCTGGACCCGGACCTGGAAGTCATCGCCTTTGACGTTCCCGGCGTCGGTGGCTCGTCGACGCCCAGCCGGCCTTATCGCTTTCCCGGTCTGGCAAAACTCACCGCGCGGATGCTCGATTACCTCGATTACGGGCAGGTCAACGTGATCGGCGTGTCCTGGGGCGGCGCCCTGGCCCAGCAATTTGCCCATGACTACCCTGAGCGCTGCAAAAAGCTGGTGCTGGCGGCCACCGCCGCTGGCGCGGTGATGGTGCCGGGCAAACCGAAAGTGCTGTGGATGATGGCAAGCCCCCGACGCTACGTGCAGCCGTCCCACGTGATGCGTATCGCCCCGCTGATCTACGGCGGCTCGTTCCGCCGCGACCCCAGCCTGGCGGCCAGTCATGCGGCCAAGGTGCGTTCGGCTGGCAAGCTGGGTTATTACTGGCAACTGTTCGCCGGCCTGGGCTGGACCAGCATCCACTGGCTGCACAAGATCCACCAGCCGACCCTGGTGCTGGCCGGCGACGACGATCCACTGATCCCGTTGATCAACATGCGCATGCTGGCCTGGCGCATCCCCAACGCCCAGTTGCACATCATCGACGACGGCCATCTGTTCCTGATCACCCGGGCCGAGGCGGTGGCGCCGATCATCATGAAGTTTCTGGAGGAAGAACGTCAGCGCGCGGTCATGCACCCGCATCCCGCGCCGCTGGGTGGCGGCTGACACCGCCCAAAAGCGCCTGGCAGGACGCCGGATCGCGCAACTACCCGAAACAGCGACTATGTTGTCTGGTTCGGTGTGTTTGTTTTTAGCCTGATGACGAAGGAGTTGACTCATGCGCGACAAACCGGCGAAGGGTTCCATGCCCGCCCCTGCCAACTTCATCAACGCACAAAGTGCGGTCACCGGCCTGCGGGGCAGGGACCTGCTTTCCACCCTGCGCAGCGTAGCCGCACACGGCTTGCGCAATCCGGTGCACAGCGCCCGGCATGCGTTGAAACTGGGCAGCCAGTTGGGCCGCGTGTTGCTAGGGGAAACCCTGCACCCCACCAACCCCAACGACAAGCGCTTCGCCGATCCCACCTGGGAGCTCAATCCGTTCTATCGTCGTAGCCTGCAGGCCTACCTGAGCTGGCAGAAACAGATGAGGAGCTGGATTGACGAATGCGACATGAGTCCGGATGACCGTGCCAGGGCACACTTCGCTTTCGCCCTGCTCAACGACGCCGTATCGCCTTCCAATACCTTGCTCAACCCACTGGCGGTCAAAGAGCTGTTCAACTCCGGCGGTACCAGCCTGCTTCGGGGCATCAGCCACCTGGTGGACGACCTGCTGCACAACGACGGGTTGCCGCGGCAAGTCACACCCCATGCCTTCGAGGTCGGCAAGACCCTGGCGACCACACCGGGTGCAGTGGTGTTTCGCAACGAAATGCTGGAGCTGATCCAGTACAAATCCATGAGCGAAAAGCAATATGCCAAGCCGTTGCTGATCGTGCCGCCGCAGATCAACAAGTTCTACATCTTCGACCTGAGCCCCTCCAACAGCTTCGTCCAGTACGCCCTGAAAAACGGTTTGCAGGTGTTCATCATCAGTTGGCGCAACCCCGACGTGCGTCACCGCGAATGGGGCCTGTCCAGCTATGTCGAGGCGACGGAAGAAGCCATGAACGTCTGCCGGGCGATCACCGGCGCCCGTGAGGTCAACCTGATGGGGGCCTGCGCCGGCGGCATGACCATCGCGGCCCTGCAAGGCCATCTGCAGGCCAAGCGCCAACTGCGCCGGGTCGCCAGCGCCACGTACCTGGTGAGCCTGATGGACAGCCAGATAGACAGCCCCGCCACGCTGTTCACGGACGAACAGACTCTGGAAGCCGCCAAGCGCCGTTCCTACCAGAAAGGCATCCTCGATGGTCGCGACATGGCCCGGGTGTTTGCCTGGATGCGCCCCAACGACCTGATCTGGACTTATTTCATCAATAACTACCTGCTGGGCAAGGAGCCGCCGGCGTTCGACATCCTCTACTGGAACAACGACTGCACCCGACTGCCGGCAGCTTTCCACGGCGACCTGCTGGACTTTTTCAAGCACAACCCCCTGACCCACCCCGGCGGCCTGGAAGTCTGCGGTACGCCGATCGACCTGCGCAAAGTGACGGTCGACAGCTTCAGCGTGGCGGGCATCAATGACCACATCACGCCATGGGATGCGGTCTATCGCTCAACGCTGTTGCTCGGGGGTGAACGACGCTTCGTGCTGTCCAACAGCGGCCACGTCCAGAGCATTCTCAACCCGCCGGGCAACCCTAAGGCCAATTACGTTGAAAACCCGAAACTGAGCAGCGACCCACGAGCCTGGTATTACGACGCCAAGCACGTCGAGGGCAGTTGGTGGGCCCCGTGGCTGAGTTGGGTCCAGGAACGCTCCGGCGCTCAACGCGAAACACAGATGACCCTGGGCAACGCAAACTACCCGCCCCTGGACGCGGCGCCGGGAACCTATGTGCGCGTGCGCTGAACGTTCACTCCACGGCCAGGCACTGGGCCGTGGCACGATTTCCATCACTAAGAAGACCGGATGAAGACCCGCGACCGCATTCTTGAATGCGCCCTGCAGTTGTTCAATGAGAAGGGCGAACCGAACGTTTCCACCATGGAAATCGCCAACGAAATAGGCATCAGCCCAGGCAATCTCTATTACCACTTTCATGGCAAGGAGCCCCTGATCCTCGGATTGTTCGAGCGCTTCCAGGGCGAACTGGCACCGCTGCTGGACCCACCGGCAGATGTACAACTGGCGCCGGAAGATTATTGGCTGTTCCTGCACCTGATCGTCGAACGGCTGGCTCAATACCGGTTTCTGTTTCAGGACCTGTCGAACCTGGCCGGACGCCTGCCAAAACTGGCCAAGGGCATCCGCCAGTTGCTCAACGCCCTGAAACGCACCCTGGCCTCGCTGCTCGCGCAACTCAAAGCCCAGGGGATGCTGGTCAGCGACACCCAGGCATTGGGGCAACTGGTGGAACAGATCACCATGACCTTACTGTTCTCGCTGGACTATCAGCGCATCCTCGACCGCGAGGGTGAAGTTCGATTGGTGGTCTATCAGGTCATGATGCTGGTGGCCCCGCACCTGCCGCTGGCGGCAAAGGTTGCGACCGAGCAACTGGCGTTGCGCTACCTGGAAGAGCATTAAGATCAAAAGATCGCAGCCTTCGGCAGCTCCTACAGGTGCTAGACGATCCCCTGTAGGAGCTGCCGAAGGCTGCGATCTTTTCTGCTTCCAAACAAAAACGCCCGACCTTCTCAGGCCGGGCGTTTTTGCATGTCCTCCAAAATCAGGACTGGGTGGTAGGCGTCGATGGAGCCGGCGCAGCGGTCGGGGTAGCCGCCGGGGTCGGAGCCGAAGCGGAGTTCGCTGGGCTCGTCGGGGTGGCCGGTTTGGCGGCAGCAGTCGGTGCCTTCGGTGCGGCAGCTTTTGCCGCGGCCGGTTTTTTCACCGCTGGCTTTTTCGCCGCGGCAGGTTTGGCCGCCGCTTTTGCCGCAGGCTTGGCAGCAGGTTTGGCGGCCGCGGTTTTGGCAGCCGGCTTGGCGGCTGCTTTGGTCGCGGGTTTGGCTGCTACCGGCTTGGCCGCTGCCTTGGCGGCAGGTTTGGCTGCCGCGGTTTTCGCCGCCGGCTTGGCCGCTGCTTTTGCCGCAGGTTTAGCGACGGCTTTCGCCGCGGCCTTGACCAATGGCTTGGCTGCCGTCTTGGTGGCAGGTTTGGCTGCCGCAGTCTTGGCCGCCACTGGCGCGACCTTAGCACCGGTGAGTTTTTCGATCTGCTTGGTCAGGGTGTCGACCTTGCTGTGCAGCGCCTTGACTTCATTGCGGCTCGGCACGCCCAGACGAGAGATCGCGCTGTTCAGGCGCTTGTCGAAAGCCCCTTCCAGTTCGTCCCATTTGCCCATCGCCCGATCTTTTACGCCGCCGATTCGCGACTTGGCGGACTCGGCAGAGCCCTTGGCAGCATCGACTTGTTTGCCGACCGCCGTCTTGGTGAGTTTTTCGGCCTTCTCGCCGTCCTTAACCAGGGACTCGAAGAGTTTGCTGCCGTCAGTGTCAATCTTCGAGTACACGCCTAAACCAGCAAGCCAGATTTTGCGGGAGTATTTTTCAATCTTCCCGGCCCACGAGCTGCCTTCTTTTTCGGTGATTTTTTTGCCAGCCATCCCGTTCTCCTTAATGTTTACGCGCGACACGTTCAAGCAATGCCGTCAGCTCATCGAGCTTAGCAGAGAGTGTCTCAACGTCATGTTTAGACGGAATGCCGATACGATTCAAGGCACTTGCAACACGGGCGTCGAATACCTTCTCGACTTTATCGAGTTGTACTTCAACCCGCGCCTTGAAAGTATTGACGTCGGTCTTGGCTTCAATCAGTTCGCTGTTGGCCGCTTCAAGTTTCCCGGCAATGTTCTTTTTGCCTTTGGTTTCAATAACTTCACCGGCTTTTACCAACTCCTGGAAGTACTCGCTGCCTTCCTGGCCGACCTTGGTGTAGGCGCCCAGGCCCGCCAGCCAGATCTTGCGCGCGTACGTTTTCACCTCGCTGAGCGTGGAAGATTCAACGTCGGTTTTTTTCTTCAAAATAACTTTGGCCATGGTGCACCTCACTCGATAACAGGTTTGAGGAACTGCCCGTACACGGTCGGGCTCAGGCACAAAGTAGTGACAATAATTAGAAACGGCACCCTAACAACTGACATGAATCGGCGGTGCCTTGGGGAAAGATCGCAGCCTGCGGCAGCTCCTACATTGGAATGAGTACATCTGTAGGCGCTGCCGCAGGCTGCGATCTTTTAAATTCAGGCCAACGCCTTATCCAGCGCCTTTTCGATTTCCGTCTTGATCGTGCCGCTCATGGCCGACATCAACAGGCCCAGTTCGACATCGACGCGGATCGAGTCCTCGCCCACATGCACCTCGCCTTTGACCCCGGAGCGCTTGAGCTTCAGCGTGTCGCCCGACCACTGCGGCTCCAGGCCATAGCTGTCGGACAGTTTCTGCGCCAACTGGTCGGCTTTCGCGCGGGCCGCTTCCTTGCCCAGGCCATGGGCACGCTCAACTGTTATACGGGCCATCTGATGACTCCTGTTTTATCGGGACTTGCCTGCACGTTTCTGACCCTGGCTGCGTCAAAACGTCCCGGCGGTCGCTCATCTTACCTTCAGGCTTGCCAAGACAAAGCCCTCCACCGGGATTAGAATGTCCCGCATTCTTTTTTGGTGACAGCGATATGACTGATCAGCGCAAAGGCAGCGATGCCGAACCCACCACTCACTTCGGCTTCAAGAACGTGCCGGAAAGCCAGAAGGCGGAAAAAGTCGCTGAGGTTTTCCACTCGGTAGCCGCCAAATATGACTTGATGAACGATCTGCTCTCGGGTGGCATGCACCGTCTGTGGAAGCGTTTCGCGATCGAACTGTCGGGTGTGCGCAGCGGCAATCGGGTGCTGGACATCGCCGGCGGCACGGGCGACCTGACGAAGAAGTTCTCTCACATTGTCGGGCCGACCGGTCAGGTGGTGCTCGCCGACATCAACGAGTCCATGCTCAAAGTCGGTCGTGACCGCCTGCTGGACCTGGGTGTGGCCGGCAATGTCGAGTTCGTCCAGGCCGACGCCGAGAAGCTGCCCTTCCCTGACAACCATTTCGACTGCGTCACCATCGCCTTCGGCCTGCGTAACGTCACCCACAAGGAAGACGCCCTGCGCTCGATGCTACGCGTACTCAAGCCCGGCGGCCGCCTGCTGGTGCTGGAATTCTCCAAACCGACCAACGCGCTGATGTCCAAGGCCTACGACGCCTACTCGTTCGCCTTCATGCCGCTGATGGGCAAGCTGATCACCAACGACTCGGAAAGCTATCGCTACCTGGCCGAATCGATCCGCATGCACCCGGATCAGGAAACCCTGAAGTCGATGATGGTCGAAGCAGGCTTCGATCGTGTGACCTATCACAACATGACCTCGGGCATCGTGGCCCTGCACCGCGGTATCAAACCCTGATGCTGCTCACCGGCCTGCTCGCCAGCGTCGAACTCGGCGTCAATCGCGTCCTGCGCCTGGACAGTACGGTGCTTGCGCGCCTGGCGCACTTGAGCGGCAAGGTGATTGCTGTGGATTGCCGCAGCCCGGCGTTGCGGCTGTTCATCCTGCCCAGCGACGAAGGCCTGATGCTCGCCGCACACTGGGAAGCCGAGGCACACTGCACCCTGCGCGCCCCGGCATCGAGCCTGGTGAACCTGGCCCTGAGCAAGGACAAGACCGCCGTGCTGCATGGCCCTGAGGTGGAACTGGACGGCGACAGCGGCGTACTGCTGGAGCTGGCGGCGATTCTCCAGGACCTGGAGCTGGACTGGGAATATGAAGTCTCCCGCTGGCTCGGTCCGGTGGCCACTCAGTTACTCAGTGGCCATCTGCGCAGCCGCACTCGCTGGTATCGCCAAGGCTTCGCCAGCCTGGGGCAGAATCTGAGTGAATACCTGGCCGAGGAATCGCGTACGCTCGTAGGCCAACGCGAAGCCGACGCCCGCTTTAATGAACTGGACCAGATCAAACTTGACCTGGAACGTCTCGAGGCGCGTTTCGAGCGCCTTTCCCGCTCCCTTGAAACCAAGCGATAACGCATGAAGCTGCTTGCCGTCCGCCGTTTGTTGCGCATCCAGCGCGTCGTGATCCGCTATCGCCTCGATGACCTGCTGTTCGCCCTGCCGCTGCCCTGGTTTTTACTGGCGCTGCGCTTCGTGCTGCCGTGGCGCTGGTTTCCCCGGCGAACGCTGGACCTGAGTCGCGGCGCACGCCTGCGCCTGGCCTTGCAGGACCTGGGACCGATCTTCATCAAGTTCGGGCAGATCCTCTCGACTCGTCGCGATCTGCTGCCCGAAGACATCGCCGATGAATTGATGAGGCTTCAAGACCGCGTGCCGCCGTTCGATTCCAAGGTGTCGGTGGCCCTGATCGAAGAGCAACTGGGCAAGAAGATCAGCGAAGTGTTCAGCCGTTTCGACGTCGAGCCGTTGGCCTCGGCCTCCGTGGCCCAGGTTCACGCTGCGCAGCTCAAAAGCGGCGAAGAAGTGGTGGTGAAAGTTATCCGCCCGGGCCTCAAGCCGATCATTGCCCAGGACCTGGCGTGGCTGTTCATCCTCGCCCGGGCCGCCGAGCGGCTGTCGGCCGATGCGCGCCTGTTGCACCCGGTGGACGTGGTCCAGGACTACGAAAAAACCATCTATGACGAACTCGACCTGCTGCGCGAGGCTGCCAACGCCAGCCAACTGCGGCGTAACTTCGAAGGCTCGCCGCTGCTCTACGTGCCGCAAGTCTATTGGGACTGGTGTCGTCCGAAAGTGTTGGTGATGGAGCGCATCTACGGCATCCAGGTGACCGACCTGGACACCCTGGCCGACCAGCGCACCGACATGAAACTGCTGGCCGAACGCGGCGTGGAAATTTTCTTCACCCAAGTGTTCCGCGACAGCTTCTTCCACGCCGACATGCACCCGGGCAACATCTTCGTCAGCACCGTGCAACCGTGGAGCCCGCAATACATTGCCATCGACTGCGGCATCGTCGGCAGCCTGACCCCTGAAGACCAAGACTACCTGGCCCGCAACCTGTTCGCCTTCTTCAAGCGCGACTACCGCCGCGTCGCGCAACTACACATCGACTCTGGCTGGGTGCCGGCGGAGACCAAGCTCAACGAATTCGAAGCGGCGATCCGCACGGTATGCGAACCGATCTTCGAAAAACCGTTAAAAGATATTTCATTCGGCCAGGTGCTGATGCGCCTGTTCCAGACCGCGCGTCGCTTCAACATGGAGGTCCAGCCGCAGCTGGTACTGTTGCAGAAAACCTTGCTGAACATCGAAGGCCTCGGTCGCCAGTTGTACCCGGACCTGGACCTGTGGAACACCGCCCAGCCCTTCCTCGAACGCTGGATGCGCGAACGCGTGAGCCCCAAGACCCTGCTGGGCAACGTGCAGAGCCAGTTCGAGCAGATCCCGCACCTGGCCAACATGACCCGCGACCTGCTCGAACGCATGTCCCAACCTCACGCCCACGACCCCGCGCCACCGTGGAAGCAGCGCAAGGACGACTGGTTCCTGCGCCTGCTCGGCGCCGCTCACCTGGGGGGTGGTGCAGTGCTGGCGAGCGGGGGCCCGCTGAGCCAGTTGGGTCACTGGCCCGCCGGGGTCATGGTCATCGTTGGTTTGTATCTGGTCGTACGTCGATAGCAGGAATCAGCCACAAGCGATAAGCTGCAAGCCGCAAGTTCATGGGTTGAACCTATCAACGCAACACAACACAACACAGAATTGCTTTTACTTGCAGCTTGAAGCTCAAAGCTTGCCGCTGCTCCAGGACCCAAGATGAAAAACTGGCAGGACGAGATCAAATGGGACGCGGACGGCCTGGTGCCGGCCATCGCCCAGGATCACAAGACCGGGCGCGTGCTGATGATGGCCTGGATGAACCGCGAAGCGCTGGCCCTGACCGCCGCCGAGAACCGCGCCATCTATTGGTCACGTTCCCGTGGCAAGCTGTGGCGCAAGGGTGAAGAGTCCGGGCACGTGCAGCACCTGCACGAGATGCGCCTGGACTGCGACGGCGACGTCATCATCCTGATGGTCGAGCAGGTCGGTGAGATCGCCTGCCACACCGGCCGTCAAAGCTGCTTCTATCGCGTCTTCGAGAACGGCGACTGGAAAACCGTCGACCCGGTGCTCAAGGACCCGCATGCCATTTATTCAGGACATACCCATGAGTGACACCCTGACCCGCCTGGCCCAGGTGCTGGAAGAGCGCAAAGGCGCAGCGGCCGACAGCTCCTATGTCGCCAGCCTGTACCACAAGGGTTTGAACAAGATTCTGGAAAAGGTCGGTGAAGAGTCGGTCGAGACCATCATCGCCGCCAAGGACGCCGCCATCAGCGGTGACTGCAGTGACGTGATCTACGAGACCGCCGACCTGTGGTTCCATAGCCTGGTCATGCTTGCCCAGCTGGGGCAGCACCCGCAGGCTGTACTGGATGAACTGGACCGTCGCTTCGGTCTGTCCGGGCACGTCGAGAAAGCCTCGCGTCCGTCCGCCTGATCAACTTACGAGAGGAATAGCCACATGGGTATTTTTGACTGGAAACACTGGGTCGTCATTCTGGTGGTCGTGGTACTGGTATTCGGCACCAAGAAACTCAAGAACCTGGGCACTGATGTTGGCGAGTCGATCAAGGGCTTCCGCAAGGCCATGAATGACGACGAAAAACCCGCCGACCCGGCAGCGACGCCCGCTCAACCAGCGCAGCCGAGCCAACCGGTACACCCACAGGCCACTCAACCTGTGAATGCCCCGCACACCATCGATGTGCAGGCACAGAAAGTCGAAGAGCCGGCCCGCAAAGACTCGTGAGCACTGACTAATGTTTGGGATCAGCTTCACTGAACTGCTGCTCGTCGGCCTCGTCGCCCTGCTGGTGCTGGGCCCCGAGCGGCTGCCGGGCGCTGCGCGCACCGCCGGCCTTTGGGTCGGGCGGCTCAAGCGCAGCTTCAATGCGATCAAACAGGAAGTTGAACGTGAAATCGGGGCCGACGACATTCGTCGGCAACTGCACAACGAACACATTCTGTCTTTGGAGCAGGAAGCGCGGAAAATCTTCACCCCGACCCAGCAGGAGCCGACACCGGTTCAGCCGGCGGTCGAGCCGACGATTGCCCCCCAGGCGCCAGTGGATGACGCGCCGCCTGTGGTATCTGCGCCCGCGAAACCCGTGGAGCCCGCCCCGACAGTGGCAGCACCAGCCGTTCCTAACGACCCTACTTTGCCGCCGCGAGCCCCATGAGCGATATTCCTGAAAACGACCAGCCGATGCCGCTGGTATCGCACCTCACCGAGTTGCGCACCCGCCTGTTGCGTTGCGTGGCGGCGATTTTCGTCATCTTCGCCGGGCTGTTTGCCTTCACCCAACAGATCTACACCTTCGTTTCCACTCCGCTGCGCCAGTACCTGCCGGAAGGCGCGACGATGATCGCCACCGACGTATCGTCACCGTTCCTGACGCCGCTCAAGCTGACAATGATGGTCTCGTTGTTCCTGGCGATCCCGGTGATCCTGCACCAGATCTGGGGCTTCATCGCGCCAGGCCTGTACAAGCATGAAAAACGCATCGCCGTGCCGCTGCTGGTGTCCAGCATTCTGCTGTTCTACACCGGCATGGCTTTCGCCTACTTCTTCGTATTCCCGTTGATCTTCAAGTTCTTTGCCGCCGCCACTCCCGCGGGCGTGGAAATGATGACCGACATCGCCAGCTACCTGGATTTCGTCATGACGCTGTTCTTCGCCTTCGGCGTGGCGTTCGAGATCCCGGTGGCGGTAGTGCTGCTGGTGTGGATCGGCGTGGTCAACGTTGCGTACCTGAAGAAAATCCGTCCGTACGTGATCATCGGCTGCTTCGTGGTCGGCATGATCCTGACCCCGCCGGACATCTTCTCCCAGACCCTGCTGGCCGTGCCGATGTGGCTGCTGTTCGAGATCGGCATCCTGTTCGGCGGTCTGGTGCGCAAGCGCCGGGAAGACGCAGACGATCAGCCGGTCGACGACCATAACGACCAGCCGCCAGCGACCCAAGCGTGAACCTGCTGCTGCTTGAAGAGGCCGACTTCATCGGGCCTGACCGCGTCGTGCTGAGCGATCGCCGCTTGACCCACATGCAGCAAGTGCACCGCAGCGCCGTCGGTGACAGCCTGCGGGTCGGGCGCATCGGCGGGTTGATGGGCACGGCCCAGGTACTGCGCCTGGAAGCCCGCGAAGCCGAACTGCAAGTGACACTCGACCAACCTGCGCCGGCCAAGCTGCCGCTGACACTGGTGCTGGCCCTGCCTCGACCGAAGATGCTCCGGCGGGTGTTCCAGACCATCGCCAGCATGGGCGTGCCGCGCGTGGTGCTGGTCAACAGCTACCGCGTGGAAAAGAGCTTCTGGCAGACCCCGTTCCTGGAGCCCGAGGCGATTCGCGAACAACTGATCCTTGGCCTGGAACAGGCGCGCGACAGTGTGCTGCCAGAGATCATCATCGAAAAGCGCTTCAAGCCCTTCGTTGAAGACCGTCTGCCGGCCATGGCGAACGGCACCCGCGGTCTGGTCGGTCATCCAGGGAACTACCCCCCCTGCCCTCGCGCGCTGAACGAACCCGTGACCCTGGCCATCGGCCCCGAAGGCGGCTGGATTCCTTACGAAATTGACCTGCTGGCCAAGGCCGGACTGCAACCGGTACAACTGGGCGAACGTATCCTGCGTGTCGAAACCGCCGTCACCGCGTTGCTTGCCCGGCTGTTCTGAGGTCTGTGGCGAGAGCGCTTGGTAGGAGCTGGCGAAGCCTCGGGCCGCGTTCGGACGATCTTTTGATTTAATCGTTCGCTTGCGACTTAACTGTCCGGAACAAGAGCGCAGCCTCGTTGTACTCGACAGCGCCTACAGCCGAACGGGAGCAAGCTCCCTCGCCACGCCGACCAAACGACTCCTATTTTCTATAGATCCCTCCCGTGCCGCCGATACAGCTCCCATAAAACCAATTCAACACAGCAAGGGAGAAAATCAGCATGTTCCGAATGCTTACCCAGGGTCTGGGAAATGTAAGCGTCAATCGCAAACTCGGCTTCGGCTTCGGTCTGGTGCTGTTTCTAACCTTGATGATCGCTTTCACCGGCTGGAGCGGCCTGGGTAATGTCATCAGCCGCGGCGACAAGCTGGGCTACATTTCCAGCCTGAACGAATTGAGCAAGGACCTGCGCCTGGCGCGCCTGGACTACTACACCACGCGGGGCGAGAACGGTCCGCAGGAAGTCAACGATCTGCTCGCCAAACTCGAGGCAGGCCTGACTGCCGCTCGCCAGATGATCGAGCAGCCGGCCGACGTGGCGCTGATCGACAAACAACTGGCCGCAGTGGCCGAGTACAAGAGCGCCTTCGCCGAGATGGCCAATGCCACCGTCAGCCGCGAAGATGCCCGCAGCAAACTCGGCGCCAGTGCCGACAACGCCGTGGCACGGATCGCCGACGTGGAGAAAGCGATGCTGCAAAGCGAGAACATCGCCCAATTCAACAACGTGGTCTCCCTGAGCAAGGCGATTCAGCAAGCGCGCTATCAGGTTCGCGGCTACACCTACAGCGGCAAGAACGAAGCCCAGCAACCGGCCCTTGACGCCATTACCGATGCCCTCAAACTTCTCGCACGCCTGCCGGCGCAGTTGCCTGAGGAGCACTCCGCCAACCTGCAGCAGGCCAGCGATTCGATCAACGCCTACCGTTCAGCGGTCAGCCAGTTCCGCGATTCCCAGCTTGATACCGCCGCGGCGCTCAAGCGCATGACCGAGCAGGGCGAAGTATTGCTTGAGTCCAGCAAAAGCCTGACCGTGTCCCAGACCGCCGTGCGCGATCACGACGCCGCCCAGGCCAAGACCGTTCTGGTGTCGGCTGCCGTGCTGGCCATGTTGTTCGGCGTGATCGCCGCATTGGTCATCACCCGGCAGATCGTCGGCCCGCTGGACCAGACCCTCAAAGTCGCTGAGCGCATTGCCGCGGGCGACCTGACCCACAACCTCACCTCCGAGCGCCGCGACGAACTGGGCCAGCTACAGCGCGCCATGCAGAGCATGACCGTGGGCCTGCGGCAATTGATCGGCGGTATCAGCGACGGCGTGACGCAAATCGCCAGCGCCGCCGAACAACTCTCGGCCGTGACCGAACAGACCAGCGCCGGGGTCAACAGCCAGAAAGTGGAAACCGACCAGGTCGCCACCGCCATGCACGAAATGACCGCCACGGTGCAGGAAGTGGCGCGCAATGCCGAGGAAGCCTCCGAAGCGGCCGTCGCGGCTGACCAGCAGGCACGCGAGGGTGAAAAAGTGGTCGGTGAAGCCATCGCCCAGATCGAACGCCTGGCCCTCGAAGTGGGTAACTCCACCGCAGCCATGGGCGACCTCAAGCGTGAGAGCGACAAGATCGGCAGCGTGCTGGACGTGATCAAATCCGTAGCCCAGCAAACCAACCTGCTGGCCCTCAACGCAGCCATCGAAGCGGCCCGTGCAGGCGAGGCCGGACGTGGCTTCGCGGTGGTGGCTGACGAGGTCCGTAGCCTGGCCCAGCGCACTCAGAAGTCCACTGAAGAAATTGAAGAACTGATCGTCGGCCTGCAGTCGGGCACCGAGCAGGTCGCGACCATCATGGACAACAGCCGCAGCCTGACCGACAACAGCGTCGAACTGACCCGCCGCGCCGGTGGATCCCTGGAAAACATCACCCGCACGGTCTCGGCCATTCAGTCGATGAACCAGCAGATCGCCGCTGCGGCCGAGCAGCAGAGTGCCGTGGCCGAAGAGATCAACCGCAGTGTGCTGAATGTGCGCGATGTGTCGGAGCAAACTGCGTCGTCCAGTGAAGAGACGGCCGCTTCGAGCGCTGAACTGGCGCGGTTGGGGGTTCATTTACAGACGTTGGTGGGGCGGTTCAGGGTTTAATGCCTTGGGGCTGCTTACTTAAGTTTTGTGTGTATATCCGTTGCTGCGGTAACGGTTGCTGACGGTTCCGCAGCAATGGATATGTACTCAGTCAACAAAACCCTGGCCGGCTATCAGGCCGACTTCGCGAGCAAGCCCGCCCCCACAAGTACCCTGTCTGACCTAGTTTTTTGCCAATCCAGAGGCCACGACCAACTCTTCCAACGCCAACAAGTCCGGCACCTTCGCCACATGCTCGCCCACTTGCACCGCCGCCTGTTCCAGCCCACACAGCGGTACATCGACGTAGCTCAGTTGGGTGTCGAGTTTGTAGGACCGCGGGATACCCTGGACCAGCAACGCAATGAAACGCAACTCCGGGCGCCCACCCAGGGCATTGAGCACGACGATGCGCGCACGCTCGCCGATCACGGTTTTCTGGCCGCAGGCCGACTCGAAGCTCAGCAACGGGATTTGCCGTTCGCGCCAGCTCACCCAACCCAGAAACCACGGCGGAGTGTCGATATCGAACGTGCTGCTCTGGTAGTCGATCAGCTCGGCCACGGCCACGTTGGGCAAAATCAGGTGCCGGTCGGCCAGGGGTAGCAGCAACCCGGTGATGTGCCCGGTGCGCGGGTGAAGGTCATGCATGGGTTTTGCTCCAGCGGGCGATGCTGTCGAGCAGCACCGATTCCTGGTACGGCTTGCCCAGGTAGTCGTTGACGCCGATGGCCATGGCGCGGTCGCGGTGTTTCTGGCCCGTGCGGGAGGTGATCATGATGATCGGCAGGTGGGCCAGGCGCGGGTCATTGCGTACTTGCGTGGCCACTTCGAAGCCGTCCATGCGCGGCATTTCGATGTCCAGCAACATCAGATCGGGGGAGTGTTCGGCCAGCAGCGCCATGGCATCCACGCCGTCCTTGGCGGTGAGCACGTGCATGCCGTGGCGCTCCAGCAGGCGACTGGTGACCTTGCGGACCGTCACCGAGTCGTCCACCACCAGCACCAGCAATGGTCGCGAGTGCTCGCCCTCGTCTTGCGCCGCTGCCGGGCGGCGTGGGACCTGATGAGGCAAGGCGCGGATCGGCGCCAACAAGTCGAGAATCAACACCACCCGGCCATCGCCCAGAATCGTCGCCCCCGACAAGCCCTGCACCGCCGAAAATTGCGGGCCGAGGCTCTTGACCACGATCTCCCGGGTCCCGGCGGTAGCGTCCACTTGCACCGCGATATGCCGCTCGTTGCATTGCATCAGCAGCACCGGCAACGGTTGGCTCTGACCCAACAGTTTCGGGCGAGCGCCGGTTTTCAATAGCTCACCCAGGTAGCACAGCTCATAGCGTTGCCCGGCGTAGGTGTAGGTCGGCGGGTCGAGCTGGTAATAGCCATCCAGTTCAGCGGGCAACACCCGGACGATACTTTCGATGGTGTTCAGTGGGATCGCGTACTGATCTTCATGACATTGCACCATCAACGCCCGGTTCACCGCCACGGTAAGCGGCAGGCGAATGCGGAAATGCACGCCCTGCCCTGGCGTGGAGTCGATGACCATGCTGCCGCCCAGTTGCCGTACCTCTTCATGGACCACGTCCATGCCGACGCCGCGCCCGGAAATCTGGGTGATTTTTTCGGCGGTGGAAAAGCCCGGCTGCAAGATGAATTGCAGTACGTCGCGGTCGCTGATGTCGCTGTCCGGTGCCAGCAGGCCACGCTTGATCGCTTTGCTACGCACCGCATCCAGAGGCACGCCGGCGCCGTCGTCGCGAATGTCGAAAATGATGTCGCTACCTTCCCGGGACAGGTCTAGGCTGATGCGCCCCCGGGCCGGTTTGCCGGCAGCGATGCGCACGTCGGCCGGCTCCAGGCCGTGGTCGACGGCGTTGCGCAGCATGTGCTCCAAGGGCGCGACCATGCGCTCCAGCACGCTACGGTCCATTTCGCCTTCAGCATTGCCAACCACGAACTCCACGTCCTTGCCCAACTCCTGCGCCACTTGCCGCACGATGCGCTTGAGGCGCGGCAACATGCGCTCGAACGGCACCATGCGCGTGCGCATCAGACCTTCCTGGAGGACGGTGTTGACGCGCCCCTGCTGTTGCAGCAGGTTCTCAGCGTCGTGATTACTGCGTTCGAGGGTTTCCTTGAGATCGAGCAAGTCCGAGGCCGATTCGAACAGCGCCCGGGACAATTGCTGCAACTGGGAATGCCGGTCCATCTCCAGCGGGTCGAACTCTTCGTAGCCCAGGCGCTCGGCCTCGACCTGCTGGCGACTGAGGATCCGGCCCTGGGTTTCGGTATCAAGACGGCGCAACTGGTCGCGCATGCGCTCGATGGTGGTTTCCATTTCGCCCAAGGCCACGCGCGCGTCGTTGACCTGCTGTTCGATACGCCCACGGAAAATCGAGGTTTCCCCAGCCAGGTTCACCAGATCGTCGAGCAGTTCGGCGGAGACCTTGACCATGTCCGCGCCGTCGCTCGGGCTGCCAGCCTCAGGCCTTGTGGGGGCAGGCGGTGGGGTCGGGGCCGGTTCCGGCGCGGAGACGACTTTGGGCGCCTCGCTGTCCTGCGGATGATTCACCGCCTGGATCTGCGCGATCAGCCGGTCGGCAAGGGGGCATGGGTGGCCGGCGCGTACCGCATCGAGCATCTGCGCCAGCCGGTCATGGCTGCTTTGCAACAAGGCGAACAGCGCTGGCGTCGGTTGGAGCAGCCCCGCCGACAAGCCTTCATAAAGATTTTCCAGCTCATGGGCCAGGTCGCCGATGGGTACGATTTCCACCATCCGCGCCCCCCCCTTGAGGGTGTGCAAATCGCGCAACAGCGTTTCCAGGGCTTGGCGGTTCGACGGTTCGTCCTGCCAGCGCAGCAGCGCTGAGCCTGCGCTGTCGAGAATGTCGAAACCTTCTTCGAGGAAGATTTCCAGTAATTCAGGATCATGCCCGGCCACGTCGCCGGAGGGCGAACCGCCCGTTTCGATTGCGTTCGGCTTGTCCTGACGGAACCGGCGAATGGCGTCGATCAGCGCAACGGGATCGCCCAACGGCTGGCCCTGCTGCAACTGCCCGAGCAGCAGGTCGAGGCGTTCGTGACTGCTGCTGAGCAGTTGCTCGAGTTCCTCGCTGTGGCTGTAACGGCGGTCCACCAGCCCTTCGTAGAGATTTTCCAGCTCCTGGGCCAGGTCGCTCACCGGCCGGATATCGGCCATTCGTGCGCCGCCCTTGAGGGTGTGCAAGTCCCGTTGTAACGAAGACAGCGGCGCCGCGTTGTCCGGGTCGGACAGCCATCGTTGCAGGGCTTGGGCGGCGCTTTCGAGGATGTCCTGTGCCTCTTCGAGGAAGATCGAGGCAATGTCGTCGTCCACTGAGGTCTCAGCAGGGGCGCTGCGCTGCAGTTCAGCTGTCGCGTTACCCAGTTCGCGGATGCTCAGGGTGCGGCTGCCGTCGCTGCGGATCAGTCCGGTGGCGGATGGGTCCAGGCTCTCCTGGAGCAAGCCGCGCAGGGCCTGCACCCGTTCGGGCTGTGAATGCACATGTTGCCCGGCGGCCAGTTCATCGAGCATGTCGATCAAGGCTTCATGGGCGCGCTGCGCTTCCTGGAAAAACACGTCGCTGACTGCCAGGCTGCTTTCTTCCACCGCACCGTAGAGATCGAGCAAGGCCTCACAGAGCTCGTCCACCGGGTGCAAGTCGGCCAGGTGCGCGCCTTCGCCGAGGGTGGTCAGCTCGTCCAGCAGTGCACTGAGCTCCTGGCCTTCGCCGGGGTGCTGCTGCCAACGGCGCAACAGGTTTTCGGCGTCGAGCAGGATATCCATGCCCTGTGCGAGGAAGTTGTTGATCAGTTGTGGATCGCGCTTGGTCCGCAAGCCTTTGTCCGGTGCACTGAGGGCCGTTTGCAGGCGCTCGGTCAACAGCGTTTGGGTTCGCTGGATCAGCGCTTCGGCGCCGGGAATCGGCGCCAGGGGGTCACCATGCAACTGACGCAAACCCAGACGCAACAGACCCTCGGCCTCCAGCAGCAATTCAATTTCATCAAGATCGAGGGCGATCAGGTGCGCCTTGTATTCCCGGGCCAACTGGTCCATCGCGCCGGCCAGCTCGGCAATCGGCAACACGCCGGCCATTGATGCGCTGCCTTTGAGGGTATGCAAGGCTCGCTGCAATTCGTCGTTGGCCTGCAGCGGCAAGTGTTCGGCGGCCTGATCGAGAAAGCGATAGAGGCTGGCAAGGTGACCCTGGGCTTCGTTGTCGAATATCTTCAGCAACAACGGGTCGAGGGCGGCGACATCCTGGGCGTCTTCATCCTCATCGACGCCCTTTGCCAGTGCATGGGCACGGGCGGCCAGACGGTCGACATCGTCGCGCTGACGCTGACGGTTGTCTGCAAACTCGCTCACCAGGGCCGGTAGCAACTGCACCGTGTCATCGAGCAACTGCCGGACCGCAGAACCCGGCTCAACACTGCGCTCCAGCACCCGGTTAAGCAGGTTTTCCACGGCCCAGGCCAGCTCACCCAAGACCAACGCCCGCACCATCCGACCGCTGCCCTTGAGGGTATGGAAGGCCCTGCGCAGTTCGGCCAGGGCGCCATGGTCGTCAGGGTGAGCGGCCCAGCGCGGCAGGTATTCGCGCAGAACGTCGAGCACCTCGTCGGCTTCTTCAAGGAAGACCTCGCGCAGCTCGTCGTCCACCGGATGCTCGTCCAGCGGCGGCGGCAGCAGGCTACCCGGCGTGCTCCGGGCCGGCGGGTTGACCGCCGAGACCGGGCTGGCCAGCACTTGGGCCAAGGACTGCACGGTCTGCGGGTCATCGAGCTCCTGCAAGTCTTGCATGACCTGAGCCTCGTTAGGGCTCAGCACATCGTCAAGCAACGGCACCCGGGCTTCGTCGGGGAAATAACCGAGGGCACCCAGGCTGCGCTCGACCACGTCCAACAAGGGTTCGCCGGGCGTTTCCGGGTCTTCGCTCAAACGCTCCAAATAGTATTCGAGGCCGGTGATGACGTCGGCCAGGTGATCGAGTTCTTCCCAACCCGGCTGGGCGTGCTCCAACAGCAGATGCTCGCGAATGAAACCATTGCACGCCTCCACAAGGCTGGCGGCGCGGCTCAAGGGGATCATCGCCAGGGCACCGCGCACCTGGGTCAGCAACGCCGGTAGCGCTTGCAGTTGCTCGCTGTTCCAGTCGGCGTCGATGTAGTCGACGATCATGTCCTTGGCCTGTTGCAGGCAGGTGTGGGCTTCCTTGATGACGATCTGATGGATCTGGGTCAGGTCTGTGGTGGGCAGGTGACTGTCTTCAGGGCTCTCAGGCTCGACAGTGCCGACCATGCCGGCCAGGGTGGCCTCGACGTAGAGCAAGGCCCCGGCGACATCCATGAGCGTCGCGTCATCCGGCTCGCGATGACCCTGGGCGAGGCTCAGGACCACCGCCAATTGATCGATGATCACTTTTCGCGGCTGACCGAAGCCGAGCACCGCCAGGGTGTCGGCGATCTGTCGCAGGGGCGCCAGCAGGCTGTCCAGCTCCGAGGCGTGCTGGCGGTCACTGCGCACGAACAGGTCGAGCCGTTCCTTGACCCGCACCAGCTCTTCGCAGAGTGCGGCGAGCACCGAGCGCATGGCATCGCGGTCCGGTCCGGCCAGGCGTGCGCGTTCTTCGTCGACCATGGCGCTGTCGGGCAGCGCGTCGTCCAGTGAGTAGCGTTCTTTCATGATCTGCATCTGCCCGCTGGGATGTTCGGCCTTGGCAATATAGAACAACAAACTCGTCAGCAACTGTGGCGGCGCCGGTTGATTGATGCCCTGCAGGCCCTGGTCCAACAGTCGCTTGAGTTCCTTGTCCGCTTCCTTGAACAAGCTGCGCAGCGCCGGGCTATTGGCGATACGCCCCTCGCGCATGCCTTCGACCAGGGCCGACGCCACCTGCCACAACGCATTGAGCGGTGCTGCGGCGCACAGCCCTTCCAGACGGTGGAAGACTTTGGCCAGATAACCGAGATGGGTGGCGTCGTCCTGTTCGCGCAACAGCCCCACCAGGGCCACTTGCAGGGTCTGGCGCAGTTTGCGCAAGGTGTTTGGCAGGTCAGGCGGTTCGAGCCGCTTCAAGGCCTCGTCACTGAGCGGCGCGATCAGCGGTAACTCTGGACTGAACAGGCTGGTCTCCGACAACAGACTCTCGCCCCGGGCGCTGCGCAAATCATTGATCAATGGCAGCACCACCAACGGCAGGTCGCGGCGGGCGCCTTGTATGCGGTCCAGATAGATCGGCAACTGCCCAAGGGCCTGGCTCAACAGACTGATGGCTTCGTCGCGATGGGCGATGCGGTTGTCCTGCAGGGCGACGCATAGCTGTTCCATCTCCTCGGCCAGCAGCGCGGCACCATAGAACTCGACCATCTGCAGGCCGCCGTGCACCTGATGAATGCACGCCAGGCAATGCGCGAGGGCATCCGCCGCCTGCGGGTCGTCCACCAGGCGATTGAGCGCCAGATGGGCCTGCTTCAGCGTTTCGGCAATCTCGCCCTTGACCCACTCCAGGGCCACATAGTCGTGCCGATCACCCATAACCACTCCAAATCCTGTGGCGAGGGGATTTATCCCCGCTGGGGCGCGAAGCGGCCCCCAAAAATGCTGAATCCAACATTTATGCCCCTGACTGGCTATTTTGGGACTGCTTCGCAGTCCAGCGGGGATAAATCCCCTCGCCACAAAGAGTCTTCAGCGCCAGACAAGTCAAACCCGTCACCCTTTTTCCTCATCCGCCACAGGCGCTGCCGGCAAAGTAAACCCCGACACCGAACGACGCAGCTGACTGGCCATTTTCGCCAGGTTGCCGATGCTCTCGGCGGTGGCGGTGGAGCCGGAAGAGGTTTGCGTGGTGATCTGCTGGATCACGTTCATGGTCAAGGAAATCTGCCCCGCCGAGGTGGTCTGTTGCTGCGCCGCATTGGAGATGCTCTGGATCAGCGCCGCCAGGGTCTTGGACACGCCTTCGATCTCCTCCAGGGCCACCCCGGCATCCTGGGCCAGTCGGGCGCCGCGTACCACTTCGGTGGTGGTCTGTTCCATGGAAATCACCGCTTCGTTGGTGTCCGCCTGAATCGCCCGCACCAGGGTCTCGATCTGCCGGGTCGCCGCCGAAGAGCGCTCCGCCAGCCGCTGCACTTCATCGGCCACCACCGCGAACCCGCGCCCGGCGTCACCGGCCATGGACGCCTGGATGGCGGCATTGAGGGCCAGAATATTGGTCTGGTCGGCAATGTCATCGATCAGGCTGACAATGTCGCCGATTTCCTGGGACGACTCACCCAGACGCTTGATGCGCTTGGCCGTGTCCTGGATCTGCTCGCGAATGTTGTCCATGCCATGAATGGTGTTGTGCACCACCTCGTTGCCTTTGTTGGCGATCTCCACGGAGCGCTCGGCCACCGCCGACGACTCGGCGGCATTGGCCGAGACCTGATCGATGGACTGGGCCATTTCATTGATTGAAGTCGAAGCTTCGGATATCTGCTGGGCCTGATGCTCGGAAGCCTGCGCCAGGTGCATGGCCGTAGCCTGGGTTTCCTGCACCGCAGCGGCGACCTGGCCGGCGGTGAGGTTGATGGTGGCCACAAGGTCACGCAATTGGTCCACCGAATAGTTGATGGAATCGGCGATGGTGCCGGTGAATTCTTCGGTCACCGAGGCGGTCACGGTCAGGTCGCCATCGGCCAAGTCTTCGATCTCGTCCAGCAGACGCATGATCGCGTTCTGGTTACGCTCATTCTTTTCTGCGGTTTCACGCAACTGACGGTTGGTTTCGCGGACCATCACCAGCCCGATCAGGATGATCGACATCAGCGCCAACAGGCCCAGCACATAACCACCGATGGCGTTTGCGGAACGCCCGCCGGCCAGGTTTTCGAACGCGGTGGCCAGGTGCGAAGCTTCGTCCAGCAAGGTTTGCGAAAGGTTGAAGATGTTGCCTGCCGACTCGCGGACCTTGAACAGCTCAGGAGAGGTTTCGAGGATTTCGTCCACCGAGCCGGAGACGAATTCGAAGAGTTCGCTGATCTCACTCAGGCGGGCCCGGGCATCGCGATCCTGTACTTGGGAGATCTTCAAGACCGAGTCACCTTGCGACATGCCATTGAGCACCTGACCAAAACGTGCGGCATCGCGGCCAAAGGTATCGGCGGCCTGACTGGCGTTTTCATCCCCCGCCAGCACGGTGTTCACCGCCCCGAGAATCCGTTCGGCCAGCAACGACTGGCGCTGAGCCATGGCGACCTGTGCGGCGGGCGCGCCGCGCTGCAGGAGAATTTCGACGACTTTTTCGTACTCGACCTGCAATTGCGGCACGGTTTCGGCGAGGGTCGCCGCCACCTGATGCAGCGACAGCACAGTCTGTTCGCTGGACAGGATGGCATCGGTGTTCTTGAGCAGGCGTTCCCAGTCCAGCTGTACGGCACGCATCTGCGGGCGCAGGGCAGCAGGTGCCGGTGGCAGGCCGGTCACCGGGTTGCCTTGCTTCAGGTAGCCCCAACGCTGGGCGAAATCATTGCGCGCCTCGCTCAGCAACTTGAACGCCGCGGCCTTGCCGGCGGCCGCCTCGGTGGCGTTCTTGGCAATGCGCTGGGACAGCACCCGCAACTCACCGGCGTGGCCGATGTACTGCTTGTCGTAGTTGGACTGGGTGTTGAGGTAAGCGAAGTTGGCGAACAGCAGCATGATGAAGACAATCAGCGCGACGAACAGCACGATGATCTGCGAACGACTGCGCGACGCTTCCAGAGGCTTGCCTGTTTTTGCTTTGATCATCGATTTTCGCCTGTACTGCTATCCACAATTCCAAGCCCGACCGGATTCCCTGTAGGAGCTGCCGAAGGCTGCGATCTTTTGATCCCAGGGTCTTATGTCAAAGCAAGCTGTCTGTTGGAAAGATCAAAAGATCGCAGCCTTCGGCAGCTCCTACCCTGAGTTGTGCAGTCACCTAAATCGCCACATCCATGAACCCCGGCGAGCGCGTCAGCGCAAACGGGCTGAACACCAGCCACTGCCGTTCACCGCGAAACAGGCCCTTGACGAAGGCCGACTCCGGGCCGTCAAGGTCGTCCATCAGCGTCGGCTCCAGGCTGTCCTGGGCAAAATGCTGCAATCCGAGGACTTCATCCACCAGCAACCCGGTAAAGACCTCGTCGTGATCCACCACCAGCACCCGCCGCTGCTTGCGCACACTGGACAGCTCATGGCCGAAGAAACCGCACAAATCCATCAACGGCAATAAGCGCCCGCGCAGATTAGCCACACCACGAACCCACGGCTTGACCCCGGGCAAATGTGTGTAGCGCGGCTCGTGCAGCACTTCGCTGACTTCGCCCATGGGCGCCACGTACCAGTGTTCGCCGAGGCGAAAACCGATGCCGCTCCAGCTGTCACCGTGGGTCGGCTGTGACGGCAGGTCCGCCCCCAGTAGCCGGCAACGCCGGTCGATCTGCAGGAGCAGTTCGAAAGCGGTCAGGGATTGGCTCATGGCCGCGTCATCAACCCGCCAGCACGTTGTTCAGGGTCTTGATCAGGGTTTCTTCGTCCACCGGTTTGGTCAGGTAGTCCTTCGCGCCTTGGCGAGTGCCCCAGACCTTGTCGGTGTCCTGGTCCTTGGTGGTGATGATGATCACCGGGATGTGCCCGGTGTCCGGATCCTTGGTCAGCTGGCGTGTGGCCTGGAAACCGTTGAGGCCGGGCATGACGATATCCATCAGGACCGCGTCGGGTTTTTCCTGGCGAGCCAGGGCCACGCCGTCGGCGCCGTTTTCGGCCTTCAGGACCTGGTGGCCGTGCTTTTCCAGCATGCCAGTCAGTTTGTACATTTCAGTCGGCGAATCATCGACGATCAGAATTCGTGCCATGGTGTTCCCCATTTTTTCGTTGACCCCAGGCCCGATGGCCGAGTGTCATTAATGTGCCTGGTGCGGCTGGACAGCGGCAAAGCCCGGAACATGAGCCCGTATCGCGCCCAGCAGTTCTTCCTTGCTGAAAGGCTTGGTCAAAAACTGATCGGAGCCGACGATGCGCCCCTTGGCCTTGTCGAACAAACCGTCCCGAGACGACAACATGATCACCGGCGTAGCCTTGAAAACGCTGTTGTTCTTGATCAGGGCACAAGTCTGGTAACCGTCCAGGCGCGGCATCATGATGTCGACAAAGATAATGCCCGGATGATGGTCGGCGATCTTGGCCAGGGCATCGAAGCCGTCGACAGCCGTGATGACCTCGCAACCCACGTTGCGCAACAAGGTCTCGGCGGTGCGGCGGATGGTCTTCGAGTCGTCGATGACCATGACCTTCAAGGCGCTGGGTTGCTGCTGCGTAAGATGCTCTGCCATTGCCACTGCAAACCGGTTTTTAACGCGTAAGTGTGAACGACAGCGCAAACCCTTGATGTTCAAGGCCCGCACGTCACATGCCAGCCTTTTTAGCACAGTCTCCATCGCCGATCTATCGGCCGCTCGGTACAGTGGTTTTTCCTTGACCGCCAATCTTCCGGGCGCCACTCTGACGCCACTTTTTCACACCATTTGTGCCCATCAATTTTCGAGGAACCAAGCCATGAGCGTACGCGTCGGCATTGTCATGGACCCTATCGCCAGCATTTCCTATAAAAAGGATAGCTCGCTGGCCATGCTGCTGGCCGCTCAGAAGCGCGGCTGGGAGCTGTTCTACATGGAGCAGCGCGACCTCTACCAGGCCGAAGGGCAGGCACGGGCGCGGATGAAGCCGCTGAACGTCTTCGCCAACCCCGAAAAATGGTTTGAGCTGGGCGACGAACGCGATGCGCTGCTCAGCGACCTGGACGTGATCCTCATGCGCAAGGATCCGCCCTTCGACATGGAGTTCGTGTATTCCACCTACCTGCTGGAGCAGGCCGAAAGCGCCGGTGTGCTGGTGGTCAACAAACCCCAGAGCCTGCGCGACTGCAACGAAAAGCTGTTCGCCACGCTGTTCCCGCAATGCACACCGCCCACTATCGTCAGCCGTCGTCCGGACGTGCTGCGTGAGTTCGCCGACCACCACGGCGACGTGATCCTCAAGCCCCTGGACGGCATGGGCGGCTCCTCGATTTTCCGTCACACCGCCGGCCACCCCAACCTGTCGGTGATCCTGGAAACCCTGACCTTGCACGGTCAGCAGCAGATCATGATCCAGGGTTACCTGCCGGCCATCGTCGATGGCGACAAGCGCATCCTGATGATCGACGGCGAACCGGTGGACTATTGCCTGGCGCGCATTCCCGCGGCCGGCGAAACCCGCGGCAACCTGGCGGCCGGCGGGCGTGGCGAGGCGCGTCCGTTGACTGAGAAGGACCGCTGGATCGCCGCCCAAGTCGGCCCGACCCTGCGGGAGAAGGGCCTGTTGTTCGTCGGCCTGGACGTGATCGGCGAGCACCTGACGGAAATCAACGTCACCAGCCCGACCTGCATCCGCGAGATCGACAACGCCTTCGGCACCGATATCGGCGCGATGCTGATGGATGCCATCGATCAGAAGCTCAAGGCTCGTTGATCCAGATCCTGCTGAAGGAAACCCACATTGCGTTATCATGCCCGGCCTGAAAAAAACGCGATGTTGGTTTCCTTGCCATGACCCTCCCGTCCGATCTGCCCCAAGAGCTCGCCCATCGCGGCGTGCGCCCGGCTGATCGTCTCGGTTTTACCCTGTTCCTGGCGGCATTGATCCACTTGGCACTGCTGCTGGGCGTCGGGTTTGCCACGGTAGAACCCAAACAGATCAGCCAGACCCTGGAAATCACCCTGGCCACCTTCAAAAGCGAAGCCAAGCCACAGAAAGCGGACTTCCTCGCCCAGGAAAACCAGCAAGGAAGTGGCACCCTGGAAAAAAAGGCGACGCCCAAAACCACCCAGATCGCGCCGTTCCAGGACAATAAAGTGCAGAAGGTCACACCGCCGCCAGCGGCCAAGCCCGAGGTCCGGGAGACGGCGCCCAAGGCAGCCGTAACCACCGTGGCGCCGAAGCCGAAAAAAGCCCCGGTTAAAGAAGAGGTCAGGCCCGACCCCAAACCCAAGGCCCCGGTGCCCACCTTCGACAGCGCCCAACTGTCCAGCGACATCGCCAGCCTGGAAGCCGAGCTGGCCCAGGAACAGCAGCTATATGCCAAACGCCCGCGCATCCACCGCCTGAGCGCCGCCTCGACCATGCGCGACAAGGGCGCCTGGTACAAAGACGAGTGGCGCAAGAAGGTCGAGCGCATCGGCAATCTCAACTACCCCGACGAAGCCCGGCGCAAGCAGATCTATGGCAACCTGCGGCTGCTGGTCTCGATCAACCGCGACGGCTCGTTGTATGAAGTGCTGGTGCTGGAGTCCTCCGGCCAGCCATTGCTGGATCAGGCCGCCCAGCGGATCGTGCGCCTGGCCGCGCCGTTCGCACCGTTTACCGGGGACCTTTCGGACATCGACCGCCTGGAAATCATCCGCACCTGGAAGTTCGCCCGGGGCGATCGTCTCTCCAGCAACTGATTCCCCACCCAAATCCCTGGTGGGAGCGGGCTTGCTCGCGAAGACGGCGGTCCTGCCACAAGAGATCTGTCGGATGTACTGCCCCCTTCGCGAGCTAGCCCGCTCCCACATTTGATCGGTGTCACCAGCCAGTTCGAGGCATTTGCTGCACATCCCCAGCTTGTCAGTTCGCCCCTGCGCCGCCACACTAGCGCCTATGAAAAACGTCAGCCCCACCTACCTCAAGCATCACTTCCTGATTGCCATGCCGCACATGGCCGATCCGAACTTTGCCCACACCTTGACCTACATCGTCGAGCACACGGCCAATGGGGCCATGGGGCTGGTGATCAATCGGCCGCAGGAACTGAACCTGGCGGACATTCTTGAGCAGTTGCGCCCGGATGTAGAACCGCCACTCTTGTGCCAGCACGTCCCGATTTTCATCGGCGGCCCGGTGCAGACCGACCGAGGCTTCGTGCTCCACCCGACGGGGCCGTCCTACCAGGCCACCGTGGACCTGGATGGCGTATCGCTGTCTACCTCCCAGGACGTACTGTTCGCCATCGCCGACGGCGTAGGCCCGGAAAAAAGCCTGATCGCCCTCGGCTATGCCGGTTGGGAAGCCGGGCAACTGGAGGCCGAACTGGCCGATAACGCCTGGCTGACCTGTCCGTTTGACGCCGACATTCTGTTCAATACCAGCAGCGAACTGCGCCTGGAAGCGGCGGCCAGCCGGCTGGGGGTCAACCTCAGCCTGCTCACCAGCCAGGCAGGACACGCCTGATGGCCCTGCGCTTGCTGCTGGGCTTCGATTACGGCACCAAACAGATCGGCGTGGCGGTCGGCCAGGTGATTACCGGCCAGGCCCGCGAACTGTGCACCCTGAAGGCGCAGAACGGCGTTCCCGACTGGAACCAGGTCGAAGCGCTGATCAAGGAGTGGAAACCCGACGCCGTGGTGGTCGGCCTGCCGCTGAACATGGACGGCACGCCCAGCGACATGTGCGTTCGTGCAGAGAAATTCGCCCGCAGGCTCAACGGCCGCTACAACCTGCCTTTCTATACCCACGACGAACGTCTGACCACGTTCGAGGCCAAGGGCGAGCGCCTGGTGCGTGGCGGGCAGAAAGGCAGTTACCGCGACAACCCGGTGGACGCCATCGCGGCCGCCCTGCTGCTGCAAGGCTGGCTCGACGCCAACGCCGCCCTGTTCGAAACCTGATTTTTTTGAAAGCGCCGACAGGGCGCTTTCTTTTAGCGATAAACCGGGCCTCTGACCACCGGCCCGGGAACCTGAAGGAGCCAGCATGAGCCTGCCCAATCCCGCCGAACTGATCAGCCAGATGGCGATTCGTCTCACGGCGCACCTGGAACAACGCGGCATCAGCGAACCGCGCTACATCGGCATTCGCACCGGTGGCGTCTGGGTCGCCCAGGCCTTGCTCGAAGAACTGGGCAGCGATGCGCCGCTGGGCACCCTCGATGTGTCGTTCTACCGCGACGACTTCAGCCAGAACGGCCTGCACCCGCAAGTACGCCCTTCGGCCCTGCCATTCGAGATTGAAGGCCAGCATCTGGTATTGATCGACGATGTGCTGATGAGCGGCCGGACCATCCGCGCCGCCATGAACGAACTGTTCGATTATGGCCGCCCCGCCAGCGTGACCCTGGTGTGCCTGCTGGACCTGGACGCCGCCGAGCTGCCGATCCGCCCGAACGTGGTCGGCGCGACGCTGACGCTGGCCGCCCACGAGCGAGTCAAGCTGTCCGGCCCCGCGCCGCTGCAACTCGAACTGCAAGACCTTGCCCTTTAACTGCCCTTGTAAGAGTCCATTGCGATGACGCCTCTCGAAACCAAGCGAGCGCTACAGCTCAACGATCAGGGCCAGCTGCGGCACTTCCTGTCCCTCGACGGCCTGCGCCGCGAGCTGCTGACGGAAATCCTCGATACCGCCGACTCATTCCTCGAAGTCGGGGCCCGGGCGGTGAAGAAAGTCCCGTTGCTGCGCGGCAAGACCGTGTGCAACGTGTTCTTCGAAAACTCCACGCGCACCCGCACCACCTTCGAACTCGCAGCCCAGCGCCTGTCGGCGGACGTGATCACCCTGAACGTCTCCACCTCCTCGGCGAGCAAGGGCGAAACCCTGCTCGACACCTTGCGCAACCTCGAGGCCATGGCGGCCGACATGTTCGTCGTGCGTCACGGTGATTCCGGCGCCGCGCATTTCATTGCCGAGCATGTGTGCCCGCAAGTGGCAATTATCAACGGCGGCGACGGCCGTCACGCCCACCCGACCCAGGGCATGCTGGACATGCTGACCATCCGTCGGCACAAGGGCAGCTTCGAGAATCTCTCGGTGGCCATCGTCGGCGACATCCTGCACTCGCGGGTGGCCCGCTCGAACATGCTGGCCCTCAAGACCCTCGGCTGCCCGGACATCCGCGTGATCGCGCCGAAAACCCTGCTACCCATTGGCGTCGAGCAATACGGGGTGAAGGTCTACACCGACATGACCGAAGGTCTCAAGGATGTGGACGTGGTGATCATGCTGCGCCTGCAGCGCGAACGCATGACCGGCGGCCTGCTGCCCAGCGAAGGCGAGTTCTACCGCCTGTTCGGCCTGACCACCGCTCGCCTGGCCGGGGCCAAGCCGGACGCCATCGTCATGCACCCGGGGCCGATCAACCGCGGGGTGGAGATCGAGTCGGCAGTGGCTGACGGGCCGCATTCGGTGATCCTCAACCAAGTGACCTACGGCATCGCCATCCGCATGGCCGTGCTGTCCATGGCCATGAGCGGGCAAACGGCCCAGCGCCAATTCGACCAGGAGAACGCCCAGTGAAGCTCAGCATTCTCGGCGCACGCGTGATCGATCCGGCCAGCGGCCTGGATCAAGTGACTGACATCCATATCGACGCCTGCAAAATTGTCGCCCTTGGCGCCGCTCCGGCCGGTTTTACCGCCGTCGACACCCTCAACGCCCAAGGCCTGGTGGCCGCTCCGGGGCTGGTGGACCTGAATGTCGCCCTGCGCGAACCCGGTTACAGCCGCAAAGGCAGTATCGTCAGCGAAACCCGGGCCGCCGCCGCCGGTGGCGTGACCAGCTTGTGCTGCCCGCCGCAGACCAAGCCGGTACTGGACACCTCGGCCGTGGCCGAGTTGATCCTCGATCGCGCCCGCGAAGCCGGCAATACCAAGGTGTTCCCGATCGGCGCCTTGAGCAAAGGCCTCGATGGCGAGCAACTGGCAGAACTCATTGCGCTGCGCGACGCTGGTTGCGTGGCGTTCGGCAACGGCCTCAACAGCTTCCGCAACACCCGCACCCTGTGCCGCGCCCTGGAATACGCGGCAACTTTCGGCCTGACGGTGATCTTCAACTCCCAGGATCACGATCTGGCTGAAGGTGGGCTGGCCCACGAAGGCCCGACCGCCAGTTTCCTCGGCCTGCCGGGCATTCCGGAAACCGCCGAAACCGTGGCCCTGGCCCGGGACCTGCTGCTGGTGGAACAAAGCGGCGTGCGCGCACACTTCAGCCAGCTGACCAGCGCCCGCGGTGCCGCACTGATCGCCCAGGCCCAAGCTCGCGGCCTGCCCGTCACCGCCGATGTGGCGCTGTACCAACTGATCCTGACCGACGAAGCGCTGATCGACTTCAACAGCGTCTATCACGTCCAGCCGCCGCTGCGCACCCGCGCCGACCGCGATGGCTTGCGCGAAGCCGTGAAATCCGGGGTGATCTCGGCCATCTCCAGCCATCATCAGCCCCACGAGCGCGATGCCAAGCTGGCACCCTTCGGCGCCACGGAACCGGGCATCAGCAGCGTCGAGCTGTTGCTGCCGCTGGCCATGACGCTGGTGGAAGACGGATTGCTGGACCTGCCGACCTTGCTGGCACGCCTGAGCAACGGCCCGGCCGACGCGCTGCAACTACCGGTGGGTAAACTGGCGGTGGGCGCGGCGGCGGACCTGGTGCTGTTCGACCCAGCCGCGTCCACCGTGGCTGGTGAAGCCTGGCGCTCCAAGGGCGACAACTGCCCGTTCCTTGGCCACAGTTTGCCGGGGGTGGTGCGTTATACGCTGATGGATGGGCGGATGACTCACCAGGCCTGACACCGCGTCGCCCTTATCGCGAGCAGGCTCGCTCCCACAGGGATCTTCGGTGAACACATAACCTGTGAACACCTCGATCCAATGTGGGAGCGAGCCTGCTCGCGATGAAGGCGACTCGGTCTAATTGACTTAGTGAAAAGCCCCGCGCTTCTGCGCATTACGAATCGAGACCTGATCGTTCAGCGTCCAGAAGTCATACAGCACCCCCAGGAAAAACACCCCGCCGGTCAGCAGGTAAAGGATGCCGGTGAGCCATTTGCCCTGGTACATGCGGTGCACACCCAGCACACCGAGAAACGTCAGCAGAATCCACGCCACGCTGTACTCGAGTGGACCCGGGGTGAAGCGCAGATCGGCCTCCCGATCCATGGCCGGAATCAGGAACAGGTCGATCAGCCAGCCGATGCCCAACAAGCCAAAGGTGAAAAACCAGATCGTGCCGGTGACCGGCTTGCCGTAATAGAAGCGGTGGGCGCCGGTAAAGCCGAAAATCCACAAGAGATAGCCGATCACTTTGCTGTGGGTATCGCGTAAAGCGTCCTGCTGATAGCTGTTCATGAATCGCCTCTTTTGCCTCGATAGATAAATTTGTTCGGATTATTTGTGACTTTTTTATGGATTGCCGACAAGCGGTCTCCAGCCTCAGGAACCCGGTAAACCCCCGTGCTGTCTGGGTTCTGTCGGACAATTGGGTCAATATGTCGCAATTATGCGGGTTTCACCTAGGGTTGCGATTCGACAAACGGCCTCGGAACCGTAAAAAAAGCTGTTATAAAGTTGCGCGCTTACCTTCAAGAGCCCTGCCTAATGCGTCCATTTTTTAAGACATGGCTAACCATTTGCCTATTATTGCCCTTGGCCGCCCACGCCACCAATCGTGAGCAACGTCTTCCCAACGTCAACGGCTACACCCCTAAATCCCATGTTTCTGCTCCTTCGAGCAAGAACAAGCAATACGCCCAGCGCGTGCGCACTGCCAACAGCAAGCTGGTTCCGCCCATGGCGACCAAGGCGACCAGCAATGTGTTGAGTCGTGCCGTGAATGTCCTGGGCACACCTTACCGTTGGGGCGGCAGCAGCCCAAGCAAAGGTTTCGATTGCAGCGGCCTGGTGAAGTACGCCTTTAACGATGCCTCCTTCGACCTGCCGCGCACCTCCAATGCAATGGCCAGCGGTCATGGGCAGAAAGTCGATCGCAAGGACCTCAAGCCCGGCGACCTGATTTTCTTCAAGCTCAAGAGCCGCCGGGTCAACCACGTGGCCATCTACCTGGGCAACGACCGCTTCATCCACGCTCCACGTCGTGGAAAGTCGGTCTCCATCGACACGTTGAACAAGCCGTACTGGAACAAACATTACGTGGTTGCCAAACGGGTCCAGCCCAAAGAGCCGAAAGGGATGCAGGTGGTTCAGCGCTGATCCGGTATTTGTGTCGCGGCTGATTACCCCTTCGCGAGCAAGCCCGCTCCCACATTGGATCTCCAGTGGTCACATAACTTGTGAACACCTCGGACCCAATGTGGGAGCGGGCTTGCTCGCGAAGAGGTCCTCGAAAACGCCACAGAAATTTCTTCTCAGAAGTTATCCGGCGTACGCGCCTTCTCCCGCGCATGCTCGCGGCTGATCAAGCCTTTGCTCACCAAATCCTTCAAACACATATCCAGCGTCTGCATCCCTAGCGAGCCACCGGTCTGGATCGACGAGTACATCTGGGCGATTTTGTCTTCGCGGATCAGGTTACGGATCGCCGACGTTCCCAGCATGATTTCATGCGCCGCGACCCGGCCGCCGCCGATCTTCTTGACCAGCGTCTGTGAAATCACCGCCTGCAAGGATTCGGACAACATCGAACGAACCATGGATTTCTCGTCCCCCGGGAACACGTCCACCACCCGGTCGATGGTCTTGGCCGCCGAGGTGGTGTGCAAGGTGCCGAACACCAGGTGACCGGTTTCGGCGGCGGTCAGGGCCAGGCGGATGGTCTCCAGGTCCCGCATCTCCCCCACAAGAATCACGTCTGGGTCTTCGCGCAGGGCTGAGCGTAGGGCCGTGGAGAAACTTTGGGTGTCGCGGTGCACTTCGCGCTGGTTGATCAGGCATTTGCGCGGCTCGTGGACAAACTCGATGGGGTCTTCGATGGTGAGGATGTGATGGTGTTTGTGGGTGTTGAGGTAGTCGATCATCGCCGCCAGGGTGGTGGACTTGCCGGAGCCGGTCGGCCCAGTCACCAACACCAGCCCGCGAGGCGCCTCGGTCACTTTGCGAAACACATCGCCCATCCCCAGGTCTTCCATGGTCAGGACTTTCGACGGGATGGTTCGGAACACCGCACCTGCACCGCGATTCTGGTTGAACGCATTGACCCGGAACCGTGCGACGCCCGGCACGTCGAAGGAAAAGTCGGTTTCCAGAAACTTCTCGTAATCCACCCGCTGCCGGTCGTTCATGATGTCGTAGATCAGCTCATGGACCTGCTTGTGGTCCAGGGCCGGCAGGTTGATCCGCCTCACATCGCCATCGACACGGATCATCGGCGGCAGCCCGGCGGACAAGTGCAGGTCCGATGCGCCCTGTTTGGCGCTGAACGCCAGTAACTCAGTGATATCCATAGCGCTCCTCAATTCCAGTAGAATGCCGCGAACCTCACCGCTGGCGCTTCTTTATGTCCACGATAGCAGACAACATTGCTCAGGTTAGATCGCGTATCCGCGCAGCCGAACAAGCCGCCCACCGCGACGAACACAGCGTGCAGCTGCTGGCGGTGAGCAAGACCAAGCCCGCCCAGGCCCTGCGTGAAGCCTATGCCGCCGGCCTGCGGGATTTTGGCGAGAACTATCTGCAGGAGGCGCTGGGCAAACAGGCCGAACTGACCGACCTGCCCTTGATCTGGCACTTCATCGGCCCCATTCAATCGAACAAGACGCGCGCTATCGCCGAACATTTCGACTGGGTGCATTCCGTGGATCGTTTGAAAATTGCACAACGCCTGTCCGAGCAGCGCCCGGCCGACCTGCCGCCGCTGAACATCTGCATCCAGGTCAACGTCAGCGGTGAAGACAGCAAATCCGGCTGCACCGCGGCGGACCTGCCCGCTCTGGCCAGCGCCATCAGCGCGTTGCCACGCCTGAAGCTGCGTGGGTTGATGGCGATTCCCGAACCCACCGAGGAGCGTGCCGCCCAAGATGCCGCCTTCGCAGCGGTTCAACGCTTGCAAGCCGATCTGAAGCTACCGTTGGACACCCTTTCCATGGGCATGAGCCACGACCTCGAGTCGGCCATTGCCCAGGGCGCCACCTGGGTGCGGATCGGTACAGCGCTGTTTGGCGCGCGCGACTATAGCCGTAGCTAGCCGTAAGCCATGCTGACTCAACTCTCTAATCAAGGACCTGTCATGAGCAACACACGTATTGCCTTCATCGGCGCCGGCAACATGGCCGCCAGCCTGATCGGCGGCCTGCGGGCCAAGGGTCTGGACGCTTCGCAGATCCGCGCCAGCGATCCGGGGGCCGAGACCCGCGCCCGGGTGGGCACAGAGCACGGCATCGACACGTTCGCCGACAACGTCCAGGCCATCGAGGGCGCGGACGTCGTCGTGCTGGCGGTCAAGCCACAGGCGATGAAAGCCGTGTGCGAAGCCCTTCGCCCGAGCCTCAAACCCCATCAACTGGTAGTGTCGATCGCCGCCGGCATCACCTGCGCCAGCATGAATAACTGGCTCGGTGCCCAGCCAATCGTGCGTTGCATGCCCAATACTCCGGCGCTGCTGCGCCAGGGCGTCAGTGGGCTGTTCGCGACCGCACACGTGACCGCCGAACAGCGCCAGCAGGCCGAACAACTGCTATCGGCCGTCGGCCTGGCACTGTGGCTGGAAACCGAGCAGCAACTGGATGCGGTGACGGCCGTGTCCGGCTCGGGCCCGGCCTACTTCTTCCTGCTGATCGAAGCCATGACCGCCGCCGGTGAAAAACTCGGCCTGCCGCGCGAAACCGCCGCCAAGCTGACGTTGCAGACCGCCCTGGGCGCCGCGCACATGGCCGTGTCCAGCGATGTCGATGCGGCCGAACTGCGTCGCCGGGTGACCTCGCCAGCCGGCACCACGGAAGCCGCCATTAAATCGTTCCAGGCCGGGGGCTTCGAAGCCCTGGTAGAAAAAGCACTCGGCGCCGCCGCGCACCGCTCGGCCGAAATGGCCGAACAACTGGGCCAATAAGGAGCCATTCATGATCGGATTGAACACTGCAGCGGTCTACGTGCTGCAAACCCTCGGCAGCCTGTACCTGCTGATCGTACTGCTGCGCTTTGTGTTGCAACTGGTGCGCGCCAACTTCTACAACCCGCTGTGCCAGTTCATCGTCAAGGCCACCCAGCCATTGCTCAAGCCACTGCGCCGGATCATTCCGAGCGTGTTCGGCCTGGACATGTCGTCGCTGGTACTGGCGACCATCGTGCAACTGGCGCTGATGGCCCTGACCCTGCTGCTGACCTACGGCACCACCGGCAACCCGCTGCAACTGCTGATCTGGTCGATCATTGGCGTGACCGCGCTGTTCCTGAAGATTTTCTTCTTCGCCCTGATCATCAGCGTAATCCTGTCCTGGGTCGCTCCCGGCAGCCACAACCCGGGCGCCGAGCTGGTGAACCAGATCTGCGAGCCGGCGCTGGCACCGTTCCGCCGCATCGTGCCGAACCTGGGGGGCCTGGATATCTCGCCGATCCTGGCGTTCCTGGTGCTCAAGCTGATCGACATGCTGGTGATCAACAACCTCGCGGCGATGACCATGATGCCGGAAATCCTGCGGCTGCTGATCTAACCCTGTAGGAGCTGCCGAAGGCTGCGATCTTTTGATCTTTCGCTTGCGACTCAATTGTCCGGGGAAAGATCGCAGCCTCGTTGCACTCGACAGCTCCTACAGGACCGCATCGTCCTCATCGCGGGCAAGCCTTGCTCCCACAGGGTTTGCAGCGGGCGGACAATCAGCTCCGGCCTTTGCTTGCCGCTTGCCACAGCGGTCTTTAGACTTACGCCTCATTTCAACGAGAGCAGGGTCGATGCCAGCTGCCTTTCCCCCCGATTCCGTTGGTCTGGTGACGCCGCAAATGGCGCATTTCAGCGAGCCCCTGGCCCTGGCCTGCGGCCGTTCGTTGCCAGCCTATGACCTGATTTTCGAAACCTACGGCACCCTCAATGCCACGGCGAGCAATGCCGTGCTGATTTGCCACGCCCTGTCGGGGCATCACCACGCCGCCGGCTATCACAGTGTCGACGACCGCAAGCCGGGCTGGTGGGACAGTTGCATCGGCCCGGGCAAGCCCATCGACACCAACAAGTTCTTCGTGGTCAGCCTGAACAACCTCGGCGGTTGCAACGGCTCCACCGGCCCCAGCAGCGTCAATCCGGACACCGGCAGGCCCTTCGGCGCCGACTTTCCGGTACTGACCGTAGAAGACTGGGTCCACAGTCAGGCACGCCTGGCGGACCGCCTTGGTATCACCCAGTGGGCCGCAGTGATCGGCGGCAGCCTGGGCGGCATGCAAGCCCTGCAATGGACCATCACCTACCCGGACCGCGTGCGCCACTGCCTGGCAATCGCCTCGGCCCCCAAGCTGTCGGCGCAGAACATCGCCTTCAACGAAGTGGCGCGCCAGGCGATTCTCACCGATCCGGAATTCCACGGCGGTTCGTTCCAGGAACACGGCGTGATCCCCAAGCGCGGGCTGATGCTGGCGCGGATGGTCGGGCATATCACCTACCTGTCCGATGATTCCATGGGTGAGAAATTCGGCCGCGGTCTCAAGAGCGAAAAGCTCAACTACGACTTCCACAGCGTCGAATTCCAGGTGGAAAGCTACCTGCGCTACCAGGGCGAAGAATTCTCCGGACGCTTCGATGCCAACACCTACCTGTTGATGACGAAAGCCCTGGACTACTTCGATCCGGCGGCGAACTTCGACGATGACCTGGCAAAAACCTTTGCAGGCGCCACCGCCAGGTTCTGCGTGATGTCATTCACCACCGACTGGCGTTTCTCCCCGGCCCGCTCTCGGGAGCTGGTGGACGCGCTGATGGCTGCCCGCAAGGACGTCTGCTACCTGGAAATCGACGCGCCCCAGGGTCACGACGCCTTTTTGATCCCGATCCCGCGCTACCTGCAGGCGTTCGGCAACTACATGAACCGTATAACGCTGTGAGGACGCCATGAGAGCCGATCTGGACATCATCCAGGAATGGATCCCCGCCGGCAGCCGCGTGCTCGACCTGGGCTGCGGCAACGGCGAACTGCTGACCTGGCTGCGCGACCACAAGCAAGTCACCGGCTACGGCCTGGAAAACGACCCGGACAACATCGCCGAGTGCGTGGCCAAGGGCATCAACGTGATCGAGCAGGACCTGGACAAGGGCCTGGGCAACTTCGCCAGCAACAGCTTCGACATCGTGGTCATGACCCAGGCGCTGCAAGCGGTGCACTACCCGGACAAGATCCTCGACGAAATGCTGCGGGTCGGGCGCCAGTGCATCATCACCTTCCCCAACTTCGGGCACTGGCGCTGCCGCTGGTACCTGGCGAGCAAGGGGCGCATGCCGGTGTCGGAGTTCCTGCCCTATACCTGGTACAACACGCCGAACATCCACTTCTGCACCTTCGAGGATTTCGAGGCGCTGTGCCGCGAACGCCAAGCCAAGGTCATCGATCGCCTGGCGGTGGACCAGCAACACCGCCACGGGTGGGCCAGCAAGCTATGGCCTAATCTGTTAGGTGAAATAGGCATTTATCGGGTCAGCAGCCCAGGCCTTGCCGATCATCAGGTCGCGGTGTGAACCCCGGCCTTACCAGGAGCACGACATGAAACGTCTAGCGTTGTTTCTCATCACCGCCTGCCTGAGCGTCGGCGCCATGGCCGCCGACGTCATCAAGGCCGAGCGCAAGGAAGTGTTCGGTGACATCACCGTGCACTACAACACCTTCAACTCGACCTTCCTGACGCCGGACATCGCCAAGAATGCCGAGCTGATCCGCAGCAAGGGCCAGGGCGTGATCAACGTCTCGGTCATCAAGGATGGCAAGCCTCTGATGGCCCAGGTCAGCGGCACAGTGAAAGACCTCACCAGCCAGAGTATCGCGCTGAACTTCAAGCAGGTGACCGAAGAAAACGCGATCTACTACATCGCCCAATATCCGGTGCCCCAAGAGGAAACCCGCACCTTCGAGATCAAGGTGCAAACGGGTGACAAGATCAACACCATCAGCTTCAACCAGAGACTGTACCCCGGACAATGATGAACCTCACTCAGCTCGTATTGGCCAGCCACAACGCCGGCAAACTCAAGGAACTCCAGGCCATGCTCGGTGGCTCGGTGCAGTTGCGCTCGATTGGCGAGTTCAGTCAGGTAGAACCTGAAGAAACCGGCCTGTCGTTCGTCGAGAACGCCATCCTCAAGGCCCGCAACGCCGCGCGCATTTCGGGCCTGCCGGCGTTGGCCGACGATTCCGGGCTGGCGGTGGACGTTCTCGGCGGTGCGCCGGGCATCTATTCAGCCCGCTACGCAGATGGCAAAGGCGATGCGGCGAACAACGCCAAGCTGCTCGAGACCCTCAAGGATGTGCCCGAAGCCGAGCGCGGCGCGCAGTTCGTTTGCGTGCTGGCCCTGGTCCGTCATGCCGACGATCCACTGCCGATCCTCTGCGAGGGCTTGTGGCACGGGCGCATTCTCACTGAAGCCAGCGGCGAACACGGCTTTGGCTACGATCCGCTGTTCTGGGTGCCGGAGCGCAACTGCTCCAGCGCCGAGCTGGGCCCGGTGGAAAAGAACCAGTTGAGCCATCGCGCCCGCGCCATGGCGCTGCTGCGTCAACGCCTGGGTCTGCAATGATCGATGAGTCCCCTGCACCCCTGATCCATGGCGGTGCGCAAACGCCTCGGGCGCCGCTGCCAGTGCTGCCGCCCCTGGCGTTGTACATCCACATTCCGTGGTGTGTACGCAAATGCCCGTATTGCGATTTCAACTCCCATACCGCCAGCCCGCAGTTGCCGGAGGAAGAGTACGTCGACGCCTTGCTGGCCGATCTCGACCAGGACTTGCAGGCGGTGTATGGCCGGGAACTGAGCTCGATCTTCTTCGGCGGCGGCACGCCAAGCCTGTTCAGCGCCCAGGCCCTGGGGCGGCTGCTCAAAGGTGTCGAGGCGCGAATCCCCTTTGCCCATGACATTGAAATCACCCTGGAAGCCAACCCTGGCACCTTCGAGCAAGAGAAATTTGTCGCTTACCGGGCACTGGGCATCAATCGCCTGTCCATTGGCATCCAGAGCTTTCAGCAAGACAAGCTCAAGGCTTTGGGCCGGATCCATAACGGTGACGAAGCTGTGCGTGCCGCCGGCATGGCCCGTCAGGCCGGGTTCGACAACTTCAACCTGGACCTGATGCATGGCCTGCCCGATCAGTCCCTGGACGACGCCTTGAGCGATTTGCGCCAGGCCATTGCGTTGAAGCCCACGCATCTGTCCTGGTATCAGTTGACCCTGGAGCCAAACACGGTGTTCTGGAACCAGCCGCCGACCTTGCCGGAAGACGACACCCTGTGGGACATCCAGGAAGCCGGGCAAGCGTTGCTGGCCGAACATGGCTACAGCCAATACGAAGTCTCGGCCTACGCCCAACCCGGCCGGCCGGCGCGGCATAACCTCAACTACTGGGGTTTCGGCGACTTCATCGGCATCGGCGCCGGTGCCCACGGCAAGCTCAGCCATCCGGACGGGCGTATTGTGCGCACCTGGAAAACCCGCCTGCCCAAGGACTACCTCAACCCAGCCAAACGCTTCCTGGCCGGCGAGAAGACCCTGAGCAATGAAGAGCTGCCCTTCGAGTTCCTGATGAACGCGCTGCGCCTGACCGAAGGCGTGGAAGCGCAGCTTTACCCCGAGCGCACCGGCTTGCCCTTGCAAAGCCTGGCTGAAGGCCGACGCGAGGCCGAACAAAGCGGGTTGTTGCAGGTCGAACCGGCACGTCTGGCAGCCACCGAGCGCGGACAGTTGTTTCTCAACGACCTGTTGCAGAAATTTTTGAGCTAATCACACAAGGAAACCCCATGGATCTGGTACTCGACCTGCTCGCCACCGTGTCCCGCTGGAGCCGCAGCAACCTGTCGGAAATCTCTCTGGCATTGGTAGGGTGTCTGCTGGTGCTGTTTGGTGCCGACATCAAGGGTTGGGTCGAACAACGCCTTGGCAATATCGCCGGCGCCTTGCGCGTCCCGCTGATCGCCCTGCTGTGCATGATCGGCAGCGGCGCGGCGCTGATCTACGCCACGCCGTGGATTGTCCGGGGCTTGAGCCAGTTCAACAACTACAGCCTGGCGCCGGTGCTGTTGGTGGTGCTGGTGTTGATTGGCGTGGTGGCGGATCGTCGCTGATCCGGCCACAACCTAAAACAACTGTGGGAGCAAGGATTTGTGGGAGCAAAGCTTGCTCGCGATGCAGGCAACTCGAGGTTCAAGTTGCACCGAGGCGCTGCTATCGCGGGCAAGCCTTGCTCCCACAGAAGCTCGCTCCCACATTGGGTATTGCGTGATGCTTAATCCACCTTCTCGAACTTCAAATCCCAAACCCCATGCCCCAAGCGTTCGCCACGGCGTTCGAACTTGGTGATCGGTCGTTCGGCCGGGCGCGGCACGCACTTGCCGTCTTCGGCCAGGTTGCGGTAGCCCGGGGCGACGTTCATCACTTCCAGCATGTATTCGGCGTAAGGCTCCCAGTCGGTGGCCATGTGCAGCACACCGCCGACCTTCAGCTTGCTGCGCACCAGCTCCGCGAACGACGCCTGGACGATGCGGCGCTTGTGGTGACGGCTTTTGTGCCATGGGTCCGGGAAGAACAGCATCAGCCGGTCGAGACTGTTGTCGGCCACGCAGCGGTTAAGCACTTCGATGGCGTCGCAGTCGTAGACCCGCAGGTTGGTCAGCCCTTGGGTCAACACGCCGTTGAGCAGCGCGCCCACACCGGGACGATGAACTTCCACACCGATGAAATCCTGCTCCGGCGCCGCGGCGGCCATTTCCAGCAGCGAGTGGCCCATGCCAAAGCCGATTTCCAGCGAGCGCGGCGCCGAGCGGCCGAACACCTGGTCAAAATCCACCGGCGCATCGGCCAGGGGCAGGACGAACCGCGACGCGCCCTGCTCAAGACCACGTTGCTGGCCTTCGGTCATGCGCCCGGCGCGCATCACGAAACTCTTGATGCGGCGATGTTGGCGCTCTTCGCCTTCTTCCGGGAGGACAGGCGTGTCGTTCGATTCAGTCATCAATGGCTCTTACTTGATCAGACCATCCAGCGGCGAAGAGGCGCTGGCGTAAAGTTTTTTCGGCATGCGGCCGGCGAGGTACGCCAAACGCCCAGCGACAATGGCGTGCTTCATGGCTTCGGCCATCAGGATCGGTTGCTGGGCATGGGCAATAGCGGAGTTCATCAGCACGGCTTCACAGCCCAGTTCCATGGCGATAGTGGCGTCGGACGCAGTACCGACACCGGCATCCACCAACACCGGAATCTTGGCCTCTTCCAGGATGATCTGCAGGTTGTACGGGTTGCAGATCCCCAGGCCTGTGCCGATCAGGCCAGCCAGCGGCATCACCGCGATGCAGCCAATTTCCGCCAGTTGACGGGCGATGATCGGGTCATCGCTGGTGTAGACCATCACGTCGAAACCTTCCTTGACCAGGGTTTCGGCGGCCTTGAGGGTTTCGATCACGTTGGGGAACAGGGTTTTCTGGTCCGCCAGCACTTCCAGCTTCACCAGATTGTGGCCGTCGAGCAGTTCACGGGCCAGGCGGCAGGTGCGCACGGCCTCGATGGCGTCGAAGCAACCGGCGGTGTTGGGCAGGATGGTGTAGCGATCCGGCGGCAGGATATCCAGCAGATTCGGTTCGCCCGGGTTCTGGCCGATGTTGGTCCGGCGCACGGCAACGGTCACGATTTCAGCGCCCGAGGCTTCGATGGCCAGGCGGGTTTCTTCCATGTCGCGGTATTTGCCGGTGCCAACCAGCAAACGCGACTGGTAGGTACGACCGGCCAGGACGAAGGGCTTGTCGCTACGAACGATGCTCATGGGAAATCCTCTGTTGGGGTGAGGTTCTTGCGAAATACTGTAAAACCGCAGGGACTAGCCGCCGCCGATGGCGTGGACCACTTCGACGCTGTCGCCGTCGTTCAACGTGGTGTCGGCGTGCTGGCTGCGCGGGACGATATCCAGATTGAGCTCCACCGCGACGCGGCGTCCGGTTAGTTCCAGACGGGTCAGCAGGGCCGCAACGGTTTCACCGTCAGGCAGATCAAGGGGTTCGCCGTTCAACTGAATGCGCATGCCGGATGCCGCCATCATTTTTAGGGGCTGGCATTCTAGCCCGATCAGTCTGGACGACCCAAGCCATTCGTCATGAATTGGACCGTGCGGTCAGCCCAACCGCCAGGCGGCAAGCCCCAGGCACAGCCAACCGATCAGAAACGCTACGCCACCGAACGGCGTGATAATGCCCAGTTTGCCGATCCCCGTGAGGGTTAGCAGATAAAGACTCCCGGAGAACAGCAGGATACCGATGACAAACGAAATCCCGGCCCAGGTGACGATGCGACCGGGGATGTGCGTGGCCAGCAGCGCGACGCCCAGCAACGCCAGGGTGTGCACCAACTGATAGGTGACGCCGGTATGAAAGATCGCCAGGTAATCGGCGCTCAGGCGGTTTTTCAGGCCGTGGGCGGCAAACGCTCCCAGTGCCACGCCTGTGAAGCCGAAAAAAGCAGCCAGCATCAGAAAACTACGCAGCATGAGAACTCCAGTCAGACTCGGTGGACAGGGTCTGTATAATGGCCCGCTCGACGGGTTCGGCCAAGCCATCTCTATGTTGCGTTCATTGTTTCGACGATTCGTTAAAGCCCTGCTCTGGTTCGCCGTCGGCAGCGTTGTGCTGGTGCTGCTGTTTCGCGTGGTGCCGCCGCCGTTCACCGCGCTGATGATCGAGCGCAAGGTTGAATCCTGGTTCGGTGGCGAGCCGATCGACCTGCAGCGTACCTGGCAACCCTGGGATCAGATTTCCGACAACCTCAAAATCGCGGTAATCGCGGGTGAGGACCAGAAATTTCCTGAGCACTGGGGCTTCGACTTCGGTGCGATCCAGGCCGCGCTTACCCATAACGGACGTGGCGGCTCGATTCGCGGCGCCAGCACCCTCAGCCAGCAAGTGTCCAAGAACTTGTTCCTGTGGCCGGGCCGTAGCTGGCTGCGCAAGGGCCTGGAAGCCTGGTTTACCGCGCTGATCGAAATACTCTGGCCCAAGCAGCGGATTCTCGAGGTGTACCTCAACAGCGTCGAGTGGGATGACGGTGTGTTCGGCGCCGAAGCCGCGGCGCGGCATCACTTTCGGGTAAGCGCCGATGCATTGTCCCGGCAACAGGCCAGCCTGCTGGCGGCGGTCCTGCCCAACCCCCGGGTATGGAACGCCGCACGCCCGAGCCCTTATGTGCTGCGGCGCGCGAACTGGATTCGCCGACAGATGAGCCAGTTGGGGGGCGACAGCTACCTGCTGGGCCTGAATGATTCGCGGCGGGCGCCTTGGGCGCAATAGCCGGGGCACAACAGATCCCTGTGGGAGCGAGCCTGCTCGCGAATGCGGTGTGTCAGTCCACATCAATGTATCCGGTACACCGCATTCGCGAGCAAGCCCGCTCCCACAGGGATTTTGCCCGCCCGAACAAAAACGCCCCAATCATCACTGATCGGGGCGTTTTTTATGGCTGTTGCGCAGGTCAGGCAGCAATCGACGTCTTGAGCTTGTTCATCGCGCTTTTCTCAAGCTGGCGAATTCGCTCGGCCGACACGTTGTACTTCTGTGCCAGGTCGTGCAACGTGGCTTTTTCCTCGGCCAGCCAGCGCTGGTAGAGAATGTCACGACTGCGCTCGTCCAGCACTTCCAGGGCTTCGTGCAGGTTGGTGTTGGAGTTGTCACTCCAGTCGGCGTCTTCCAGTTGACGCGCCGGGTCGTACCGGTGGTCTTCCAGATAGTTGGCCGGCGACTGGAAAGCGCTGTCGTCGTCCGCTTCGGCGGCCGGGTCGAAGGCCATGTCATGGCCGGTCAGACGACTTTCCATCTCGCGCACTTCCCGCGGCTCGACGCCCAGGCTCTCGGCCACGCGATGGACTTCTTCATTGTTCAGCCAGGCCAGACGTTTCTTCTGGCTGCGCAGGTTGAAGAACAGCTTGCGCTGGGCCTTGGTGGTCGCGACTTTCACGATGCGCCAGTTGCGCAGGATGAACTCGTGGATTTCCGCCTTGATCCAGTGCACTGCAAACGACACCAGGCGCACACCCATTTCCGGGTTGAAACGCTTGACCGCCTTCATCAGGCCGACGTTGCCTTCCTGGATCAGGTCGGCCTGGGCCAGCCCGTAGCCGGAATAGCTGCGGGCGATATGTACAACAAAACGCAGGTGGGCGAGCACCATCTGCCGAGCCGCCTCAAGATCCTGCTCATAATAGAGACTCTCGGCCAGTTCACGCTCCTGCTCGGGCGTCAGCAAAGGGATGCTGTTCACCGTGTGCACATAAGCCTCCAGGTTCGCACCCGGGACCAGAGCATAAGCAGGTTGCAAAGAAGTGGTCATACGAAAAAACCTCCGACTCACATAACTCGTGCAGTTCAGCACTGCGAAAATTGACCGGGAACCGTAGGACAAGTTCCCACAAAAACCGAAAGGTCAATACGCGCAAAAAACACTATTTTGGAGCAAGCTCACGCAAGTGGCGTGCTACCGCAATCCATGCACCGATATAACCCAACAGCACCGCGCCAAGCAAGAGCGACAGACCGTCGGCGGCTGGCACTCCGGCCAGGGAAAAATCACTGCCGTACAAACCAGCCAGCCCCACCACCGCGTCATTCAGCCAGTCCAGGCCAAATGCCAATACGCCCCAGGACAGAATCCCGGCACCGAAGCCATATAGCGCCCCCATGTAAAGGAAGGGCCTGCGCACATAACTGTCCGTACCGCCGACGAGTTTAATCACTTCTATCTCGGTGCGGCGGTTTTCAATATGAAGACGAATGGTATTGCCTATCACCAAAAGTAATGCAGAAACCAGAAGCACCGTCAGACCGAAGACAAACCGGTCGCCAAGCTTGAGGATCGCCGCAAGACGCTCGACCCAGACTAGATCAAGTTGCGCCTGTTGTACCTTCGGCAACTCGGAAAGTCTTTGTCTTAATGCTTCAAGGGTTGGCTTGTCGACTTCCTCGGGTGTCACCAGTACCACACCCGGCAGCGGGTTTTCCGGCAGTTCCTTGAGGGCATCGCCCAGGCCGGACTGCTGCTGGAATTCCTCCAGCGCCTGTTCGCGACCAATGTATTCGGCGTCGGCCACGCCCGGCATGGCCTTGATCTGCTCGCGCAACGCCTGGCCTTCGGCAGGGCTCGCTTCCAACTGCAGATACAAGGAAATCTGCGCCGCACGCTGCCAGGAGCCACCCAGGCGCTCCACATTACTTAGCAATAATGACAGGCCCATGGGCAAACTCAGAGCCACCGCCATCACCATGCAGGTAAAAAAGCTGCCGATCGGTTGCTTGCCCAGGCGCTTGAGGCTGTCCAGCAGGCTCGCGCGGTGGCTTTCGACCCAGGCGTGAAACAGTGTCGCGAAATCCGGGCCGTCGTCATCGTCGCGCTTCTTCTTTGGCGGCTGCGGATCGGAGGCTTTCGGAGCCACGCGCTCGGCTACCTTGGGGCTACGGGTCGCACTCATACGCCAGCCTCCCCGTCACCGATCAGTCGACCGCGCTGCAAGGTGAGCATGCGGTGACGCATGCGCGCGATCAGGGCCAGGTCGTGACTGGCAATCAGCACGCTGGTGCCCAAGCGATTGATGTCTTCGAATACGCCCATGATTTCCGCCGCCAGACGCGGGTCCAGGTTACCGGTAGGTTCATCCGCCAGCAGCAAGGCGGGGCGATGAACGATGGCGCGGGCGATGCCCACGCGCTGTTGCTGGCCGGTGGACAGGTCGCCGGGGTACAGATCGGTCTTGTCCGACAGCGCCACACGCTCCAGGGCCGAATCCACGCGCTTGTTGATCTCGGCCTTGGACAGGCCAAGGATCTGCAAGGGCAACGCCACGTTGTTGAACACCGTGCGATCGAACAGCAACTGGTGATTCTGGAACACCACGCCGATCTGCCGACGCAAAAAAGGAATCTGGGCATTGCTGATGGTGCTCAGGTCCTGGCCGGCCAACAGCAGTTTGCCGGTGGTGGGCCGCTCCATCGCCAGCAGCAGGCGCAGCAAGGTACTTTTACCGGCGCCAGAATGGCCGGTGACAAACAGAAACTCGCCACGACGGACCCGAAAGCTCAGCTCATGCAAGCCGACGTGTCCGTTCGGATAGCGTTTACCGACCTGTTCGAAACGAATCATGAGTGCTCCCGCTCGGCAAACAGTGCCTGGACAAAGGGCTCGGCTTCAAAGGTGCGCAGATCGTCGATGCCTTCACCCACGCCGATGTAGCGAATCGGCAGACCGAACTGCTTGGCCAAGGCGAAAATCACCCCGCCCTTGGCGGTCCCGTCGAGCTTGGTCAGGGCCAGTCCGGTCAGTTGGACGGTCTGGTTGAACTGCTTGGCCTGGTTGATAGCGTTCTGGCCGGTGCCGGCGTCCAGCACCAACAGCACCTCATGGGGCGCGTCGGCATCGAGCTTGCCGATCACCCGGCGAACCTTCTTCAACTCTTCCATCAGGTTGTCTTTGGTATGCAGGCGACCGGCCGTGTCGGCAATCAGCACATCGATGCCACGGGCCTTGGCGGCCTGCACGGCGTCGAAAATCACTGAAGCGGAGTCGGCGCCGGTATGCTGGGCGATTACCGGAATCTTGTTGCGCTCGCCCCACACTTGCAGCTGTTCGACCGCAGCGGCGCGGAAGGTATCGCCGGCGGCGAGCATGACTTTCTTGCCCTCCAACTGCAGCTTCTTCGCCAGTTTGCCGATGGTCGTGGTCTTGCCGGCGCCGTTGACGCCCACCACCAGGATCACGAACGGCTTGTTCTGCGCGGCAATCACCAGCGGCTGTTCCACCGGCTTGAGCATGTTGGTCAACTCGCCCTGCAAAGACTTGTACAAAGCGTCGGCGTCGGTGAGCTGCTTGCGCGCCACCTTTTGAGTCAGGCTCTGGATGATCACCGACGTCGCCTCGACGCCCACATCGGCGGTCAGCAAGCGGGTTTCGATGTCTTCCAGCAATTCGTCGTCGATGACTTTCTTGCCCAGGAACAGGCTGGCCATGCCTTCGCCGATGCTGGCGCTGGTCTTGGACAGGCCTTGCTTGAGGCGGGCGAAGAAACCGACCTTGTTCTCTTCGGCGGCAGGCGCGGGCTCTGCGAGAGCTGGCAACTCAACTGCAACGGGCTCCGGTTCAGGGGCGGCTGGGGCTGCGACAGGCGTGATGGCAGGCACCGGCACTTCGACGGTCGGCTCCACGGCCGGGGCCGCGACGGAGGGGGTGAGTGCCGGAATCGGCGGAGCGACCTGCGACGCCTGTGCGTCCTCCACCAACGCTACCGGCTCTTCCGCCACGGGTAAGGTCAGCCAGGGGGTTTGCCCTTCGGGCGGGGTCAGCGGTTGCTCGGCCACCGGCTCCGCGGCCGAGTCAGGCGCAGGCTCGGCCGGTTGCAACACCGGCTCGGCAATCGGCAGGAGAATGGGGGCAGCTTCTTCGGCCACCGCCTCGGCGTCGGGCTCAGGCAGCGGTTGCGGCTGTTCGACGACGGTTTCCTGCGGCTTCTTGCGCAGCCATCCGAACAGGCCTTTTTTCTCGCCAGCCGCAGCTGGGGTCTTCTTGTCGTCGTTGGAACCAAACATGGAGGACGGCTATCTCACGGTAGCGACGCGCCATCAGGGCGCCTCGGTGATAAATATTCGATGCTGAACAGACTGCGTTTCACCCAGCTTGTTCACGCGCAACATTTTGTCGAGTTGTCCCCAGGACAGCTCAAGGTCGATTTTTTCGAAGGACTGGCGCGACATCATCGGCGAAAACGCTGGGATCAACGAACAAACCCAGGGTTTCTTCCGAGAACCCAAACAACCCCGGACCGCGAAAAGGCCCGATAGGCGTGGCCGCCAGTAAAACGGATCAGTATCCTAGCACCCTCTCGCCCGCCGACGCTAAGACCTAGCGGGCAGCCCAACAGGTTTAAACACGAATGAATGCTCTTGCCCGCCGTGCTGCAGGCCTGCTGCTCAGCACAGTTTGTCTGCCTTTTTCAGCCTTGGCTGCCGATCCACAACCCACCCATGAATTTACCCTCGACAACGGCCTGAAGGTCGTGGTGCGCGAAGATCATCGCGCACCGGTGGTGGTGTCCCAGGTTTGGTACAAGGTTGGCTCCAGTTATGAAACCCCGGGCCAGACCGGTTTGTCCCACGCCCTGGAACACATGATGTTCAAGGGCAGCTCGAAAGTCGGCCCCGGCGAAGCTTCGCTGATCCTGCGCGACCTTGGCGCCGAAGAAAACGCCTTCACCAGCGATGACTTTACCGCTTACTACCAGGTACTGGCCCGCGATCGCCTGGGCGTGGCCTTCGAGCTGGAAGCCGACCGTATGGCCAGCCTGCGCCTGCCACCGGAGGAGTTCAGTCGCGAGATCGAGGTGATCAAGGAAGAGCGCCGCATGCGCACCGACGACAAGCCGATGTCCAAGGCTTATGAGCGCTTCAAGGCCATGGCTTACCCGGCCAGCGGCTACCACACCCCGACCATCGGCTGGATGGCCGACCTGGAGCGGATGAAAGTCCAGGAACTGCGCCACTGGTACGAATCCTGGTACGCGCCGAATAACGCAACCCTGGTGGTGGTCGGCGATGTCACGCCCGACGAGGTCAAGACGTTGGCCCAGCGTTACTTTGGCCCGGTTGCCCGGCGCGACGTGCCGCCGGCGAAGATCCCCCTGGAACTGGCCGAACCTGGCGAGCGGCAGATTACCCTGCATGTGCAGACCCAACTGCCAAGCCTGATGCTGGCCTTCAACGTGCCGAGTATCGCCACCGCGACCGACAAACGCTCGGTCAATGCCCTTCGGCTGATTTCGGCCTTGCTGGACGGCGGCTACAGCGGGCGGATCCCGACCCAGCTAGAACGCGGCGAAGAGCTGGTGTCCGGCGGTTCGTCGAGCTACGACGCCTTTACCCGTGGCGACACGCTGTTCACCCTGTCGGCCACGCCCAACACCCAGAAAAACAAAACCATGGCCCAGGCCGAAGCCGGTTTGTGGCGCTTGCTCGAACAGTTGAAAACCACCGCCCCGACCGCCGAGGAACTGGAGCGCGTCCGCGCCCAGGTCATCGCCGGCCTGGTGTACGAGCGCGATTCGATCACCAGCCAGGCCACCGCCATCGGCCAACTGGAAACGGTCGGCTTGTCCTGGAAACTGATGGACACCGAACTCGCCGAACTGCAAAGCGTGACCCCGCAAGATATCCAGAAGGCAGCCCAGCTGTATTTCACCCGCTCGCGCCTGAGCGTCGCGCACGTCCTGCCCGAGGAGAAAGCTCATGAGTGAGCGCAAATCACCGCGTCTGGTGCTGATCGGTGTGGTGTTGATCGCCCTGGTCAGCGCCTTGGCCTTTTACCTGTCGCCATCCAATGACACCAACGCCAGCCAGGCGCTGGACAAAGCCAAGGCCAGCAACAAGCTGCAATCTTTGGCCGAGCTGGACGGCAAGGCACCCAGCCGTCGCCAGCTCGACGTAAAAACCTGGACAACCGCTGACGGCGCCAAGGTGTTGTTCGTCGAAGCCCGGGAATTACCGATGTTCGACCTGCGCCTGACTTTCGCAGCCGGCAGCAGCCAGGACGGCGATACACCCGGTCTGGCGCTGTTGACCAACGCCATGCTCAATGAGGGCGTAGCCGGTAAGGATGTCAGCGCGATTGCCCAAGGGTTCGAAAGCCTCGGCGCCGATTTTGGCAACGGTGCCCTGCGGGACATGGCCCTGGCGTCACTGCGCAGCCTCAGCGCGGTGGACAAGCGTGAGCCGGCGCTGAAGCTGTTCGCCGACGTCGTTGGCAAACCGACCTTCCCCGCCGACTCCTTTGCGCGCATCAAGAATCAGTTGCTGGCCGGTTTCGAGTACCAGAAGCAGAACCCCGGCAAGCTGGCGGGGCTGGAACTGATGAAGCGCCTGTACGGTGATCATCCGTATGCCCATTCCAGTGACGGTACCGCCCAAAGCATTCCACCGATCACGCTGGCCCAGGTCCAGGCTTTCCACGCCAGGGCCTATGCCGCCGGCAACGCGGTGATTGCGCTGGTCGGGGACCTGTCCCGTGCCGAAGCCGAAGCCATTGCCAATCAGGTGTCCGCCGCGCTGCCGAAGGGCCCAGCGCTGGCGAAGACCGTGCAACCGGTTGAACCGAAGGCGAGCATCGGTCACATCGAGTTCCCGTCCAAGCAGACCAACCTGATGCTTGCGCAACTGGGCATCGATCGGGACGACCCGGACTATGCGGCCGTATCCCTGGGCAACCAGATCCTCGGCGGCGGCGGTTTCGGCACGCGGTTGATGACCGAAGTCCGGGAAAAGCGTGGCCTGACCTACGGCGTGTATTCTGGCTTCTCGCCGATGCAGGCCCGTGGCCCGTTCATGATCAACCTGCAGACACGCGCCGAAATGAGCGAAGGCACGCTGAAACTGGTGCAGGATGTGTTCGCCGATTATCTGAAGAACGGCCCGACCCAAAAAGAACTCGATGATGCCAAGCGTGAGCTGGCCGGCAGTTTCCCGCTGTCCACCGCCAGCAACGAGGACATTGTCGGCCAGCTCGGCGCCATGGGTTTCTATGACTTGCCGCTCAGCTACCTGGAAGACTTTATGCGTCAGTCCCAGGAACTGACCGTCGAACAGGTCAAGACCGCGCTGAACAAACACCTGAGCACGGATAAAATGGTCATCGTCACCGCCGGCCCGACCGTGCCGCAACAGCCGCTGCCGGCCCCCACTGAAAAACCTGCCGAGCAACCGCTCGGGGTTCCGGAGCACTAATGGCCCGCCCATCCAATTCCAGCAAGAAACCCGTGCACAACGGTGTGAACCAGTTGCGCATCATCGGCGGCGAATGGCGCAGCCGGCGCTTGAGCTTCCCCGACGCGCCGGGCCTGCGCCCAACCCCGGACCGGGTGCGCGAAACCCTGTTCAATTGGCTCGCGCCCTACGTGGCCGGCGCTCGGGTACTCGACCCGTTTGCCGGCAGCGGGGCATTGTTTCTTGAGGCGTTGTCCCGTGGCGCCGCCATGGGCCAGGCGCTGGACGCCAGCAGCCTGGCGGTCTCCAGCCTGAAAGAGCACCTGGGCACACTGCGTTGCACCGTCGGTCAGGTGCAGACCGCCGACGCGTTGCGCTACCTGGACAGCCAGCCGGCGACCCCCTTCGACCTGGTGTTCCTCGACCCACCGTTCAACCAGAACCTGCTGCCAGCCGTTTGCACCTTGCTCGAAGAACGTCATTGGCTGGCCGACGATGCCTGGGTCTACACTGAAAGCGAAGCCGCCCCGTCCACCCTGGGGTTGCCAGGCAACTGGCGCCTGCATCGTGAACAGAAATCCGGACGGGTGTATTACGCGTTGTGGCAACGTGTGGCAGAGGCCGTTGGCTGAACGGCTGGCCAGTGCATCGAGAAATGATCGTGTCTGTTGCAACTGAACGCTTCGTCCCGGCCCTGGGCCTTGGCAACCCGCACTTGCAAACCTTGTGGGGACCGCTGTGGCGCAAGACCTTGCACATCGCTCGGGAACGTGAGCGTCTGTGGTTGGAAGACGGCGACTTTCTCGATCTCGACTGGCATGGCCCCCACCGAGTCGATGCGCCACTGGTGCTGGTACTTCACGGGCTTACCGGGTCTTCCAACTCGCCCTACGTGGCCGGCCTGCAACAGGCTCTTGGCAGACAGGGCTGGGCCAGCGTGGCGCTGAACTGGCGTGGTTGCTCGGGAGAACCCAACCTGTTACCCCGCAGCTATCACTCGGGGGCCAGCGAAGACCTCGCCGCCGCCATCGCCCATCTGCGGGCCCGCCGCCCCTTGGCACCGCTGTTTGCAGTGGGCTATTCACTGGGCGGCAACGTGCTGCTCAAGCACCTGGGGGAAACGGGCGGCGACAGTCAGCTGCAAGGGGCGGTCGCGGTGTCGGTACCGTTTCGCCTCGACCAGTGTGCCGATCGCATCGGACAGGGGTTTTCCAGGTTTTATCAGGCCCATTTCATGCGCGAGATGGTGGCCTATGTGCGCAACAAGCAACGCCAGTTCCAGCACGACGGACGCCACGAAGGGCTGGCGACCCTCACGGCACTGGGCCCTCTGGAAAACATGCGCACCTTCTGGGACTTCGATGGGCGGGTGACGGCGCCGCTGCACGGTTTCTCTGACGCCGCCGACTATTACCGTCGCGCCTCCAGTCGTTACTTTCTTGGCGAGATCAGCACGCCGACCCTGGTCATCCAAGCCGCCGACGACCCTTTCGTGTTTCCCCACAGCTTGCCCGAACCTGGCGAGTTGTCAGCCTCTACCCAGCTGGAACTGCATGCACAAGGCGGGCATGTGGGTTTTGTCGACGGGAGCTTGCGCCGCCCGGGGTATTATCTGGAGCGGCGGATTCCCCACTGGCTGGCCAGCCTGGGCCAGGGATGACTGTGGTTAAACACCAAATCCCTGTGGGAGCGAGCCTGCTCGCGATTACGGTGGAACATTTGGCATCGATGCAAGCTGACCCACCGCTATCGCGAGCAGGCTCGCTCCCACATTGACCGCTATTCGCCCTTCGCCACGCCCCGCTGCGGATCGGTGATCCACTCACTCCACGAACCGGCGTACAACCTCCCCAACGGATATCCCGCCAGGCACAAGGCAAACAGGTTATGGCATGCCGTCACGCCGGAGCCGCAATAGGCCACCAGCTCCGTCGGCGAGCGCTCTCCCAATTTCTCGGCAAAGCGCTGCTTGAGCTGGTCGACTGGCAGGAAGCGCCCGTCAGCACCCAGGTTCTCGGTGAACGCTGCGCACTGCGCGCCCGGAATATGTCCAGCCACCGGATCGATCGGTTCGACTTCGCCCTTGAAACGCGGCAACGCCCGGGCATCGAGCAGGGTCATGTCCGGCTCACCGAGGCGCTGCTCAAGCGCCTCGACACTCAGCAGCAGGGTCGCGTCCGGCGAACCACTGAAGGTCCCGGGACCGTTGACCGGTGGATCGAGACTCAAGGGCAAACCGGCAGCATGCCAAGCCTTGAGCCCGCCATCGAGGATGTAAACGCCATCGCGCTTACCCAGCCAGGCCAGCAACCACCAGGCCCGGGCGGCATAGGCGCCAGGGCCGTCATCGTACAGAACGATGTCGCTGTCGTTGCCGATCCCCCAGGCCCGCAAACGCTTCATCAAGGCCTCAGGCTCCGGCAGAGGATGGCGGCCGGTCACGCCTTTGGTGACTGGCCCACTCAGGTCCCGTTCGAGGTCAGCGAAGGATGCCCCGGCAATATGGCCTTCGGCGTAACTGCGCTGGCCGTAGTCCGGGTCCTCCAGGGCAAAACGACAATCAAGGATCACCAGTCCGGGCTGCGACCGCCTGTGTTCCAGGGCTTGAGGACTGATGAGTTGCGCAATGGGCATAACGGGCTCCTGTGGCTCGATCGAATTTGAATCCTACGCCCCTTCTTCCAGAGTCTGGGCCAGGGGGACATAGAACTCTTTGAACAGCGCATCCACCGCTTCGCGGGCCTGCTCAGTCACGAAACCGGCCTCCAGCACCAGCACTTGATAGACCCCTCGCTTGATGGCCTGCTCGCTCAAATGGTTGGAATTTTCCCGTGTGGTGCAGAGGAAACGGACCCAGGACGTGAGAATGATCCAGGCATTGAGGGTCAGGGACTCGATTTGCACCCGGTCCATTTTCAGGATACCGGCGGCCACAAAGCCCTCGTAGATAGCCGTGCCGTGAATCAGGCTACGTTGGGAAAACCGACGATAGCGCGCGGCAAGGTCCGGGTCGCTGTCCAGCAGATGCTCCAGGTCGCGGTGCAGGAAGCGGTAGCGCCACATCGCCGAGAGCAACTCCTGCAGATAGAAGCGCTTGTCTTCGACAGTGGCCGCACGGCCTTGGGGCGGACGCAGGAAACTGTCCACCAGGTTTTCGTACTCACTGAACAATACGGCGATGATCGCCTGCTTGTTGGGGAAGTGGTAGTAGAGATTGCCCGGGGACATGTCCATGTGGGCGGCGATATGGTTGGTGCTGACGCTGCGCTCACCCTGCTGATTGAACAGCTCAAGGCTGTTTTGCACGATGCGCTCGCTGGTTTTTATTCGTATGGCCATGGCTTGAGCTTTAATTCGACGAAAGCATTGAACGGCATCTTACGACCTATCGGTCACAGGACAAACCCAAAGGCGTCACGGATGTCGGTTGACTTTTTAGAGCACAAGCTCTAGAAAACACTCACTCTAATACTATCGGTGCCCGCCCATGCCTGCCGACGTTGCTTACCTGCGCGAATCTCAACAGCACCTGGGCGAACTGCAAGCGCTTTTCGACACCCAGCGCCAAGCCTATGCCGCCCACCCCATGCCACCTGCCGAGCAGCGGCGGCAATGGCTCAAGGCGTTGCGCGAGTTACTGAGCGACGAGCGACAAGCACTGATCGACGCCATCAGCCAGGACTTCAGCCACCGCAGCGCGGACGAAACGCTGCTGGCCGAGCTCATGCCGAGCCTGCACGGCATCCATTACGCCAGCCGACACCTCAAGGGCTGGATGAAACCTTCCCGCCGCAAGGTGGGCGTGGCCTTCCAACCGGCGTCAGCCAAAGTGGTGTACCAACCGCTGGGCGTGGTCGGGGTCATCGTGCCTTGGAACTACCCACTGTTCCTGGCCATCGGGCCGCTGGTGGGGGCATTGTCGGCGGGCAACAGGGTGATGCTCAAGCTGAGCGAATCGACCCCTGCCACCGGGTTGCTGCTCAAACAACTGCTGACGCGCATTTTCCCTCAGGATCTGGTGTGCGTGGTGCTCGGTGAGGCTGAGGTCGGCATGGCGTTTTCCAGGTTGCCCTTCGACCACTTGCTGTTCACCGGCGCCACCAGCATTGGCAAGCACGTGATGCGCGCCGCCGCCGAGAACCTGACCCCGGTCACGCTCGAACTGGGAGGCAAATCGCCCGCCATCGTGTCCGCGGACGTGCCCCTCAAGGACGCCGCCGAGCGCATTGCATTCGGCAAAACCCTGAATGCCGGACAAACCTGTGTCGCACCGGACTACGTACTGGTGCCGCAGAACCGTGTCGGGGAATTCGTTGAAGCGTATCGCGAAGCGGTTCGCGGGTTTTATCCGACCCTGACTGACAATCCGGACTACACCGCGATCATCAACGAGCGACAATTGGCGCGACTCAACGGCTACATAGGCGATGCCACCAGCAAGGGCGCATTGCTGATCGAGTTGTTCGATCGAGGTCAGGGGCGACGCATGGCCCACAGCCTGTTGCTCAACGTCAGCGATGACATGACCGTCATGCAGGACGAAATCTTCGGCCCGCTGTTGCCCATCGTGCCCTATCAGGACCTGGACCAGGCATTTGCCTACATCAATCAGCGGCCTCGCCCGCTGGCGCTCTACTACTTTGGCTACAACAAGGCCGAACACCATCGCGTGCTCAACGAGACCCATTCCGGTGGTGTTTGCCTGAACGACACCCTGCTGCACGTCGCCCAGGATGACCTGCCCTTCGGCGGCATTGGCGCCTCGGGGATGGGGCACTACCACGGTCACGAAGGCTTCCTGACGTTCAGCAAGGCCAAGGGCGTACTGAGCAAACAGCGGTTCAACGCGGCGAAACTGATTTATCCACCTTACGGCAAGCCACTCCAGAAACTGATCCAGAAGTTGTTTGTCCGTTAGCAGCAGTCTTTCCGGGTAATAACAATAATGAACCCAAGCCTGACCGATATTCCTACCCTGTCACGACGCGGCCTGTTGCAGTTCAGCCTCGGCGCCAGCGCCTTTCTGGTCACCGTCGGGTTGGGTGCCAGCCTGAGCGGTTGCGGCCCCAGCCGTTCGGCCAGCGGTCTTGTAGCCTTGCGTGACAACGACCTGCCGTTTTTGCGCGCCGTCATTCCCGTGATGCTGGACGGCTCCGTGGTCGCTGAAAAGCTTCCTGGCGCCGCTGAAGCGACCTTGAAAAGCCTGGACACGACCCTGGCTCATCTGTCCCCGCCCATGCTCAAGCTCACGCACCAGCTATTCGACGTGCTCACGCTGGGCGTTACCCGTGGGCCACTAACCGGAATCTGGAGCTCGTGGGAAAACGCCAGCGCCGATGACATCCAGAAATTTCTCGGTCGGTGGGAAAACAGCTCGCTGGATCTGCTCCGCCAGGGCCACAGCTCACTGCTGCAAATGGTCATGATGGCGTGGTACAGCCGGGCTGAGGCCTGGGCGCATTGCGGATACCCAGGGCCGCCAACGGTTTAACAGTCATCCAAACCCTGTGGGAGCGAGCCTGCTCGCGATTGCGGTGGATCAGCAGCATTGAAGTTGACTGGCACACTTCTATCGCGAGCAGGCTCGCTCCCACCGGGGGCATCACATACTCATAACAACAAGAGAACCCGAACATGCCCGTACTCGACCCCTTCCGCGAAGGCCTGGCCCGCGGCTGGACCACCTACAACGGTGCGCAGTTGACCCAGGACCTGACCCTGGAAGCGGACGTTGCGATCATCGGCAGCGGCGCCGGCGGGGGCACCACGGCCGAAATCCTCAGCGCCGCCGGCTACAAGGTGGTGTTGATCGAGGAGGGGCCGCTCAAGACCAGCCATGACTTCAAGCTGCTCGAAGACCAGGCCTACACCAGTCTTTACCAGGAAGGCCTCGGACGCATGAGCAAGGACGGTGCCATCACCATTCTCCAGGGTCGCGCGGTGGGTGGCACGACATTGATCAACTGGACCTCCTGCTTCCGCACGCCCAACCAGACCCTCGACCACTGGGCGACCGAGCACAACGTCAAGGGTCACAGCCCCGCAGAAATGGCGCCTTGGTTTGAACAGATGGAGCGACGCCTGGGTGTGGCGCCCTGGCTGGTCCCGCCCAATGCCAACAACGACGTGATCCGCAAAGGCTGCGAACAGTTGGGCTATAGCTGGCACGTCATCCCGCGCAATGTGCGCGGTTGCTGGAACCTGGGCTATTGCGGCATGGGCTGCCCGACCAACGCCAAGCAGTCGATGCTGGTCACCACCATTCCGGCCACGTTGGACAAGGGCGGCGCGCTGCTTTACCTGGCACGGGCCGAACGACTAATGATCAAAAACGATGCGGTTGTCAGCCTGGAATGCCTGGCCATGGACGAGCGCTGCGTGGCGCCGACAGGGCGACACGTCACAGTCAAGGCGCGGCATTACGTGCTGGCCGGCGGCGGCATCAACAGCCCGGCCTTGCTGTTGCGCTCCGAAGCGCCGGACCCGCACGAGCGCCTGGGGAAACGCACCTTCCTGCACCTGGTGAACATGTCGGCCGGGCAATTCGACGAAGTGATCAATCCGTTCTACGGCGCACCACAATCGATTTATTCAGATCATTTCCAGTGGCAGGACGGTGCCACCGGCAAGATGTCCTACAAACTGGAAGTCCCACCCCTGCACCCGGCCCTCGCCGCCGCGCTACTGGGCGGGTTTGGCAGCGAGAATGCCGAACATATGGCGCAACTGCCCCACACCCACGCCATGCTGGCGCTGATGCGTGACGGTTTTCACCCGGACAGCAGCGGCGGCAACGTTCAGTTGCGCAGCGACGGCACACCTGTGCTCGACTACGCGGTGTCACCCTACGCCTGGGACGGTTTGCGCCGAGCGTTTCACAGCATGGCCGAGATTCAGTTTGCCGGCGGCGCCAGGGCGGTCATGCCGATGCACAGCGACGCCGGTTACGTGAAAACCCTGGCCCAGGCCCGTACGCTGATCGACGGCCTGGACCTCGCCCTGTACCGCACACGCCTGGGCAGCGCCCACGTGATGGGTGGTTGCGCCATGGGCGAAGATCCGAAAAGCGCCGTCACCGACAGCCTTGGGCGCCATCATCAATTGAGTAATCTTTCCATCCATGACGGCTCGCTGTTTCCCACCAGCATCGGCGCCAACCCCCAGTTATCGGTGTACGGCCTGACCGCTCAACTGGCGACAGCGCTGGCCGAACGTCTGAAAAAATCATGAAGATATGGATTATTCGCACTGTCTATAGTGCTTACTTACCTTACAGCCGACTTGGCCGACCGAGTAGGCTGCGATACCATCCGACTCCCCAACGGACACCCGCCAGGACGACGACGCGATGAACCGAGTGTTGTACCCAGGTACCTTCGACCCTATTACCAAGGGCCATGGCGATCTGGTCGAACGCGCCTCGCGCCTGTTCGACCATGTGATCATCGCCGTCGCCGCCAGCCCGAAGAAAAACCCGCTGTTCCCGCTGGAGCAACGTGTGGAGCTGGCCCGCGAGGTCACCAAACATCTGCCCAACGTGGAAGTGGTCGGCTTTTCGACGCTGCTGGCGCACTTTGCCAAGGAAAAGAACGCCAATGTGTTCCTGCGTGGCCTGCGTGCGGTCTCGGACTTCGAATACGAGTTCCAACTGGCCAACATGAACCGCCAGTTGGCGCCGGACGTCGAGAGCCTGTTCCTGACGCCGTCGGAGCGCTACTCCTTCATTTCTTCGACCCTGGTGCGGGAGATTGCGGCCCTGGGCGGAGATATCACCAAGTTCGTCCACCCGGCCGTGGCCGATGCGTTGACCCTACGCTTCAAGAAATAACCCGCCGGCTGCGATCCGTCGCAGCTGACACAGGCGCAGTCCATCGCACCCGCGTGCACTGCGCTCGCCAATGCGGCACAATTGCGCATTCGTTTTCAGATGCCCGGGCTCAATGCCCCGGCAGGAGCCTGCATGTCCCTGATCATCACCGACGACTGCATCAATTGCGACGTCTGCGAACCTGAGTGCCCGAACGAGGCCATCTCCCAAGGCGAAGAGATCTACGTCATCGACCCGAACCTGTGCACCCAGTGCGTCGGCCACTACGACGAACCCCAGTGCCAGCAGGTCTGCCCGGTGGATTGCATTCCGCTGGACGAGGCCCATCCGGAAACGGAAGAACAGTTGATGGCGAAGTATCGCAAGATTACTGGCAAGGCTTGAGCCAGAAGACTCTGTAGCGCTTGTGCGGGCCTCTTCGCGAGCAAGCCCGCTCCCACAGGGATCGGCTATGTCCACAGTATCTGTGTCTTAAGCAAATCCCTTGTGGGAGCGGGCTTGCTCGCGAAGGGGCCATCAGCAACCCCAGAGATTCAACTGCCGGCCTCACTCCTGCCGCTCAAACCCCTCGCCAACGCATCCCAGGCACCGCACAAACGTGGCCTTCGCCGGGTCCACCACCAACGCCTTCCCCGCATCACCGACGCCACCGCCCAACGCAGTGAAGGGTAACGACAGCACGAATGCCCCGGTACCGATCACCGTGGCGGCGAGCAGCAATGGGCGGGCGATCAGCAGGTCGCCGATCATGGCGTAGGCAGGTGGATTCTGGATGGTGTAGCGCGGGTCGCCGCTGCCGCTGTTTGCCTGGGCAGGCAAACCGAGACACAACAGCAGCGCGAGGACGACAGGTCGAAGCAGATTCATGGGGCGATCCTTCGGGCTAGCAGTATGACTACTGACTATAGACCGTAGGACGGATCAGCTCTGGCAGCGTGGGCACCAGACACTGGCTCGCTGACCCAGGCGGATTTCCCGCAGCCCCGTGCCGCAGACCTTACAGGACTCACCGCCCCGGCCATACACGAACAGTTCCTGCTGAAAGTAACCCGGCTGGCCGTCTCCCCCGATGAAATCACGCAGGGTTGTACCGCCGCGCTCGATGGCATGGGCAAGGATGCGTTTGATCTCGATCGCCAGTTTCAGGTAGCGCGCCCGGGAAATGCCCCCGGCCTCGCGACGCGGGTCGATCCCGGCAGCGAACAGCGCTTCGGTCGCATAAATATTGCCCACCCCAACCACCACCGCGTTATCCATGATGAACGGCTTGACCGCCATGGAGCGTCCTCGCGAAAGCTGGAACAGACGCTCGCCATCGAAGAGATCGGTCAACGGTTCCGGCCCGAGGCGAATCAGCAGTTCGTGGTTGAGCGGGTCGAGGCTCCAGAGCATCGCCCCGAAGCGGCGCGGGTCGGTGTAGCGCAAGGCCAGGCCGGATTCCAGTTCGATGTCCACATGCTCATGCTTGGCGGCGGGCATGCCGACTTCCACCAAGCGCAGGTTACCGGACATGCCCAAGTGGCTGATCAAGGTGCCGACTTCGGCGTTGATCAGCAGGTACTTGGCCCGTCGTTCCACCAACACGATCCGCTGCCCCGACAGTCGCACGTCAAGGTCTTCGGGAATCGGCCAGCGCAAGCGCCGGTCGCGCACGACCACGCGGCTGACCCGCTGCCCTTCCAAGTGGGGCGCAATTCCGCGGCGGGTGGTTTCGACTTCCGGCAGTTCTGGCATGGGGTTCTCGAATAAGGTGAAGGCCTGGTGCTGGTTTTCGATGCTTAGCGCGTGGCGAGGTCGCGAATTTCCTGTTTCTGGGTCTGAAAATCGTATTCCGACAAACCGATGTAATCGAGCACCAGAGCGCCGACACAGGCCCACTCATGATCGATCGGCTGATTGCCCAGGACCCGGTGCGATGCGCAGATGTTTTCGGACATCTTCAGGATCGCCAGCAGGTTTTTCAGCTGACTGTTGTTGCGTGACGTCTCATCGCTGAAAATCGCCAGGGCGTTGTGGTGGTTGGCGATGGCCTGGCTGACATGGTCCGGCAGGCGCCAGGATTTGGAAGTGTAATACCCGACCACCGCATGGTTGGTGTTGAATTCGCGGTTCTCGGTGTCCACCACCCGGCACTCGGCGCTGGCATTGGCGTAGGCCTGCTCCAGCACACTCATGTAGTTGGGGAACTGCTTGAGCATCAACGGCACGCCACAATCGTGGAACAGCCCCAAAGCGTAGGCTTCATCACCGTTTTCCAGGCCGACGCGCTTGGCCAGGGTCAGGCAGGTCATCGCCACGTCCTGGGCCGTATCCCAGAAGCGATTGAGGGTGACGATGGCATCATCGTGCAACTCGCCCTTGATCGACTGCGCGTTGATCAGGTTGATGATCGAACGGCTGCCCAGCAGGTTCACCGCGCGCTGGATCGAAGTGATCTTGTTGCGCAGGCCGTAGTACGGCGAATTGACGATCTTGAGCAGCGCACCCGAGAGGCCCGGGTCATGGGAGATCAGCTTGGCAATGGTCTCCAGGTCCGGATCAGGCATGTACTGCTCCATCTGCAGATCCACCATGATCTGCGGCTGGGGCGGCACACTGATGCCTTGCAGGGACTGTTGGATCTGTTCGGCGGAAAGCTCTTGGGACATGGGCATACACTCTGGGTCAGGCGGCGATTCTAACCCTTAAAGATGGATCCGATACACCGTTGGGCAAATCACGCCACATGTCCATCACAAGCCCCCCACGGGCTGCAACACGCTATACTCCCGCTCTTTTTTCCGGAGCGACGTCATGTCCCTGCCCAGCCTGCGCCTCAAAGCCAACGCCGACCGTCGCCTGCGCGCCGGCCACCTGTGGGTCTACAGCAACGAAATCGATGTAGCCGCTACCCCGCTGCACGGTTTCAAGGCCGGCGACCAGGCCATCCTCGAAGCCGCTGGCGGCAAGCCGTTGGGCATCGTCGCGATGAGCCCCAACAACCTGATCTGCGCCCGCCTGCTATCCCGTGACGTGAAACTGCCATTGGACAAATCCCTGCTGGTGCATCGTCTCAACGTGGCGTTGTCGTTGCGTGAACGCCTGTTCGACAAACCGTTCTATCGCCTGGTCTACGGCGACTCCGACCTGTTGCCCGGCCTGGTGGTCGACCGTTTCGGCGACATTCTGGTGGTGCAGATCGCCTCCGCCACCATGGAAGCCCATAAAGAAGACGTGATCGCCGCCCTGACCCAGGTCCTCAAGCCCAGCGGCATTCTGTTCAAGAACGATTCCGCCGCCCGCGACGCCGAGGGCCTGAACCGCTACGTCGAGACGGTGTTCGGCCTCGTACCGGAGTGGGTCGCCCTGGAAGAGAACGGTGTGAAGTTCGAAGCTCCAGTCATGGCCGGTCAGAAAACCGGCTGGTTCTACGACCACCGCATGAACCGCGCACGCCTGGCACCGTATGCCAAGGGCAAGCGCGTACTGGACCTGTTCAGCTACATCGGCGGTTGGGGCGTGCAAGCCGCGGCGTTCGGTGCCAGCGAAGTATTCTGCGTCGACGCCTCCGCCTTCGCCCTCGATGGCGTAGAGCGCAACGCGGCGCTGAATGGCTTTGCTGAAAAGCTGACCTGCATTGAAGGCGACGTGTTCGAAGCCCTGAAAGAACTCAAGGCCAGCGAGGAACGTTTCGATGTCATCGTTGCCGACCCGCCAGCGTTCATCAAACGCAAGAAAGACCTGAAAAACGGTGAAGGCGCCTATCGCCGCCTCAACGAACAGGCCATGCGCCTGCTCAGCAAGGATGGCATCCTGGTCAGCGCTTCGTGCTCGATGCACCTGCCCGAAGACGACCTGCAAAACATCCTGCTGACCAGCGCCCGGCACCTGGACCGCAACATCCAGCTGCTCGAACGCGGGGGCCAGGGACCGGATCATCCGGTACACCCTGCCATCGCCGAAACCCGCTATATCAAGAGCATCACCTGCCGGTTGTTGCCCAACAGCTGAATCATTTGCAGGGCTGGAGCCAAAGCTCCTGCCCTTCACACGGACCTTTATTAAACGCAGCCCTGGCTGCGTTTTTTTTTGCACGTGCGAAAAGTTACCAAGCGCTTAAGCAAAAGCCTACAAAACAACTTTTTTGTATGAGTCATCCCACATTATTACTGGAACTTTCCTACTCAATATCCTCTTGCCAAGCACTCATTAAAAACTATGATTGAACTGTCACTTCGCAAGTGATGATTATCGAAAAATACAACACTTACTCAATCCAATTGTTCAAGCAAAGGAGCTGCATCATGAAAGCAATCCATCTGGAAGCAAACAAAATCGCAAACCTGGCCGGTCTGATCGTTCCAACAGGCCGCTAAGTCAGTAAAGGGTGGTGCTGAGGAGTGCCGGCGCCTCAGCCCATCCATGCTCGCCCCTTCAGCGGAAAAACCTTAATGCATATAAATCCGTGCGTTTTCATACTTGCGCGCCCGCCGCACCAGATTGTATGGAACTATGAGCAGCACACGCAGTTCGAGCTCGACCTACATTATTCAACGCGACTGGCACAACTTATTCACAACCCTTCACACTTCGACACTTGCAACCCCATCGACATTGAATTCCTGAATGCCGGCATATTGACTGCAGAACCCAAAAAAGCCCTCGAATGGCGGTGGGACGAGTTATCCAGAATATTTCACATCGGCACAAAAAATATTCCTTGCGAAAGTGTTCCCCAAGATGTCGATGAATGGGCAACCCTGTATCTGCAGCATTGCCAAGAGGTTCTATCATCACCGCCGCCGGCCTGCCGTATAAAACCGTGTCCGGTTGACCGGATTGCCTTGACGCCCTGCTCCCTGGTCGACATCGAGGATGTTTCGCTGGGACAGGCGCTTGTGAGTCGAAGCACCTCTCGCTCATTCAGCGAACGAGCCATTTCAATCGAGCAGGTCAGCACCCTCCTCTACCTGACCCTGGGTTACCTGAACGAGCGCCCTTTGACTCACGAGACCGGCCATGCCGAAACGCTGGGCGCGCGACGCAGCAGCCCCTCGGGCGGCGGCCTGAATGCCTGCGAAGGCTACCTGTACGTGCGTCATGTTGCCGGGCTGGAACCGGGAATCTACGCCTACCATCCGGCCGAACATGCCTTGAGCCTGATCCGGTCGCTTCCGGATGAACCCCTGGGCCAATTGCTAGCCGGACAGCATTTCATCAATCCGTTGCCGTTCGGGCTATTCATCACTTCGCGCTTCGACAAGCTCTGGTGGAAGTACGAACACTCGCGCGCCTATCGAATGGCTTTTGTCGAAACAGGCCACGTGTCCCAGACCTTTTTAATGGTGGCGACTGCGCTGGGCCTCAAGACCTGGCTGACCGGGGCATTGAGCGACCGCCAGGTAGAACGGCTGCTTGACCTTGAAGACACTCCCGAACAGCCATTGTTTTTTGTCGGCTGCGGTCATGGCGATGGGCAGGTTCACTGCCAGGAACTGATGGCGCTGGTCAATGGCCAGGACTCTGCACCATGACCGGCCCGACCTTCACGCAGAGGCCTCGCTACACCTTGGGCGACTGGGATAACAAAGCTGCGGTGCGCGTGCGCAAAAACGACTACCGCCTACCCGACGATCTGGAGCAGCAACTCGCCACTCGGAACTGGTTTGCGCCAGCCTTCATACCCTATATCGAACATCCACTGATCGATAAGGCGGGGCGCGCCATTGCCCAACGCCTGGCGGCCAATCACCTGGTGTATTTCCTCGACTACACCACCTTGCTCGAACACCGAGTGGTCAATCGCGCGGTGGAAACCATCGTCCATGGCGAATTGGTCGCCCCCATCCCCGGCCAGATGAAAACCGCCGCCCTGCAGCTCTACACCGACGAGGGTTATCACGCGCTGTTTTCCAATGAAGTGGCCGAACAGATCGTCGTCCTGTACGACATCCGCGACCGGTCGCTGCCCAGGCGCATCGACCGACTGCTGGGCGTGATCGACGCCACAAGCCTTGCGGATCGCCCCCTGGCCTGGTTTCTGCTGGGGTTCGTCTCCGAAACGATCATCGCCAAGGAGCTGCTGTCCATTACCCGCGAAACCCTGGTTTCTACGGTTTACCAGATGCTCAGGAATCATCTCGAGGATGAGGCACGCCATAGTCGCTATTTCAGCGAAGTGTTCCAGTATCTATGGTCCGCCCTGGCCCCTGAGCAGCGCGCCCTGGCCGCAAGGTTGCTGCTGGACATCATCGGCCTTTACTTCGAGCCCGACATCCCCTGGTTAATGCGCAGCCTCGCCAGCGTCGGCTTCGACGAACAGGACGCTTTGAAGATCGTTGCAAACCTCCTGCAACCGGACGCTCACGCCCGACGGGTTCGCTCGGGGGCAGTATCGACCTTCACGACCATGCAACAGGCAGGTTTCTTCGACGACGGCGCCAATCGGCAGATGTTCTTCCAGGCAGGGTTTATCGATGACTGACACTCACGATCTCGCCACACGCAAAGCGGCCACTGTCGGTTTACTGTTGACGCTGACCTTGCTCGGCGTATTTCCCATCGATGTGGTGCTTCCCTCGTTTCCGGCAATGTCCGAACACTTCGAGCGTCCTTCGTCCGATATTGCCTTGTCCATCAGCCTGTTCGCAGTGGGGATCGCAGTATCCCAACTGCTGGTCGGCCCGCTTTCCGACGCCATGGGCCGAAAGAACCTGCTGCTGATCGGAATCATCGTCTCGGCCATTGGCGCAACCGGGTGCGTCGTTGCCAATGATTACTGGTCCTTCTTGCTTTTCCGGGTCATCCAAGCCGTGGGATGCGGCTGTTTCGTGCTTTCTCAGGCACTGATCCAGGACCTGTTTACAGGCCAGGAGCAGCAGCGATTACGAATTTTCCTGGTCACCTGCGGCGGCATTTTCATTTCCGTTTCGCCCTTGGCCGGCACCGGCCTGCAAAGCTGGATGGGCTGGCGCGGCAGCTTCCTGGTATTCATTGCCCTGGCTGTCAGTGTGTTCTTGAGCGCCAGCCTTCTACTCAAGCCTTTGCCAGCGGATTGCCAACCCAGGCGCCCGGACTTCATTGCGTCCTACCGGAAGGTATGCAGTGACTTCAACTTCATGGCGTACTGGCTGACGTCGGCGCTGGCTTTTTCCTGCCATTTTTCTTTCATCGTCATCTCGCCGCTGGTTCTCATCGATCAGTTGCAGCTGTCGCCCGAGGCATTTGCGCTGTCGATGCTCGGTTACGGGCTGGCCTATATCGGCGGGGGCGCGGTCGCGACCGTGCTGAGCAACAGGATCGACCCACAGACGCAAATCCTCACGGGGCTGTGCCTGATCCTGACGGCGGGCGTATTGATGCTTGGGCTCTCCAGCCAGCGCGGTTTGTCGATCACTACCCTGTTGCTGCCCATGATCGTATGCACCGCCGGAACAACCATTGCCCGTGCGGCTGCCCACACCCGGGCGATGAACATATTCCCCGAGCAAGCCGGTACATCGGCCTCGGCAGGCAGCGTGCTGATCTTCATTGTTGGCGGTTTGACCAGTGCTGCGCTCAGCCTCACGCCGCTGGACCTGCAAACCACCCTGGCCCTGTGCCTGATATTGCTCAGCCTCCTGGGGCTGGCACTCAATGGTCTGCTCCGGCATCGTCACAGGGAGCTGTTGGCAGGCTGAACGTTGCCAGTCGTCATCCCGAGCGCGACATTGGCGCCCGATCAGCGCTTTGCGTCATTTCATCCTGACGCCAGCGGTGTAGAATCGCGAGATTCATCGCCATTCATCCCCGGCGGGTTTATGAGCTCATGCCCAGGCGCGCAGTGATCCTGCAAAGTCATCGGCCACTTCCGGACACACGGCCAAAACCGAGTGTTCCAGACGTCGACAGAAGCTCACTTCCCATTGATACCTGATACGTACCTGATTTGCCGCCCGGAGTGCTCCATGCCTGATTACCGCTCGAAAACATCCACCCATGGCCGCAACATGGCCGGCGCCCGTGCATTGTGGCGCGCCACGGGGATGAAGGATGACGACTTCAAGAAGCCGATCATCGCCATTGCCAACTCCTTCACCCAGTTCGTGCCAGGCCATGTCCATCTCAAGGACCTGGGCCAACTGGTTGCCCGGGAAATCGAACGCGTAGGTGGCGTAGCCAAAGAGTTCAACACCATTGCCGTGGATGACGGTATCGCCATGGGCCACGACGGCATGCTCTATTCGCTGCCCAGTCGCGAGATCATCGCCGACTCGGTCGAATACATGGTCAATGCCCATTGCGCCGATGCCATCGTATGTATTTCCAACTGCGACAAGATCACCCCTGGCATGCTCATGGCTGCCTTGCGCCTGAACATCCCGGTGATCTTCGTTTCCGGCGGCCCGATGGAAGCCGGCAAGACCAAACTCGCCAGTCATGGCCTTGACCTGGTCGACGCCATGGTGATCGCCGCCGACTCCAGCGCCTCTGACGAGAAGGTCGCGGAGTACGAGCGTAGCGCCTGTCCGACCTGCGGTTCGTGCTCCGGCATGTTCACCGCCAACTCGATGAACTGCCTGACCGAAGCCTTGGGCCTTGCTCTACCGGGTAACGGTTCGACCCTCGCCACCCACAGCGATCGCGAACAGCTGTTCCTGCAGGCCGGCCGGACCATCGTCGAGCTCTGCAAACGCTACTACGGCGAGAACGACGAGTCGGTGCTGCCGCGTAACATCGCTAACTTCAAGGCGTTCGAAAACGCCATGACCCTGGACATCGCCATGGGCGGTTCCACCAACACCATCCTGCATTTGCTGGCCGCCGCCCAGGAAGCCGAGATCGATTTCGACCTGCGCGACATCGACCGTTTGTCCCGGCACGTGCCGCAGTTGTGCAAGGTCGCGCCGAACATCCAGAAGTACCACATGGAAGACGTACACCGCGCTGGCGGGATCTTCAGCATCCTCGGCTCCCTGGCCCGTGGTGGTCTGTTGCACACCGATCTGCCGACCGTACACAGCAAAACCATGGCCGAGGCCATCGCCAAGTGGGACATCACCCAGACCACTGACGAAGCTGTGCATCATTTCTTCAAGGCCGGCCCGGCAGGCATTCCGACGCAAACGGCGTTCAGCCAATCGACCCGCTGGGAAACCCTGGACGATGACCGTGAAAACGGCTGCATCCGCAGCGTCGAGCACGCGTACTCCAAAGAAGGTGGCCTGGCCGTGCTGTACGGCAACATCGCTCTGGATGGCTGCGTAGTAAAAACCGCCGGCGTCGACGAATCGATCCATGTGTTCGAGGGCAACGCCAAGATTTTCGAGAGCCAGGACAGCGCCGTGCGCGGGATCCTCGCCGACGAAGTGAAGGCCGGCGATATCGTGATCATCCGCTACGAAGGGCCAAAAGGCGGTCCGGGCATGCAGGAAATGCTTTACCCCACGTCCTACCTGAAATCCAAAGGCCTGGGCAAAGACTGCGCCCTGCTGACCGATGGACGCTTCTCCGGCGGCACCTCAGGCTTGTCCATCGGCCATGCTTCACCGGAAGCCGCTGCTGGCGGGGCCATCGGTCTGGTGCGCGACGGTGACAAAGTCCTGATCGACATTCCGAACCGCTCGATCAACCTGCTGATCAGCGATGAAGAACTGGCCGGGCGCCGTGTTGAACAGAACAACAAAGGCTGGAAGCCGGTAGAAGTGCGTCCGCGTAAAGTCACCACCGCCCTCAAGGCCTACGCCCTGCTCGCCACCAGCGCCGACAAGGGCGCAGTGCGGAACAAGGCGATGTTGGACGGGCTGTAAGTCAAACATCTCAATCACAATGCCCGCCTACTGTTACGTAAGCATTGACGTCATCGGCGGGCTTACCGAGATCCGATGCCAGGCCCTGGCATCGGATTTTTTATGCCTGATTACTTATTTCAATAAGTAGCAAGACCTATCTCTAACAAGCATAAAAAACTGTCAGTTATAACAGTGTCTGAAAGTACCCGGAGATTGATATTTTTCCTCACTCACAAGGAGAAACGGTGATGAACAGAAAAATTGATACCTTCATCTTTTTGGCAGCTTTGGGTGCATATGAAAGTTGTTTCAGCGCCTCATGGACTTATGACGGCAGTCACGGACCAGAGCACTGGGGAAATTTAACTCCAGAGTATGCGACCTGCATGACAAGCTATCAACAATCCCCTATTAACATTGAGTCAGGTCTTGCTCAGAGGGTCGCTCTACCAAAGCTAGATATGTACTACATCGCAGACCATGTTGAGATCATAAACAATGAACATACGATACAAGTAAACGTCGCACCAGGCAGCAAACTATACGTGGGCGGGGAAGAAGCGGATCTTAAACAGTTTCATTTCCATTCTCCCAGTGAAGAACAGATTGATGGAGTGGCCTACCCGTTAGATGCCCACTTTGTTCACGTGACTCGTGATGGCAGGATTTCGGTGACGGCTGTTCTATTTAAAGAAGGGCATGAAAATTTTGGAGTTACGCAAATTTTTAATGCATTCCCAACAGCCGGCCAAGTCAACAAAGTCGCCTATTACAATCTGCACAGCCTATTTCCCCAGGGCAGGGAATACTATAAATACACGGGCTCACTCACAACACCTCCGTGTAGCGATGGTGTTACTTGGCGGATTATGACGGAGCCTGTTGAGATTTCCAAAGAGCAGATACAAGCTTTTAAAACGCATTACAAAATGAATGCTCGGCCGCTTCAGCCATTGAACAATCGGATAGTGGAGGTAGGTGGGGGATAGTCGGGCGAACCGATTGTCATTTCTCCCCGTAATCAAAACAAAGAATTCATGATTTTGCTTTGCCCTGCATTTTTGATTTTGATAACCCATTTCCAGGCTTATACGAAAAGTCGCCGAGCCGCGATCAGGCAAGGCGATCTTTTCCCTACCGCTCGAATTTCAAGCGATAGATGAAAAGATCGCAGGCTTCGCCAGCGCCTACTGGATATCTTCCGGCTTGACGATTACCCAGTTCTTGTCCGCCGTCACCGGCAGTCCTTCCTTGGCCTGGGCCGCTGCGTGCTTGGCCATCATGCCGTTGATCTGGTCCATGTACTTATCTTTGCGATTGACCCACAAGTGAATGCCGCCTTTGGCCACGTTCACATCGTGGAACAACATGTAGCCGTCGCTGCTGGGCGTGTCGCCAGCCACTAGCACCGGTTTTTTCCATTCGTCGATGTACGTCAGGATTGCCGCATGCTTGCCGGCCATCCAGGTCGCCGGGGTCCACAGATACGGTGTGTACTCAAGACTCAGGTTGGCCTTCTCGTCATATTTGCCATTGATGATCTGCTTGCGGGCCGTGGTCAGTTCGCCCGTCTTGCGGTCCTTGAGCAGCGTGGTCACACCGATGATGTTCTGCGGCTTGAGGTTGTAGCCGTACTTCGGATCCGCGGCGACCATGCGCACCAACTCTTCCGAAGCCGCGGTCATGACATAGACCTCGATGCCGTTTTCCACCAGTTTGTTGTACAGCTCGACCTGACCGGTGAAAATCTTCGGCGGGTTGACGTTGTAGTTGACCACCTTGTCGCCGTCGTAATACGTGGTCGGGACCGGCTTGCCAGAAGCCATCAGTTCGTCGACGTAGCCTTTGAGTTCTTTGAGGGTAAAGCCGGAAAACACCTGGGCGACCCAGGGGTAGCAAACCATGTCGTCCACTTCGCACAAACGGTAGTAGTAGCTGAACAGGCTTTCCTTGTGTTCGGCCGTGTCTTTGAACGGCATCAGCTTCAGAGATGGGTCGAGGGTTTCGCGGGTGATGAGGCCCTTGTTCTCCATGAACGGCAGCAACGACTCTTCCAGGTCGTAGCGGTAACTGGTGTTGTCCATGTCGAACACCGCGTAGTTACCTTTGTTGGCGTTGGCCGCAATCATCGCATCCAGCGCCTTGGCCTGTTCCGCTGGCCAGTGCTTGAGCTCAGTAGCGAGCGCCTGGCCAACGAGACCCAGGCCCAAGGCGACAACGAGAAGGTGAGGTGCAAGCTTCATCGGCGTTTCTCCAAGGTTCAAAGAACTCGACGCTAACAAATGCTTGTGACGTTTCTCTCCTGCCCGCGACCGCTTGCGTCTTGATACCGCCAGCGGCATGCCCATAAACGTCATTGCCTTATTCCATAAACGACAATCTACATACCTTTTTATTATTAATTCATTAGATATCAGGCTGTTAGGCTTCCCGCCTCGCAGTCGCGGCTTCAGGCGACTGGCACACGTTCTATCGGAGTTTTTTGATGAATCTGCCGCTGATCCTCAATCTGCTGGTGTTCCTCGCCTTGCTGTTCGGTCTGGCGCAAACCCGTCACAGCACCTGGAGCCTGGCCAAAAAAGTGCTGCTGGCACTGGTGCTGGGCGTGCTGTTCGGCACCGTCCTGCACACGATTTACGGCGCCGACAACCCGGTGTTGAAAGCCTCGATCAACTGGTTTGACCTGGTGGGCAACGGCTACGTGCAGTTGCTGCAGATGATCGTGATTCCGCTGGTCTTCGCTTCAATTCTCAGCGCGGTAGCGCGCCTGCATAACGCCTCCTCCCTGGGCAAGATCAGCTTCCTGACCATCGGCACGCTGCTGTTCACCACCGCCATCGCCGCGCTTATTGGTATCGGCCTGACCAACCTGTTCGGTCTCACCGCCGAAGGCCTGGTGGCCGGCACTCAGGAAATCGCGCGCCTGCAGGTGATCCAGAGCGACTATGCCGGCAAGGTCGCTGACCTGAATATCCCGCAACTGCTGCTCTCATTCGTTCCGCAAAACCCCTTTGCCGACCTGGCCCGGGCCAAGCCGACCTCCATCATCAGCGTGGTGATATTCGCGGCCTTCCTGGGTGTCGCGGCGCTGCAATTGCTCAAGGATGACGTGGAAAAAGGTCAGAAAGTGGTCAACGCCATCGACACCCTGCAAAGCTGGGTGACACGTCTGGTGCGGCTGGTGATGAAGCTGACCCCGTACGGCGTGCTGGCGCTGATGACCAAAGTGGTGGCCGGCTCCAACGTGCAGGACATCATAAAGCTTGGCAGTTTCGTGGTGGTGTCGTACCTGGGGCTGGGCCTGATGTTCGTGGTCCACGGTCTGCTGGTGTCCGCCGCCGGAATCAATCCGTTGCGCTTCTTCCGCAAGATATGGCCGGTCCTGACCTTCGCCTTCACCAGCCGCTCCAGCGCCGCGACCATCCCGCTGAGTATCGAAGCCCAGACCAGCCGCCTCGGCATTCCACGGGCCATTGCCAGCTTCAGCGCGTCGTTCGGCGCCACCATCGGCCAGAACGGCTGCGCCGGGCTCTACCCGGCCATGCTGGCGGTGATGGTCGCGCCGACCGTGGGCATCAACCCGCTGGATCCGGTGTGGCTCGCAACGCTGGTAGCGATTGTGACCTTGAGCTCGGCCGGGGTGGCCGGCGTCGGTGGCGGCGCAACGTTTGCCGCGTTGATCGTGCTACCGGCCATGGGCTTGCCGGTTTCCCTGGTGGCGCTGCTGATTTCCGTCGAGCCGCTGATCGACATGGGCCGCACGGCGTTGAACGTCAGCGGCTCGATCACCGCCGGGGCCATCACCAGCCAGGTGATGCAGCAGACCGACAAGGCTTTGCTGGATGCCGAGGAGCATGGGGAGTTGGTGCAGGCTTGATTGCTCGATAACTTGTGGGAGCAAAGCTTGCTCGCGAAGAACGGTGATGCGGTTCGACTGAAGCGCCGCGTCGTCTGAATCGCGAGCAAGCTTTGCTCCCACATGACTTACAGCTTTTCCCACACCTCAAAGCTGTAGGCCGGCTTGTCTCCTTCTGCCGGATTCGGCTGGGTCGACACCAATTTCCACTGGCTCGAATCGAACGCCGGAAACCAGGCATCGCCATCCGGGCTCAACGCCACACGGGTCAGGTACAGCCGATCCGCCTGTTCCAGGGCCTGGGCGTACAGTTGGGCGCCGCCAATCAACATCAACTCATCGACGCCCTGTTCCAGCGCCCACGCCTCGGCCCGCTCCACCGCGGCCTCCAGCGTGGAAAAGACTTCCGCGCCCTCCAGCACGAGGCCAGACTGACGACTGACCACGATGTTCAAGCGCCCCGGCAGCGGCCGCCCCAGGGAATCCCAGGTCTTGCGGCCCATGATGATCGGCTTGCCCAAGGTGGTGGCCTTGAAGTATTTAAAGTCCCCTGGCAAGTGCCAGGGCATGCTGTTGTCGACGCCGATCACACGGTTTTCACCGAGGGCTGCGATCAGGCTTAAGGGAAGTGTTTTTTTCATGACAGCGAGGATACCAGAGGCCACAGCGGTTATGCTCAACCCTCATTTGCAACGGAAACGCCCGTGTCTGAACCCCTGACAAAGCTGCACGACCTCTGGTTGACCGAGACGGTACGCCTGCGTGAAGAACACGCCGGCCCGCTCGAAGATCAGGAAGCCAATCGCCTGGCCCGCGCGGCGGGCGGCGATTTATCCAGCCGTATCCGCCACCGCGCCCGCTGGCTGGCCGAGCGCGACGGCCTCAGCCAGGCCTTGCATCACTGGCTGCAAGGGGCGCGCCTGGCGCTGATCATAATGGCTGTACTCGCCATCATCAGTGGCGCTGGCCTAGGGTTTGCCGCACTCGGCGACGGACAAACGCCGGTCAATGTGTTCTGGGCCCTGGGCAGCCTGTTGGCATTGAACCTGATCTTGCTTATCGGCTGGGTCCTGGGCCTGTTCTTTGCGGGTGAGCAAGGAGCAGCGCTGGGGCGCCTGTGGTTGTGGCTCAGCGAAAAACTCGCCCGCGATGCCAAGGCTGCGCAACTGGCGCCAGCCCTGCTGCTGTTATTGCAACGGCACAAGCTCAATCGCTGGGCCCTCGGTGCGCTGGTCAATGGTTTGTGGCTGCTGGCGATGCTCAGCGCGCTGGTCATCGTACTGATGCTGATGGCCACCCGGCGCTACGGTTTTGTATGGGAAACCACCATTCTCGGCGGTGAGACCTTCGTCGTCATGACCCAGGCCCTCGGCGCCCTGCCCGCCCTGCTGGGCTTGAGCGGGCCAACCGAAGAGATGATTCGCGCCAGTGGCGACGCTGCGCTGAATATCGAAAGCGCCCGCCAGGCCTGGGCCGCCTGGCTGGTGGGCGTGACGCTGGTCTACGGCGTGTTGCCGCGCCTGTGTCTGGCGCTGTTGTGCCTGTGGCGCTGGCGTCGCGGCCGCGCCACGCTGCGCCTGGACTTGAATCTGCCAGGTTATGCCCAACTGCGGGAGCGGCTGATGCCCAGTAGCGAGCGCCTGGGCATCAGCGATGCCGCGCCCGCGCAATTGCATCAAATTGAAAGTAACGTCGGCGCGCTGCAAAGCGACGGTGCGCTGCTGGTGGCGATCGAACTGGACGACCGGCCTTGGCCACCGAAATTGCCAGGCACGGTGAAAAATGCCGGGGTGCTCGACAGCCGCGAATCCCGCCACAAACTTCTTGAGCAACTGTCACGCTTTCCTCCCGCACGCCTGGCGATTGCCTGCGACCCACGACGTTCACCGGATCGTGGCAGCCTGGCGCTGATTGCCGAGCTGGCCCGCAGCGCCAGTGCCACCCGTATCTGGCTGTTGCAGGCACCGCCTGGGCAAGCGCTGGACGCTGAACGCCTGGGCGATTGGCACAACGCGCTGCAACAGTTGCAATTACCCTTCGCGGACTGCGCGCCTTTAAACTGGCTGGAGACCGGCCATGACTGAACCCAGCAAGCCGCTGAAACTGGCCGTGGTTGGCCACACCAATGTGGGCAAAACCTCTTTGCTGCGCACCCTGACCCGGGATGTCGGCTTTGGCGAAGTTTCCCACCGCCCCAGTACGACCCGACACGTCGAGGGCGCGCGGCTGTCGGTGGACGGCGAAGCCCTGCTGGAACTGTACGACACGCCTGGCCTGGAAGACGCCATCGCCCTGCTCGATTATCTCGAGCGCCTGGAGCGTCCTGGTGAACGCCTGGACGGGCCGGCACGCCTGGCGCGATTCCTGGACGGCAGCGAAGCACGACAACGCTTCGAACAGGAAGCCAAAGTGCTGCGGCAATTACTCGCCAGCGATGCCGGACTCTATGTGATCGATGCGCGAGAGCCGGTGCTGGCCAAGTACCGGGATGAGCTTCAAGTGCTCGCCAGCTGCGGCAAACCGCTGCTGCCGGTGTTGAATTTCGTCAGCAGCGCCAGCCACCGCGAGCCCGACTGGCGAGAAGCCCTGGCACGGTTGGGGCTGCACGCTCTGGTGCGTTTCGACAGCGTCGCCCCGCCCGAGGATGGCGAGCGACGCCTGTATGAAAGCCTCGCGCTGTTATTGGAAAGCGCCCGTGGGCAATTGGAACGACTGGTCGCCGATCAACAGGCCCAACGCCTGGCCCGTCAGCAGAGCGCGAAGCGCTTGATCGCCGAACTGCTGATCGATTGTGCCGCTTGCCGACGCAGCGTAGCCAGCGATGCCGAGCTGGAACGACAGGCCATCAGCGAGCTGCGCAACGCAGTGCGTCAGCGGGAGCAGCGCTGCGTCGAAGCCTTGCTCAAGCTCTACGCCTTCCGCCCCCAGGATGCCGCGGCCAGCGATTTACCTCTACTCGACGGCCGCTGGGGCGACGACCTGTTCAATCCCGACACCCTCAAACAGCTGGGCGTGCGTGTGGGTGGCGGGATCGCGGCGGGCGCAGCGGCCGGTGCCGGCGTAGATTTGCTGGTGGGCGGTCTGACCCTCGGCGCCGCCGCCCTGGCCGGCGCCATTGCCGGTGGCGCCCTGCAAACCGCCCGCAGCTATGGCAATCGGTTGATGGGCAAGCTCAAGGGTCAACGGGAGCTGACCGTGGACGACAGCGTGCTGCGCCTGTTGGCCCTGCGCCAACGGCAACTGCTGCAAGCCCTCAACCAGCGCGGCCATGCGGCAATGGACAGCATCCACATCGCCCCGTCCCAGGACAAGGCCTGGCGCGAGGGTAAGCTGCCCGAAGCCTTGAACAGGGCTAGGGCGTATCCGCAGTGGTCGTCGCTTAATCCCAAGTCACGATTGAGCCAGGCGGAGCGGCAGGAGCAGATTGAGCGGTTGGCCGAGGAGTTCTAGACACCCCCTACCTGAACCGAGGATAGGGTGGACACAGTTTGTGGTGAGGGGATTTATCCCCGTTGGGGGTGCGAAGCGCCCCCAAAATGGTTGAACGCTATTAATCTGAGGAACCGGGGTGTCAGGTTTTGGGGCGGCTACGCAGCCCAGCGGGGATAAATCCCCTCGCCACAAAAGGCAGCGCCGCCAATCGTCAGTCGTTGATCAATCCCTTGAGCGCCAAAGCCGCTTCAGGCAACTCCAACTCACTGAACACCCTCACACCATGGCGCTTGAGCAAGGCCGCCGTCACGCCTTCGCCACTGACTTTCACGCCACTGAACGTCCCGTCATAGGTCAACAGATTGCCGCACGATGGGCTGTTGGCCTTGAGCACGGCGACCCGGATGCCGTGCTCACGCACCAACGCCAGCGCCTGATGCGCACCTGACAAAAACTGCGCACTGACCTCTTCGCCGTCGGCAGTGATTACTGATGCGAGGCCATCGAGCACTTGCCCACCCTGCCCGCCGGGAATCTCCGCCGCCGCCCGAGGCGTGGGCAAGCCGCCGGCCACTTCCGGGCACAGCGGCACGACCCGACCTTCATCGAGCCAGCGTTGAAGCTGATCGAACGGGCCGCTGGCACCGCCGTCGTAGCGCACGCGGTGCCCAAGCAGGCAACGACTGACCAGAATCTTTTCCATGATCAGAACAACTCAGTGCCGCGGCGCCGGAACCAGCCGGTCAAGGACAGGCGATCGCGCGTAGCCGGCAGGACTTCATGGGGGATGTCCCCCGACAGGAACACCACCAGACAACCGCCGGTAGGCACCACATCGTGCTCCACGCCATCGTCCAGGTACATGCGTAACTGGCCGCCATGCTCCGGCAACCAGGCGTCGTTGAGGTAAAGCACCGCCGACACCATGCGTCGATCGTCATCGCGAAAGCGGTCGACGTGTTTGAGGTAGAAGGCGCCGGGAGGGTACAGCGCGAAGTGACTTTCAAAATCCTCCAGCCCCAGGAACAATCCGCGATTGATCGCCTCCCGCAGGCTGTCCATCAAGCCCAGGTAACGGTCACACGCTTGCGCCTGGCCGGGCTCGATCCATTGGATATGATCACCCCGAATCCCTTCACGAATCTCCGAAAACGGCCCGCGCCCGACCGCGGCCGGGGCCAGTTCGCCTTCGGCGGCGCGCTGGCGACATTCGGCTGCCAACGCGCGGGTCAGCGCATCCGGCAGGAAGATATTCTGCTGCGACCAGCCGCGCTCGGCCAGGTCGTCGACGATACGTAACAGCAGCGGGTGATCAGAAGGTATTTGCATGGCGCGCATAGTATTCCTGTGCCTGCAAAACCGACAGCGCCGCGCAGCGGGTTTGTCACGCTTCATGGCGCAGGCGCAGGAACTTGATACGAATTCTCGACAAGTCCCCACACCCCACGGAGAATAGTCGGCTGCTGACAGGAGTCCCTATGCGCCGTTTGCTTTTCTCATTGTTGATGTTCTGTGCGTTGCCCGCCTGGGCAGACAGCTACGACCAGTTGTACAAGGTCGCCGGCTGGCCGGAACAACGGGCGCATTTCAATGACGCCTTGAGCGCCGCGCAGCAGCGTTACCAGAGCAGCCTGCCACCGGCAGTGTTCCAGGCACTGGTGAACAACAGCAATCAACGCTTTGCCCCCCAGGCCATGGACCAGCGGGCCGAGGCGCAATTGCGCAAGAACCTCACCGACCCAGCCCCGGCCCTGAGTTTTTTTCAGTCGCCCCTGGGCCGCAAAGTCGTGGCAGCCGAGCTGCTGGCGACCCGTCGCGATCAATTGGCGAAGAACGCCAAGGGCCTGCCGAAGATGCAAGTCAGCGACAACCGCCTGTTGATCATCGGCCATCTGGCCCAGTCCCTGCCCGCCCGCGAGGCCGGCGCCGAAGTCAGCCTGGCGATCGCCGGCGTGGCGGCGGACAGCCTGAGCTCGATGATCCCCGGCCTGCTGGGTGCCGGCCAGGCCCAGGGCATGCTGAACGGTCAGCGCCAGCGTCTGATGGAGCAGATCGGCGCAGACCTGAACAACACGCTGCTGTATGTCTACCGCGACCTCACGGACACCGAGCTGGAAGAGTTCGCCACCTTCGCCGAGTCGGCGGAGGGCCAGGCCTATTATCAAGCGGCCTTGGCAGCGATTCGGGCGGGGTTGGCGGTGGGGCAGACTCTGGGGCAATAGATAGATCTTCAGCGCCCCTGACACCGCTATCGCGAGCAGGCTCGCTCCCACAGGGTGTTTGAGTGAACTCGGATTTTGTGATCGTCGAAAAACCAGTGTGGGAGCGAGCCTGCTCGCGATAGCAATAGCACGGTCACCGCCGAACCCGGCTCATCCGCTTCGTCAGAAACCCAAACATCTCCTGACGCATCGCCAGCGATTCATTCGCCAAGTGATGCCGGCCTTCGGGCAACATCAGCACCTGGGGCCGATCGAACTTGCTGCGCAACACCTGCAGGTTATGCGCCCAATCCACCGTCATGTCCGCCTGGCCCTGCACGATCAAGGGCTGGCGCGGGCTGCTCGGGGCAGCTTCGATTCGCTTGATCCATTGCCCCAACGCTCCGACCCACGCGGTAGGCAGGCGCAACGGTTGCAACGGGTCGGCTTGCAGGAATGGCAGGAAGTCCGGGTCGGTGGAGTTCTCGCTGAAACGCCGGGCGATGCCGGTTACAAAGGGTTTGAGCAAGTAGTAACTCAAGCGCGACCAGCCCCAGGCCCGCGGCCGCACCAAGGGCGACAGCAGTATGACCTGACCTTGGGCAGGGCTGTGCTGGCCCTGATTGAGCACGTGATCAACCACGATGGCCCCTCCGGTGCTTTGTCCGCACAGATGCCAGGGTTGCGGCAGCTCCAGCGTCCCGGCCTCGGTCAGCAGCCCTTGCAACGTGGCCTGGTACTCGGCGAAATCACCGATGCTGGCGCGTTCGCCACTGGACAGGCCGTGACCCGGCAAGTCGCAGGCGATCACGGCGAATTTCTGCTCCAGCGCCCACTCGATCAAGTGCCGGTACAACCCCATATGGTCGTAATAGCCGTGGAACAGAAACAGCGTCGCTACAGCTTTTTCCGGCAACCAGACCTGACCGACCAGCTCATATCCGTCTATCTCGAAACGCCCCAGGCCCTTGCGCATTGTGCGGTGGGGAAAATCCAGGCCGTAGAACCGCTGATAAGCCAGCGCCTGCGCAGACAACGGCTGCCACTGAGCCAGAGGTTGCAGGCTGGCACGCAGGTGATCGGGGTCGAAACTGACGGGCATAGGATTTCCAGGCAAAAGCGCAACGCGCGAAACAGACTTTGTAGGCCTGCGATATTCATCTGTCGCGCCAGGCATGGCAAGCTACGCGGCCTCAGAGGATCGACTCCATGCGCCCGTCCCACCGCACGACCTTGCTTGCCAGCCTGCTTGCCCTCGGATGCGCCGTCGTGTTGTGGATCGCCTACGACTGGTTCCAGGGACGTTTTCTGCGAGCGTTCAGCGAACACACGGCGGTATTTTCCGGCGACCCTTTGGGCCTGCCCCCCGACCTGGCCGGCCCCGGCCCGATCCGCCTGGTGCATTTCTGGGATCCCGCCTGCCCTTGCAATGTCGGCAACCAGCAGCACCTGGCCGAACTGGTCGATAAATATGCATCGCAAGGCGTCGAGTTCTACGCAGTGCAAAAGACCGGCAGCCAAGGTCATCTGCCTGCCACCCTCAACCGACTCAAACCCCTCGCGGCGTTGCCAGGCTCCGGGCAGATTCCCGCCAGCCCCGCCGTGGCGATCTGGGACCGTAGCGGCAAGCTGGCGTATTTCGGTCCCTACAGCGAAGGCTTGACCTGCAATTCGAGCAACAGCTTTATCGAGCCGATTCTCGAGGCACTAAGTGTTAACCGGGAAGTTAATGCCACGCATACACTGGCAGTGGGTTGTTATTGTCCCTGGTCGACTTCGAACTGATCCAGTCAAACTACGATACGTATTTTCAACTTACCGTCCTGGGCCCTGCAAGTTGGAGCGCTTGCTTGCTTTCTAGAGTCATTGCTCGAAGCGGCCTCATTTGCTGAACCGTTTGTCGGATCCAATTTTTCCAGAGGCGCTCGATGCGCCCGTTTTTTTTCCCTGTACCCCGTGCCAGACGGGTATCAGAGGGGTTTTCGGGGCGTCCTGACCGGCAAGCTGAATCGTTTAATATCCGCCCGCGTAACGTGAACTTTTCTTTAATCGGTTCTCTAAACCTCGTACAGCAATTGGTGGTTTCTCCTACGTTGCATGGCGGCCCTATATAGCGAGGAAGTTGTACACGCCTTTTCATCGTTCTACTTGTCGACCCTCCTAAACCAAACAAAAAATGGAATCGTCAGTGATGCAAAAGTTGCTATGCGCTGCACTTTCCGCTTCCAACAAAGAGGATGTTCTCAACCTTGAGGCGTTTGCCCAGTGCGTGGCCCCACTTGGGGTCGACTTGCTGTTGCGCGGCGAAACCGGCACCGGCAAGGATACCTTGGCGGAGAAGATCCATCGTATGTCCGGTCGCGCCGGCAAGTTCGTGGCCATCAACTGCGCCGCCATTCCCGAATCCCTGGCGGAGAGTCAGCTTTTCGGAGCCAACACCGGCGCGTTTACCGGAGCCAGCCAGAATCGCGCAGGATTCGTCGAAGCAGCACACAACGGCACGCTGTACCTGGATGAAATCGACAGCATGCCGTTGGGGCTGCAGGCCAAGCTGCTGCGTGTCTTGGAGTCCCGGACCGTGCAGCGGCTGGGCTCGACCCAGAATATCCCGGTGGACATGCGGGTCATTGCCTCGGCTCAAAGCCCGTTGGCGGAAATGGTCGAACGCGGCGAGTTTCGCCGGGACCTTTATTTTCGGCTGAACATCATCAGCCTCAAATTGCCGCCATTGCGCAGCCGCAAGGAACGCATCGTGCCGCTGTTCCAGTCCCTCGTGCACCGGGAAGCCCTGGCGCTCGATCGGCCCTATATCGCTCCGTCGCCAGCGCTGTTGCGCCAGCTGCTCGGCTACGCCTGGCCTGGAAACATCCGCGAGCTGCAATCCGCCGCCAAGCGCTACGTGCTGGGCCTGCCGCCATTGCCCCGCGCCGAGCAGTTGGAGCAGAACAGCTCGACACTCAAGTTGAAAGAGCATCTGCAACAGTTCGAAAAGATCCTGATCGAAGACTGCATGCGCCGTCACCACCACTGCATCGACAAAGTCATCGCCGAGCTGGGCATCGCCCGACGGACGCTGTATTACCGGATGAAATGCCTGCAAATATCGACGAGTTGAGTGGATCGGTGGAACCGTTTTCGCAACGGTCACCACTTATGGGTCGAGACGCTCGCGATCGTCTCGCCCTTCCACAATCCGGAGATACGACTATGAGTTTTGGTGGAGCTTCTCTCGCCGCTTCCATGGCTGCCATGCAGCAGATGGACGCGACCTCAGCTGCGATGACAACCATGAAATCCCAATTCGACCAGAAAAAACTGGTCGCCGATACCATGAACGCGATTGCGGCGGGCTCGATGGACTCTGCAACCAAGGCCATCACCGCCATGGGGGAGGCGTCGAAAGGCATACGATTCTGACCTCTCGCTTCAGCCCCGCTCCGGCGGGGAACCTCAAGCGTCATGAGAGCGAGCCCTATGCAGATTCATGCGCCAGACAGCCTTTATATTCCCAGGGAACGGCCCAGCGAGGATTCGACGCAGCGCCAGCCCTCGACCCCGGTCGGCCTGGCGAATCGGGTCGCCGAGCACCTGACGCTGCATGGCGCGGGTAGCCGGCTACGCGAGTCGCTCATCCAATGGGGCAGTGAACATGGGTCGGTCGACGGGCATTCGCGACCTGGTTTGCCGAGCCCACAAGACAGGCAGGCCGCGCAGACCGAAGCCCCCTTGCACCTGGTCCTCGAAGACATTATCGAAGAGATCAATGGCGGTACCGGCTCCACGCTCGACGCCGATAGCGACGATGCGTATTCCAATGAAGACCTGTTCAACGATCTGGCGCAGATGATCGCCCACCGTCGGCAGCCCATCGGCGACAACGATGTCGGCAACCAGAGCGACTTCGGCAACGCCAACAACCCATTCTGCGGCGCACTGTTCGGCGCCTGGGAGATGGAAGGCGACCGTGCCAGGCGGCGTGGTCGTCATGACACGAGCCTGTTGTTGCTCCTCAAGATCATCGCGGTCCTGGGCCGAAGGAAGCTGTTGACGTTGCTGGACATCGACGAAGACGAGGGCGAGGCGCGTTATGAGCAGGAAGACCTGGACCTGCTGTTCGAGGTTGCGGGTTTCATGGACCAACACCCGGCGCGATATCCCCCTCCGGCGAGCCCGGAGGCAACAACGTGGACCTGGACCGAACGTATTGCCTGCGGCACATGGCTGGACGCTCGCGAAACGCGGCTGTTCCAACTCGCCCTTGAAGACCTGGACTTCGCCCTGGCTCGCTTGGCCGGCCAGCACCTCCCGACGCCGCGGCGCGGCAGGCGTAGCCGGGAGGAAATCGAGTTTCACCTGAGCGTTACGGGTAGCGCTCGCAATTTCTTGAGGCTGATGTGCGCCTGAAGAGCCCATTTTCTGAATTGGAGAGACTCCATGAACATACAGGCTATCGACCCTACCAGTGCAGCCCCCTCCACTGCTAGAACCGGCGCCAGGCCAAGCACGGGTGCCGAGACCAGCGACGTCAGCTGGTTCAATGCGCAAATGCGTGAAAAAGCCCCCGCTCCGGACAGCGAAAACAATGTCGCGGCCAAAATCATCGATTCGTTATCCAACCGCTCCGGCGAGTTGCAGCGGCTGAATGATCGCGCCAACCGGGACATGCTCAAAGCCATCCGAACCGCCGACCCGCAGGACATGTTGCAGTCGAACCGATCGTTGTCTTCCTTCCACCTGGAAAGTCTGATGACTGCGAAAATCGTCAGCAAGGGTTCCCAGGCGATCGAGAAGCTCACCAATCTCCAGTAAAGGGAAATCCGGCTATGTGCATGCGCGTCTTCTCACCCATTGTGCTGTGCCTGCTGCTCGCCGGTTGCGACGAAAGGACCGCGCTGCACAGCCACCTCTCCGAGCAGGATGCCAATGAAGTGATTGCCGCGTTGGCGGATAAAAACGTCGAGGCCAGCAAGCAGGTCGACAAGGACGGACTGACCGTGCTGGTCGAGCCGGCCGACATGAACAGCGCCGTGCAGGTACTCGAAGCGGCCGGGCTGCCGCGTCGGGCGCGCTCCAGCCTGGGTGAGATTTTCCGCAAGGAAGGGGTGATCTCCACGCCGATGGAAGAGCGTGCCCGCTACATCTATGCACTGTCCCAGGAACTCGAATCGACACTGTCACAGATTGACGGCGTGGTGCTTGCCCGGGTCCATGTGGTGCTGCCGGAACGGGTGGCCCCGGGTGAGCCGGTCCAACCCGCATCGGCGTCGGTATTCATCAAGCACACCAGCGCCCTGGACCCGGACAGCATTACGCCGCGAGTACGCAATCTGGTCGCTAGCGGGATCCCGGGCATGGCCGATGCGGCCCAGAATGCGACCAAGCTGTCGGTGGTATTCGTTCCCGCCGCGGCGTATCAGGAACGGCGCAAGATGGCGTACTTCGGGCCTTTCCTCATGCGGGCCGACGATGTCGGCTTCTGGAGGGCGGTGACCGTGTCGGTCAGCGTTGCCTTGCTTGCCATGCTCATGGGCGTCTTGTACGGCCTCTACAGGTTATGGCGCAAAGGCGTATTGGTGCTGCCACGATTTATCGACCGCAAGACCGCAGCCCCCGCCGCACCGCCCAGCCACCCGACGCCTTCGCTGTTTGCGGTAAAAAGCCCGGGAGCCAAGCCAGATAGCAATGGGAGCGCCGCATGAGCGTGGCGCTTGAATGGGCTCGCTGGTGGAATCATGCGTGGCGCGAAGCGGACCGTGACTGGTATCCGCCAATACTTCGCCTGTTGACCGAACGACAAATCGACGCCTTGGCCCGAGGGCATCATGCTGCGCTTGCCCGCAGTTTCGGCATGACCCCTTGTACTGCGCCGAAGCCGACTCCGTCAGTACAATCGCTGTGTTGCGGCACGCCCCGGACCTTGAGCCTTGCCTGCCAACTGGTGGCAAACACGTGCTCGCCGTCAACGACGACGGGGACGCTGTCGGCACAGGACCGAGCCTGGTGCGAGCGCACCGCCAAAGCGTTGCGTCCCGGCCACTGGCTCGAGCTAGGCCAGGATCCCCTTGTACTGCTGCGCGCCTGGCTGGACGTTCGGACCTGGGAACGTGCTCGCCTGGCATTTCCACGCAGCAGAATTGACGCCATCGAGTCGTTGCCCGCCCCCCAACCTCCCGCCGCCAAACTCAACATGCTTTGGCAGTCCGCGAGCTGGAAAGCCGAGCAAAGCCTGGCGGCCCCGGCGCCCACCCGAATGGAGATGCATGATGTTCGCTCGGCGTTCGCTTGAACTGCGCCCCGATGGCCAAGGCCTGTTGCAGTCTTATGTTGCTCGCGAAACCCTGGTTGACTGCGGCCGGGCGCAGGCCGTTCTTGAACAGGCCCAAGTGCGAGCCGCGCGGTTGATCGAGCAAGCCGCCGAACAAGCAGACGCGGCGGTGATCGCGGCTCAAGCGCAGTTCTGGGAGCAAGCCGAAACCGTGCTCGCTGCCTGGGAAGCCCAGCGCCAGGACATGTGGCAGCGGATCGAAACGAGCGCCGCCCAGTTGGTCAACGAGGCGCTGGGGACGCTTTTGCATGATGTTCCGGACCAGACACGCATCGATGCGCTTGTCCGTCAGCTTGCGTCGCGACAGGACGAACCGGTCAGTGCCACCCTTCGCTGTCATCCCGATGACCTGGCGAACCTGACCCGAAGCCTGACCGTCAGCGAACGTCCTTGGACGGCGGTGGCAGACGCCGACATGGCGGTGCATCAGCTGCTGCTGGAGACACCAGGTGGCACGTTTCTGCTCGACTGGGCCACGGCTGTCGAGGCGTTGCGCCTGCCTGAGCCGTAGTGGTAAGCCCCAACGACCCGGAACCCGTGACCTTTTCCTCATTTTTTGCGGAACCGCCGTCGGCATAGTCACCACTCATCCGGTGAATACGCCTACCTCGGAGGAACCGCCCATGTCTTCTATCGAAGCCGTCCAACGCCGCCTCGACACCTACTTCCAGCGCGCGACGGACAACGTCAACAACTCTGCGATGAACGCGGCAGAGAGCCAGTCTCTCGACGATATGCATTCGTTCGTGACCAGCATGAACGGCATGTCGGTCGCAGTGAACGCGGCGACTCAACAAACCGCCGCCCACCACAACCTCGCCAAGGCTATCATCGATGCAATGCCATGAGCTGCGAACACAGCTCGCCCGCTGGAACGCCAGCGCCGACGGCCCGGAGCATTTCGCCATTGTCATCGACGATGGCGAAGCGATCTTCAACAAACTCGACGACGGCCTGCTGGTATCGGTCGAGCTGACCGTTGCTCCAGCACAGGAGACGTCTGTGGAAGACCTGCTTCGACTGGCGCACCCAAGCCTCTCGCGATTCCCCGGTGCACTGGCCCGCTCGCCGCAGGACGAGCGGTTATGGCTACTGGCACAGCTGGCGCCAGCCGCGCACATCGACGACGTGTTCGAAGTGCTGGAAGCGCTGCTCAACCAGCGCGACACCTGGCAATCGATCCTCAATAAAGACCAACGTGCCGGGGCTCGACGCCCCACGCGCTTTCACCCGCTCGGAACAGGAATCCGTCATGCCTAACAGGTGGCTTGCACCGTACCGCTCGATGCTCGCGGGCAACTTGTCGATCGCGCGCTGCTGGAAGAAATCTTCGTTGCTCGCGCTGGCATTGGCCGGCGCACTTGGCGCGGGCATGCCGCTGGAGGCAGCGATACCGACCGACTGGAAGAACACGCCATACGCCTACGATGCCCAGAACACTCCCCTACCCAAGGTGCTGGGTGACTTCGCCAACACCTTCGGGGTGCAACTGGTGCTCGACGGGACCGTAAAAGGGACCGTCGATGGTCGGATGCGCGCCGATAGCCCCCAGGCGTTCCTCGACCGGCTCGGGCTGGAGAATCGCTTCCAATGGTTCACGTATGGCAACTCTTTGTACGTCAGCCCTTTGCAGAACCAAGACTCCACGCGCCTGGAGGTCTCTGCCGATGCCGCGCCGGACATGAAGCAAGCCTTGACCGATATCGGCCTGCTGGATCCGCGTTTCGGTTGGGGTGAGTTGCCCGACGAAGGCGTGGTATTGGTCTCCGGCCCGGAACGCTACGTGCGCCTGGTGGCGCAATTTGCCGAAGCGCGCAAAACGCCCGAAGAGAAGCAGGAAGTGATGAGCTTTCCACTGCGCTACGCCACCGCCGCCGACCGCAGTGTCAAGTACCGAGGCGATACGCTGGTCATTCCCGGAGTCGCCAGCATTCTCAAAGGCCTACTGGAAAGCCGCAGCGCCGTGTCCCAAGGCATGCAGACCACTTCGCCGCAAGCGTCGTTCCAGAACATGGAGGCCCAGCAGGCCATGACCATGGGCAATATCGAGCAATTGGCATTGAATGGCATGGGACGCCCCAACACCCACCGTGTACAGGCCGGAGAAAGCGGCGGCAAGGGCGGACGGGGACGGATCCGTGTCGAAGCCGACGTGCGCAACAACGCCGTGCTGATCTACGACTCACCCAAACGGCGGGAACTCTACACACCGTTGATTCGTGATGTGGACGTACCGCGCAAACTGGTGGAGATCGACGCAATCATCCTCGACATCGACCGCACCCAACTGGCCGAGCTGGCCTCGAACTGGAACGTCGAAAGCGGCGATCTGATCGGCGGCGCCTCAATGATTCGCCCCGGCGCCAGTTCGACGGTGTTCATCCAGGACTACGGCGACTTTTCCGCGCAGCTTCGTGCCCTGGAAGGTCGCGGCCTGGCCTCGGTGGTAGCGAATCCATCGGTGCTGACCTTGGAGAACCAACCCGCGGTCATTGACTTCAGCCGGACCGAGTACATCTCCGCCATCGGTGAACGCGTGGCCACCGTCGAGCCCATCACGGCAGGCACCAGCCTGCAGGTCGTGCCCCATACCATCGAGACCGGAGGCCGTAATCAGATCCAGATGTTCCTGGACATCGAAGATGGCCGCATCGAACCCTCCGAAGTGGGCCAGCAGACGCCCAGCGTCCGGCGGGGCGTGGTCAGCACCCAAGCAGTGATGGGGGAAAGCCGGTCGTTGGTGGTGGGCGGGTTTCATACCGAAGAAACCGGCGACAACCTCGAACGGGTGCCGTGGCTGGGACGCATCCCGTTGGTCGGGCCGCTGCTGTTTTCCTCGACCACGCGCGAAACCAGCCGCCGCGAACGGGTATTCATCCTGACGCCCCGCCTGATCGGTGATCAGGTCGACCCGGCCCGCTATATCTCCGCCCTTGATCGTGAACAGGTCGACAGCGCCATGGCACGCCTCGAAGAACGTCGCAACGGCACTCGCCCCATCGGGCGCCTCGAAATCAGCGATGTTCTCGCGCAACTTGCCGACGGCAACATTCCCGCGACATTCAAACAGGCCGCCTCGATTCCCTACTCGCCCGATACCCTGTGCGCGTTGCCGCCCGGTCTGTCGCTCGACGCCTCCCGAGCGCAATGGTTCGCCGGCCCCGACTATGGCATTGCCGTGGGCGTGGTGCACAACGACGGCGCGAATCGGCTGCGCTTCGACGAAGCGAGCTGCAGCAGCCGCTGGACCCTGGCCACATCCGCCTGGCCGAAGGTGTGGCTCGAACCCGGCGAGGAAACGGAAGTGTTCGTCGTCATGAAACAACCCAAGCGCACGCCAGGCGGCGCACGCTCGTCTCTTCTGCAAACCAGCGCGAGGATCGCACCATGAGTCGCACGCCGATGCTGCTCGTCTTACTGCTGAGTCTGCCGGTGTTCGCCGGCTGTGCAAGTCGCTGGGGCTGCCAGGGCGACGCCTGTAGCCGCGCCGAACCCGACAACGGCCGATTGGTGATCTGGTGGTCGCCTGGCATGCGCGGCGGCCTGGGCTCCCCCGAACACCCGCTCGACCATTCGATCGTCCCATTGGAGGACTGAACGGTATGTCTTTTTCGGTACACAGCGTAAGCACGCGCCAGGCCTTTCAGAAAAACATCATCGCCGGCATCGCGACGTATTGGGAAATTGCCCCGGGCATTGAGTTCTGTCTGCGCCGGGAACCTCACAGCGTGGGGCTGGCGCTACAGGTACAAAGCCAGGCGCTGGGCCTCAACCAGATCCAGCGCGCGCTCGAACGGCGCTTTGCCCATCCGAGTGACTTCGCTCAGCTGTTCTTGTTTCTTGATCCGCAGCGGGCGCTGGTGGTCTGGCAGGCTCTGCCTGAGCCACCCATCTCTTCGCAGATGCTCAATGAAATCCAGTCCCGGCAGTTGTCGCTGCTGGGCCTGGAAGACCTCGATGACTATTCGGTAACTTACTGAGGGAGATTCCCCATGTCCGTCACACCGTTTGCCCAGCGCCTGATCCAGGCTCTCGCGGAACATTTGCACGCGGTTCTGCAGCTGGAAGGCGGCGTATGCGCGCTGTATGACGCGAGCAACCGGGAAGCCGTGATCATTGAGCTGCCCGATCACGGCGATGTCGCGATTCTCCATTGCTCGCTCGACGTACCTTCCCACACGCCCGGTCTGCAAAAACGCCTGCTGGAACTCAACTTTCGATTGGATTTGCTCGGCGGCAGCTGGCTGGCCCTGGACGATAAGGGCAGCGTTCGCTTGTGTGCTCATTGTCCGTTGTCGATGCTCGATGAGCCGCGGTTCTGCCATTGGATCGTAGGCTTCGTCGCCCAGGTCGGTGAAGTTCGGACACACTTGGCGTTGCCTGCGACGCCCAGTGCCCCTCGTCCGGCCTCGCTCAATACCCGCCGCGCCCGACTGGGATAGCGCTGTAGGAGCTGGCGAAGCCTGCGATCTTTTGATCTTTCGCTTGAGGTTCAAGTGGCTGGGGAAAGATCGCAGCCTCGTTGCACTCGACAGCTCCTACAGAGTTTTACGCAGGCTCATCGCTTTATCGAAGCTTCATCGCTTCGCCACTCTCCTGTACTTTCCTTGCAGTGTCCATGAAACCCTTGGTGATCTCCGTCACCGTGTCGCTCATCAACTTGGCCATATCGGCAGAGCTTCTGACGAGCGTCATGGCGCTCTGGCGCTCCTCCATACGCATCTGCATGTCGAACTGCTTTTCCATCAACTGCTTTTGACGGGTTTCCATTTCACTCATGAACGAGTCCGGCGTGCGCGGTTCCGGAGTGGGGCTGGAGCTCTGCGCTTCATCCAACGGCCGATCGCCGGACGGTGCAGCCGGGCGCTGAGAGTCCCGGGTTCGGGTCCGACCGCGCTGATGCACCGCAGGGGGCGTCGAGGACGAGCGTCCTCGCCCATGCAAACTTTGAGTGCCGGTGCGCTGCTGCGCCTCGCGAGGCTGTTGGCTCAATGAGGGTGAACGTGACGAGTGCAGGCCTTCGGTGCCATGCAGGGCACCCGTGCCCCTGATGGAGCTGGATAGCGAGCTAGGTTCAGGCATGGGAAATCTCCACGATTGACTGTGTATACGGTGCCAGGTCGACAAGCCGGTATCAGCCGGGCGAGCCTGGCTCACTCGTTGAGTGGTATTCCCTCGCACGCCGGTTCCATCGACTCAACGCAGGTTCAATTCCGGGATTTCGAGCACATCGGTCTTGGCCTCATCATCCAACTCGCGCAACACCCGATAGATATGCGCAACCGCCTGGAGCGTTTCCCTGGGGATATAGGCACCGACGTCTTCGCGATAGATCGTCCGCGCCAGCCAGATGCATTGGATGACCGGGACTCGCGCAGCCTTGGCTCGCTCGATCAGCGCGCGGGCGTCGGCATCGACACCTTTGACGATCAGCTGCGGCAACGGGGTCTCCTCGGGGCGGTAAAGCAGCGCGACGGCGAAGTGAGTCGGGTTGACCACCACCATGTCGGCCTCCTCCACCAGTTGGGTGTCCTTGCTGGCGGGTTGGTCAATCAATTGCCGGGCCAGGCTGCGGCGGTGCATCTTGACGTGCGGGTCGCCTTCCATTTCCTTGAACTCTTTGCGCACCTCCTCCTCACTCATGCGCAGGCGCTTGGCGAAGAAATACTTCTGCAAGCCAAAATCGAGAATCGCCAGCACCAGCAACACACCCAGGCAGATATGCATGATGTGTCGGAACAAGCCGGCGAGCCCGCGCCAATAGGTGTTGAGGTCACCGTTGACCAGGCTGATCAATGACCCGAGGGCGGGCATGGTCACCAGATAAAGCACGCTGGCAATAAACACCGCCTTGACCAGCCCCATGAACAGTTGGATCAGCGCCTGGGCGGAAAACATCTGCTGGGCCTGATTCAACGGATTCAAGCGATTGGGGTCGGGGTGAAGGGCCTCAGGTGCGAAGAGGAAGCCGAACTGCACCCAACCGGCGATCAGGCGCGTGGCAATCGCCAGCCCCACGGTCATCAAGGTGAAACTCAACAGCACGCCACCGGCATGGGCCAGGGTTTCCTCGAAGGCACGCACGAAGTCGACATCCAGCCGATGCAGCGGGAACGCAACCAATTCTCCCAACACCTGCATGCTGTTATCAGCCTGGGTCAAAGCCACTTCGGTGATAGCCGTGAGCACCAGCAGGCTGCTCAGGTCCTGGCTTTGGCCAACCTGGCCTTTCTTGCGTGCGTCGCGGATTTTCTTCGGTGTCGCACGCTTGGTCTTCTCACCGCTGTCCTCGCTCATGAACGAGCCTCTCCTTCAGGGCGCCTGCAACAGTTGGTGAAGCAGGTGCCGGATTTCCCCGTATCGCCCGAGACGCCCCGCCATCGCGTCCCACAGCGTGGGCAGGTAGAACAGCAGGAAGCCCAGCCCAACCAGGCTCTTGGCGGGCATGGCAAGGACGAACACCTGCAATTGGGGGCTGTACAAGCTGAGCAAGGCCAAGGCGAACTCCACCAGCAACAGCAGGCCGATAAAAGGCGCGGCGTAGAGAATCATGTGCATGAACATTTCGGCGAGCAGTCCCAGAAACACCCCGAAGCCATCCGCGCCGGGCAACGGCAACCAAACCGTCGGCGACCACACCAGGTAGCTGTCCCAGATCACCTGCGTCAGTGTGCCGATGCCCAGGGTGGCGACCAGCAGCAGAATCGTCATTTCCTTGAACAGGTGGCCCAAGGGCGTCGTATCGGTACCGAGTGCCGGGTTCAACTGGCCACCGATAAGCGCACCCCTCTGGTTGTCGAGCAAGGCCCCCACCGACTCGTACAGCCAGAACGGCATTGCCAGCAGCACTCCGAGCAGCAGGCCCAGCACCACCTCCTTGAACATCAGAGCACCCAGCGTCAGCCAGTTCACCTGGGCATCGATCAAGGCCTGGCGGATGCCCGGCGCCGGCAACATGGCCAAGGCGAACACCACGGCATGGCGCGGCAAGCCTCGCAGGTGCTGGAAGCAGAACACCGGGACCAGATAGGCCACCGGGTAAATGCGCGCCATGCCGAGGGCAATCGATAGCAACAGGTCGAAGTACGGAACGAATGCCTGGGCCGTCATCAGGTGTTGGCCATCATTTCAAAGGCCCGGCGCAGCAGTCCCAGCAACTCTCCGCCGATCCAGCGGCCAGTAACCAGCAGGGTCAGCCCCACTGCCACCAGCTTGAGGCCGAAAGGCAGGGTCTGATCCTGGATCTGCATCAGGGCCTGCACCAGCGAGGTCAGCACGCCAATGATCACCGCCACGATCAGGGGCGGCGCGGAAAGCAGGACCACCAGCAACATGCCTTCCTTGAATAATGTCAGCGCGTCCATCGCTTGCCCTCAAAGATAGGAATAGAAAAGGCTGTCGAGCAGTTGCGTCCAACCTTGCACCAGGACGAAGACCAGCAGCTTGAGCGGCAAGGAAATGGTCATCGGCGCGACCATCTGCATGCCGAGCGCCAGCAGCAGATTGGACACGATCAGGTCGATGACGATGAACGGGATATAGATCAGGAATCCCATCTGAAAGCCGGCTTCGAGCTCCGACAGCATGAACGCCGGGATGAGCAGCATCAGGTCGTCCCGGCTGGCTTGCTCGGCGCGCTCCTTTGGCCACATGCGCCGGGTGTTTTCCAGGAGGTGGGTGAGGATGTCCGGATTGGTGTTGCGGGACATGAAGGCTTGCAGCGGTTTGACCGCGTTCAAGGCCGAACCCTGCAACGCCTCGGTACTGCTGAAATCCAAGGGCCGCTCCTTCAACTCTGCGGCGATGTCGTGGCCGACCGGCGCCATGATGAACAGCGTCGCGGCCAGCGCAATGGCATACAGCGCCATGTTGGGCGGAACCTGCTGCACGCCGATGGCATTGCGGGTGATCGTCAATACGATGGCGATCTTCAGGAAGGCGCTGCAAATGATCAGCAACAGGGGAACCAACGAAATCCCACCGATGAACAGCGCCAGCAGAAAGGGGTCGACCCCCTGGAAGCTCATCCAGCCACATCCAGGCGAGTGATCTGCAGACCCAGCCGGCCATCGATCTCCACCAGCTCGCCTTGGGCCAGGGCTCGTTCGCCATGAAACAAGGCCGCCGTGCCCGGGGCCACGCCCTGTACCTCGAGCACAGCCCCCGGCGCCAGGTTGCGCAGCTCGCCCAAGGTCAGACTCAAGTGACCGCAGCGTATCGTCAGCGCCAAGGGCAGGTCGTCGAAACGCTCGGCGATGTGAGCCGCGCCTGACTCGGCCATCGCCACCTCCGGCACTTCAGGCTCTGCATCGGCAGGTGCCGGAGGGGCGATGGCCTCGGGCGCCTGGATGTCTGGTTCGTAACGGCTGGCATCGTCCCAGTCGGGCACCAGGATGTCGGTATCGGCGGTGGTGCTCATAGCGGTCTCCTCCAGAGCAAGCAGGGTCAGGCGCAACGGCGCGGCACGGCTGTGTACCCGCACCTGCAACCAATGCCGGCCCAGGCGAATCAGGCCTTGGCCGGATGAATCGAACAAGGCGGTTTCCGGCACCAACACGTCACCGGGACGCAGCGCGGCCAGTTGTCCGCCAGTCAGCGCCAGGTGTCCCAACGGCAGTGGAACGTTCAGCACATGATCCTCGCGCCAGGGCCCCGTCCGGCGCTGCCAGGGCGCCGCGCGAAGCAGCCCCAGCAACGTCGCACCGGGCATTTCCAGATGACTCGTGACGCGAGCCACGCCCACGTTCACTTCGACTCGGCAAGCAATGCCCCTGACCGCTGGCCCGGCCAGCGGTTTGAGAAAGCCGAATGCCTGGCGCAGGGACTCGCTCAGGCTTTGATGAAACAGAGCCCAGAACCAGGCATCGTCCAGGCCTGGCTCGGCCGGCAGGACCACCGGACATTCGCCGAACAGGCTCAATACCGGGCCCGGCTCGTCGAGAGCCAGGGCACCATGCGCGCACTCGAGCACGCAGGGCGTGCCTCGAGCTGCGCCGCTGCACGGCATGAATTCCAGCAGGCCCGTTTCGCCCGCCACCTGGAAGGGCAAGCTGACACCCGCGCCCAATAGCCGACGGGCGCTGACGTCTTCGCTGCAAACCTGGGGCAGCTTCAATGCACGTATCGTCATGTCACGCTTGCTCCTTCTTCGCGTTCCACACGCACGGTCACCGGCTGGCCCAGGTTTTGGGCCAGAGCTTCCTCAAGGCGACCGGATCGACTCGATAGCCGCGCCTGGACGTCTTCATTTTCGCCACTCAGGCCAATGTCCCAGCCGGACGCCTCGCCCCGACGCTGCGCAGACACCCTGATCCGCCCCAGGTGAGGAAGGTGCAGCAACAGATCCAATTGCTGGTCGAGCGTGGCGCGCAAGCGTGGCGAAAGCTGATCGACAAAAGCCTCCACTTCGCCACGCTCCTGGCTCACCAGCCCTGACAGGAAACCGGTGCCCGCCGTGTCGTCCTCGGAGCCGCCCCGTGGCGCATCCACCCACTGGCGAAACCAGTAGCCGTCAGTGCGCTCGGCCGTCACCTCAGGATCGCGCTCGAGTGCGGGCATGGGCTCACGGGCCAGCGGACGGCTGGTCCGGTTCACCTGCACCGCTGGTTGCTCATAGGCCCGCGGCGTGTGGTGAACGGGTGCAGCCGCAGAGGGGTCATGCGGCGAGAGTCCGCCGCGTACGGTGCGTTCATTCATCACTTGGGGCCTCCATCAGGTACTCCATCATGGCGCTGAGCTTTTCCAGGTCACGCCTGCGCCCTTGCAGCCGCTGCTGGGCGGCTTCGGTGTTCCGTGCCTGTTGCGCCTGCTGCTCGTCGAGCGCCTGCAACGCCCGCGCTTGCTCCGCCAGCTCGCCGATCAAGCGCCGTTCCTCGGTGCTCCAGGCATTGAGTTCGCAAACGCTCAGCCCACGGCCACGGTGCTCGCCGTACAGCGCCTCGCGCTGCACCGCCTGCTGTTCGCACGCCGTCTGCCAGCGCGCCCGCGCGGCGGCGACCGCCGCTTCATGCTCGCGCAAAAGATCGCGCTGCAGGCGCCAGGCCCTTTCGGCCTGCGCTTCGCGGTGTCGGCGCACCGGCGCCAGAGCGTCCAGATCAGCCCGGGACATAGGCGGTCAACTGTTGGATGTGGGCGAGCGTCGACGCGAAAAGCTCAGGCTCGTGCAGGTCCTGGCGCAGGAAAGCGTCCAGGGCACCGCGTGACTCCACTGCCAGGTCGGTCACGGGGTCGGCGCCGGCCTGATACTCGCCCAAGCGCAGCATCAGCTCGATCTGGTCGTAGGCCGACAACAACCGACGCAGATTGATACCCGCCCGCAAATGATCGGTTTCGGCGACATTGGCCAGGGTTCGCGACAAGCTGGCCAACACGTCGATAGCCGGGTAATGGCCGCGTTCGGCGAGCTTGCGCGCGAGCACGATATGGCCGTCGAGCAGCGAACGGACTTCGTCCGCCACCGGATCGTTCATGGAATCCTGTTCGATGAGCACGGTATAAAGCGCGGTGATCGCGCCCTCGTTGCTCAGCCCGGCCCGTTCGACCAGACGCGGCAGCAGGCTGTACACCGATGGGGGCAAGCCGCCGCGACCCAACGGTTCGCCCGCGGCCAGGCCAATTTCCCGTTGGGCCCGGGCAAACCGGGTCAGCGAATCGATGAGCAGCAGGACCCGCTGGCCGCGGGCCCGGAAGCCCTCGGCCAATGCCGTGGCGGTGAAGGCCGCGCGGGCACGTTCCATGCTGGAACGGTCCGACGTGGCACACACCAGGACTGCACGGGCCCGCAATTCATCGTCCAGTTCATGGTCGAGGAATTCGCGCAGCTCGCGCCCGCGTTCACCGATCAAGCCGAAGACGATGACATCGCAATCGACATTGCGAGCGATCTCCGCCAACAAGGTGGTCTTTCCGCAACCGGCACCCGCGAACAATCCGACACGCTGGCCTTCGCCGAGCGTCAGCGGACCATCGATGGCGCGCACGCCGGTGATCAGGGGTCGTTGAATGCGTGGTCGCGCTGTCGGCGCGGGCGCCTCGCCAATCACCTGCGAGGCATGCAACACCTGCGGTCCGGCGAACGCGCCCACGCCGCCCTCCAACAGGGGCCGGCCAAAACCGTCCAACACCTGGCCGAGCAACTGCGGCCCGACAGTCACCCGATGAGGCATGCCCAGCGGCTCCACCGCCGCGCCAACACGGATGCCTTCCAGGCCACCCAGGGCGCTGAGCAAGGCATCGTGTCGGTCGAATCCGACGATCTCGGCGAGCAACGGCTCGCGCGCGTCACGCTCGACCTGGCAGAGGTCGCCGATCTGCGCCCCCGGCAGCCGGCATTGCATCAAGATACCGCTGACCCGCTGCACACGCCCGCGCACCATGACCGGCGCAAATCGGCGCAGGCGTGCCCGCTGCCCAGCCTCCCAGGCGTACAATCGTGCGATGGCCGCCTGTGTCATTACCAGGTGACCTCGTAGCTTTGCTCGCCTTCGAAAGTGACTTTGCCACTGTCGATCGCGGTCAAGCGCAGGCCATCGATCTGGTCGCCCAGGAACAACCGACGGCCGTCGGATGTAACCACGTGCCCACGTTTGCCTCCGACAATCTGGGCGATCTGAAACGGCAGTTGTGTCAACCGTTCCTTGACACTGGTGCTGACCCTGATCGACGTATCGTAGCGAGCATGGAAGCGCTCGATCAGCCGTTCCACCACCGCCAGGCGTTGGCGCGGCAGCTCGCCCACCAGGACCAGTCGGTCGTCCTGGGACTCGACCCGCACGGCGGCTCCCAGGTCGCGCTCCTGAAGCATCCGGTCCAGCTCCAGGCGGACCGCCTCGACTGTATTCAATGCCGCCTTGGCGTGCTTTAACGGTTGCGCCGGGTCGGGCGCCACGGTCGGCGCCGGTTGGCTGGTGAAGGCCCAGGCGCTGGAAGCGACAGTGACCACTGCCGCGGCGATTCCCAGGCGCTTGAGCCATGACGGCCGCGCCGCAGGCCGGCCGCCCTCGCGTTCCTCCGCCGTGAGGTGCGCAGCAGCATCCAGCGCCGCGTCATCGGGCCAAGGCTGATCGGCCGGAGCCAGGCACAACCAGACGCCAGCGATGGCAAAGGGCGCATTGTTCGGCAAAGGCTCGGTCGACGCCCAGGGCTGGCCTTGTCCATCGCAAACCGCGCCCTCCAGCGCGTCCAGCAGCCATTGTCCCTCGACTTGCCTGAGGGCTACGTGGCGCCCACAAATGCCTGGATCGTATAACGCCAGGTCGGCGTCTTCCGCCGCCCCGACCACCCATCGCTCACCTACCAGCGGCAATGCCGCACCTCGGTGCAGACCACTCAATACACGCAGCTCGAACATGGCCAATTTCCTCAAGGCGCGGCAGGTGTGCGCCCACGATCCGGTTGAACGACGAGGTCCGGGCGGCCCTCATCCACTGTCACAGCCAGGCCATGGAACGCGCCTGGATTTACATCGTTACGCGTGGCGTCACATCGGGCGCCAGGCGAAAAACCCGTCATGCGGCATCCTCGATCCGCAGGTTTTCCTGCTCGAGATCAAAACGCCCCAGCACGGTGACCTGGGCGTTGCTGTGCAGCTCGCTGAAGGCGAGCACGGGCACGTGATTGAACTCGTCGCGCAGCAAATCACGCAGCGGCGCGCGCAGATCCTGGGCCACCAGCAGCACGGCCACGCGCTTGGCCCGCAACGGAAAACCTTCGCGCAGCTGCAAGACCAGGGCGCGGGTATGCACGCTTTCCAGGGCAAAAAACGTTTCCGTCTGGGTCTGACGCAGCGCGTCGCGCAGCAGCCCTTCGGTTTCCGGTGTCAACAGCCACACGTGCAGGCCGTCTTCGTCGCGATACTGGTGATAGATCTGCGACTTCAAGGCGATGCGCGCGTAGTCGGTCAGCGCGCCGACATCGCGCTCGTGCTGCCCATGCTCGATCAACGATTCGGCGATCAATCGCACCGCCCGCAGCGGCACGCCTTCGCCGGCCAGGCGTTGCAGCACCGCGGCAAAACGGGCCAGGGGCATGGTTCTTTGCAGCTCTTGGACCAATTCTGGCTGGCCCGCTTCGAGCCAACTGAGAATCGACTTGCTCTCCTGCAATCCAAGGAACTGCGGGCCCGTGGCAAACATGGCGCGGCTCATGCGCTCCACCAGCAACTCCCCCGCGGGCACCGCTTCCACTCGCTCGTCCGCCAGCAGCGGATCATCGGGTGCCAGCCACAGCCACTGATGCTCATCACGGACTTCACTGCCTACCTGCGCGTCCTGCGGTTCAAACGGCAACGGACCGCGCGCTACGGCGATGCGCTCACCGAAGGTCGCCCGCAACATCGGCACCTCGTGCACACAGAAACGGAACTCGTCGTCCTCCAGGAGCGCGCTGTACTCGATCTCGAAGGGCGGCAAGGTCAGGCCAAAGCCCGCCACCAGCCCATTGCGTTTTTTGCGGATCGCCTGGATGGCCGCTTCGGCGGCCGGGTTGCCTTCCATCGACCTGGAAAACTGCAACAGATAGGCACGGGTCGGGTCGAAGCTGCGCAGGTCCTCGGCGCCGTTCTGCTCGGGGGTCACAACCACCTCTGGCTGCTCGCCCTGACGGGCCTGTCGGGCACGGCCGTACAACTGGAGGAGGCCGGCCGTGCCGGTGATCAAGGCGATGACAATGAACACCAGCGTGGGCATGCCGGGCAACGCGGCGAAGCCGAGCATTCCCACCGAAGCGATCACCCAGGCCTTGGGTTCGGCGGTCAATTGCTTGGCGATTTCCTTGCCAACGCTGCTGCCGGCCGGCTGTCCTTCCGGCGACACGCGGGTGATGATCATGCCGGCGGTGAGGGAGATCAGCAGGGCCGGAATCTGCGCGATCAGACCGTCGCCGATGGTCAATACGGCATACAAGTGCATCGATTCGGACGCGCTCATATCATGCTGGACCATGCCGACCGAAAAGCCGCCGATGAGGTTGATCACCACGATCACCAGCCCGGCGATAGCATCGCCTTTGACGAACTTCATCGCCCCGTCCATCGCCCCGAACAATTGGCTTTCCTTGTTCAGTTCCTCGCGACGGCGGCGGGCCTCGCTGACATCGATCAGGTTGGCGCGCAGGTCGCTGTCGATGGACATCTGCTTGCCCGGCAGCGCGTCCAGTGTGAACCGCGCAGCAACTTCGGCCACGCGCTCGGAGCCTTTGGTGATCACCAGGAAATTGACCACCGTCAGGATGAGGAAAATGACCAGCCCCACCGCAAGATTTCCTCCCACCACGAAGTTGCCGAACGCCTGGACGATATGACCGGCATCGCCTTGGAGCAGGATCAATCGAGTGGTCGCCACCGACAGTGCCAGCCGGAACAACGTGGTCAGCAGCAGCACCGCTGGAAACGAGGAAAACGCCAACGGCCGTGGGAGGTACAGCGAAAGTACGATCAGCAGGCAGGAAATGCAGATGTTGATGGCGATCAGCGCATCGACCACCGATGTCGGCAACGGCAGGATCAGCATGAACACAATGCCGAGTACCACGAACGCACCGGCCACCTCGATACGGCTCACCGCCGCACTGGCAACCTTGTTCAGCAGCGCAATCATGGGCGCGCTCCAATGACCGGTTCGGCGGTCTGTGCGCGGGTCTCCCCACGGGAACGCTCATCCAGCAGCACCAGCAGGTTCTTCAGGGCGGCCTGGCGACTTTTGGCATCACGCCAGAGTGCCAGTGGCAAGCGCTTGAGCAAGGGATATAAACCATTGAGAGAGACCAACTGATCGCGCTCCTGGTCTCCGCCCAGCTCCCGGCCGATGCGGCGCACCTCCGCCGAAGACAGGCCACTGCTGACGAACCCCAGCATCCGCTGCAGCAGCAACACGGCCGTGAGTTGGTTGGCCGGGCAACTGTAGGCCAGTTGCTCAAGCAAACCGCGACAGCTTTGCAGGACACTGCCCAGTTGCGTCGAGGCGGCCAGGCCGATCAACAGCGTGCGCAGCAGGGCGGTAGGGCGCGAGGGCGTATGGGCGGCGATGTCGTCGGCCAGCGCGCGGCGCATCATGTCCAGTCCCGACACGAACGCGGCTTCGCCGAACAAGCCAAGCAACGCTTGCATCATGGTGGGCAACGACTGCTTGAGGACGACGGTGTCGTAATAGAGCCGCCGTACCGCCTGGCGTAGTTCCGGATCGCCGCCCGAAGCACGCAGAGCCTCGGCGATGTTCATCCCGGCTTGAATCTGCGCCCCATAACGCTCGCGCAATAGCTGCAGATAGTCGCGGGCACGCTTGGCTTCGACGCGACGGCCTTGCTCATCGGCATCCAGCAAGACTTGCTGCAAGATCAGGTCGGTCCGGGCCGGATCATCGCCCGTGGACTGCACGACCTCTTCAAGCCGCGGCTGGCCGCAGAGCAACACGCCAGCCTGGGCCGCCATTGCCCCCAGGCTTTGCTTGCCTGGATGGCCGAGCTGGTCGTACCACTCCTCCAGTTGCTCACGGGTCTCGACTCGCGTGCGACCCACTTCACTGCGGGCGCTGCGAATCCGTCGCTGGCTCAGCGCCTTGGTATTGCGTTCCACATGATGGCTGAAAGTCATGCCGACCTCTTCCATCGAATTGGACTGCACGGCCTGCGACGCTTCCACAGGCCTGCCGATGCCCGCGACGGCCGAAGCGGCCTGGGCGAGATTGACGGCAATGTGTGCGTTTGTCGGGGCTTCTACTTTCATGATGACCAAAGGGCGTGGTTTCGGACGCTCAATGGGTGGCGGTGATACGCCGTTCGGTTCCATTGCCGATCGCGTCCTTTTTCAAACATCCGGCGGCCCCCCTGACGCGCCGTTCTTCAACGGCACGACCGGTGCAATTTCATGCAGTGAAGTCCGTGAAAGCCGTGCACGTCCTTGCACGAATAGAGTAAAAACACTAGATATAAATCCTTATATATCAAATAGATAATAGATAAATTCGGTTTGGCACAGGTCCTGCTGAAGGGGAAAACGTCGACATACGGGTCGACGCCATGGAACCCATCCAGAGGGATTTATTGATGAACAGCCTGAACGTAATGCTGCTCCCGCCGCGAACCTCAACGACCCGCCCAGGCGCACCCGGCGCCAGCTTCGGCGAAGAGCGCAAGCTGCGTCTGTTTGTGCAGAAGCGTGTGCTCAATCAAGACGACGCCGACGACATCATCCAACTCACGTATCTGGAAGCCTGGCGCAACCAGGAGAAATTCAAGGGCCTGGCCAAGCCGGACACCTGGTTGTGCGGCATCGCTCTGAACCTCATCCGCAATCATTTTCGACGCTTCTATGCGCAGCCACCGCTGAGCACTTTCGACGAAAGCGATTTCAACCAATCGAGCGATGACATCGACTTGAGCGAACAGTGCGATAACCGGCGGTTGCTGGACCGCACGTTGCTGGCCATGGACGCGCTGCCCAAGGACATGCGTGAAACCCTGTGGACCGCCGTGGACACCGAGAGCAGCTACCGCGATGCCGCCGAACGGCTGGGCGTACCCATTGGCACCGTGCGCTCACGGTTGTTCCGTGCTCGTGAACAACTCAAGCGAAGCGTTTATGGAGAAGCCCGGCCATGACCCATAATCGTTTGAACAGCCGACCCGACCTGCCACGCGGCGTACGCCGGTTTACCCCCGATGACTTGCCTGTGATGACGGATATCTTCAACGAAAGCGCTCTGGGGGGCACCAGTTCTCCCGTGCTCAGAGCGTTTTCCCTGAAGGAAATGACGTTCTTCGTCGACTGCTTCGTCAAGGAAGGCGATCCGATCTATGTGCTCGAACGCGGCGGCGAAGTCGTTGCCTGGTTGATCGTCAATCGCTTCTGTTGGGGTGCCCAGGCCTGCCGGTTGACCGGCGAAGTGTCGATCTACGTTCGCAACGACCACATCGGCAGCGGCGTGGGCATTCGCCTGGGCCAGGCCGCAGTGGTATTGGCCAGGCGATATGGTTTCGAGACGCTGGTGGCCTGGATCATCGAGCACAACGAGGCGAGTAAACGCGGCGTGCAAGGATTGGGGGCGACGCAATGGGGACGTTTCCCGGGTATCGCCCGCTTCGCTGACAAGCGTGCGGATGTCGTGCTCTATGGGCTGCACCTGCTGCCCATCGAAACGGCATCTCCCCGCGCATTGGCGCCAACGCAGGCCATGGAGGCCAGCCTGGCGTGAGTTCACGGCTCGCTCGCCAGGAATGTCGGGCGAGCCGTCTCTTTTATCGGGCATGATCCTCTGCGTTTCGGGTCATGCCATTTTTTGCACGACCCGCCTCAATCCACCGACCAGCACACCGGCAACACATCCGGCCCCCTGAAGTTAGGCACATAGCGCCAGCGTATCGCGCCGGGATCAACCGCCAATCGCAATCGCGGACAGCGCCGAAGCAGCGTATTCAATGCTATTTCCAGCTCCTGCCGGGCCAACGAAGCCCCGAGGCAGTAGTGAGCGCCTTTGCCGAACGACATGTGCGGGCAGGCCGGGCGAGTGATGTCGAGCGTGTCGGCGTTGGCGCAGAGCGTCTCGTCACGATTGGCCGAGCCCACCACCGCCACGATCAATTGCCCACGCTGCAAACGCTGCCCGGCCAACTCTGTGTCCCGGGTGACGAAGCGGACCATCGCCCGTTCCACCGACGAGTCATAACGCAAGAACTCCTCGACGGCGTCGGCCATCAGCGCCGGCTCATCGCGCAGCCGGATCAGCGCCTCTGGGTGCTGGAGGAGCGTATGCACGGCGTTGCCGATCATCGAAGCCGATGTCTCGTGCCCGGCGATGATCAGCAACGCGATCATGCTGCACAGCTCACTGCGACTGAGCATGCTGCCCTCTTCCTCGACCTGGGCCAGCGCCGACACCAGGTCGTCGACCGGGTGTGCCCGACGCTGGTCGATCAAGGCGAGCATGTAGTCGGCGAATTCGCTGTAGCAGCGCTGCAACTCACTCAGGTCGTGGCCCACCTGCCGGACGATCATATGGGACCAGCGCCGGAAATCCCCATGGTCCCGGGCGGGGACGCCGAGCAGTTCGGCGATGACGGTGATCGACAAAGGGAAGGCATACTGGCTTGCCACGTCCATGTGTCCGCCCGCCTGTACGGCGTCCAACAACGACTCGGCGATCTGTTCGACACGCGGTCGCATGGCGTTCACCGCTTTCAAAGTGAAGGCCTTGTTGACCAGGCGACGCAGCCGACGATGACGCTCCCCGTCGCGGTTGAGCATGTGCTCATTGAGAAATGCGATGGACTGCTCGCCACCGAGCATCGCCGCGAACTGCGGGTTGATCCGTGATGGGTCGCGGGCGAAGCGCTCGTTGTCCAGCAACACCTCCTCGACTTCCCGGGCACCGGTGACGTACCACATCGGCAACTGTCCTTCGGGCTGGCTGAAAAACACCGGAGAAGCCTGGCGCAGCGCCGCGTAATGCCGATACGCCTCGCCGCGAAACGCGTCACTGTTCAAATCAAGGGTACGCTCGTAAGCCATGAATACTCTCCGGGGGTAGGCATCGTTGCTCCTGAGTGGCGGAGCCCGGCGAAAAGATTCCATCGGACGCACTGAATGACGGGGTGAACCGTTTGCCCGGCCACCGTCACTCAAGGGGAAACCTCAACCTTGTGTGGAGCCGACATGACGCATGCACTTTCCATCCACGGCCACTGTGACCCTCGCTTCGAGCCGGTCAAAGAGGCGTTTATCGGGCTGATGCAAAGCCCTTTCGAACGCGGCGCAGCCCTTTGCATCCAGATCGACGGGGAAACGGTGATCGACCTGTGGTCTGGCATAGCCGGGCCGGAACCGGACAGGCATTGGCAACGCGACACCTTGCTCAACCTGTTCTCGTGTACCAAGCCTTTCACGGCGGTGGCGATCATGCAGTTGGTCGGCGAAGGGCGCCTGGACCTGGACGCACCGGTCTGCCGCTACTGGCCCGAATTCGCCAACGCAGGCAAAGCGTCCATTACCCTGCGCCAAGTACTGTGCCACCGCGCCGGGCTGCCGGCACTGCGCACGCCCCTGGCACCGGAAACCCTTTACGACTGGGAGACCATGACCGCCCTGATCGCCGAGGAGCAGCCGTGGGCCGACGCGGGACATCAGCAGACGTATTCGCCGTTGCTGTTCGGCTGGATCCTGGGTGAATTGCTGCGCCGGGTGGACGGCCTGACGCCGGCGCAAAGCATCCACCAACGGGTGGCGGCGCCGCTCGGGCTGGATTTCCACCTGGGTCTGGACGACGCGACTATTGCTCGATGCGCCTACATGGCACGGACGAAGGATGAAGTTGACGATGAGGCCTTTGGTCGGGTCCTGCAGTACGTGCTCAACGATCCCACCGCCATGAGTTCACTGGCCTTCGCCAATCCACCGATGGCGTTGGGGCGCAGTAACGAGACGGGCTGGAAGCGCATGACCCAGCCAGCGGCCAACGGCCACGGCAACGCGCGCAGCCTGGCGAAGTTCTATGCCGGGCTGCTCGACGGATGTTTACTGGAATCGCCCCTGCTTAACGAAATGCTGCGCGAGCACAGCGCTGAATACGACCCGACCCTCCAGACCCACACACGTTTCGGCCTGGGTATCATGCTCAACCAATCGGACGTGGCGAATGGCAGTTACGGCATGGGAACCGATGCCTTCGGCCACATGGGCGCCGGCGGCACCATCGGTTTTGCCGACCCCGAGCGCGGCGTAGCGTTCGGCTTCGCCTGCAACACCATTGGTTCCTACGTCCTGATGGACCCTCGCGCACGAGGTTTGGCGGACGTCGCGATGGGTTGTTTGTAGAACCGGCTAGTCGCCAGGGTATTTGAACCTTGTGACGGGGGGATTTATCCCCGCTGGGTTGCGAAGCGACCCTGGAGCCTGCCACAGCAGTGTGCCAGGTTGGTCGCGTTCAACGTTCTGGGTTGCTGCGCAACCGACGGGGATAAATCCCCTCGCCACAAATACATTTACTTTTTGAGATAAATCGCATCCCGGCCAGTCCACTCACACCCCAGGCGGCACTGCCGCCTCGGCGACCTGCGGCTCGACCGTATCCGGCGAAGCGACCACTTGCTCTTCGCCTGGGCTCACGCGGGGCAGCGCCGCTTTGGCGATCATGTCCGGTTGCGCCAGGAGCCTGCGCGACGCTTCCACGGGCATCAGCAAGCGTCCCCTGACCCGGCCACGCCCGGCTGGATTGAGCATGCGCAACTCCCGTTCATGAACACCCGACAATTGCGCCAACTGCGACAGGTCCACCGGCTGTGCCAGCGCGACCATCTGGAAATAGGGTTGGTCTGCGATGGGCGCCAGGCTCACCCCGTAGTGCTCGGGTGTATTGACCAGTTGCGATAACGCCAGCAACCGTGGCACGTAGTTCTGGGTTTCGCCGGGCAACGCCAGGTTCCAATAGTTGGTCGCCAGGCCACGAGCACGATTACGCGTAATGGCCTCGCGTACCCGCCCTTCCCCGGCGTTGTAGGCGGCCAGCGCCAGCAGCCAGTCACCGTCGAAGTATTCGTGGAGGTAGGAGAGATAATCCAGGGCGGCCCGGGTGGATGACGGAATGTCCCGACGTTCGTCGTAGTCGCCTCGCTGTTGCAACTGGTAACGGCGACCGGTGGCTGGAATGAACTGCCAGAGTCCCAAGGCCTGGGCAGGCGACTGTGCATTGGGATTGAACCCGCTCTCGATCGCCGGCAGCAACGCCAGCTCAAGCGGCATGTTGCGCTTGTTCAACTCGCCCACGATGAAATGCAAGTAACGACTGCCGGCGCGTCCGGTCTGGGTGAGAAAAGCCGGGCGCTGCATCAACCAGCGACGCTGTTCGTCGATGCGCGCCACGCCCTGGGTTTTTCCCTGCAAGGAAAATCCCTGGCGCATGCGTGCCCACAGGCTGCCGCCGCTTTGCGGGGATGACTCGCCAATCTCGATGAGCGTGTCCGTGGGCACCGGCTCGAGCCAGCGCGGCTGGGCACGGTAGGGCTCGTTGGCGAAACGATCGCCGATGGTCAGCTGCGGTTCGAGGTGCTGGCATCCGTACAGCAAGGTCCCCATGGCCAGCATGGACAACCCTTTGGGGACGAATCGCAGGGCCGGCAAAGGTGCAAGTGATCGGGGCATGGGCGGTCAACCTTGAATGAGGTGGCGCCATTGGGTGGCGGATCACCCGCCAGCGGTTCCACGCGGTGGGGTGGAACCGAAATGGCGCAGTTGTCACTCATCAGGGGCAGCAGGCGCTCATCGGTGCCTGGATGACAATGCGAGGTCAATCATGACGTCACCCACCTATTGCAAGCTGATCGATCAGCTGTGCGAACTCACGATGATTCCAACCCCGTCAGCGTTCTACGAACAGGCCAACCTGTCGGTCAAGGAAGTCGACTTTTCCCTGAAGCACACGCCGGGTGTGGGCGAGGGGGATGTTTTCATCTACTGCAGCTTTGGGGCGCTGCCCGAGGCGAATCGCGAAGCGGTCCTGCAGCGATTGCTGGAAACCAACCTGTACCTGCTGAGCGGGGCGTTCTGCCCTTCGCTGTCGTACAACCGTGACAGCCAACAGGTGATCCTGATCGGCCACGTCCCCCTGGAAACCCTCACGGCCGAGCGCCTGCTCGGGGTGATGGGCGGTGCCGCCGACATGGCGCTCATCTGGCGAAACGGCTACTTCTTCGATGGCGCCAGCCCAGGCCAGGCCGCCAGCACCGTCCAGCACAAACCCACCCCGCGTAGCGCAGGGCTCACCAGCACCCTGTCGCTCTAGGAGACCATGACATGCCAGATTTATCAGTAGGCCAAAGCACCAGCGCGGCGGCGTTGCGTCAACAACAGGACGATGAAATCAGACCGATAGGCACCCGCCTGTCCGAGCAGGTTCGCCCTTCCACCGCATCATTGGTGCCTTACCATTTCGCCGGTAAGGCAAGCAATGCGACGGCGGAAAAATTCACCACCCTGCAGAGTCGTCTGACGGCGGATATCAAAAAGCTCGGCAAAATGGACCCCGAGAGCGACCCTATCGGCTTCGCTCGGGCGCACATGGCGTTGGAAGGCAAGGCATTGGACTACGCGCCGGGCACCCACTATCAAGAGGTACGCAAGCACCTGGCCGGCCTGGGCAGCGCGCCCCATCCGATGCTGTCGGGCCAGGAGGAAACCGAGGCATTCGCCAAGGATTTCAATGAATACCTGGGCATGAGCAAGGAAGCCAGAAAAGAAAGCGGCGGTTTCGCAGCCGTCTGGGATAAACATTGCGGGCGCGTGGGTAACACCCTCGGCGCCTATCATTCGTTGTGCCAGGAGGTCATCGACAACACCCCCGAGGGAGATGACCTGAAGTCACTGCAAAGCAGTCATGCAGCCTTCCGCGGCTACGCCAAAGGCGTCATGCAAGCCATGACGCAAGAGCTGCCCGATCGCTTGAATACCTTTATGGAAAGCCGCATCGAGCACGCACGCAGTGTGATGAACAACAAGAGCCTTTCCCAGCCCGAACGAGACCAGGCGACCTCTGAACTGAACCAACTGATCAAGGTTCAGGTGGAGTTTGAGGAGTTAGTGGACAAGGAGGACGACACCCCCAGCGAGCTGACGAAGGCGACGAAGAAAAACGAGGTGCTGGACACGGCACTCAAAAACGTCGGTCGCCAGGACTATGTCGCTGACCTCAAGACCCACAGTGGATTCCGGACGGGGCTGGCGGTATTTGCCGATGCGGGCATCCCGCAAGGCTTCGCCTCCTCGACTCACTTCGGCGCCAGCACCGCGGCAATCGACGATGAGCTGGCCGGTACGCACCTTGCAGCCCACGCTGCTGGGACCTCGGCCGTCCTGGGGGCCGCCCATAAAGTGGTCAGCGACAGCGCCCGCCCCATCATCCAGACCATCGTCGATAAAACCATCGGCAGTGGCCTGGAGAAGGTCGATCCGCTGTCGGTGTACCCCAAGGCCCTGCAAGAGGTGACGATGAATGGGCGGCGGGTTGCCAATCCTAACCGCGAGGCGCTCGACAAGACGCAGGAAGACAAGCGCACCGATTTCCTGCTTAAACAAAACGCCAATAACTTTGGCACCATCAGCGGCGACTTCACCGGTTACATCGCTTTCGGTGCGGCTCATGCGGTACGAGAAGTCCTGAATCAATTCACCAGCGTGAACGCTTCGGGCATCGGCGCCCGCAGCCTGGCGTCCGCTGTCGGTGGCACGCTTATGGCCGGCGGTCAGGCAGTGTTCAAATACTCTCAAACCCACGGTGACGAGAAGATCCCAACCTACCGGGTCAAAAACGAAACGCGCGAATGGAAAGAGCTCCTGCCCAAGGCATTTGCCGAATCAAGCAAAGTACTCCCGACCAACATGGCCAATATCAGTGACTATGCCAACCGAATCATTGGCGTCGGTGCAGGTATTACCATGCGCACCGCAGTGGGAGACGCCGCCGCGCCAGGCGAAGATGCCGAGACACTGGAAAAAATGCAGCAGATCATCACGACCTTCTTCTCCTCGGGCCTGACCCTGCTTCCGTTCTTCGCCAACAGCGTAGCGGCACCACTGGAAAACAAAGCGTTGAACGACGGCAAGGACGACCTGACCGCACGCGCCAACGTTCCATGGCAGAACCTCACGAATGCAAATCGGGACAGCCTGCCCCATACCCAGCCCCCCGGTTGGAGGCGCGCAGGCGAGAACCTCTATCACGGCACTCGAGGTGCTTCTCAACTGGTTCCGCAAGCCACGGTCGCTGGGCTCAACCTGGGTGCCGAGTGGGTCAAGAGCGTGGTAGTACGGCCTAAGGATACGGCGGCTGGCAACACGATGGAGTTGGCCGAACGAGGCGAAGCGCCACCCCAGGGCGGGCCGTCCACCGAACCGGCGCCGGCTACCCGGCCAAGCTGATGACCCGTCGGACCATTCTTTGATGGCTCGACGGTCACCGGCTTAAACCTCCCCTCCCATCACCGGCCGCAGGAGCTTCCTGCGGCCGGCCCCCCTGACACACGCCGACTTACAGCCCTTGCACTTCGACGACGGCAGACGTGATTGTTGTGCCGATCAACGATAGCCTTGCGATTTTCGGCGCCAGCCCCGCCAGCCCAGCCGCCGCCCGATATCTTGCGCCGCTTATACTCCGGCCCATGAAGCAGCTTGGAGAAAATCCCTCCGACGGACGATGCGCCGGGAAGCGGCCGTATGCTAAACAGGGAATCAACAGCGAGACCATGGGACCGCTGTCACCAGAATAAGGAATCACCATGAAACGCACCCTCATCGCCTTCCTGTCATTGGTCGTCACCGCCATCATCGTCGCGGGCGGCTACCTCTACAGCAAGCAGCCCACCCGCCAGGGCACGGTGCAACTGCAGGGGTTACAGGGCTCGGTGACCGTGCGCTATGACGAGCGCGGCGTGCCGCATATCCGTGCTGAAAACGAAACCGATCTGTACCGCGCTCTGGGTTATGTCCATGCCCAGGACCGGCTGTTTCAAATGGAGATCATGCGCCGTCTCGCCCGTGGCGAACTGGCCGAGGTGCTGGGGCCGAAGCTGCTCGACACCGACAAACTAATGCGCAGCCTGCGCATCCGCGAGCGCGCCGCGACCTATGTGACCGAACAAGACCCACAATCCCCGGCCTGGATCGCGATGCAGGCGTACCTGGATGGCATCAACCGCTACCAGGAAACCCACGCCAGGCCGGTGGAATTCGATGTGCTGGGCATCCCCAAGCGTCCCTTCACCGCCGAAGATACCGTGAGCATTACCGGCTACATGGCCTACAGTTTTGCGGCAGCGTTTCGCACCGAGCCGCTTTTGACTTATGTGCGCGATCAGCTGGGCAGCGACTACCTGAACATTTTCGACCTCGACTGGCAGCCCAAGGGCGTGCTGGTCGAGACTCGCAAGAGCGGCCTGCCCCTGGCCGCCGCCGACTGGAAAGACCTCAACGCCCTGGCCCGCCTGAGTGAACAGACCCTGACCGAGAACGGCCTGCCGCAGTTCGAAGGCAGCAACGCCTGGGCGGTTTCCGGCAACCGCACCCTCAGCGGCAAGCCGTTGCTGGCGGGTGATCCGCACATCCGCTTTTCCGCGCCATCGGTGTGGTACGAAGCGCATCTGTCCGCGCCGGGTTTCGAGCTCTACGGGCACTACCAGGCATTGATGCCGTTTGCGACGCTGGGCATGAACAAGGATTTTGGCTGGAACATCACCATGTTTCAGAACGACGACCTGGATCTGATCGCCGAGAGGGTCAACCCTGAGAATCCCCAACAGGTCTGGTATCGCGACCAATGGGTGGACATGACCCGCAGCGAACAACAGATCGCGGTCAAGGGCCAGGCGCCGGTGACGCTGGTGCTACGCCAGTCGCCCCACGGCCCGATCGTCAACGATGCTCTCGGCGCCAACGCCGGCAAGACACCGATCGCCATGTGGTGGGGTTTTCTGGAAAGCCGCAACCCGATCCTCGACGCCTTTTACCAGCTCAACCGCGCCGATACCCTGGCCAAGGCCCGCAGTGCCTCGGCCAAGATCCACGCGCCGGGCCTGAACGTCGTGTGGGCCAACGCCAAGGGCGATATCGGCTGGTGGGCCGCCGCGCAGTTGCCCAAGCGGCCGGCCGGCGTGAAACCCGGGTTCATCCTCGATGGCAGCAGCCCGGAAGCGGAAAAGGAAGGCTTCTACCCGTTCAGCAGCAACCCCCAGGAAGAAAATCCGGCGCGGGGCTACATCGTCTCGGCCAACTTCCAGCCGGTACCGGCCAGCGGCATTGAGATACCGGGCTACTACAACCTCGCCGACCGCGGCCAGCAACTCAATCTCCAGCTCAGCGACAAGCAAGCGAAGTGGGACCTTCAAACCACCCAGAAACTGCAACTGGGCACCACCACCGCCTACGGCCCGCGTCTGCTCGCGCCTTTGCTGGCGGTGCTGCGTAATGGGGTCAGCGCCCCCCGGGAGCGCAAATGGGTGGAGCAACTGGCCCAATGGCAGGGCGACTATCCGCTGGACTCCATCAGCGCCACGCTGTTCAACCAGTTCCTCTTCAACCTGGCCGACGCCGCGCTGCACGATGAATTGGGCGACGGGCTCTTCGAAACCGCGCTGTCGACCCGAGTGATCGACGCCGCGCTGCCACGCCTGGCGGCCTCAGAGGATTCGCCCTGGTGGGACGATCGCACCACCCCGGGCAAGGAGACCCGTGCCGACACGGTGATGAGCGCCTGGGGCAAGAGCCTGGTGCACCTGAGGGCCACCCTGGGTGACGATGCCAGCCAATGGCAATGGGGCAAGGCACACACCCTGACCCATGGTCATCCGCTGGGCCTGCAAAAGCCACTGGACCGGATCTTCAACGTCGGCCCCTTTGCTGCACCCGGCACCCATGAAGTGCCCAACAACCTCTCGGCCAAAATCGGCCCGGCGCCCTGGCCAGTGACCTATGGTCCTTCCACCCGGCGCATTATCGACTTCGCCGATCCGACCCACAGCGTCACCGTCAACCCCGTCGGCCAAAGCGGCGTGCCGTTCGACGCGCATTACGCGGATCAAGCCGAGGCTTACATCGAAGGGCTGTACTACCAGGCGCATCTGGCCGAAATAGAAGTGATGGCCAATACCCGCAGCACCTTGAAGCTGCTGCCGGTCGGAGCCGAACCCTGAGTCCAATGGCGGGCAGCGCTTTTCATCAATTAACAGGCTTGGACGCTATTTATGGTCAAGACTGAACGGGTTTAACAACTACCCCTCTTTATGGAGTCCCCCCATGTTCATCAACTGGTCCGAGCTGCTGCCCACCATCAAAACTGCCTTCGGCGCCCTGGGCAAAAGCAATCCGAAAATGGTCAAGGCCTACATGGCCCTGGATGAAGCCGCGGCCGATAACAACGTGCTGGATGCCAAGACCCGGGAGCTGATCTCCATCGCCGTGGCGATCACGACCCGGTGTGACGGCTGCATCGGCGTGCATACCGATGCGGCCATCAAGGCTGGCGCCACCCGCGAAGAGATCGCCGCCACCCTGGCCACTGCGGTTTCGCTGAATGCCGGCGCGGCGTATATCTACTCCCTGCGGGCGCTGGAAGCGCATGATGCGTTGAAGAAGTGAGAGGCGATCACTGACATCTTCATTGACTGCTACGCCGCTATCGCGAGCAGGCTCGCTCCCACATTGGATTGGGGGGCGACCGGCGATATTCGGTCCGCAGCCCCCCTGTGGGAGCGGGCTTGCTCGCGAAGGCGGTCTGTCAGACACATCAAGGTTGACTGTTACGCCGCTATCGCGAGCAGGCTCGCTCCCACATTGGATTGGGGCCTTGCCCCCGGATTTGTGGGCAACCAAAAGACCTGTGGGAGCGGGCTTGCTCGCGAAGGCGACTGACATTCAACATCTTCGTCGACTGTCACACCGCTATCGCGAGCAAGCCCGCCCCCACAGTGACTCAGCGTCCGGTCAGACCGGCGCGGTCTCGGCCCGGCGCGGGTCTGGCTGTTTCCAGGAGTCGGCAGCGCTTTCTTCGATGGCTTGCTGGATCGCCCGCTTGCGGTTTTCTTCGGCGCGGCGGCTGAAGTACCAGACCAGGAACGTTACCAACGATACGGCCAGCAGGATCAGGCTCGCCACGGCGTTGATTTCCGGCTTGACCCCCAGGCGTACCGCCGAGAACACTTCCATCGGCAAGGTGGTCGAGCCCGGACCGGAGACGAAACTCGCCAGCACCAGGTCGTCCAGCGACAAGGCGAACGACATCATGCCCCCCGCCGCCAACGATGGCGCGATCATCGGGATGGTGATCAGAAAGAACACCTTCCACGGCCGCGCCCCCAGGTCCATGGCCGCTTCTTCTATGGACAGGTCCAGTTCACGCAAGCGTGCCGAGACCACCACCGCCACATAGGCCGAGCAGAACGTGGTGTGGGCAATCCAGATCGTGACGAGGCCACGCTCCTGGGGCCAGCCGATCATCTGCGCCATCGCCACGAACAGCAGCAACAGCGACAGACCGGTGATCACTTCCGGCATCACCAACGGTGCGGTCACCAGGCCGCCGAACAGCGTGCGGCCCTTGAAATGGGTGATGCGGGTCAGCACGAAGGCCGCCAGTGTACCCAGGGCCACCGCGGCGATTGCCGTATAGCAGGCGATTTCCAGGGAACGCACTACCGAACCCATCAACTGGCTGTTGTCCAGCAGACCGACGTACCACTTGATCGACCAGCCGCCCCACACCGTCACCAGTTTCGAGGCGTTGAAAGAGTAAATCACCAGGATCAGCATCGGCGCATAGATGAACAGCAGACCCAGCACCAGCATCAGGCTTGAAAAACTGAAGCGCTTCATTCCTTGCCCTCCATTTCTTTGGCCTGACTGCGGTTGAACAGGATGATGGGCACGATCAGGATCGCCAGCATCACCACTGCCAGCGCGGACGCCACCGGCCAGTCACGGTTGTTGAAGAATTCCTGCCACAGCACTTTGCCGATCATCAGGGTTTCCGGGCCGCCCAGCAGTTCCGGGATCACGAACTCGCCCACCACCGGGATGAACACCAACATGCAGCCGGCGATGATGCCGTTCTTGGACAGCGGCACGGTGATTTTCCAGAAGCTGTTGAAGGTGCTCGACCCTAGGTCCGACGCCGCTTCCAGCAGACTGGGATCGTGCTTCACCAGGTTGGCATAGAGCGGCAGGATCATGAACGGCAGGTACGAGTAGACGATGCCGATGTACACCGCCAGGTTGGTGTTGAGGATCTGCAGCGGTTCGCTGATCCAGCCCATGCTCATCAAAAAGCCGTTGAGCAGACCGTTGTTGCTGAGGATGCCCATCCAGGCGTAGACGCGGATCAGGATCGCGGTCCAGGTCGGCATCATGATCAGCAGCAGGAGCACCGTTTGCAGTTCCGGGCGGGCCTTGGCGATGGCGTAGGCCATCGGGTAGCCGATCAGCAGGCACAAGACGGTGCTGATCAAGGCCATCTTCAGCGAGCCGAGGTAGGCGGCGATGTACAGATCATCTTCGCTGAGCAGCACATAGTTACTGAAATTGAGCAGCACCTGCAGCTTCTGGTCGATGTAGCTGTAGATCTCGGTGTACGGCGGAATGGCCACGTCGGCTTCGGCAAAACTGATCTTCAGGACGATGAAGAACGGCAGCATGAAGAACAGGAACAGCCAGATGAAGGGCACCCCGATGACCAGTTGACGGCCACCGGGCGTTATTCGGTCGAGTCGGCGTTTGAATTTGCGCATGTTCATGAGCGAAGCACCACGCCGCTGTCGTCTTCCCACCAGACAAATACCTGGTCGCCCCAGGTCGGGCGCTGACCACGGCGCTCGGCGTTGGCGACGAAGGACTGCACCAGCTTGCCGCTCGGCAACTCGACGTAGAACACCGAATGGCCACCCAGGTAGGCGATGTCATGGACCTTGCCGCTGGACCAGTTGTGCTCGCAGTCTGGCTGCTCGGCGGTGACCAACAGCTTTTCCGGGCGGATGGCGTAGGTGACGGACTTGTCCTGCACCGAGGTGCTGATGCCGTGGCCCACGTAGATATGGCGGTCCAGGTCCTTGCAGGTCAGCACCGCATGGCCTTCGGCGTCGTCCACCACTTCGGTCTCGAAGATGTTGACGTTGCCGATGAACTCGCAGACCAGCCGGCTGGTGGGTGTTTCGTAGATGTCGATCGGGCTGCCGATCTGGGCGATCCAACCCAGATGCATGATCGCGATGCGCTCGGCCATGGTCATGGCCTCTTCTTGATCGTGAGTCACCATGACGCAGGTTACGCCAACCCGCTCGATGATCTCGACCAGCTCAAGCTGCATTTGCGAACGCAGCTTCTTGTCCAAGGCACCCATCGGTTCGTCGAGCAGCAACAGCTTGGGCCGCTTGGCCAGGGAACGGGCCAGGGCCACACGTTGACGCTGGCCGCCGGAGAGCTGATGCGGCTTGCGCTTGGCGTACTGGCTCATCTGCACCAGCTTGAGCATTTCGGCCACCCGGGCGTCGATCTCGGCTTTCGGGATTTTGTCCTGCTGCAGGCCGAAAGCAATGTTCTGCGCCACGGTCATGTGGGGGAACAAGGCGTAGGACTGGAACATCATGTTGATCGGCCGCTCATAGGGCGGCATGTCGGTGATGTCTACACCGTCGAGGAAAATGCGCCCCTCCGTGGGCCGTTCGAAACCCGCCAGCATGCGTAGCAAGGTGGATTTGCCCGATCCCGAACCGCCGAGCAGGGCGAAGATTTCGCCTTTCTTGATTTCCAGGGACACATCGTCCACGGCAATCGTCTCGTCGAACTTTTTCGTGACCCGGTCGATTTTGACCAACACCTGCTTGGGTGTCTGGTCGCCCTCAAGGGCTTTCTTATAGGCGCCGGAGGCAACTGCCATTTACGAAACTCCCACAAAATTTGCAGCTCGCCCTGCGCGGACGAGCCTTGGAATAGTTAAAGCGCTTGGCGCTATTTGCCTGACTTGACCCTGGTCCAACTGCGGGTCATGACGCGCTGGATATTGGGTGGCAGCTCGGAATTGACGTAAAGCTTGTCGACGACTGCTTGCGGTGGGTAAACCGCTTCATCGGTGCGCACATCCTGGTCCATCAGCTCGCCGGCCTTGGGGTTCGGGTTCGCATAGCCGACGTAATCACTGACCTTGGCGATCACCTCGGGCTTGAGCAAGTAATTGATGAAGGCGTGGGCTTCTTTGGCATTGGAGGCGTCGCGCGGGATCGCAAGCATGTCGAACCAGAGGTTGGCGCCCTCTTTAGGGATCACATAAGCGATCTCGATGCCCTTTTTCGCTTCTTCAGCACGTTCGCGAGCCTGGAAGATGTCACCGGAGAAACCGGCGGCCACGCAGATCTCGCCATTGGCCAGATCGGAGATGTATTTGGAGGAGTTGAAGTAGGTCACGTAAGGCCGGATCTTGAGCAGCTGGGCCTCGGCCTTCTTGTAGTCTTCAGGGTTCTGGCTGTTGGGGTCCAGGCCCAGGTAATTGAGCATCGCCGGAATCATCTCGTCGCCCGAATCGAGAAACGAAACGCCACAGCTGGACAGCTTTTTGATGTTTTCCGGTTCGAACAGCATGGCCCACGAGTCGATCTTGTCGACGCCCAGCGCAGCCTTGACCTTCTCGACGTTGTAGCCGATGCCGTTGGTGCCCCACAGATAAGGCACGGCGTACTGGTTGCCCGGATCGTTCTTGTCCAGGCGCTTGAGCAGCACCGGGTCCAGGTTGGCGTATTCGGGCAACTGCGACTTGTCGAGCTTCTGGAACGCCCCGGCTTTGATCTGCTTGCCCAGGAAGTGGTTGGACGGCACGACCACGTCATAACCGGTACGACCGGCCAGCAATTTGCCCTCCAGGGTTTCGTTGGAATCGAACACGTCATACACCGGCTTGATCCCGGTGGCCTTTTCAAAGTCCGCCAGGGTGGTCTCGCCGATGTAGTCCGACCAGTTATAAATATGCACGGTGGAGGCAGCCTGGACGCTGACGGCAAGCGTCAGTCCGGCACCGATCAGCATGGCATTGCGTAACAAAGAAAAAACAGGCACGTGGAGGTCCTCTTAAATAGTTGGGCCCAAGTTGCCCCCGTTACCTGGCAGCGATGTGCCCTGCAACAAAACCGGCGCGCAACTTACCCTCGATAAACCGATCCAGCAAAACTTTTAGTCATTTAATTGTTCCCGTTGCCGCCGCCGCGATGCCGGCGGCAACAGGAAGATGCTTCAGACCGGCTTATTTACCGGACTTGATCTTGGTCCAGCTGCGGGTGATCAAACGCAACGTACCGGCATCCAGATCACTGATTGCATACAGCTGCTTCTTCACTTCGTCAGACGGGTAGATGCTCGGATCGCTGGTGATGTCCTTGTCCACCAGAGGCGTGGCCGCCTTGTTGCCGTTCGGGAAACGCACGGCGTTGGTGATTTCAGCCATGATCTGCGGCTGCATCAGGAAGTTCATGAACTTGTAGGCGGATTCGACGTTCTCGGCGTCCTTGGGAATGGCGACCATGTCGTAGAAAGTGCCGGCGCCTTCTTTGGGAATGACGTAGCTGAGCTTGACCTTGTCTCCCGCTTCCTTGGCGCGCTCCTTGGACTGCTCCAGATCACCGGAGTAACCCACGGCCACGCAGATGTTGCCGTTGGCCAGGTCCGAGATGTATTTGGAGGAGTGGAAATAGGCAACCGAAGGACGAATCTTCAGGAACAGGTCTTCAGCGGCCTTCAGGTCGGCCTTGTCCTTGCTGTCGGTCGGCTTGCCCAGGTAATGCAGGGCCGCCGGGATCATCTCGGTCGGAGCATCGAGGAAGCTCACGCCGCAGCTCTTGAGCTTGGCCATGTTTTCCGGTTTGAACACCACGTCCCACGAATCGATCTTGTCGATACCCAGTGCGGCCTTGACCTTCTCCGGGTTGTAGCCAATACCGATGGAGCCCCACATGTAGGGGAAGGCGTATTTGTTGCCCTTGTCGCTGGCGTCGCCCACGGCCTTGAGCAAGTCCGTGTCCAGGTTCTTCCAGTCCGGCAGCTTGGACTTGTCCAGCTCCTGATAAACGCCAGCCTTGATCTGCTTGGCCAGGAAGTTGTTCGACGGCACCACGATGTCATAGCCGGACTTGCCCGCCAGCAACTTGGCTTCCAGGGTCTCGTTGCTGTCGAAGACGTCGTAGACGACCTTGATCCCCGTCTCTTTCTCGAACTTGGCGACCGTGTCCGGTGCAATGTAATCGGACCAGTTATAGACGTGCAGCACTTTGTCGTCCGCCTGAACAGCACTCGCCATCACGCCCGTCAGGGACATGGCGAGGAGGGTCTTGCCAGCCATCTTCATACCTAATGTCTTCATGCCTAATGCCTTCATGAAAAATGCTCCAGTTATTCTTCTTAGCCGTCGTTCAGCAGCCGGATCGCGGGCAACTTGAACCGCCGGTAGTCTGGCAAGTTACAGGCCAGCCTTTCAACAAAAGCCCAGCCTTTTGTTTACGCCGGACGAGGCCCGTACGGGCGCCTCGCTCAGAGCCTAGCACTTAGCCTTGCAGCGCACTGAGCGTCAGGTCCAGGCAGTGCCGCGCCTTGGTCACCAGCTCATCGATCTCGTCCTTGCTGATCACCAGCGGCGGCGCAATGATCATGGTGTCACCCACGGCGCGCATGATCAGCCCGTTATCAAAACAGAACTGCCGGCAGATCATGCCCACACCCTTGCCTTCGTAGCGTTTGCGCGTGGCCTTGTCCTGGACCAGTTCGATCGCCCCCAGCAAACCGACCCCGCGCACCTCACCCACCAAGGGATGATCGTTCAGTTCCCGCAGGCGTTGCTGCAAATAGGGTGCCGTTTCGCCGTGAACGCGCTCGATGATCTTTTCGTCGCGCAGGATGCGGATGTTTTCCAGGGCCACCGCCGCGGCAACCGGGTGACCGGAATAGGTAAAACCGTGGTTGAAGTCGCCGCCTTCGTTGAGCACCGCCACCACATCGTCGCGCACGATCAGGCCGCCCATGGGGATATAACCGGAGGTCAGGCCCTTGGCGATGGTCATCATGTGGGGTTTCAACCCGTAATGATCGGTACCGAACCACTCACCGGTGCGACCGAAACCACAGATCACTTCATCGGCCACGAACAGGATGTCGTACTTGGCGAGGATTTCCTTCATGCGCGGCCAGTAGCTGTCCGGCGGCACGATGACTCCGCCCGCGCCCTGGATCGGCTCAGCGATGAAGGCACCGACGTTGTCCACGCCGATCTCCAGGATCTTTTCTTCCAACTGGTTCGCGGCCCATACGCCGAACTCTTCCGGGCTCATGTCGCCGCCCTCGCCGAACCAGTAAGGTTGGGCGATGTGGACAATGCCGGGGATCGGCAGGTCGCCCTGCTCGTGCATGTACGTCATGCCGCCCAGGCTCGCGCCGGCCACGGTCGAACCGTGATAACCGTTCTTGCGGCTGATGATGACTTTTTTGTTCGGCTGGCCCTTGATCGCCCAGTAGTGGCGGACCATACGCAGCATGGTGTCGTTGCCTTCGGAGCCGGAGCCGGTGAAGAACACGTGGTTCATGCCTTCAGGGGCGATGTCGGCGATGGCTTTGGACAATTCCAGTACCGGCGGGTGAGCGGTCTGGAAGAACAGGTTGTAGTACGGCAGCTCGCGCATCTGCTGGCTGGCGGCGTCGGCCAGTTCGTCGCGGCCGTAGCCGACGGCCACGCACCAGAGGCCGGCCATGCCATCGAGGATCTTGTTGCCTTCACTGTCCCAGAGATAAACGCCCTTGGCGTGGGTGATGATGCGCGGGCCTTTCTCTTTGAGCTGCTTGAAGTCGCTGAATGGCGCCAGGTGGTGATCGTTGCTCAGGGCCTGCCATTTACGGGTTTGCGGATTGTTGCCGGTCATGCGAATTCTCCTTGTAGATCGGTGGGGGCGCAGCTGCCTGAAGCAGCCCCGCCCGGCGCTTCAGACGGCAAAGAGCAGGAATTCCCGCTCCCACGAACTGATGACGCGCTTGAAGTTTTCATGCTCGGCCCGCTTGACCGCGACGTAGCCTGTGATGAATTTCTTGCCCAGGTATTTCTCGATGGTGGCGCTGTTTTCCATGCGCTCGAGGGCATCTTCGATGGTCAGTGGCAGGCGCAGGTTGCGACGTTCATACCCTCGCCCCACCACCGGCGCGCTCGGGTTGATGCCTTCGACCATGCCGATGTAGCCGCACAACAGGCTGGCGGCGATCGCCAGGTACGGGTTGGCGTCGGCGCCCGGCAAACGGTTTTCCACCCGACGGTTCTGCGGCCCGGCTTCCGGCACACGCAGGCCCACGGTGCGGTTCTCTTCACCCCATTCCACATTCACCGGCGCCGATGTATCCGGCAGGAAGCGGCGGAACGAGTTCACGTTGGGGGCGAACAGCGGCAGCAGTTCGGGGATGAACTTCTGCAGCCCCCCGATGTGATTCAGGAACAGCGTGCTCATGGTCCCGTCTTCATTGGAAAAGACGTTCTTGCCGGTGTCTTTGTCGATGATGCTCTGGTGCAGGTGCATCGCACTGCCGGGCTCGCCGGTCATGGGCTTGGCCATGAAGGTGGCGGCTACGTTGTGCTTGAGCGCCGCCTCGCGCATGGTGCGCTTAAACACCAGGATCTGGTCGGCCAGGGACAAGGCGTCGCCGTGACGGAAATTGATCTCCATCTGCGCCGTGCCGTCCTCATGGATCAGCGTGTCGAGGTCCAGCTCCTGCAGTTCACACCAGTCGTAGACGTCCTCGAACAACGGGTCGAATTCGTTGGCCGCTTCGATCGAGAACGACTGACGACCGGTTTCCGGGCGACCGGAGCGGCCAATGGGCGGCTGCAACGGGAAGTCCGGGTCGTCGCTGCGCTTGGTCAGGTAGAACTCCATTTCCGGCGCGACGATCGGTTGCCAGCCCTTGTCGGCATAGAGCTTGAGCACTTTCTTGAGCACGTTGCGCGGCGACAGTTCGATCGGGTTGCCATGCTTGTCGTAGGAGTCGTGGATAACCTGGGCGGTGGGCTCAATGGCCCAGGGCACAAGAAACACTGCGTTTTCGTCCGGGCGGCACATCATGTCGATGTCGGCAGGGTCGAGCAGTTCGTAATAGATGTCGTCTTCGACATAGTCGCCCGTAACGGTCTGGAGCAGAACGCTCTCGGGCAGGCGCATGCCTTTTTCGGCAATGAACTTGTTGGTCGGCGAAATCTTGCCCCGGGTGATACCGGTCAAGTCGCCAATCATGCATTCGACTTCTGTGATCTTATGGTCTTTCAACCAATCGGTGAGCTGGTCGAGGTTGTTACTCATAAATGCCTCTAGGCGTGAGTTTCCTGGCTGCCATTTAGTAGTCAGGCGTTGTTTGACGCATCGGCGTCGCGTTGTGTTGCCCTTGCCCGGCAGGCATCGCCAAATGCCTGGAAAATCGCAAGGTAGTGCGGATGGGAGCTTACCTCCCATTCAGGGTGCCATTGCACACCTAAAGCAAAAGCCTTGCCTCCTGGCACCGACACAGCCTCGATCAGGCCATCCGGCGCCACCGCTTCGGCCCGCAACCCCGGTGCCAGACGCTCGATACCCTGGCTGTGGATCGAATTGACCTGAATCACCTGCGGCAGCCCCAGACCTGCCAGGATGCCGCCAGGCTGGGTATGCACGGCGTGGGCAGGACCGTATTGGACATCCACCGCTTGAGTGTCGTCTTCACGATGATCAATGAACGTTCCGACTTCATGAACTTTCTGATGCAGGCTGCCGCCAAAGGCTACGTTCATCTCCTGGAACCCACGACAGATACCCAGCACCGGGATGCCGGCAGCTACAGCGGCGCGGATCAACGGTAGGGTGGTGGCATCGCGTGCAGGATCATGTGCAGTGCCCGGCGCGCTGGCGGGGCCCTGATAATGAAAAGGTTCTACATTGGAAGGAGAGCCGGTAAAAAGAATGCCGTCCAGGGCGTCCAGAATATCGGACGGCGAGAACAGATCCGCCAGGGACGGGATCATCATGGGCAGACCCTTGGCGGCTGTCGCGACAGCCCGGGAATATTTATCGCCACTGATGTGATAAGCATGCAGACCGATCTGCTTGGAGCAGGTGGTGACGCCGATTAACGGCAGGCGAGACATGAAGCACCCCGGTATTATTGCTGTTATGGGTTTGAATCGAGCTTAGCCTTGTTCATTTTTTTACACAACACCCCCGTAAAAAATACAACACGGCCCGCTCAAGCCTGCGGGCGTCGTCTCCTCCAAAGGGAAAAAAACGCCCCAAATTGCCTCAAAAAAGCCCCGCAGGTGCTTTTTTAGAGCAAAAAAGGCCCAGCTTGACTTCGGCATGCCGTTCGGGTTGACTGGGTTTAGAAGAGATCAATGATTGATATTTTTAACAACAAAGGTGTTGCATCATGTCGGTACCCCCGCGTGCCGTTCAGCTTAACGAAGCGAACGCGTTCCTTAAGGAACATCCTGAGGTTCTGTACGTTGACCTTCTGATTGCGGATATGAATGGTGTGGTGCGCGGCAAGCGCATTGAACGCACCAGCCTCCACAAGGTTTACGAGAAAGGCATCAACCTGCCGGCCTCTTTATTTGCCCTGGATATCAATGGCTCCACGGTGGAAAGCACCGGCCTGGGCCTGGACATCGGCGACGCTGACCGGATCTGTTATCCAATCCCTGACACCCTGTGCAACGAGCCCTGGCAGAAGCGTCCTACCGCGCAACTGTTAATGACCATGCACGAACTTGAAGGTGACCCTTTCTTTGCCGACCCTCGCGAAGTGCTGCGCCAAGTCGTGACCAAGTTCGATGAGCTGGGCCTGACCATTTGCGCGGCATTCGAGCTGGAGTTCTACCTGATCGACCAGGAGAACGTGAATGGACGCCCACAGCCGCCCCGCTCGCCGATCTCCGGCAAACGCCCGCACTCGACACAGGTCTACCTGATCGACGACCTCGACGAATACGTCGATTGCCTCCAGGACATTCTGGAGGGAGCCAAGGAGCAAGGCATTCCCGCCGATGCCATCGTCAAGGAAAGTGCCCCGGCGCAGTTCGAAGTGAACCTGCACCACGTGGCCGACCCGATCAAGGCCTGCGACTACGCGGTACTGCTCAAGCGCCTGATCAAGAACATCGCCTACGACCATGAAATGGACACCACCTTCATGGCCAAGCCGTATCCAGGCCAGGCGGGCAACGGTCTGCACGTTCACATTTCGATTCTGGACAAGGATGGCAAGAATATTTTTGCCAGCGAGGATCCCGAGCAGAACGCCGCACTGCGTCACGCGATCGGCGGTGTGCTCGAGACCCTACCGGCGCAGATGGCTTTCCTCTGCCCGAACGTGAACTCCTACCGTCGTTTCGGCGCACAGTTCTACGTGCCGAACTCGCCGACCTGGGGCCTGGACAACCGCACCGTGGCCCTGCGCGTACCCACCGGCTCCGCCGATGCGGTGCGCCTGGAACACCGCGTGGCCGGCGCCGACGCCAACCCGTATCTGCTGATGGCCGCCGTACTGGCTGGCGTGCACCATGGCCTGGTCAACAAGATCGAGCCCGGTGCGCCGGTGGAAGGCAACAGCTACGAGCAGAACGAGCAAAGCCTGCCGAACAACCTGCGCGATGCCCTGCGCGAGCTGGACGACAGCGAAGTCATGGCCAAGTACATCGATCCGAAATACATCGATATCTTCGTGGCCTGCAAGGAAAGCGAGCTGGAGGAGTTCGAACATTCCATCTCCGACCTTGAGTACAACTGGTACCTGCATACCGTGTAAGCGGTTGCAGTAAAAATGACGCCGCGGCCCTTAAAGGCTGCGGCGTTTTTTTTGGCTGTTCACAACACCCATTGTGGTGAGGGAGCTTGCTCCCGCTGGGCTGCGCAGCAGCCCCAAAAAAGCTAAATCGGTCAACCTGAAGCACCGCAGTGACTGACTTCGGGGCTGCTTCGCAGCCCAGCGGGAGCAAGCTCCCTTGCCACAGGAATTCCTTTCCCCACAAGCACAAGCTATGGACCCACCGCCCGCTCTGCGTACAATGCCCGGCAGCCCCGCAGGAGACACCGATGACTCGCACCGCCACCCCTCGCAAGCCTCGCGCCCGCAGCCAGGCCCGGATCGACTCGATTCTCGATGCCGCCCGCACGCTGCTTGCTGCCGAAGGCGTGGCCAGCCTGTCGATCTACAGCGTCGCCGAACGCGCCGGCATCCCGCCCTCCTCGGTGTATCACTTCTTCGCCAGCGTCCCGGCCCTGCTGCAAGGGCTGACCGCCGACGTCCACGCGGCCTTTCGCGCCTGCCTGCAAGTGCCGATCGATCATGCGCGACTGAACCACTGGCACGACCTGTCGCGGTTGGTGGAGCAACGCATGCTCACCATCTACAGCCAGGACGCCGCCGCCCGCCAACTGATCCTGGCCCAACATGGCCTGACCGAAGTCATCCAGGCCGACCGCCAGCACGATCTCGAACTCGGCGAATTGTTGCACAAGCTCTTCGCTCGCCATTTCGAGCTGCCAGCACTGCCCCATGATGTTGATGTGTTTGCCCTGGCCATGGAACTGGGCGACCGCGTCTACGCCCGCTCGGTGCAGCAACACGGCCAGATCACCCCGCGCATGGCCGAAGAAGGCATGCGGGTGTTCGATGCTTACCTGGGGTTGTATCTGCCACCGTATTTGCCCAAACGTGAGAGCGTCTGACGCAACCTCATCATGCGGTGGGCGCCCTCGCGATAGCGTCGGATCCAGCAGCATTGATGGCTGATAGACCGCTATCGCGAGCAGGCTCGCTCCCACAGGTTTTGCGTTTGCCTTAGCGATTGGGCTGTGGGGTGAGGCGCAGGTAGGGCTTCACCGCGCGATAGCCTTTAGGGAAACGCTGTTTGATTTCGTCTTCATCCTTGAGCGACGGCACAATCACTACTTCATCGCCCTCCTGCCAATTGGCCGGGGTGGCGACTTTGTAGTTGTCGGTCAGTTGCAATGAGTCGATCACCCGCAGGATCTCGTTGAAATTGCGCCCGGTGCTGGCCGGATAGGTGATGGTCAGGCGAATCTTCTTGTTCGGGTCGATTATGAACAGAGAACGCACGGTCAGGGTGTCGCTGGCGTTGGGGTGAATCAGGTCATACAGGTCCGAGACCTTGCGGTCAGCGTCAGCCAGGATCGGGAAATTGACGACCGCGTTCTGAGTTTCGTTGATGTCCTCGATCCATTTCTGGTGCGAGTCCACCGGGTCCACCGATAGCGCGATGGCCTTGACGCCGCGTTTGTCGAATTCACCCTTGAGGTTGGCGGTCAAGCCCAGCTCGGTGGTGCATACCGGGGTGAAATCCGCCGGGTGGGAAAACAGCACACCCCAGCTATCGCCGAGCCATTGGTGGAAGCGGATCTTGCCCGCGCTGGAATCCTGTTCGAAGTCGGGGGCGATGTCGCCCAGTCTGAGACTCATGTGCAGCTCCTGATGGGGTGCTTGGGGAGCCCAACTGTGCCTGCGTTTGACTCGGCTTAGAAAGACCGAATGTCGATTTGTTTATAACGTTTTCAAATATTAAAAAACTGTTCACTGGCGCCGGAGCACCATCGGAGCCAGGATTGCCCTGAGGTTCGAGAAAGCCTCGATTTGCTGAAAGAGGAGAAGCTTCGAGAAAGGCTACAGGGGTGGGCCCGACTCGAAAACGCAAAAAGCCCCGTCCGGTGTGTTGCCGAGCGGGGCTTTTTCTTATCGGCTTTGTTTGCGCCTTTGATAAGTAAATTATTGGCCCGCTGTCTGGACGACCGGCTAGGATAGGCAGCATGAACACTCAAGCCTTGTTGACTCATCTGCAAAACCATTTGCCTGATCTACTCGCGGTCTACCTGTTCGGCAGCCATGCACAGGGGACCGCAGGCCCCGACAGTGATGTCGATATGGCAGTGCTCTTGCCTGGCCGGGTCGACCCTGTGTTGTTATGGCAGCTTTCAGGAGACTTGGCGGATATCGCCGGGAGTCCGGTGGACCTGATTGATTTAGGCGCGGCAACGACCGTCATGCAATACCAGATCGTGACCCGAGGTCGGCGACTGTGGGCCAGGGACGTCCAGGCGGGGCTGTTCGAAAGTTTTATTCTCAGTGAAAAAACCGCTTTCGACGCCGCTCGGGCCGGCCTGCTCAAGGACATTCACACAGAAGGCAATGTGTATGGTCGATGATGTATTGGTCAACAAAGCGGCGAGCATTGAGCGCTGCGTCGCCAGGGTGCGGGAGGAATACGACAAGGATCCAGCCACCTTCGCGACTGATTTCACTCGCCAGGATTCGGCTGTTCTGAATATTCAGCGTGCGTGTGAAGCGGCACTGGATATGGGCCAACATTTGATTCGCCGCGAGCGATTGGGCGTCCCGCAAAGTGCCCGGGATGTCTTCGAGTTGCTTTTTCAAGGTGGCTGGGTGGAAGAAGGCTTGGTGAAAAATCTGAAAAACATGGTGGGTTTCAGAAATATCGCCGTGCATGACTATCAAGCCCTGCAACTGCCAATCATGGTTGCCATCATTACCCGGCACCTGGACGACTTTCTGGCATTCAGCGCGTTCATCCTGCGTAAAGACGCCACCCAGTCAGCACCATAGCGCTGCCCCGAAAACGCAAAAAGCCCTGTCCGGTGTGTTGCCGGGCGGGGCTTTTTTTATGGCTCTACGTCTTACATGAAGTTGTAAGTGTAGTTGAAGATCACGCGAGTCTGATCCTGGTCGGCGATACCAGTGCTGCTGCCACGGTAGGTGCCGTGACGCAGGGTAGTGCCGAAGCCCTTCAGAGGACCTTGCTGGACAACGTAGTCCAGGCGCATGTCGCGTTCCCACTCGGACGAATCGCTTCCGCCGGTAGAGGACTTAATGTCATCACCATGCAGGTAGGAAACGGCTGCTTTCAGGCCAGGAACGCCCAGACCGGTGAAGTCGTACGAGTATTGACCGAACGTGGTGTTTTCACCTGCGCGGACGAACTGGTGAATCATGCTATCGGAGAACAGGTAGAAGCTAGAGCCGCCAGCCCCTTCGTTACGACCGCTGTCATTGAGCAGGCTGCCCTGATTCAGATAGACGAAACCACCGTCATCACCGATTTGCTGGTGACCCAACAGGAATGCGCTGCCACCCAAGGTGTAGGTGAACATGGCGCTCCAAGTCTTGTTATCGACCTCGCCCGGGGTCTTGGCATAACCACCGTTGTTGTTGAACCGATAACCGGCATCGCCGTTGCGGCCATCCGAGCTGCTGTCGAAGTAACGCAGGTCAGTCTTGAACGACTGGTTTTCGCTGATCGGAAAAACGTGCACCGCGCCCAGGAAGTGCTGCTTGTAATAGTCTTGCAGGTTGGCGTAGTAGTACTGCAGGGTCAGGTCCTTGGTGACTTTCCAGTCGGCGCCACCGTAACGGAACTGGTTGCTGTCCTGAGTACCGCCATTCACTGCCAGACCGGTGCTGTTAGTCCCTGCACGGCCAACGGCGTGTTCCAGTTGACCGGCGTTAAAGGTCACGCCGTCGATTTCCTTGGAGGTGATGGTGCCACCTTCAAAGGTCTGCGGCAGCAGACGGCCATCGCTGGCGATCAGGATCGGCAGGTTCGGCATCAACGCCCCACCTACGTGTGCTTCGGTCTTCGAGAAAAGCGCTTTGACGTTGCCCGACAGACGGCTCCAGTTATGCACGGCCGTACCGTCAGTATCGCTTGGTATGAAGGAGTTGTTATCCGGGTGGTGATCCGCGCCGCCACCAAGGTGGATACCGACCAGTGCCTGGGCGTCGATACCAAAACCGACAACACCCTGGGTGAAGCCAGACTTGTAATCAAACTTCAGGCCAGTGGCCGTTTCGCGCTGGTCCGAACCGCCTCGCTCGCGGTTATCGTTATCGAAGTACAGCGTACGGGAACTGACAGACGCCTTGCTGTCCTCGATAAAACCGGCGGCGCCTGCCTGCTGCGCCAGAACCCCAACGGCCACAGCCAGGGCCAAGGTGGACTTGTTCATGCTTCGCTCCTCTCGTTTTCTAATTCTTGTGTGTCTTTGGTTTCCGGTCGAACGCCCGGAATCCGCGGATGCTTGATTAGCGCCAGTCTGTGACTGGCAAGTCAATCGTAACCATTTGTGATTACGACCAAGGTCTAACCCTGCGACACCGGCCCGCAGAATAATGGGTTGTTTATAAATCTAAAAAGAATTGTTTCATCATTTTTCAGCTCATTTGGAAATATCACCGCCATCAAAGCGTCATCCAACCGTGACATGGCATATCGGCCAGTCTGGGGATTACTGAATGTTTTTATTGATAGCGGTTCTGCAGTGTGGCGATCCTGGGAAACGCAGCAGGCTCCCAAGCATTCCAACTGCAGCACTCATGGACAAAACAGCGTAGCTGCGATCTTGATAGATTCCAGCCTGACGGATCATTGTCTGGAATCAAGAAGGTCGCAGCTACGCGGTTCACTCCGATGGGCGGCTCCCCCAGGCAGGGCACTTAGAGGGCTTTTTCGAAGATTTTCGAATTGCGCTGATAGTTGTACAGCGATGCCCGCGCCGCTGGCAGACGCTCGACACTGCTGGGCTCAAAGCCCCGCTCGCGGAACCAATGGGCCGTACGGGTGGTGAGTACGAACAGCGTCTTGAGTCCTTTGGCCCGAGCCCGGCTTTCAATCCGCTCCAGCAGCTCATCGCCACGACCGCCGTGGCGGTATTCCGGATTCACCGCCAGGCACGCCAGCTCCCCGGCATCCGAGTCGGCGATTTGGTAAAGCGCCGCGCAGGCGATGATCATGCCTTCGCGTTCGACCACGCTGAACTGCTCAATCTCACGCTCCAGCACTTCGCGGGAACGACGCACCAGAATCCCCTGCTCTTCCAGCGGGCTGATCAGGTCCAGCAAACCGCCGACATCCTCGATGGCCGCTTCGCGCACCACCTCGAATTGTTCCTGGGCCACCAGCGTACCGCTGCCATCGCGGGTAAACAGTTCGGCCAGCAACGCACCGTCTTCGACGTAGCTGACGATATGACTGCGCGCCACACCACCGCGACAGGCCTGGGCCGCCGCATCCAGCAGCTCGGCCTGATAGTCGCCGCCCAGCCGTTGCATGTGGGCCGGGACCTGTTGCGGGCGCAACTCGCGTACCAACCGACCATCTTCGCCGATCAGCCCCTGCTCGGCACCGAACAGCAGCAGTTTGTCGGCTGCCAGATCAATGGCCGCCCGGGTCGCGACGTCTTCGCAGGCGAGGTTGAAAATCTCCCCGGTCGGCGAATAGCCCAATGGTGACAGCAGGACGATGGAGCGCTCGTCCAGAAGGCGATTGATGCCCTTGCGATCGACCCGACGGACTTCGCCGGTGTGGTGATAATCCACGCCTTCCAGTACGCCGATGGGCCGTGCCGTCACCAGGTTGCCGCTGGCGACACGCAGGCGCGAACCCTGCATCGGCGAGGACGCCATGTCCATCGACAGCCGCGCTTCGATAGCAATGCGCAACTGGCCGACAGCGTCGATCACGCACTCCAGGGTTGCAGCGTCGGTGATGCGCATACCGTGGTGGTAATGGGGCGTCAGGCCCCGCGCGGCGAGGCGGGTTTCGATCTGTGGGCGCGAACCATGAACCAATACCAGGCGCACACCCAGGCTGTGCAGCAACACCAGGTCATGGACGATGTTGCCGAAGTTCGGATGTTCCACACCATCGCCGGGCAGCATGACGATGAAGGTGCAATCGCGGTGGGCGTTGATGTAGGGCGAAGCGTGACGAAGCCAATTGACGTATTCGGGCATGAACCTGGGCCTGTAATAAATAGCAGCCGAAAAAAGACGAAACGGAACGCACAGCGGGCTGATGGTTATCGTCGGAACAGGCTTGGCGACACGCGCGCTCTCCTCATGAATACGGGCCCGGATGTGGGCAATTTAGCCGGCCGTGGCCGGTGTCAGGCAGTAATGTTCGATCAGTTGCCGCAATAGCTGCACGGTAGGTTGCAAACGTGACATTTCAAGGTACTCGCCCGGTTGGTGGGCACAGGCGATATCGCCGGGGCCAAGTACCAGGGTTTCGCAGCCAAGACGCTGAAGATAAGGCGCTTCGGTGCCAAACGCCACTGCTTCGGCACGATGGCCGGTGAGTCGCTCGGCCACTCGCACCAGTTCGCAGTCTTCGGCCTGCTCGAAGGGCGGCACCTCGGGAAACAGCGGTGCGTAGTCGATCTTGACTTTATGGCGCTCGGCGATGGGATTGAGCTTCTGCTGGATCGCAGCCCGCAAGACATTCGGGTCCATGCCAGGCAATGGCCGCAGGTCGAACTCCATGGAGCACTGGCCGCAAATCCGGTTGGGGTTGTCGCCGCCGTGGATGCAGCCGAAATTCAGGGTTGGCTGTGGCACGGTGAATTGCGGGTTACGAAATTCGCGCTGCCATTGCAGGCGCAGGCCACGCAATTCGCCCATGGCGTCGTGCATCGCTTCAAGGGCGCTGTGACCCAGGCTCGGGTCGGAGGAATGGCCGCTGCGCCCAAGGATATCGATGCGCTCCATCATGATGCCTTTGTGCATCCGGATCGGCTTGAGGCCAGTCGGCTCGCCGATCACCGCCGCGCGCCCCAAGGGCCGGCCGGCATCGGCCAGGGCCCGGGCCCCGGACATCGAGCTTTCTTCGTCGCAGGTGGCGAGAATCAGCAGGGGTTGCTTGAACGGCTGGTCCAGCAGGGGCTTGACCGCTTCGATGGCCAGGGCGAAAAAACCCTTCATGTCGCAACTGCCCAGGCCCACCCAACGACCATCAACCTCGGTAAGTTTCAGCGGGTCGGTCTGCCATAACGCACCGTCGAACGGCACCGTGTCGCTGTGCCCGGCCAGCACCAGGCCTCCGGGACCGCTGCCGAAACTGGCCAGTAAATTGAACTTGCCGGGGTTGACCTGCTGGATATCACAGGAGAACCCCAGGTCGGCGAGCCAGCCCGCCAGCAGTTCGATCACGGCACTGTTGGACTGGTCCAGCCCAGGCTGGGTACAACTGACCGAAGGCGTGGCGACCAGGGCAGCGAACTGATCTTTCATGGATGGCAAAGGCATCGCTGGCTCCGGACTTACAAATTGACGTTCATCATAGAACCATCCGGCGCAAGGAAGAAACCGTCGCGGCGCGTAGGACGGATGAGTCCTGTACACTGCACGACCTTGGCAGCCACACCTTCCCCCGGCTGCGCACTCGATCCCTGGATTTTCCGGCCATGCAGAAAGAAACCGAAATCAAACTCCGCGTCAGCCGCGAGACCCTGGCAGCCTTGCGCGAGCACCCATTGCTCAAGAAACGCAACAAAAGCGGCTGGGAACGCCACGAACTGATGAACCAGTATTTCGACACGCCAGAGCGTGACCTGGCCGGGGCCAAGGTCGCCCTGCGCCTGCGTCGCGACGGCGAAGAGGTGATCCAGACCCTCAAAACGCGCGGCCAGAGCATCGCCGGCCTGTCCGAGCGCAACGAGTACGACTGGCACCTGCCCAAAGCCAAGCTCGACCTGAAGAAACTCGATGGCGAATGCTGGCCAGAGGCGTTGGCCGAGCTGGACAAAAAAAACCTCAAGGCCATCTTCACCACCGACTTCGTTCGTGAACGCGCGGAAATCGCCTGGGGCCGTGGCAAAAGCAAAGTGGTCATCGAGGCCGCGCTGGACCTGGGCCACGTCGTGGTCGGCAAGCAGAAGGAAGAAATCTGCGAGCTGGAGCTGGAATTGCGCGAAGGCGAACCCGCCGCCCTGCTGGAACTGGCGGCCGAGCTGGCCGCGACCCTGCCCCTGATGCCGTGTGATATCAGCAAGGCCGAGCGTGGCTATCGCCTGCATGATGCGAACAGCTATGCCCTGAGTCTGCCGGCCCCGCAATTGACCGCCGAGATGCCACTCGATGATGCCTTTGCCGCGCTGAGCTGGCATTTGCTGGGCAGCAGCCAGCGTCTGGCCGAACAGTATCGCTTTAACGGCCACTGGCGCCTGCTGCAGGACTGGGTGGAAAACCTGGCCGAACTGCGCGCCCTGCTCAGCAGCCTTGGCCAGGCCGCACCACGCCAATCGACCCATGACCTGCGCGTCGCCCTGGACGCACTGCTGGAAGACTGGCGCCCGTTGGTCCAGGCCGGCCTGGATGACGAAGACGTGCGCAAGGCCGCGCCGGAACAGTTCCTTGAAGAGCTGCAAGACCCGCGCTGGGGCCAATTCTCCCTCAACACTTCGCGCTGGCTGCTGGCCCGTAGCTGGGCTGCCGAGCGCAACACCCGCGGCAATCGCCAGGGCGCAGCCCAACTGGGTAGCTGGCTGCCCCGCCTGCTGGGCGAGGAATCGTCGTCGCTGCAACTGCAACGCTATCAACAACAGCCGGAAGACCTGGCCGAACAGCTGCCGCGCATCGAACGCATCCAGGCCTGGCTGCACCACGCTCGCCAGGTGCTGGAAATCCCGGAAATGGACCGCCTCTACGGGGAGCTGAACAAACTGGCGCAACTGGCCAACGAACCGATTACCGACGAAGCCCTGGAGGCGCGCAAGCAACAGGCGATTGCGGTCTATCAGAATCGGGCCTGGAAGACTTTGCTGCGACTGTAACCGAGATATCGTCGGCGTCTGGAATATCGCCTTCGCGAGCAAGCCCGCTCCCACACTGGATCTTCAGCGAACACAAAATGTGTGTACGACAGAGACCCCATGTGGGAGCGGGCTTGCTCGCGAAGGGATCAGCACATTCACCGCAAATGCCAGCTCAGCGCAGTACCGGCAAACTCGTCGTCGACTTGATCTCCGACAGCGCCACGATCGAGTTCACTTCCTGGATCCCAGGCACCATCGACAGCTTTTCGAAGAAGAAGCGTTCATATGCCTCGATGTCCGCCGTGACGATGCGCAGCATGAAATCCACCGACCCCATCAGCACGTAGCATTCCAGTACCTCGGGAAAGCCGCGAATGGCTTCGGTGAACTCCGTGAAATTTGAACGTCCGTGCGCGTTGAGTTTGATTTCGGCGAATATCTGCGTGTTGAGGCCGATTTTCTTGCGATCGAGCAAGGTCACCTGACCGCGGATAATCCCTTCCTCCTTCATCCGTTGAATTCGCCGCCAACAGGGGGATTGGGACAAGCCCACCTGCTCGGCGATCTGCGCACTGGACAGCGAAGCATCCTCTTGCAGCAGCGCCAGAATCCTGCGGTCGTAGCCGTCCAGTTCACCGTGCATAAATAAACCCTTTTTATGTTAAATTCTGAATAGAATTATTCTTAATATCTGGATAATCATCCATATTAGATAAGAAATACCCCTTCGCGCATGTAAACATTTCTCCATATCCCCGGAGACTGTCCATGCCCCCTCTCGAAGCCGTCACCCCCACCCGCACCGATGTCTGGCACGCTCATAACGCCCATTGTCGCGCCCGCTACCATCTGCTGGCCGAAGCTGAACCGGATCTGCTGTGCCGGGCGCTGAATCTGTTTGCCTTGCAGGGCCTGACACCCCGGCAGGTCCGCGTCGAACGCCACGACGATCTGCTGTCGATGGAACTCCTCATGGACGGCTTGAGCTGGCACCGTGCCCAAGTGCTCGCTGAAAAATTACGTAACCTGATCAGCGTGTGTTCCGTGGACCTGCAAGACGCTGACAGTGCGCGCCTTGAGCCGGCCCAGGCGGCAGGCTGAAAGGCTGTCGGCAAGAATTCGAAACGCATTGGTCGGGTAGTGGCCCAACGGTCCATAGTGTCGGGACTATTCTTTTGCAGACCGAGCGAGGACGCCGAAGCGTCTGTATCGCGGCTTTGCTGCAATTGTCCAATAGGAACCCGCATGTCCACCAAACACGCCACTCAGGACCGCTGGCTGGACCTCAATGATCTGCTGCGCCAATTGGTCGCCCAAGGCTTCATCAGCCAGGACTGTGCCGAAACCGCACTCAATGCGCGCCGGCGCCATAGCGCCAGCGCCCAGCTGCACCCACTGGAGTTCATCGCCAACCAGCATCTGGACGACCTCAGCCGCCCCGGCAAGCGCCTGGACCTGGAAAGCCTGACCCTCTGGCTGTCGCAGCAGGCCGGCCAGCCCTACCTGCGCATCGACCCGCTGAAAATCAACGTGGCGGCCGTCACGCCGCTGATGTCCTACGCCTTTGCCCAGCGCCACAAGATTCTCGCGGTGGCTGTGGACCGCGACGCGGTCACGGTGGCCAGCGCGCAGCCTTACGTCCGCAGTTGGGAAGCAGACTTGACCCATGTGCTCAAGCTGCCGATCCAGCGAGTCGTTGCCAACCCGGTCGATATCCAGCGCTTGAGCGTGGAGTTCTATCGCCTGGCTAAATCGGTCAGCGGCGCCACGACGGTCGACCAGCAACCGAGCAACCTGAGCAATTTCGAACAACTGCTCAACCTGGGCGCCAGCGATCAGGAGCCGGACGCCAACGACGCCCATATCGTCAATATTGTCGACTGGCTGTTCCAGTACGCCTTCCAGCAACGCGCCAGCGATATCCACATCGAACCGCGTCGCGAGCAGGGTACGGTGCGCTTTCGCATCGACGGGGTGCTGCACACCGTCTATCAGTTCCCGCCGCAGGTGACGATGGCAATCATCAGTCGCCTCAAGAGCCTGGGGCGGATGAACGTCGCGGAAAAGCGCAAGCCCCAGGACGGTCGCGTCAAGACCAAGACCCCAGATGGCGGCGAAGTGGAATTACGCCTGTCGACGCTGCCCACGGCGTTTGGCGAAAAAATGGTCATGCGGATCTTCGATCCCGAAGTACTGCTCAAGGACTTCGACCAGCTCGGTTTCTCCGCCGATGACTTGCGCCGCTGGCAAGACATGACCCGTCAGCCCAACGGCATCATCCTGGTGACCGGCCCCACCGGTTCGGGCAAGACCACCACCCTCTACACCACCCTCAAGAAGCTGGCGACGCCGGAGGTAAACCTCTGCACCATCGAAGACCCAATTGAAATGGTCGAAGCGTCCTTCAACCAGATGCAGGTGCAGCACAACATCGACCTGACTTTCGCCGCCGGAGTACGGGCGCTGATGCGGCAAGACCCGGACATCATCATGATCGGCGAGATCCGCGACCTGGAAACCGCCGAAATGGCGATCCAGGCGGCGCTCACCGGACACCTCGTCCTCTCGACCCTGCACACCAACGATGCACCGAGCGCCATCAGTCGTTTGCTGGAACTCGGCGTGCCCCATTACCTGATCAAAGCCACGGTGCTCGGTGTCATGGCCCAGCGCCTGGTACGCACGCTATGCCCGCACTGCAAGGCCCCCCTGACCCTGGATGACGACGATTGGCAAACCCTGACACGCCCCTGGCAGGCCCCGTTGCCGGGCAATGCCCAACAGGCCGTCGGCTGCCTGGAGTGTCGTGACACCGGCTATCGCGGCCGTGCCGGGGTCTACGAAATCATGCAATTGACCGACAGCGTCAAAAGCTTGATTCACCCCGACACCGACCTGCTGGCAGTGCGTCGCCAGGCGTTCAAGGAAGGGATGCGCAGCTTGCGGCTGTCGGGGGCGCAAAAGGTGGCGGCGGGCTTGACCACTGTCGAGGAGGTGTTGCGGGTGACGCCACAGAGTGAGCAGAAGTAGTTGTGGCGAGGGGATTTCTCCCCGTTGGCTTGCGGAGCAAGCCCAATTACAGACAACACAATCGGTCTGAAACACCACGTTGTCAGTTGAGGCCTGCTTCGCAGCCCAGCGGGGATAAATTCACTCGCCACAGATAATGGCCGCTTGCCTTACACTCACGGATCATCTCATTTAAACAAGGAACAGTTATGCAGATCGGTAGCGTACTTTTACTTTTTATCGGGCTGGTGGTCGCCATCCTGTTCATGGGCTTCAAGGTCGTGCCTCAGGGGTACCAATGGACCGTCGAGCGGTTCGGGCGCTACACCAACACCCTCAAGCCCGGTCTGAACATCATCATTCCCGTGATGGACCGTATCGGTCGCAAGATCAACGTCATGGAAAGCGTACTGGACATTCCGCCACAGGAAGTCATTACCGCCGACAACGCCACGGTGCAGATAGACGCGGTGTGCTTCTTTCAGGTGGTGAACACGGCCCAGGCAGCCTATGAGGTCAACAACCTCGAACACGCCATCCGCAACCTGCTGCAAACCAACATCCGTACCGTGCTTGGCTCCATGGAGCTGGATGCGATGCTGAGCCAGCGTGATGGGATCAACGAAAAGCTGCTGCGCACTGTCGACGAAGCCACGGCGCCGTGGGGTATCAAGATCACCCGGATCGAGATCAAGGACATCAGCCCGCCGGCGGATCTCATGGCTGCCATGTCGGGACAAATGAAAGCCGAACGGATCAAGCGTGCCCAGATCCTGGAAGCTGAAGGCCTGCGCGCCTCAGCGATTCTGACCGCCGAAGGCAAGAAACAGGCGCAGATCCTCGAGGCCGAAGGCAGCCGTCAGGCCGCGTTCCTGGAATCCGAAGCCCGCGAGCGCCAGGCAGAAGCCGAAGCCCTGGCCACCAAAGTAGTATCCGAAGCGATTGCCGCCGGCAATGTCCAGGCGGTGAACTACTTCGTCGCACAAAAATATATCGACGCCCTGGGTCGTCTGGCCTCGGCCAACAACAGCAAGGTCATCCTGATGCCATTGGAGGCCAGCCAGGTGATCGGGGCAGTCGGTGGCATCGGTGAGATCGTCAAGGCCACTTTCGACAGCAAGAAAAGCTGAGGCTCGGGTATGTGGGCTTTCCTGCAACAGATGTCGTATTGGGACTGGCTGGCGCTGGGCGTCATCCTGTTGATCCTGGAGGTGTTCGGTGCCGGTGGCTACCTGCTATGGATCGGCATGGCCGCAGCTGCGGTCGGCGTGCTGACATTCATCCTGCCGCAGTTGTCATGGGAGATGCAGTTCCTGCTGTTCGGGCTGTTCGCCATGGCGACAGCGTTGTACTGGTGGCGACGTCAACGCAGTGCCGTCCGTGAAAGCGATCAGCCTCTGCTGAACCTGCGTGGACAGGAACTGATCGGCAAGACTTTCCAGGTGCACGAAGCAATCATCGACGGGCGCGGCAAGATCAAGGTGGCCGACGGGGTGTGGCTGGTCAAAGGCCCCGAATCGCCCGTGGGTACGCGGGTCCGGGTGGTTGCACAGGAAGGGGCGGTATTGAGCGTGGAACGGGATGACTGAAGGGTCACGGAACTGAACGCGGGCATTGACGCTCAAAACCTATAGTTAACCCTGTGGAGTCACCTATCATGCGTCTCAAACTTGCTGTCGCGACCCTGGCCTTGCTGTCTCTTCCTGTCGGCTCGGCAATGGCCGACACATTTTGGCGTAACGTCATTTCATCCGGTGCAACCACCGGTTCCACCTACCTGACCTTCAAGGACAACAAGCTGATCGTCGCCGCTCAGGACGATGCCGGCAGTTTCGTTGCCAGCGACGGCGGTATCCGTGGTCCTTACCTGGAAGCTGCGATGCAGAAAGTCCGTGCCGACAACCCAGGCCTGCAGGCCACCGACATGGAATTGGCCAACGCGATCCTGGCGAAAAACGCCGTCGCCCAGGACTGATTCCAGACCCATAAACAAAATGCCGCTCGATGGGAGCGGCATTTTTTTGCCCGAGAATATTATCAGGCTGTACGCAGTATCCCGCGTGGGAGCGGGCTTGCTCGCTCCCACATTAGATCCGGGTTACTCGCCGATAGCAGCCTTGTAGCCTGCCGCATCAAGCAGCTTGTCCAGCTCGGTCTTGTCGCTTGGCTTGAGCTTGAAAATCCACGCGCCGTAAGGATCGGAGTTCAGCAGTTGCGGTGAACCGCCCAGGTCTTCGTTGACCGCAATCACTTCGCCACTGATCGGTGAGTAGATGTCGGAAGCAGCCTTGACCGACTCCACCACACCGGCCTGGTCACCGGCGGAAAAAACCGTACCGGCCTCGGTCAGTTCGATATACACCACATCACCCAGAGCTTCCTGCGCATAATCGCTAATGCCCACGGTGACCGTACCGTCAGCTTCCAGACGCGCCCACTCGTGGCTTTTGGCAAAACGCAGTTCGGCAGGGATATCACTCATATTCTGTGTCCTCAAGAGTAGTGTCAGCGGCCAGCGGCCCGCCGCAAAAGGTTAGATCAGGGTTTTGCCATGGCGGACGAAGGTCGGCTTGACCACTCGTACCGGGTACCACTTACCACGAATTTCCACCTCGGCACGATCGGCGGTGGCCATCGGAACGCGTGCCAAGGCAATTGACTTGCTAAGCGTAGGAGAAAAACTACCACTGGTGATCTCCCCTTCGCCAACATCGGCGATGCGGACCACCTGATGAGCGCGCAGAACGCCGCGCTCCTCCAACACCAGGCCTACCAGCTTTTGCTGTACGCCGCCGGCCAGTTCGGCTTCCAGAGCACTGCGACCGATGAACTGACGGCTCGCCGGTTCCCAGGCGATGCTCCAGGCCATGTTCGAGGCCAGCGGCGAAACCTCCTGGTGGATATCCTGGCCATACAGGTTCATGCCGGCTTCCAGGCGCAAGGTATCGCGAGCGCCAAGGCCGATGGGAGAAATGCCGGCGCCCACCAGATCATTGAAAAAACTCGGGGCTTCGTGGGCAGGCAGGACGATTTCCAGGCCATCTTCGCCAGTGTAGCCGGTGCGGGCGATGAACCAGTCACCGTCGGCACGGCCTTCGAAAGGCTTGAGTTGCTGGATCAGTTGGCCGCGCGATTGCGAGACCAGTTCGGCAATCTTGTGACGGGCCTGGGGGCCCTGGATAGCCAGCATTGCCAGTTCGGGGCGCTCAAGCAGGCGCACATCGTATTCACCAAGCTGCGCCTGCATCCAGGCCAGGTCCTGGTCGCGGGTCGAGGCGTTGAAGACCAGCCGATAGCCGTGTTCGACCCGATAAATGATCATGTCGTCGACGATGCCGCCGCGCTCGTTAAGCATGGTGCTGTACAAGGCACGTCCCGTGTCCTGCAAGCGATCGACATCGTTGGCCAGCAAGCGCTGCAACCAGGCCTTGGCCTGGGGACCGGCGACATCGATAACGGTCATGTGGGATACATCGAACACACCGCAGTCGCGACGCACCTGATGGTGCTCCTCAACCTGCGAGCCGTAATGCAAAGGCATATCCCAACCGCCAAAATCGACCATCTTCGCGCCGAGGGCGAGATGAAGGTCATACAGAGGCGTACGCTGTCCCATGGGTGTCTCCTTCCGGGCTTGGCGAAGGTGCGGACGAGCACTGCACAGCGTGAACGCCAAAAACGTTTTCAGACGCTATCAGTTGCCCGGTCCGACAGACGGACCGCACCGAATGCCGCGCATTGTAGCCGCATGATGTAGGACTGACACCTAGCTGTTTCGATGGGCAGAGCGTCGTATCAATCCGATGACCGGCAACAACCCCACCAGCACCAGGGTCAGCGCCGGTAACGCGGCCCGGGCCCACTCCCCTTCACTGGTCATTTCGAAGATCCGCACCGCCAGCGTGTCCCAGCCGAACGGGCGCATCAGCAGGGTCGCGGGCATTTCCTTGAGCACATCGACGAACACCAGCAACGCCGCACTCAGGGTGCCCGGCAACAGCAACGGCAGATACACTTTGAAAAACAGTCGCGGCCCACTGACCCCAAGACTACGTGCCGCTTCAGGCAAAGAAGGGCGGATTCGCGCGAGGCTGCTTTCCAGTGGACCGTAGGCCACGGCCAAAAAGCGCACCAGATAGGCCAGCAGCAGGGCCGACAGGCTGCCCAACAGCAACGGTTTGCCGGCACCGCCCAGTAGCGTTGACAGGGGGATGACCAGTTCGCGGTCCAGATAACTGAAGGCAAGCATGATCGATACCGCCAGCACCGAACCGGGCAAGGCGTAGCCCAGGTTCGCCAGGCCGACACCGGCGCGAATGGGACGGGTCGGCGCCAGACGGCGGGCGAACGCCAACAGCAAGGCGACGCAAACGGTGACCAGGGCCGCCAGCCCACCCAGATAGAGCGTGTGGACGATCAGCCCGGCATAACGTTCGTCCAGATCGAACCGGCCGCGCTGCCAGAACCACACCAGCAGTTGCAGCATCGGAATAACAAAAGCACAGGCAAATACCAGGGCGCACCAGCCGCTGGCCGCCGCAGCCTTGAGGCCGCGCAAGTGATAAAGCGCCTTGACCCGGGGTCGCTCGTTGCTCGCCCGCTGGGCGCCTCGGGCGCGGCGTTCGCCGTAAAGCACCAGCATCACCGCCAGCAACAACAGACTGGCCAGTTGCGCGGCGCTGGAGAGGCTGAAGAAGCCGTACCAGGTTTTGTAGATGGCCGTGGTGAAGGTGTCGAAGTTGAACACCGAGACCGCGCCGAAATCCGCCAGGGTTTCCATCAACGCCAGCGCCACGCCGGCACCAATGGCCGGCCTGGCGACCGGCAACGCCACTCGCCAGAACGCCTGCCAGGGCGACTGCCCCAGCACCCGGGCCGCTTCCATCAAGCCCTTGCCTTGGGCCAGGAATGCACTTCGCGCCAGCAAATAAACGTACGGGTAAAAAACCAGGACCAACACCAGGATCACCCCGCCGGTGGAGCGAACCCGGGGCAGGCGCAGGTTGCTGCCGAACCATTCGCGCATCAATGTCTGCACCGGTCCGGCAAAGTCCAGCAGGCCGACGAAGACAAACGCCAGCACGTAGGCCGGAATCGCAAACGGCAACATCAACGCCCAGTCGAGCCAGCGTCGGCCGGGGAACTCACACAGGCTGGTGAGCCAAGCGAGGCTGACGCCCAGCAAGGTTACACCGACACCCACGCCGACAATCAGCGTCAGGGTGTTGCCCAACAAGCGTGGCATCTGGGTATCCCACAGGTGGGACCATATCTGCTGGTCGATGTTTTGCCAGGACAGCAGCAGGACGCTCAAGGGCAACAGCACCAGCGCGGCGATAGCAAAAACCAGAGGGTACCAGCGGCGTTGGACGGGGTGGGTCAAGGGGGAGTCTCAGGGCTGACAGCAAACGCCTATTAAACCGCAAAAAAAAGATCGCAGCCTGCGACAGTTCCTACATTGGGACGCGAATCCCTGTAGGAGCTGCCGCAGGCTGCGATCTTGAGTGTTTTTTTAGTTCCAGCCAGCGCGATCCATCAAGCGGATGGCTTCGGCCTGGCGTTTACCCGCCACTTCCACCGGCAGGGTGTCGGCCCTGAACTTGCCCCAGGCGGCGACTTCCTTGGAAGGCTCCACGTTCGGGTTGGCCGGGAACTCCTGGTTCACGTCGGCAAAAATGTTCTGGGCTTCAGGCGTGGTCATCCACTCCACCAGTTTCTTCGCCGCTTCCGGGTGCGGTGCGTACTTGGTCAGGCCGATGCCCGAGAGGTTGATGTGCACGCCACGGTCGGCCTGGTTCGGCCAGAACAGCTTGACCTTCAGGTCCGGCTTCTGCTGGTGCAGGCGCCCGAAGTAGTAAGTGTTGACGATACCGACGTCGCACTGCCCGGCATTGATGGCCTCAAGCAATGCCGTGTCATCGGAGAACACATCGGTGGACAGGTTCTTGACCCAACCCTTGATGATCTCTTCGGTTTTTTCCGCGCCGTGGGTTTCGATCAGGGTGGCGGTCAGGGACTGGTTGTAGACCTTCTTCGAGGTGCGCAGGCACAGGCGGCCTTCCCACTCTTTACCCGCCAGGGCTTCATAGGTGGTCAGTTCGCTCGGTTTGACCCGGTCGGTGGAGTAGACAATGGTCCGCGCCCGCAGGCTCAGGCCGGTCCAGGCGTGGGAAGACGCACGGTATTGGGCCGGGATGTTGGCGTCGATCACCTTGGAAGTGAACGGTTGGAGAATCCCCATCTGCTCGGCCTGCCAGAGGTTGCCGGCGTCAACGGTGAGCAGCAGGTCGGCGGTGGCATTTTCACCCTCGGCCTTGATCCGCTGCATCAATGGCGCTTCCTTGTCGGTGATGAACTTCACCGGGACGCCAGTCTTCTTGGTGTACGCATCGAAAACCGGCTTGATCAGTTCATCGATACGCGAGGAGTAGACCACCACCTCATCGGCAGCCTGGGCGGCAGTGGCGCCGATCAGGGTCAGGGCGAGGACGGACAGCAGACGCTTGGATGCCAACATGGGGGCGGTCTCTCGATTGTTATAAGTGCGCAAATGATAAGGACTCACATTTAGCTTCTCAATCTAACACTGCGCAGACACGTTTCAAAATGTTGCAGCTATGAGATGTGCTGTGTTTTTGCGTCCGCCATCGCGGGCAAGCCTTGCTCCCACAAAAGTCGTCCTACATTGCCCTCTGTGGGAGCATGGCTTACCCGCGATGAGGTCTTTCGTCCCGACAAAAATCTAGGCCTTGGCCAAATCCGGCAGGTCCCCAGTCAACCCCAGCGCCTCACGCACAAACAGCGCCTTCGCTTCGGGCAGACCGTCCACCAGTTTCAGCCCGGTATTACGCAGCCAGCGCACCGGCAACGGATCGGCCTGGAACAGCCGCTCAAACCCTTCCATCGCGGCCATCAGCGCCAGGTTATGGGGCATGCGTCGGCGTTCGTAGCGGCTCAATACCTTCACGTCCGCCAGCCGTTCACCGCGCCCGGCTGCCTGCAGCAGCACTTCGGCCAGGACGGCGGCATCCAGGAAACCCAGGTTCACCCCCTGTCCGGCCAGCGGATGGATGGTGTGGGCCGCATCGCCGATCAGCGCCAGCCCTTCGGCCACGTAGCGCTTGGCATGGCGCTGGCGCAGCGGTACGCACAAGCGCGGATCGGCACTCAGCACCGTCCCCAGTTGACCTTCGAAGGCCCGCTCCAGTTGGTTGCAGAAATCCGCTTCCTCAAGCGCCATCAACCGCTGTGCCTCGCCAGGGGTGGTGGACCAGACGATCGAGCACCAATCCTGCTGGCCGTCGCGCTCCAGTGGCAGGAATGCCAAGGGACCGTTATCGGTAAAGCGCTGCCATGCGGTCATCCGATGAGGCCGAGCGCTGCGCACACTGGTCACGATGGCATGGTGCAGGTAATCCCATTCCCGGGTCGCGACCCCGGTCAAGCGACGCACGGCGGAGTTCGCCCCGTCGGCGGCGATCACCAGCGGTGCCCGCAGGGTGCGGCCATCGGCCAGGGTGAGCAACCAGTCATCGCCGGAGCGGCGCATCTGCTCAAGCCGCGCGTTGGCCAGCAGGCCCAGATCGCAGTCATGCAGGCGGTCCAGCAGGGCATCCTGCACGACGCGGTTTTCGACGATGTGCCCCAGGACCTCGGCATGCAGGCTGGCCGCCGAGAAATGGATCTGCCCGGTGCCGCTGCCGTCCCAGACGTGCATGTCGGTATAAGGACTGGCGCGCCGGGCGATAATGCCGTCCCAGACCCCAAGACGATCAAGGATCCGCTGGCTCGCCGCCGACAAGGCACTGACCCGGGGTTCGAAGGCAGCCTGGGGATCGAAGGGTTTGACGCTCATCGGGCTGCCGTCGAGCAACAGCACTTGCAGGCCACTGCCCTGCAACGCCAGCGCCAGGGCGCTGCCGACCATTCCGGCGCCGACAATCAGCAGATCTGCACGCAATTCCATGCTTTAAGCCTGTTGTGCTGGCGACATGAGTCGCCCATGAGAAAAATGATCGAAACAAGCCTCACGCATCGGGACGTGTCCCCAACCCCATGGCCTGGCGGGCGAACCAGCGCTTGGCCGGCGGCAACAGGTCGAGGCCCAGCAGGCCAAGGTTGCGGCCCAGAGACACCAGCGGCAGGTTGCTGCTGAACAGACGCGTAACCTGGTCGGAAAACCCGACGGTCAGGGTCTGATCCATCCGTTGACGCTCGCGATAGGCTTGCAGCACGGCGAAATCCCCCGGCGCGCTGTCGCTGTCGAGCAAGGCGTCGGCCAGGGCCTGGGCATCGCGCAGAGACAGGTTGAACCCCTGGCCGGCAATCGGATGCAGACTGTGGGCCGCGTTGCCCAGGATCGCCAGATGCGGGCGGACCTGCTCTTCGGCTTCCACCAGCGCCAACGGATATAGATGTCGAGCGCCTACCTGTTTCAGGGTACCCAGGCGATAACCGAACACGCCCTGCAATTCGCTGAGAAAGCTGCGCTCATCCAGGATCGCCAGTCGTTGCGCATCCATGCCCTGACGGGTCCAGACCAGCGCGCAACGGTTCTCCGGCAGCGGCAACAAGGCCATCGGGCCATCGTCGGTGAAGCGCTCGAAGGCCATGCCGTTGTGGGCTTCGCCGGGTGTGATGTTGGCAATCAGCGCGCTCTGGCCGTAAGGTCGATTGCGCACGCCAATACCCAGCTGTTCACGCAGGCTGGAACGGCCACCGTCAGCCAGCACGGCAAGGTCGCATTCCAAGGTGGTTTCGTCATCGAGCGTCAGGCGATAGCCGCCGACCATGGGCTCCATCCGGGTGACTTGTGCCGGACAGTGCCAACTGACCACCTCGGTGTCCAGCCCTTGCCACAGGCACTGGCCGAGCCAGGCGTTTTCCACCACATAACCCAGGGCCGGCACCCCTTCTTCCATGGCCGACAACCGCGCCGTGGAGAATCGTCCGCGATCAGACACGTGGATCTGCTTGATCGGCTCGGCGCGACGAGAAACTTCCTGCCAGATCCCCAGGCGTTGATAAATCTGCCGCGACCCGAACGACAATGCCGAGGAACGGGCATCGTAGCTCGGCTGCCAGGCATCGCCGGGGGCGAAGGGCTCGATCAGCATGATCTTCCAACCCCGCGCCTTGGCACCGGCTTGCAGGGCCAGGGCCAGGCTCGCGCCTACCAGGCCACCGCCGACGATCGCCAGATTGACCCGGCTCATGCCGCATCAGCCCGGGCGGCGGCCATCAGGGCCTCGATTTCGGCGACCGTCTTGGGTACGCCGTGACTCAGGATTTCACAACCGGTTTTGGTCACTACCACGTCATCCTCGATGCGCACGCCAATGCCGCGCCATTTTTTCGCTACGTTGCGATTGTTCGGGGCGATGTAGATGCCCGGCTCAACGGTCAACGTCATGCCGACTTCCAGTACCCGCCATTCGCCGCCGACCCGGTACTCGCCAACGTCGTGCACGTCCATGCCCAGCCAGTGGCCGGCGCGGTGCATGTAGAAGGCCCTGTGGGCTTCGCTGGCGATCAACTCGTCCACCTCGCCCTCCAACAGGCCCAGGCGCACCAGCCCCTCGGTAATGACCCGCACTGTTGCTTCGTGGGCCTGGTTCCAGTGTTTGTCCGGTGCAATTTCGGCAAACGCCGCCTCCTGGGCGGCCAGCACCACTTCGTAGATTGCCTTCTGTTCGGGCGAAAACCTGCCGCTGACCGGCCAGGTACGGGTGATATCGCTGGCGTAGCAGTCGATTTCACAACCGGCGTCGATCAATACCAGGTCACCGTCCTTGAGCAGTGCGTCGTTCTGCTGGTAATGCAGGATGCAGCCGTTGCGACCCGCCGCGACGATCGACCCGTAGGCCGACATTTTTGCCCCGCCCTTGCGGAACTCATAATCGAGCTCGGCCTCCAGGCTGTATTCGTACAACCCCGCGCGCGCGGCCTGCATGGCCCGGATGTGCGCCTGGGCGGAAATCCGCGCCGCTTCGCGCATCACCTTCACCTCTGCCGCCGATTTATACAGGCGCATGTCGTGCAACAGGTGATCCAGGGCAACGAATTCGTTCGGCGGCTGGGCACCGAGATGGGCTTTGGAGCGAATCACGTTGATCCACTCCATCAGGTGCCGGTCGAATTCCGGGTTGCTGCCCATGGCCGAGTACACCCGGTCACGGCCTTCGATCAGGCCCGGCAGGATGTCGTCGATGTCGGTGATAGGAAATGCATCATCGGCGCCATAGTCACGCATCGCCCCTTCCTGGCCGGCTCTCAGGCCATCCCACAACTCCCGCTCGGCGTTGCGTTCGCGGCAGAACAGGATGTATTCGCCATGGGCCCGGCCGGGCATCAGTACGATCACCGCTTGCGGCTCGGGGAAGCCGCTGAGGTATTGAAAGTCGCTGTCCTGGCGGTAAACGTGCTCGACGTCGCGGTTGCGAATGGCAACGGCGGCGGCGGGCAGGATTGCGATGCTGTTGGGTTCCATCTGCGCCATCAGAGCCTTGCGGCGACGGCTGTATTCCGATTTCGGGATATGAATCATGGGCAGACGGTGTTCCCTTTCAAGCAATCAGTGCAAGGACGGCTTGGCGGCCGGTTCAGCGGTTTTCTTGGTTTCGGTGAACAGCAGCAATGGCGCGACCCGCAGGTACTCCATCACTTCCATGTAGTCGCTTTCGCCGTCATCGGACTCTTCCAGAGCGTCCTGGACCTGAGAGATCGCCGCCAGGTCTTGCAATACTTCCTTGGCCTCGTCACTCAACGCATATTCGCGGCGGGTCAGGCCGAAGCCGGCGAGGAAGCCCTGGCACCACTGGCCCAGCGCAGCGGCGCGTTCGGCCAGCGGAGCGTCATCGGTAGGCAGCAGCAGGACGACGGTCATGTCATCGCTGGTCAACTCACCCTTGACCATTTCCTGCAGGCCGATGAGCGCATTGCGCACGTTGTCCGCCGGCTCGCCTTCCAGCAACTCGGCGGCGTCAGCCAGCCAGCCGTCGGCATCGAAGCCGGCGCCGGCGCAACTGCGCCCCAGCAACAGGCCATGCAGTTCAGCAGGCGAGACAGGATGACCGCTGGTGCTCAGCAGGGTGGCAAACGCTTGATACGGGGAATTCTGAATGGGCATGGGCAGCTAGGCGCCAGACGGCGCTATGTCTAGAATGGAGGCCTTGTATCCTACATCGACAGACTCGCCAAGACTATCAGAGGCTGTGCGACCCTATCCCCATCAGACACAATCTTCAGTGGACACAATGGAAGACACCGACCTGCAAGCGCTGATGGCCAGACTCGAATTGCTAATTGAGCGGGTCGAGCAACTTAAGAGCCAAAACGGACTCCTATTAGCTCAGGAAAAGACCTGGCGCGAGGAACGCGCGCACCTCATTGAAAAAAACGAAATCGCCCGGCGTAAGGTCGAATCGATGATTTCGCGCCTCAAGGCCCTGGAGCAAGACTCATGAGTTCAAGCAATAGCGTAACCGTGCAGATCCTCGATAAAGAATATTCGATCATCTGCCCCCAGGAAGAGCGCAGCAACCTGGTAAGCGCCGCCCGTTACCTGGACGGCAAGATGCGCGAGATCCGCAGCAGCGGCAAAGTCATCGGCGCCGACCGCATTGCTGTAATGGCTGCCTTGAACATCACCCACGAGCTGTTGCACCGCCAGGATACGCCGGACGTGCAAGTCAGCGGCTCGACCCGTGAACAGGTGCGCGATCTGCTCGATCGGGTGGATCTGGTACTGGCCACCGACCCGGACGTCAGCAAGGGCTGATTCGCGAGGCTGCCTGGGGTATACTTGCGTCACTCCCTGGGGTGCTTGCCAGTTGGTGATGTCCCTGAGCCGATACGCACAACCACGGGAGTTGCACGTTGGGGCCGGTGTGCATGTCCGCTTGACGGAAAGCCTTAACGCCCCCTGCAACTTCCACCTTGAACTTTCGGGTTCAAGGGCTAAGCCGACAGCGGTTCATCCGGGGAGCCTGATTTCTCACAATGCCAGTCATCAAGACTGGCATTGTTGTGTCTGGCGCAGGCATTTCTGAGCGCCCTGTTTTACGGTTACGCTGTGCTGTCGCCACCGATTGCGTGAAATATTCATATGACCGAACCAGCGCTGCTGCCGCGCCCGCAACTCCGCCGCCTGCTACGCCAGGCTCGTCGCGCCCTGACAGCTGCCCAGCAGCGTGAAGCCGCTCGAGGGCTCTATAAGCAACTGGCCCAGCACCCGCTGTTTCGCCGGGCAAGACACATCGCCCTGTACCTGCCCAACGATGGCGAGATCGACCCGCGCCTGTTGCTGCGCGCCGCTCAGCGCCGGGGCAAGGCTACTTATCTGCCGGTACTCAGCCCATGGCCGCAGACCAAGATGGTGTTCCAACGCATCCGCCCCGGCGAAAAGCTGCGACCCAATCGTTTTCGTATTCTGGAGCCGCGGATGAACATTGCCCGGCAACGCAAGGTCTGGACGCTGGACCTGGTGCTATTGCCGCTGGTGGGGTTTGACGATGCGGGAGGTCGGCTGGGCATGGGCGGTGGCTTTTATGACCGCAGCCTGGGGTATCTGGCGCGACGCAAGCAATGGCGTAAACCGACGCTGTTGGGGCTGGCCCATGAGTGTCAGAAAGTCGAACGGTTGGCGCAGGCGAGCTGGGACGTGCCGCTGCTGGGAACGGTCAGCGACCGGTACTGGTATATCGCGGGGTAGACGCCGCAGGAAAACAGCGGCGTCCTGCAGACCGGCTCAGCGTTTGAGCGAAGGCGCGGGCTGGGTGATTTCCATCGGTGTATCGGTCTTGCTGGCCCACAAACTCTGGGCGTAACCCGTGGTAACGACCCCCAGGCCGAACAGAATGACCAAGATCCACAACAAATCCGGTTTGCGTTTCATCGATTGCCCCCCTCAAGGCATATCACACACGATGACAGCAGCGGTTTTCTTATTGGCCGTGCAGCAGCGTAAAGCTTGGAAGGCCGGCATTTTGCGGCAACCGGCATCAACACGCAAACTCTGGCGTCAACCGACTGTCGGTTTGTCATAAGATCGCTGAACTTTTTTTATCATTACCGCCCAGGAGTAGAAATCATGGCCTATTGGCTGATGAAATCCGAGCCCGACGAATTATCCATCCAGGGTCTGGAAAAGCTCGGCCAGGCACGATGGGACGGGGTTCGCAACTACCAGGCACGTAACTTCTTGCGGGCCATGGCGGTGGGCGACTCGTTCTTTTTCTACCACTCCAGTTGCCCGGAGCCGGGTATAGCCGGCATTGGACAAATCATTCGGGCGGCCTACCCTGACCCGACGGCATTGGAGCCCGACAGTCACTATTTCGACCCCAAGGCCAGCCCGGATAAAAATCCCTGGACTGCAATCGACGTGGCCCATGTCCAAACGTTTCCCCGCGTGCTCAAGCTCGACTATCTCAAGCAGCAAACCGCCCTGGCTGAAATGCCGCTGGTGCAAAAAGGCTCGCGACTGTCGGTGATGCCGGTGACGGCTGAGCAGTGGGCGGCGGTTATTGCCTTACGCTGATCCGCCATGAGTTGATGGATATCAAGCTGGGCCAGTAACGGATCCAGCAGACTGCAACGCTACAGCCGCAGGATGCCGGACATGTCGACAAACCACCGTAGCTCTCGCTTTTTCGCCCTTGCCTTGATGGCTCTGTTGTTGGCCGCCGGAGGGTTTGGCTATTGGAAGTCACGCCAGGATCGCCTGCCCGAAGGCCTAAGCATGGGCAATGGGCGCCTGGAGGCCACCGAAGTCCAGATCGCCAGCAAGACACCCGGGCGCCTGGCCGACGTTCATGTTGACGAAGGCGATGTCGTCAGCAAGGGCCAACTTCTGGCGCGCATGGACACCCGCACCCTGGAGGCCCAGCGAAACCAGGCCGAAGCCGAAGTAACGCGCGCCCGGGAAAACCTGTCCGCCGCTCAAGCCAATGTGCAACTGCGCCAGAGCGAACAATTGCTCGCCCACCAAGAACTCAAACGCACCCAGGAACTGTTCAGGCGCGGTTACGCCAGTGCCCAGGCGATCGACCAACAACAAGCCCGTTTCGACACGGCTAACGCCGCGGTCAATGCTGCCCAGGCCCAGGTGTCGGCAGCGGCCGCCGCCATCGGTGCGACCCAGGCCCAGGTTGCACAACTGACCAGCGAAATCGACGACAGCAGCCTGCGCGCCCCCATTGACGGTGTGATTCAGCTACGCCTGGCCGAGCCGGGCGAAGTGCTGGGCGCCGGTGGCCGGGTATTGCTGATGATCGATCCGAACGATCAATACATGAACCTGTATTTGCCGGCGTCCGTGGCCGGGAAACTGGCGGTGGGCGATCAGGCGCGTCTGCTGCTCGACGCCCTGCCCGATCGACCATTGCCGGCAACGGTCAGCTTCGTCGCGGCCAAATCCCAGTTCACCCCCAAAGAAGTCGAAACCCGTGACGAGCGCCAGAAACTGGTGTTCCGCGTCAAGATACGCCTGTCGCGGCCCGGCGAAGTGCCCCAGGCAAAACCGGGCATGCCCGGCGCCGGCTACGTGCGCACGGCCCCCATTGACTGGCCGGCCAACTTGCAATGAGCGCCACCGTTGGCGAACCAGTCCTGCACGTCAGGGGCCTTGAGCACCATTACGGCCAACTGACAGCCTTGAGCGATATCGGGTTCAGTCTGCCCATCGGCACTCGTTGCGGCCTGATCGGCCCGGACGGGGCGGGAAAATCCAGCCTGCTGGGGCTGATTGCCGGGGTCAAGAAACACCAGACAGGCGAGTTACAGGTGCTGGGGGGGGCAATCGAGGATCGACGTCATCGCAATACGCTTTATCGACGCATCGCCTTCATGCCCCAAGGGCTAGGGGGCAATCTTTATCCTGATTTGTCGATAAGCGAGAACATCCGGTTTTTCGCCACGCTGTTCGGGCTTTCGCGGGCTGAATGCGAACAGCGCATGGGCAAGCTCCTGTTGGCGACCGACCTGCAGCGTTTTGCCGAACGTCCGGCGGGCAAACTGTCGGGGGGCATGAAACAAAAGCTCGGCCTGTGTTGCGCACTCATCCACGAGCCGGACCTGCTGATTCTCGACGAACCCACCACCGGCGTGGACCCGTTGTCGCGCCGGCGCTTTTGGGAGCTGATCGAAGACGTGCGCCGGCAACGACCGCAACTGACCCTGCTGGTCGCCACGGCTTACATGGAGGAAGCCGAACAGTTCGAGCATTGCCTGATGCTCGACAACGGCCGTTTGATCGCCAAGGGCTTGAGCGCCGAACTGGCTGGCGTCACCCCCGACGGCAAGCTCGACTCGGCTTTTACCTATTTCCAGGGTGACAGCCGCCACAACACCGCGCCACTGACGATCCCCCCCAGAACTGACAACGCCGACATTGCCATCCAGGCCCACGACCTCACCTTGCGCTTTGGTGATTTCACCGCAGTCGACAAGGTCAGCTTCGCGATCGGTCGCGGTGAGATCTTTGGCTTTCTGGGCTCCAACGGTTGCGGCAAGACCACCACCATGAAGGTGTTGACCGGGCTGATGCCCGCCAGCGAAGGCAGCGCCCGGCTGCTGGGCAACCCGGTCAACGCCAAGGACCTGGCCACCCGCAAACGGGTGGGCTTCATGTCTCAGAGTTTCTCACTGTACGGCGAACTGAGCGTGCGCCAGAACCTGGCCTTGCATGCGAAGCTGTTCGATCTGCCCAAGGCCGAAAGCGACGCGCGCATCAACGAGCTGATCCAGCGCTTCAATCTCCAGAGCCTCGCCGACCAACCTTGCGGCGCGCTCCCCTTGGGCCTGCGTCAGCGCTTGTCCCTCGCCGTGGCGGTGTTGCATCGCCCGGAAGTGCTGATCCTCGATGAACCGACCTCAGGCGTTGACCCGGCCGCGCGGGACGACTTTTGGCGCCTGCTGATTGAGTTGTCCCGCGAACAGGGCGTGACGATATTTCTTTCCACGCATTTCATGAACGAAGCCCAACGCTGTGATCGCATTTCGCTGATGCACGCCGGCAAAGTCCTGGCCTGCGACACACCAGCAGCCCTCCAGGCGCAGTTCAACGGTCAGACGCTGGAGGCCGCGTTTGTCACCTGCCTGGAACAGGCCCAGGGGGAAACACAGCAAGACACCGCCCCCGTGCCCCTCGACAATGCCGGCACGCCGCAGGTCCGGCACGGCTTCAGCCTCGGGCGCCTGTGGGCCGTCGCCAGTCGGGAAGGCAAGGAGCTGCTGCGAGATAAGGTACGCATGGCCTTCGCCTTGCTGGGAGCCCTGTTCATGATGGTGATCTTCGGCTACGGCATTTCATTGGACGTGGAAAAGCTCGCCTTCGCCGTGTTCGATCAGGATCAAAGCCCGCAAAGTCGCGCTTATCTGGAAGCTTTTCGCAGCTCGCGCTATTTCGAGGAGCAGCCGGTTATCCAGGACGCGAACGCGCTGCATCGGCGCTTGCAACGTTCGGAAATCAAGCTGGCCCTGCAAATCCCACCCGGTTTCGGCCGTGACCTGTATGCCGGTCGGCAACCCACCGTTGGCGCCTGGCTGGACGGCGGCATGCCGTTTCGCGCCGAAACCAGTCGCAACTACGTCCAGGCGGTACATCAGGCCAATCTCGAACAACTGGTTGAACAGAGCAGCCCGGCGCTAAACCAGCAAAGCGCAGCCAGCCTGGAGACCCGGTTCCGCTACAACCAGGACGTGGTCAGCGTGAACGCTATCGGTCCGGGCGTGATGGCGTTGATCCTCGCGTTCATTCCGGCCATGTTGACGGCCCTGGGGATCGTGCGGGAAAAGGAGTTGGGCTCGATCACCAATTTCTACGCCACACCGTTGACCCGCCTGGAGTTCCTGCTGGGCAAACAAGCGCCCTATCTGACGGTCAGCCTGATCAATCTGGCCCTGCTGACGGCGATGAATCGCTGGCTGTTCGGCGTGCCATTCAAAGGCAGCGGCCTGACGCTGGCGTTGGGCGGGCTGCTCTACGTACTGGCAACCACCAGTATGGGGTTGTTGATCTCGGCGTTTACCCGCACCCAGATCGCAGCGATCCTCGGCACCATGATCATCACCAGTCTTCCGACCATCCAATTCTCGGGGTTGATCGTGCCGCGCTCATCCCTGGACGGGGCAGCCTCGGTGATGGGCCAGTTGTTTCCCGCCGGTTATTTCCTGGACATCGCCGTCGGCACTTTCACCAAGGCCCTGGACCTGCGCCAGCTATGGCCGCAATGCCTGGCGCTACTGGGCTTTTTTCTGGCGTTCACCGGGCTCAGCCTGGTCATGCTGAAAAAACAGGAGGCCTGATGCACAAGTTTTCGCATATCTGGCGTCTTGGCCTCAAGGAACTGACCAGCCTGCGGTATGACTCCGTCCTGCTGCTGTTTTTAGGCTACGCATTCACCGTGGCGATCTACATGCCGGCCGCAGGCTCGGTGATCGGCGTCCACAACGCCAGCGTGGCGGTGGTGGATGAAGACCAAAGCCATCTCTCACGTCAATTGATCCAGGCGCTGCAACCGCCGGAATTCCAGAGCCCAGTGGCGTTGCCCTATGCCGAGCTGGACAACGTCATGGACAGTGGCCGCTACACCTTCGTCATCAATGTGCCCGCCAACTTCCAGGCCGATCTGCTCGCCGGACGAGAGCCTGCGCTGCAACTCAACGTTGATGCCACAGCCATGAGCCAGGCGTTCATGGGCGCCGGCTACATCGGGCGGATTTTCCAACAGGAACTGCTGACCTACAGCGGGCAGGCACAAGCAAGCGCACAAACGCCCGTGAAGCTGACCACCCGAGCGCTGTTTAACACCAATCTTGAGGGCGGGTGGTTTCTGGCCGTGATCCAGATCGTCAACAACATCACGATCCTGGCCATCATCCTGACGGGCACCGCGCTGCTGCGCGAGCGCGAGCACGGCACCCTCGATCACCTGCTGGTGCTACCGCTGACCGCACTGGAAATCATGCTGGCGAAAATCTGGAGCAACATGCTGGTGGTGGTGCTATGCACCTGGGCCTCGCTGGAAATAATCGTCAAGGTCGCCTTGGGCGTGCCGCTTACCGGCTCCATATTGCTATTTCTGCTGGTGACCGCGCTCTACCTGTTCGCCAGCACCGCCCTGGGCATTTTTCTCGCCACCCTGGCCCGCTCAACGCCGCAGTTCGGTCTACTGTCGATCCCGGTCATCATACCGATGCTGCTGTTGTCGGGCGGCAGCACGCCGCTCGATAGCATGCCGCAATGGTTGCAATGGGTGATGCAAGGTTCGCCTTCGACCCATTTCGTCAGCCTCAGCGCGGCGATTCTATTCCGGGATGCGAGCGTTAGCGTGGTATGGCCAGACCTGCTGGCACTGGCGGCAATCGGGCTCTTGTTCTTTTTCATCGCCCTGGGGCGGTTTCGCAAAAGCCTGGCGTCCTGATAAAAAGCAGCCTTCGTCAGCGCCTACCGATTCGTGGCGCTGTCGGGGCTACGATCCAGCCGATTTATTGAATGATCAGGTTATTGAACAACAGATCATCCACCATCGGCTTGCCGGTCTCGTCGTTCATCACTTGCTGGGTCTGCTTCAACGCTTCCTGACGCAGTTTTTCCTTGGCTTCGAGGTTGTTCATCGCCTCGGTGGTCTGCTGGGCGAACAACGCCACCAGTTGGTTGCGGATCAATGGCTCGTTGGCCTTGACTGCCGCAGCGGCTGCGTCACCGGTCACACGCAGGGCCACATCGGCCTTGTACACCCTCAGCTTCGCCGAGCCGTCCAGGCCATAATTGCCCACGAATGGCGGGCTGAGGGTGATGTAACTGACCTTCGGCGCCTCGCCTTCTTTGGTTTCCTCGGCCATCGCCGTCACAGACAACGACAGAGCCAGCATCAACATGATCCACGCTTTCACATTCGACTCCTCATACGATTTGCGGCCCAGCATACCGACCCGCCGTTCAAGCACAAGCTTATGGCCGGCTATCAGGGCGGGGCATGCTCGTTGACCCGTTGACTCTCACACCTACACTTATCGGCCATCACTCCCAAAGGAATAGCCCTGATGAAAGCCGTGCTGTGCAAAGAATTCGGTCCTGCCGAATCGCTGGTGCTGGAAGACGTCGCCAGCCCCGTCGCGAAGAAGAACGAAGTGCTGCTGGACGTGCATGCCGCCGGGGTGAACTTCCCTGACACGCTGATCATCGAGGGCAAATATCAATTCAAGCCCCCCTTCCCGTTTTCCCCTGGCGGCGAAGCAGCGGGCGTGGTCAGCGCGGTGGGTGAAAAAGTCAGCCACCTGAAGGTCGGTGACCGGGTGATGGCGCTGACCGGTTGGGGCAGCTTTGCCGAACAGGTGGCGGTGCCTGGCTACAACGTGTTACCGATCCCGGCGTCCATGGACTTCAACACCGCTGCCGCCTTCAGCATGACCTATGGCACCTCGATGCATGCCCTCAAGCAACGGGCCAACCTGCAACCTGGCGAAACCCTGCTGGTGCTCGGCGCATCCGGCGGCGTTGGCCTGGCGGCGGTGGAGATCGGCAAGGCCATGGGCGCCCGGGTGATTGCCGCCGCCAGCAGCGCAGAGAAACTGGCCGTGGCCAAGGCCGCCGGCGCCGACGAACTGATCAACTACAGCGAAACCAGCCTCAAGGATGAAATCAAACGCCTCACCGACGGCCAAGGCGCCGACGTGATCTACGACCCGGTAGGCGGCGACCTGTTCGACCAGGCCATTCGCGCCATCGCCTGGAATGGCCGGCTGCTGGTGGTCGGCTTTGCCAGCGGGCGCATCCCCGAGCTGCCCGTGAACCTGGCCTTGCTCAAGGGCGCCGCCGTGGTGGGTGTGTTCTGGGGCTCCTTCGCCCAACGCCAACCCCAGGACAACGCCGCCAACTTCCAGCAATTGTTCGACTGGTTTACCGAAGGCAAGCTCAAGCCGCTGGTCTCGCAGGTGTATCCACTGAGCAACGCCGCCCAGGCGATCAACGACCTGGGCCAGCGCAAGGCTGTGGGGAAGGTGGTGGTGCAGGTGCGTTGAAGCCAATCAAGCGGTCCGGGTGCCGGAGGCTGCGGACCGCATGATTGTTGAACCTGGCCACGTTGAACCTGGCCACAAGGCAATTCCGACAGCGCCATCAGCGTATGTCTGAGCGACATGTTCATTTAAGAACATTCATCAAGGGGAATTTCCACTGTTTTGACAATGAGAAGCGGTGCTATTTTCGGTAACGAAACTGTAACATTCGCATCCGCAGTCATAACAAGAATCTGGAGCCCTTGAATGTTTGCTTTCTTTCGTCCTGCCGTACATCAGGCGCCCCTGCCTGAAGAAAAAATAGACAGCACCTATCGACGCCTTCGCTGGCAGATTTTCGCCGGCATCTTCATCGGCTACGCCGGTTATTACCTGCTGCGCAAAAACTTCTCCCTGGCCATGCCGTACTTGATCGACGAGGGCTACACCCGGGGTCAGTTGGGCCTGGCCATGTCGGCCATTGCCATCGCCTATGGGCTTTCAAAGTTCCTGATGGGCCTGGTGTCCGACCGTTCCAATCCGCGCTATTTCCTGCCATTCGGTTTGCTGGTCTCGGCGGGGGTGATGTTCATTTTCGGTTTCGCGCCATGGGCAACCTCCAGCGTCACCATGATGTTCATCCTGCTGTTCATCAATGGCTGGGCTCAGGGCATGGGCTGGCCGCCCAGTGGGCGGACCATGGTGCACTGGTGGTCACAGAAAGAACGCGGCGGTGTGGTGTCGGTCTGGAACGTGGCGCATAACGTCGGCGGTGGCTTGATTGGGCCGTTGTTCCTGCTGGGGATGGGCTGGTTCAATGACTGGCACGCGGCGTTTTATGTACCGGCGGCCGTGGCGCTACTGGTGGCGCTGTTTGCCTTCGCGACCATGCGCGACACCCCGCAATCGGTAGGCCTGCCGCCGATCGAAAAATACAAGAACGATTACCCGGAAGGCTACGACGCCAGTCACGAGAACGAGTTCAGCGCCAAGGAAATCTTCGTCAAGTACGTGCTGCGCAACAAAATGCTCTGGTACATCGCCATGGCAAACGTCTTTGTTTACCTGCTGCGCTACGGCGTGCTGGATTGGGCGCCCACCTACCTCAAGGAAGCCAAAGGCTTCACGGTGGATAAAACCTCCTGGGCGTACTTCTTGTACGAGTGGGCAGGCATCCCTGGCACGTTACTGTGCGGCTGGATGTCGGACAAAATCTTCCGCGGCAACCGGGGCCTGACGGGCATGGTGTTCATGGCGCTAGTGACCGTGGCGACGCTGGTGTACTGGCTGAACCCGGCGGGCAACCCGACCGTGGACATGGTCGCCCTGGTTTCCATTGGCTTTCTGATCTACGGCCCGGTCATGCTGATCGGTTTGCAGGCCCTGGAACTGGCACCGAAAAAGGCCGCCGGTACCGCCGCCGGTTTCACCGGGCTGTTTGGCTATCTGGGCGGCTCGGTCGCGGCCAGTGCTGCGATGGGCTACACGGTGGACCATTTCGGCTGGAACGGTGGTTTTGTATTGCTGGTGGGTGCTTGCCTGCTGGCGATGGCGTTCCTCGCGCCAACCTTGTGGCACAAGCAAATCGCCAGTCAGAGCCGCGAAGCGGTGGCCTGATCCAGGGCTGATTTGCAGCGTTTGAGCCGCGCCTCCAGATTCCGGTCTGGCATGGCGTGGCTGCGCAGGGCGTGGATGGTCTGCTCGACATAATCGCGAGTGGTGCCATAGCGCCCACAGGCGTTTTCGAACACCTGGCTCAGCACATGGTCCGGCAAGTTGCCGGCATAGCTGGGCAGGTGCCGCTCCAGCACGAATCCCAAGGCCTGCACCCGGCTGCCATCTTCGAGGCGGCAACTGAGCCAGTGCGGACGATAGGACGGGAACGGCATCTCGCGCTGCCACAGGGCGAACAGCGAGTCCTCCAGATTCTCTTCCGATAATCGATAGGCGAAACCGCTGCACGACCCGCCTCGGTCCAACCCGAACACCAACCCCGGTAATTCCGGGGTCCCCCGGTGCTCGTGAGACCACAAATACAAACCGCGATGGTACCCGTGGACCCGACCGCGCACCCGCTCCACCGCCGTGCACTCCGGCCGCCAGATCAACGAACCGTAAGCAAACAGCCACACCGGCCCACCCCGGTGCAGGCTCATGGTCAATTGCATCGAGGCGAGCAATTGCTCACGGGTCAACTGCGGCCCCAGGTCGAGGCGTGGCGGGTATGGCGCACAAGTAAAGGCGGATTCGATAGCGGTCATGGCCGGTAGCGGTTGGCTCCTCGCGGTTCATGAAGCTGGATGGTGCGCGTCATGACACTGACGCTTGTCAGGAGCAAGGCAAATTAAATGCCATGAATGCCCATGAACGAGGGAATTCTGATATTGCGTAGGAGCTGTCGAGCGAAGCTTCGCTCGACAGCTCCTACGCCCGCGGCGCATAGGCAAATACGTCGGCGCGCATTTGGTGGGCGTCCATTCCGGCATCGACCAACGCGTCGAGGGTGGCATAGATCATCGCCGGCGAGCCACTGGCGTAGACATGCACGCCCTTGAGATCGCTGATGTCCTCGCACACGGCTTCGTGAAGCATCCCACAGCGCCCTTCCCAGCCACACAAGTCGCTGACGACTTTGTGCAGGAACAGGTTAGGCAGCGTTTTCCACTCGTCCCAATGTTCGATTTCATAGAAATCTTCCGGGCGCCGCACGCCCCAATACAGATGCACCGGGTGCTTGAAACCCGCTGCGCGGCAATGTTCGATCAGGCTGTGCATCTGCGCCATGCCAGTACCGGCGGCAATCAACACCAGCGGCCCCTCCGGCAACTCGGACAAATGGGTGTCGCCAAAGGGCATTTCGATGCGCACATTGGGGTTACGCTGAAGTTGCTCCAGCAGCGTCTGCGCACTGTTTTCGCGCACTAATACGTGCAATTGCAGCTCGCGCCCCGAATGCGGCGCCGAGGCCAGGGAAAACGCCGATTTCTCGCCATTCTCCCGCTCGATCATCAGGTACTGCCCCGCGTGATAGCGCGGCGGCTTGCCCGCCGGTGCGCGCAGGCGTACTCGCCAGACATCACCGCCCACGTCTGCGCATTCAGTGACCTGGCACGCCAGGCTGCGCACGGGCAACTCACCCGGTGACAGCACGCCATCCCACAGCACCACGCAGTCCTCCAGAGGCTCGGCAATGCAGGTGAATATCTCACCGTGATCGCGCACTTCACCCGCCTGCTCCACGCGGCCTTCCACTAACAGCGCACCGCAGACATGGCAGTTGCCATTGCGGCAGCTTTGCGGGCACTCATAGCCCAGGCGTCGCGCGCCATCGAGAATCCGCTCGGCGGGCCGGATATCCAACACCGCCCCGGAAGGCTGCAAGGTTACACGCATCAATCTATTCCTAACTGATTCCAGATGGCATCGATCCGTTGGGTAACGGCTTCATCCTTGACGATCACCCGGCCCCATTCACGGGTGGTTTCACCGGGCCATTTATGCGTGGCATCGAGTCCCATCTTCGAGCCCAGGCCGGACACCGGCGAGGCGAAGTCGAGGTAATCGATCGGCGTATTCTCGATCATCACCGTGTCACGCTTGGGGTCCATGCGCGTGGTGATGGCCCAGATCACGTCGTTCCAGTCTCGTGCGTTGATATCGTCGTCAGTGACAATAACGAACTTGGTGTACATGAACTGTCGCAAAAACGACCAGACCCCCAGCATGACCCGCTTGGCGTGCCCTGGGTACGACTTCTTCATGGTCACCACGGCCATGCGGTAAGAGCAACCTTCCGGCGGCAGGTAGAAGTCGGTGATTTCGGGAAATTGCTTCTGCAGGATCGGCACGAACACTTCGTTCAGTGCTACCCCGAGAATGGCCGGCTCATCAGGTGGACGGCCGGTGTAGGTGCTGTGGTAAATCGGCTTGATCCGATGGGTGATGCGCTCGACGGTGAACACCGGAAAGCTGTCGACTTCGTTGTAGTAGCCGGTGTGGTCGCCGTACGGACCTTCATCGGCCATTTCGCCGGGATGGATCACGCCTTCAAGAATAATCTCGGCGGTGGCCGGGACTTGCAGATCGTTGCCGCGGCATTTCACCAGTTCGGTGCGGTTGCCGCGCAACAGCCCGGCGAATGCGTATTCGGAAAGGCTGTCAGGCACTGGCGTGACAGCACCGAGGATGGTCGCCGGGTCCGCGCCCAGGGCCACGGACACCGGAAACGGTTGCCCAGGATGTTTTTCACACCATTCCCGGTAATCCAGCGCACCGCCACGGTGGCTCAGCCAGCGCATGATGACCTTGTTCCGGCCAATGACCTGCTGACGGTAGATACCGAGGTTCTGACGATCCTTGTTCGGACCTTTGGTGACGGTCAGGCCCCAGGTAATCAGCGGCCCCACGTCGCCCGGCCAGCAGGTCTGCACCGGTAACATCGCCAGGTCGACATCGTCACCTTCGATCACCACTTCCTGGCAGATGGCGTCCTTGACGACTTTCGGCGCCATGGAAATGATCTTGCGGAAAATCGGCAGCTTGGACCACGCATCCTTCAGACCTTTGGGCGGCTCAGGCTCCTTGAGAAACGCCAGCAGCTTGCCGATTTCGCGCAATTCGCTGACGGCTTCGGCGCCCATGCCCAAGGCCACGCGATGTGGCGTGCCGAACAAGTTGCCCAGCACCGGGATGTCATAACCGGTCGGGTTTTCAAACAATAGCGCCGGGCCTTTGGCTCGCAGCGTACGGTCGCAGACCTCGGTCATTTCCAGTACGGGGGACACCGGCACCTGGATGCGCTTGAGTTCGCCGCGCTGTTCCAGACCGCTGATAAAGTCGCGCAAGTCGCGATACTGCATGCAAAAGCCTCATGGTAGCCGGGGCGTCGGGGGCCCGAGTTTAACGCCGCCCGTTCAAAATAGTGAATGCACGGATAGCAAAAAGCCGGGTTTCCCCGGCTTTGCTGCCCTGCCTGATCGATTACTTGCGTTTCATCGACAGGAAGAACTCATCGTTGGTCTTGGTCTGCTTCAACTTGTCGACCAGAAACTCGATGGCAGCGACTTCATCCATAGGATGCAGGAGCTTGCGCAGGATCCACATACGCTGCAGCTCGTCGTCGGCGGTCAGCAACTCTTCGCGGCGGGTGCCGGAACGGTTGATGTTGATGGCCGGGAAGACGCGCTTTTCAGCGATCTTGCGATCCAGAGGCAGTTCCATGTTACCGGTGCCTTTGAATTCCTCGTAGATCACTTCGTCCATCTTCGAGCCGGTTTCAACCAGCGCGGTGGCGATGATGGTCAGCGAGCCGCCTTCTTCGATGTTACGCGCAGCACCGAAGAAACGTTTCGGTTTCTCCAGGGCGTGGGCATCGACACCACCGGTCAGCACCTTGCCGGAGCTCGGGATCACAGTGTTGTAGGCACGGGCCAGACGAGTGATGGAGTCCAGCAGGATCACCACGTCCTTCTTGTGCTCGACCAGGCGCTTGGCCTTCTCGATCACCATTTCGGCAACCTGCACGTGGCGGGTCGGCGGCTCGTCGAACGTCGAGGCAACCACTTCGCCGCGCACGGTGCGCTGCATCTCGGTCACTTCTTCCGGACGCTCGTCGATCAGCAGCACGATCAGATGAACTTCAGGGTTGTTACGAGCGATGTTGGCCGCGATGTTCTGCAGCATGATCGTCTTGCCCGCTTTCGGCGGCGCCACGATCAGACCGCGCTGGCCTTTGCCGATAGGTGCGCACAAATCGATGACCCGACCGGTGAGGTCTTCGGTGGAACCGTTACCGGCCTCCATCTTCATGCGCACGGTCGGGAACAGCGGGGTCAGGTTCTCGAAGAGAATCTTGTTCTTCGCGTTTTCCGGACGGTCGAAGTTGATCGTGTCGACCTTGAGCAGTGCGAAGTAACGCTCGCCTTCCTTCGGAGGGCGGATCTTGCCAACGATGGTGTCACCGGTGCGCAAGTTGAAACGACGGATCTGGCTCGGCGAGACGTAGATATCGTCTGGGCCGGCAAGATAGGAAGCGTCTGCGGAGCGGAGAAAGCCGAAGCCGTCCTGGAGAATCTCCAGCACGCCATCACCGGAGATTTCCTCGCCGCTTTTCGCGTGCTTTTTGAGCAGGGAGAAAATCACGTCCTGCTTGCGCGAACGGGCCATATTTTCTATGCCCATCTGTTCGGCCAATTCGAGCAGTTCGGTAATCGGCTTTTGCTTGAGTTCAGTCAGATTCATATAGGAATGACGTAATCATTTATGGAGGGGGGAAATTAAGCTTTTGGCTTAATGAGGCCGCGCCGCGGAGAAGGCGACAGGATCGCGTACTTATTCGAAAGGAGTGCGTCGGCGACGGCTTGCAGGGGGCAAAGGAGAAACCAGTGCGGGGCCGAATGTAACACCTGGGTTTGCGAGCGTCTAGCCCCGAGTAACGAAAAAAGCCCCGCGATTAGCGGGGCTTTTTCAACAGCATTCGGCGCTTAGATGTTGGCGTCGAGGAACGCGGCCAGTTGCGACTTCGACAGCGCACCCACCTTGGTGGCTTCGACGTTGCCGTTCTTGAACAGCATCAGCGTCGGGATACCACGCACGCCATACTTGGGCGGGGTGTCCTGGTTCTCGTCGATGTTCAGCTTGGCGACGGTCAGCTTACCCTCGTAGGTCTGGGCAATTTCGTCCAGGACCGGCGCGATCATCTTGCACGGACCGCACCACTCAGCCCAATAGTCGACCAGTACCGGGCCTTCGGACTTAAGTACTTCTTCGTCGAAGCTAGCGTCGGTAACGTGTTTGATCAGATCGCTGCTCATTGAAATCTCCGGGATTGTCAGCAAAAAAACGTGGCCCATCATAGCGGCCCTTACCGGGTTCAGGAAGCCGCAGTTGATTGAGTCTCGCTATGGTGTCCGATGTATTTGGGTATGACGCGCCTCATGGAGCAGCCGGGGCCACGAAGGAAATTCCGGTGCGCAGCGCGGCGTTACGCACATGTTCCTGCATGGCTTTTTGCGCGCCAGCCGAAGCGCGACGGGCCAGGGCCCGAAGGATCTTGCGATGCTCCTGCCACGTTTCCATCGCCCGTTCCGCTCGGATGAACGGTAGTTTCTGGCTTTCCAGAAAGATGTCGGCGCTGGCGGTGAGAATACTCAGCATCGCCTGGTTACCGCTGGCCTGCAGGATGCGCCGATGGAACTCGAAATCCAGCCGCGCTGCGGCATCGAAATCCCCTGACTTGAGCTCCCGGCGCATGGCCTCGACGTTGTCCTCCAGTGTGTCGAGTTCATCGGCGCTCAGCGTCACCGCCGCCAACCCGGCCGCGAAACCTTCCAGGGCATAACGCAGCTGGAAGATATCCACCGGCGAAGCCTGGGCCGCGAACGGCCAACCCGGGGCCAGCTCGCTGCGCGAAACCTCCACCGCCGACTGCACGAACACACCCTTGCCCGGCTGTACGCTGATGACGCCCAGCGCACTCAACGATGAAAGCGCCTCACGCAACGAGGCTCGACTCACCCCCAGTTGCAGCGCCAGGTCCCGTTGTGACGGCAGCGCATCCCCGGGAGCGAAGCCTTCATCGACGATCAGTTTACGGATGGCTTGCAGGGCCACTTCGGGAACGGCGCGAGCGATGGAATTCATGATTTTTTTCAGATGAACCGGGCCAGTGAGCGGCTAGTTGTAAAGCTAAACGCCGCGCCCGGCAAGTCGTGCTCCAGTTGGGTTCGGCGGCAAATAGCAACGCCCGATAACGGTGCGAAACGCGGCGCAACTGTTCAGACCAGTAAGACCTCATCCCGCCAGTAAAACCGTGGCTTTGGCAGATTAAAAACCAGCTTGGCATGGCCTGTGCTCTGTCCGAACGCAGAAATCACATCACCGATGCGGAGATTTGCCATGATTAAGCGTTGCAGCGCCCTGCTTACCGCCCTGTTCGCCAGCCTGATGCTCACTCATCTGCCTGCTCAAGCAGACGGCCTGGAAGACGTGGTCAAGCGCGGCACCCTCAAGGTCGCAGTGCCCCAGGACTTCCCACCGTTCGGCTCGGTAGGCCCGGACATGAAACCTCGCGGCCTGGACATCGACACCGCGCAGCTGCTGGCCGACCAGCTCAAGGTCAAGCTTGAACTGACCCCCGTCAACAGCACCAACCGCATTCCGTTCCTGACCACCGGCAAGGTCGACCTGGTGATCTCCAGCCTGGGCAAAAACCCCGAGCGTGAAAAAGTCATCGATTTCTCCAGTGCCTACGCGCCGTTCTACCTCGCTGTATTCGGCCCGCCCGACGCCGCCATCAACGGCTTGGACGACCTCAAGGGCAAGACCATCAGCGTCACCCGTGGCTCCATCGAAGACATCGAGCTGACCAAGGTTGCTCCCCAGGGCGCCACGATCAAGCGCTTTGAAGACAACAACTCGACCATCGCCGCCTATCTGGCCGGCCAGGTAGACCTGATCGCCAGCGGCAACGTGGTCATGGTCGCGATCAGCGAACGCAACCCCAAGCGCGTCCCGGCGCTGAAAGTAAAACTCAAGGATTCGCCAGTGTATGTGGGCGTGAACAAGAACGAGCCGGCGCTGCTGGACAAGGTCAACCAGATCCTGGCCTCTGCCAAAACCGATGGCAGCCTGGAGAAAAACTCCCAGACCTGGCTCAAGCAGCCGCTGCCAGCCGATCTCTGACCGTCGCTTGAGAGGTTGAGCATGGCTTATCAGTTCGATTTTATGCCGGTGGTGCAGAACACCGAGCTGCTGCTGCGCGGTGCCTTGTTCACCTTGGAGTTGACGGCCATCGGCGCGCTGCTCGGGGTTGGCCTGGGCATCGTCGGGGCCGTGGTGCGGGCGTGGCATATTCGTCCGTTCGCGGCGATCTTCGGCGTGTACGTGGAGCTGATCCGCAACACGCCATTCCTGGTGCAGCTGTTTTTCATTTTCTTCGGCCTGCCGTCCCTGGGTTTGCAGATATCCGAATGGCAGGCAGCGGTACTGGCCATGGTGATCAACCTCGGCGCCTACTCCACCGAGATCATCCGCGCCGGCATCCAGGCCATCCCGCGCGGGCAACTGGAAGCCGCCGCGGCCCTGGCGATGAGCCGTTTTGAAGCCTTTCGTCATGTGGTGCTGCTGCCGGCGCTGGGCAAGGTCTGGCCGGCCCTGAGCAGCCAGATCATCATCGTGATGCTCGGCTCGGCGGTCTGCTCGCAGATCGCTACCGAAGAGCTGAGCTTTGCCGCCAACTTCATTCAGTCGCGTAATTTCCGCGCGTTCGAGACCTATGCACTGACCACGCTGATCTACTTGTGCATGGCGCTGTTGATCCGCCAGTTCCTGAACTGGGTGGGGCGCCGCTACATTGCCAGGAGCCGCCAATGAGCGATTTCACTTTCTGGGACGTGGTGCGCAACCTGCTCACGGGCCTGCAATGGACCCTGGCCTTGTCGCTGGTGGCGTTTATCGGGGGCGGCGTGATCGGCTTGCTGGTGATGGTGCTGCGCATTTCCAAAAGCGCCCTGCCCCGCAACATTGCCCGTACTTACATCGAGCTGTTCCAGGGCACGCCGCTGTTGATGCAGCTGTTTCTGGTGTTCTTCGGCGTAGCCTTGGCTGGGGTGGAGATTTCCCCGTGGATGGCCGCGGCGATTGCCTTGACGCTGTTTACCAGCGCCTACCTGGCGGAGATCTGGCGCGGTTGTGTCGACTCGATTTCCAACGGCCAATGGGAAGCCTCGGCGAGCCTGGCCCTCAGCCCGCTGGAGCAGTTGCGCTACGTGATCCTGCCCCAGGCCTTGCGCATCGCCGTGGCCCCGACCGTGGGCTTTTCCGTGCAGGTGGTCAAAGGCACAGCCGTGACCTCGATCATTGGCTTTACCGAACTGACCAAGACCGGCGGCATGCTCGCCAACGCCACGTTCGAGCCGTTCATGGTGTATGGCCTGGTGGCCCTCGGTTACTTCCTGCTTTGCTACCCCTTGTCCCTCAGTGCGCGCTACCTGGAAAGGAGACTGCATGCCTCTGCTTAGAATTTCCGCCCTGCATAAATACTACGGCGATCACCACGTGCTTAAAGGCATCGACCTGAGCGTCGAGGAGGGCCAGGTCGTGGCGATCATCGGCCGCAGCGGTTCGGGCAAATCCACCCTGTTGCGCACCCTCAATGGTTTGGAGTCGATCAACGACGGCGTGATTGAAGTCGACGGTGAATACCTCGACGCCGCCCGCGCCGACCTGCGCAGCCTGCGGCAGAAAGTCGGGATGGTGTTCCAGCAATTCAACCTGTTCCCGCACCTGACCGTCGGTGAGAACGTGATGCTCGCGCCGCAGGTTGTTCAAAAAGTACCCAAGGCCAAAGCGGCTGAACTGGCACGCCAGATGCTGGAGCGAGTCGGACTCGGGGAGAAATTCGACGCCTTTCCAGACCGCCTGTCCGGCGGCCAGCAACAGAGGGTCGCCATCGCCCGCGCCCTGGCGATGTCGCCAAAGGTGCTGCTGTGCGACGAAATCACCTCCGCCCTGGACCCGGAACTGGTCAATGAAGTGCTCGGCGTGGTGCGCCAGCTGGCCAAGGACGGCATGACCCTGATCATGGTCACCCACGAAATGCGCTTTGCCCGGGAAGTCGGGGACAAACTGGTGTTCATGCACCAGGGCAAAGTGCACGAGGTGGGGGATCCCAAGGTGTTGTTCGCCGATCCGCAGACCGTAGAGCTGGCGAATTTCATTGGGACGGTCGAGCCCGCCTGATTTTCTCAGCCAAGGAACACTCTGTGGCGAGGGGATTTATCCCCGTTGGGCTGCGAAGCGGCCCCCAAACCAGGCAACTCGGCGTGCCAGGATGATTGAGTTCACAGCTTTAGGGCTGCTGCGCAGCCCAGCGGGGATAAATCCCCTCGCCACAAGGGCACCCTGCAAGCTGCTCTGGCTCAAGGGTTTGGATCAGGTGCGTTGGCGTAAGCGGTTGATCGTGGCAGGATGGCGAGGTTATCGACCGAGACTTTTTGACCATGCCGCCATCCCAAGCCAAGAATCTGTCCCTGATCGCTGCCATAGACCTGGGCTCCAACAGCTTCCACATGGTCGTCGCCAAGGCCCAGAACGGGGAAATCCGAATTCTTGAGCGGCTCGGCGAGAAGGTCCAACTGGCCGCTGGCATCGACGAAGAGCGCCAACTGAGCGAAGAATCCATCCAGCGCGGGCTCGATTGCCTCAAGCGGTTCGCCCAACTGATCAACGGCATGCCCCTGGGCGCGGTGCGGATCGTGGGTACCAACGCATTGCGCGAGGCGCGCAACCGGGGCGAATTCATCCACCGCGCCGAAGAGATCCTCGGCCATCCGGTGGAAGTCATTTCCGGGCGTGAAGAGGCCCGTCTGATCTACCTCGGCGTCTCCCATACGCTGGCCGACACCCCGGGCAAACGCCTGGTGGCGGACATCGGGGGCGGCAGTACCGAATTCATCATTGGCCAGCGCTTCGAGCCGCTGCTGCGCGAAAGCCTGCAAATGGGTTGTGTCAGCTACACCCAGCGTTATTTCCGCGACGGCAAGATCACTCCGGCGCGCTACGCCCAGGCCTATACGGCGGCGCGCTTGGAAATCATGAGCATCGAACATGCCCTGCACCGCCTGACCTGGGATGAAGCCATCGGCTCCTCGGGCACCATTCGCGCCATTGGCCTGGCCCTCAAGGCCGGCGGCCATGGCACTGGCGAGGTCAACGCCGAAGGCCTGGCCTGGCTCAAGCGCAGGGTGTTCAAGCTCGGCGACTCGGACAAAATCGATTTCGAAGGCATCAAGCCCGACCGCCGGGCGATTTTCCCGGCGGGCCTGGCGATCCTCGAAGCGATTTTCGACGCCCTCGAACTGCAACGCATGGACCACTGCGAGGGCGCCCTGCGCGAAGGCGTGCTCTATGACCTACTCGGGCGCCATCACCATGAAGACGTCCGTGAGCGCACCCTGGGCTCGCTCATGGAGCGTTACCACGTCGATCAGGAACAGGCCGCACGGGTCGAGCGCAAGGCGCTGCACGCTTTCGACCAGGTGGCCGACGATTGGGACCTGAACGACGGGGTCTGGCGCGAACTGCTGGGCTGGGCTGCGAAGGTGCATGAGGTGGGCCTGGACATCGCCCACTATCACTACCACAAGCACGGCGCCTATCTGATCGAACATTCGGACCTGGCGGGCTTCTCCCGCGAAGACCAGCAGATGCTCGCGCTATTGGTGCGTGGCCACCGGCGCAATATTCCCAGGGATAAATTCGCTGAGTTCGGTAATGACGGCATCAAGCTGATTCGTTTGTGCGTGCTGCTGCGCTTTGCGATTCTGTTCCACCACATCCGCGGTACCCAGGAAATGCCCCAGGTGGTCCTGCGCGCCGATGGAGCTGAGCTGGATGTGCTGTTTCCCGAAGGCTGGCTGCAAGAGAACCAACTGACCCAGGCTGACTTCGCCCAGGAAGCCGAATGGCTCACCCGGGTCGGGATTGCGCTGAACATCCACTGATTGTTTGCTGCAGTGACTGCAATCCCGCTGGATCCGTAGGAGCTGTCGAGCGAAGCGAGGCTGCGATCTTTTCCTGACGTTTGAATATCAAGCGAAAATCAAAAGATCGCAGCCTCGCTTCGCTCGACAGCTCCTACGGGCTCAGAGAGAGCAAGCCCATTTGCCACAAAAGCCGAGCCTGCCTCCCCCTCTTAACGAACCGTCAGCAACGGGCTGCCCAAGCGCTCCAGCAATGTCGCCTGGGCGCTGCGTGCATTCTGGTTGCCGGTCGGCGTGTTGCGGATGTAGCGACCGTCCGATTGCAGGCTCCAGCTGTGGGTGTTGTCGGTGAGGTAGCTTTCCAGCTCCTTCTTGACCCGCAGGATCAGCTTCTTGCCTTCCACCGGGAAGCAGGTCTCGACGCGCTTGTCGAGGTTGCGCTCCATCCAGTCGGCGCTGGACAGGAACATCTGCTCCTCCCCACCGTTGAGGAAGTAGAACACCCGCGTATGTTCCAGGAAGCGGCCGATGATCGAGCGCACGTGGATGTTATGGGAAACCCCCGGGATGCCCGGCCGCAGGCAGCACATGCCGCGCACCACCAGGTCGATACGCACGCCCGACTGGCTGGCCTTGTACAACGCACGGATGATCTTCGGATCGGTCAGCGAGTTGAATTTGGCGATGATGTGCGCCGGTTTACCGTCCAGGGCGAACTGCGTCTCCCGAGCGATCATGTCGAGCATGCCCTTCTTCAAAGTGAAGGGAGCGTGCAGCAGCTTTTTCATGCGCAGGGTCTTGCCCATGCCGATCAACTGGCTGAACAGTTTGCCGACGTCTTCGCACAAGGCATCGTCGGAGGTCAGCAGGCTGTAGTCGGTGTACAGACGGGCGTTGGCGGCGTGATAGTTGCCGGTGCCCAGGTGGGCGTAACGCACGATTTCGCCGGCCTCGCGCCGCAGGATCAGCATCATCTTGGCGTGGGTCTTGAAGCCGACCACACCATAAATCACCACCGCACCGGCCGCTTGCAGACGACTGGCCAGTTGCAGGTTGGACTCTTCATCGAAGCGCGCCCGCAACTCAATCACCGCCGTGACCTCTTTGCCGTTACGCGCTGCGTCCACCAGGGCGTCGACGATTTCCGAGTTGGCGCCGCTGCGATACAGGGTCTGGCGCACCGCCAATACGTGGGGATCCTTGGCTGCCTGGCGCAGCAGGTCGACCACCGGCGTGAACGACTCGAAAGGGTGCAGCAGCAGAATGTCCTGCTTGCTGATCACGCTGAAGATGTTCTCGCTGTTTTGCAGCAACTTCGGGATCTGCGGCGTGAACGGCAAATATTGCAGTTCTGGATGGCTGTCCAGACCGGTGATGCTGAACAGTCGGGTCAGGTTGACCGGACCGTTGACCTGATACAGCTCGGTCTCATGCAGGTTGAACTGCTTGAGCAGGTAGTCGGACAGGTGTTTGGGGCACGTGTCGGCCACTTCCAGACGCACCGCATCACCGTAGCGGCGCGAGAACAGCTCGCCGCGCAGGGCGCGGGCCAGGTCTTCGACGTCTTCGGTGTCTACCGACAGGTCGGCGTTGCGGGTCAGGCGGAACTGGTAGCAACCCTTCACCTTCATGCCCTGGAACAGGTCATCGGCATGGGCGTGGATCATCGACGACAGGAACACATAATTGTCACCGGGGCCGCCGACGTCCTCGGGCACGCGAATGATGCGCGGCAACAGGCGCGGCGCGGGGATAATCGCCAGGCCGGAGTCGCGACCGAAGGCGTCGATACCTTCAAGCTCGACAATGAAGTTCAGGCTCTTGTTGACCAGCAGCGGGAACGGGTGCGTCGGGTCGAGGCCGATCGGGGTGATGATCGGTGCGATCTCGTCGCGGAAATAGCGGCGAACCCAGGTCTTGAGCTTGGTGTTCCAGTTGCGCCGACGAATGAAGCGAACCTGATGTTTTTCCAGCTCGGGCAACAGAATGTCATTGAGAATCGCGTACTGGCGGTCAACGTGACCGTGGACCAGCTCACTGATCCGTGCCAGGGCCTGATGCGGTTGCAAGCCATCGGCACCGGCCTGCTCGCGGGCAAAGGTGATCTGCTTCTTCAAGCCGGCGACGCGGATTTCGAAGAACTCGTCCAGGTTGCTGGAAAAGATCAGCAGGAACTTGAGCCGCTCCAGCAGCGGGTAGGACTCGTCCAGCGCCTGCTCCAGCACGCGGATGTTGAACTGCAGTTGCGACAGCTCGCGATGGATGTACAGGCTGCTGTCATCCAGGTTCGGAATGACAATCGCAGGCGCCACTGGGGCCTCGGGCACCACCGGCGGCGTAGGCACAGCCTCATGCTCCGGCGGTGTTTCGGCGACCTGCTCGACCACGGGCTGAGCGTCTTTTACGGCAACTTCAGAAAGTCCTTCGGTATTCATCGCAAGTTCCTGGGAGGCTATTTCTGCTCTCGTAACAATTGGGCGGCGCGCACAGCAAAGTAAGTCAGGATGCCATCAGCTCCTGCACGTTTGAAAGCGGTCAAGGACTCAAGGATCACGCCTTCGCCCAACCAGCCGTTCTGGATGGCCGCCATGTGCATGGCGTACTCGCCGCTGACCTGATAGACAAAGGTCGGGACTTTGAATTCGTCTTTGACCCGGCAAAGAATGTCGAGGTAAGGCATGCCCGGCTTGACCATCACCATATCAGCCCCTTCTGACAAGTCCGCCGCCACTTCGTGCAAGGCTTCCTCGCTGTTGGCCGGGTCCATCTGATAAGAGGCCTTGTTGGCCTTGCCCAGGTTCAGCGCCGAGCCGACCGCATCACGGAACGGGCCGTAATAGGCACTGGCGTACTTGGCCGAGTAGGCCATGATCCGCACATTGACATGACCGGCCACCTCCAGCGCTTCACGGATCGCCTGGATCCGGCCATCCATCATGTCCGACGGCGCCACCACCTGAGCACCGGCCTCGGCATGAGACAGCGCCTGCCGGACCAGGGCATCGACGGTAATGTCGTTCTGCACATAGCCTTCTTCATCGAGAATGCCGTCCTGCCCATGCGTAGTGAACGGGTCCAGCGCAACGTCGGTGATCACGCCCAGCTCCGGGAAGCGGGCACGCAGGGCACGGGTCGCGCGCTGGGCGATGCCATCGGGGTTCCAGGCTTCGGCGGCGTCCAGGGACTTGAGCCCGGCAGGCGTCACCGGGAACAGCGCCAGCGCCGGAATGCCCAGCTCGACCCACTTGGCGGCTTCTTCAAGCAACAGGTCGATGGTCAGGCGCTCTACCCCGGGCATCGATGACACGGCCTCGCGACGGTTCTCACCGTCCAGCACGAACACCGGCAGGATCAGGTCATCGGTGGTCAGCACGTTTTCACGTACCAGCCGACGAGAGAACTCATCACGGCGATTGCGACGCAGACGGGTAGCGGGGAACAGACGATTGGCGGGGGTAAAGCTCACGGCAGACTCCTGAGCCCGCGCTGACGGGCGAGCGTGACAGTTATAGACGGCCATTATGACGAACAGATGACAGATATGTGCACCTGCGTCCCGTCGTCGCAGTCATTGTCGTTGCAGGAAATGTTCACGTCGAGACACATCTCGATACTTTCCTGAATGTGCCTGAAGGGGTAGGCTGCGCGTTCATTTCGCCAGCACCCAGACAATGCTCCAGCAATTTCTCCATGACTTCGGCTACCTGGCCTTGTTTATTGGCACGTTCTTCGAAGGCGAAACCATCCTCGTGCTCGCAGGCTTCCTGGCGTTCCGTGGCTACATGGACATCAATCTGGTGGTGGTGGTGGCGTTCTGCGGCAGCTATGCGGGCGATCAATTGTGGTATTTCATGGGGCGCAAGCACGGCCGCAGGCTACTGGCGCGAAAACCTCGCTGGCAGTTGATGGGCGATCGGGCGCTGGAACACATTCGCCGGCATCCGGACATCTGGGTCCTGAGTTTTCGCTTCGTCTACGGCTTGCGCACAGTAATGCCGGTGGCCATCGGGCTGTCAGGCTATCCACCGGGCCGCTATCTGTTGCTCAATGGCATCGGCGCGGCGATCTGGGCCACTGCCCTGGCCGCCGCCGCGTACCACTTCGGCGCGGTGCTCGAAGGCATGCTGGGCAGCATCAAGAAATATGAATTGTGGGTACTCGGTGCCCTGCTGGTGCTGGGGCTGTGCCTGTGGCTGCGTCGGCGTATCAAGAATGCACGCTTGGCCAGGAAAGTCCTCGAAGCCGAACGGCTGGAACAAGCCAGGCCCCACGAGCCTACGACGCCAACCGAGTGACTCGACTGCGACAGCAATACAGCCCGATGCCACTGAGCAGGCTGTAGCTGAGCAACCCGACCCAGGCCACGGGGCTTGCCGGCCACAACCCCGCCAGCGGCGCCAGCCACACCAGCGGTAAATTCAGGACCAGCCGTAACAGCTCCAGCCTCAGGGCCCACGGGCGATTCTCCAGGGCCACGCCCAAGACAAACAAACCCAGCGCCACCGCGCCCCAACCCAACACCAAGGCAGCAACCGACAGGCTGCTCTCCAGATTCATCAAGTAACTGCCCAACGCAATGTAGGTACAGAACTGCAACGCCACGTACCACTGCTGGCGGCCGTCCAGCGGCACCTCGAATTTGCGGAACTGACTCAGGTCCGGTTTGTTCAGTGGGTATCGCCCCGCCACGTCCGCCGGCCGCCAACCGGTGGGCATAAACCAGATCCGCAGCTTGTCTGGCCAGCGCTCTGCCCGTCGCGCATCCGCCCACAATTGCGCATAGAACTGCAGGTTGGCCCACAACGGATTCCAGCTCGCCAGCGGCGTGGTCACGCCAAAAATCACCGGCTCGTTATCGTCTTCTTCCTGAAAGGTGCGAAACAGACGGTCCCAAATAATGAACACCCCGCCGTAATTGCGATCCATGTAAAGAGGGTTCTGTGCATGGTGGGCGCGATGATTGGACGGCGTGACGAAACACCACTCCAGCCAGCCGAGCTTGGGGATGTGTTGGGTGTGGACCCAGAACTGATACAGCAGATTCAACGCCGCCACGCTGATGAACACCACCAGCGGCACGCCGGCCACAGCCAGCGGCAAGTAGAAAACCCAGCTCAACACAAACCCGGTGCTGGTCTGACGCAACGCAGTGGAGAGGTTGTAGTCCTCGCTCTGATGATGCACCGAATGGGCCGCCCAGAGGATGTTGCGCTCATGGCCCATGCGGTGCAGCCAGTAATAACAGAAGTCATAGAACACGAAAGCAAATACCCAGACCCAGGCCTGGTCGGCAGACAAGTGGATAACGGCCAGATGTTCCAAGGCAAACGCGTAGGTCACCAACCCCACGCCCTTGGTCAGCAAACCGGTGGTGGTGGAGAGCACGCCGGTGCTCAGGCTGTTGATGGCGTCTGCCACGCGGTAGTGGCTCACACCCCGCCAGCGATCGGCCAGCAACTCCAAGGCAATCAGCACAAAGAAAAACGGCACGGCATACAGAATGAAATTCATGACGCAACCCGAGCAGACAAAGCAGGGAGATAGTCGGCAGATTAGGTGTAGCTGCTCGATAACCCTATGGCAACGAGTGACAAATTAGTGGACATTTAACGCCATGAATCTGGAGAAAAGCCCATGAGCAAAAAAGTTGCAGTGATCCTTTCCGGCTGTGGCGTGTATGACGGTGCAGAAATCCACGAAAGCGTGATCACCTTGCTGCGCCTCGACCAGCGCGGCGCACAGGTGCAGTGTTTCGCCCCCGACATCGCGCAGTTGCAGGTCATCAATCACCTGACCGGCGAGCAAATGCCCGAGAGCCGCAACGTTTTGGTGGAGTCCGCCCGGATCGCCCGGGGCAACGTAAAAGATTTGCGCGAAGCCAACGTCGAGGACTTCGACGCGCTGATCGTGCCTGGCGGTTTCGGCGCGGCGAAGAACCTGTCCAACTTTGCCGTTGAAGGCGCGGGTTGCACCGTCCAGCCGCAGGTTCTGGCGCTGACCGAAGCCTTTGCCGAAGCGGGAAAACCGGTGGGGCTGATCTGCATTTCCCCGGCCCTGGCGGCAAAAATCTATGGTCCGGGGGTGACCTGCACCATTGGCACAGATACCGACACTGCCGCCGCCGTAACCAAAATGGGCGGCATCCACGAAGACTGCGCTGTCACCGATATCGTCGAAGACACTGCACGCAAGCTGGTCAGTACTCCGGCCTACATGCTGGCGCAGAACATCAGTGAAGCGGCTTCGGGGATCAACAAACTGGTGGACCGGGTATTGGAGTTGACTCACGAAAACGATGAGTAACCGCAACACCGCCCACCCCATGTGGGAGCGAGCCTGCTCGCGATAGCGTCGGTTCAATTGGCATATCTATTGGCTGACACACCGCCATCGCGAGCAAGCTCGCTCCCACAGGGGTGCGGGCAAGAATCAGGAGGTTCGAGCCAACCGCGTCAGTATCCGATCCAGCGCATTGGCGAACCCCTGCTTGTCCCGCTCGCTGTACGCTGCCGGCCCGCCGCCCACGTGGCCCTGCTCACGCAGGTCGGTGAACAGGTTGCGCACCGCCAGCCGATCGCCCATGTTCTGCGCATCGAACTCCTTGCCCCGCGGATCCAGTGCCGCAACCCCCTTCTTCACCAGCCGGTCAGCCAACGGTACGTCGCTGCAGATCACCAGCTCACCCGGTACGGCATGCTCCACCAGGTAATCGTCCGCCGCGTCAGGCCCGCTGGGCACCACGATCAACTTCACGCAGGCCAAGGCCGGCTTGATCTGCGGTTGGCCGGCCACCAGCACCACTTCGAAGCGACGTTTCAAAGCGAACTTGACCACCAGTTCCTTCGCGGCCTTGGGACAGGCGTCGGCGTCGATCCATACACGCATTGAGTTTTTCCTCTAATTAAAAGCATCGCGGGCAAGCCTTGCTCCCACAGGCGAATACTGACTGTGGGAGCATGGCTTGCCCGCGATTATGAGCGCAGCGAAGGCTGTTCAGGAAACCTGGACCCTACGCTTCTCCGCCACCCAACTGCGCCCGTACAACACCACAATCGCCGCGATCGCCACCACTTGGGCGGCCAAGGAATAAGCATCGGCATGAATGCCCAGCCAATCGAAATCGAAGAACGCCACCGGACGGGTTCCGAAAATCCCGGCCTCTTGCAGCGCCTTCACGCCATGACCGGCGAAAACCACCGACAGCGCGCAGAGCAGGCCGGCATTGATGCTGAAAAACAGCGCCAGAGGCAGTTTTGCCGAGCCGCGCAGAATCACCCAGGCCAATCCGACCAACAGCACCAGCGCCGTGGCACCGCCCGCCAACACGGCATCATGCCCGGCGGGGCCGGCTTGCAGCCACAGTGTTTCGTAGAACAGGATCACTTCGAACAGCTCGCGATAGACCGAGAAAAACGCCAGGATCGCAAAACCGAAACGTCCGCCGCCGCCCACCAGACTGCTCTTGATGTAATCCTGCCAGGCCGCCGCGTGACGCCGGTCGTGCATCCACACTCCCAGCCACAGCACCATCACGCTGGCGAACAATGCCGTTGCCCCTTCGAGCAATTCGCGCTGGGCGCCGCTGACATCAATCACATAGGCGGCCAGCCCCCAGGTCGCCAGGCCAGCCAGCAACGCCAGCCCCCAACCGACGTTGACGCTGCGAACCGCTGACTGTTGACCGGTATTGCGCAGGAACGCCAGGATCGCCGCCAGCACCAGAATCGCTTCCAGCCCTTCGCGCAACAGAATCAGCAAGCCCGAGATGTAGCTCAGCGACCAGCTCAAACCGTCGCCACCCAGCAACCCCGCCGACTCCGTCAGCTTGGCCTTGGCCGCGTCCAGGCGCTGTACGGCCTGCTCGACCGGCAAGCCATCCTGCAAGGACTGACGGTAGGCCATCAGCGCCTTTTCAGTGTCCTTGCGCACATTGGCATCGACGTTATCGAGCGAACTTTCCACCAGTTCGAAGCCTTCCAGATAAGCCGCTACCGACAAGTCATAGGCTTGGTCGTGATCACCGGCGCGATACGCCGCGATGCTCTTGTCCAGGGTGCTGGCGGTGTAGTCGAGCAACTGCGCCGGGCCACGCTGCACCTGTGGCGGCTGGGCACGCTGGGCGCGAAAGGTGGCAGCCGCTTCAGGGCCCTGCGCCGCGAGGATTTCGGCCGGAGTCTGGCGCGCCAGATCAGCGAGGTTGAAGGTCTGTGCGCTTTTAGCGGCCGCCGGATCGGCGCTGAAGCTGGCAATGTACGTCGCCAGGTCCCAGCGCTGACGGTCGTCGAGCTGATCGGCGAAGGCCGGCATGTCAGTGCCTTCGACGCCCATGCCAAGCGTGTTGTAGATCGCGTAGAGACTCAGATGATCCAGCCGCGCCCCATCGCGCAGGTTGGCGGGCGCAGGTTCCAGACCGACACCGGCGGGACCGTCGCCGGCTCCACTGTCACCGTGGCACACCGAGCAATTCTGCGCATACAGTGGCGCTCCGCGGGCCGGGTCCGGGGTGATGACCGGCGCCTGACTGACCTCATACGCCACCGCCAGTCTGGCCCCCAGTTGCCGCGCCAGGCGAGCGACCTCATCGCCATCCTGATGCTCGGTGATGGCGCTGCGCAAGGCGCCGACGCCTTGTGTCAGTTCTGCTTTCTCAGGTTTGGCTGGCAGCGCAACGATCAGCCCTTCCAGAAGCTGGGTAAATTCCAGTTGCTCACGGTATTCAGACTCGTCAACAACCTTGCCCGCCTGCACTGTCGCCGGATAATCCGCCCCAATGTAATCCAGTAAATGCAGCGCCTGGGGGGCGCCCTCAAGGGTCTCGGCCAACAGATTGGCGCTGCACAGGGCAAACAACGGCAGTGCAAGCCAGGCCAGAAAACGGTACGGGGCAGACATGAATGACTCTCAGTTGGAAATAAGAAGTAACACATTGTTCACTTCCAATGACCTGGGCTCAAGGGCTGATGTGTTTCAGGAGCAGATTTCATCGGATCTTCACGCTTTGGAAGTGATGTCACAAAAACCGCATTACGAGATTAAAAAGCCATTACATAGCGAACGGCCATGTTTATAATCGCGCCGCCCTCTTATTGTTCGATGGCATAAAAGCTCCTCCGGTTATGAGGAACCGACAGCGCCCGGCGCTCGTCCGTGGATCGTCCCAGCCCGACCCGCCCCCCCGGCTGATACCTCAGGGAAGAAGTATTCATGGCATCCCGCGCCGCTCTTTCGATCGCCCTCGGCGCGATCACCTTGTTGTCTGGCTGCTCTGCGTTTCGCAACTACGACAGCGAATTGGCCCAGACCAATCAGCAACTGGCTTCCGGCAACGTCGACGCGGCGTTGACCCTGCTGGAGAAGAACAACACCAGCCAAGACAAAGACCTGCTGTATTTCTTCGAAAAAGGTGAGCTGTTGCGTGCCAAGGGCGATCTGCCCGGCAGCCAGGCGGCTTGGACCAGCGCTGACCAGCAAGTGGGCCAGTGGGAAGATGCGGTCAAGCTCGACACAGGCAAGTATCTCGCACAGTTCGGCAGTTTTCTGGTCAACGATAAAGTTCGGCGCTACGAAGGCTATGACTACGAAAAGGTCATGCTCACCACGCAGATGGCCCTGAACCTGCTGGCCGTGAACGACTTCGACGGCGCGCGGATGCAGATCAAGAAAACCCACGAGCGCGAAGCGGTAATTGCCGACCTGCGGGACAAGGAATACCTCAAGCGTGAGGAAGACGCCGAGAAGCAAGGGGTCAAGACCGAGTACAAGGACCTGCAGGGTTACCCGGTGGCCAGCCTCGACGCGCCGGAAGTGGTCAGCCTGAAAAACAGCTATCAGAGTGCGTTCAGCCATTACCTGGCCGGGTTCGTCTATGAAGCCTTGGGCGAAAAAGACCTGGCCGCGCCGGGCTATCGCAAAGCCGCCGAGCTGCGTCCGAACACGCCTTTGCTGGAGCAGGCACTGATCAATCTCGACAAGCCTGCCGACAAGAAGGATGAAAGCGACATCCTGATTGTGGTGCAGAGCGGCCTGGCGCCGTCCCGGGACTCGATCCGCATTCCCCTGCCCTTGCCCATCAGCGGCAATGTAGTGATCACGCCACTTTCATTCCCCCTGATCAAGCCTGACACCTCCACTGCTACGTTCACCCAAATCGGTGTCGACGGTCGTCAATTGGACCTGACCCAACTCAACAGCACCACAGCCATGTCCCGCCGCGCCCTGCGTGACGACATGCCCGGCATCATCCTGCGCACGACCGTGCGGGCGATCACCCGTGGCGTGGCGCAAAAACAGATCAACGAAACCAACCCCCTGGCCGGCCTCGCGGTGGGCCTGACCTCGGCCGTGCTCGAAGGCGCGGACACCCGGACCTGGCGCACCCTGCCGGACTACACCCAGGTGGTGCGTCTGCGCCTGAAAAAAGGTGAACACCAGGTCACCTTGCCGAGTGCAGTAGGCGGTTCGGTGGTCAAGGTCACCGTCGATCAGCGCTACCAGGTCATCAGCCTGCGGGCGGTGGGCAATCAGGTCTTCGCCGGCGGCTTGGCCGCCCAAGTGATCCCAAGCACCCACCCGACCGCCGTCGCCAGCATCAAGCAACCTTAAGAACGGAGTCTTGTTCAAATGCGTTTAAAACTGATCGCCGTCGGTGTCCTGGCCTTGCTGGCCGGTTGCGCCACCCCACCGCCGCCGGAGCCGGGCAGCGCCGCCAGCAAAGTCGTGGCCATGGGCAAACAGAAAAACATCGTGGTCGGCGCCATGCGCGTAGCCCGGGAAAACGGCTACATGACCGTCAATGTGCAGTTGAGCAACACCAGCTTCAACAACAAGACGATGTACTACCGCTTTGCCTGGCTAGGACCGGAAGGCTTTCCGGTTGCCGAGGAAGAAACCTGGAAAAGCCTGACGCTGTATGGCGAACAAACCAGTTTCCTGCCGGCCATCGCACCGACACCCAAGGCTGTGGATTTCCGATTGGAAATCAATACGCCTTGAGCCACGCACCGCTGGGCCATAGACGCTGATGTAGGAGCTGACGAGTGCAACGAGGCTGCGATCTTGTCCTAGACAATTGAGTCGCAAGCGAAAAATCAAAAGATCGCAGCCTTCGGCAGCTCCTACAGTGCGCAGCCCAAAGGGGATAAATCCCCTCGCCACAAAAACCCTTTATGCAGCAATTTGAGAGTCCCCACATGTTCGTACGCATTTCGTCCATCGCCCTGGCCGCCCTGCTGGTCAGCGGCTGCGCCAACAACTCTCCGGTCCTGGGCAACAAGAACATCAGCTACGGCGACACCAAGGCCGTGGAAACCGTGACCAACGAATTCGGTTCCACCGACCTGCAAATGATCGCCGAATCCATGACCCGCTCCCTGGCCCAGTCCGGCATTTTGCAGGGCCGCCCGGTGGTTCAGGTCTATGACGTGAAGAACAAGACCAGCGAGTACATCGATACCCGCGAGATCACCACCAGCATCAAGACTCAATTGATGAAGACCGGTGCGGCGCGGTTCGCCAGCGACAACAACGCCATGGACAGCCAGGTCGACCAGCTCAAGCTGCAAAACCAGAGCGGCCTGTACAAGAAAAGCACCGTGGCCAAGACCGGCAACATGATTGCCGCCAAATACCGCCTCGAAGGCTCCATCAGCTCGATCGTCAAGCGCAGCAGCGACTACAAGGACGTCTTCTACAAATTCAGCCTGCAATTGATCGACGTCGAAAGCGGTCTGGCCGAGTGGATGGACGAGAAAGAAATCCGCAAGACCACGGAGCGCTAAGCCATGCGCACATGGATTGGCATCATGGCCCTGGCCTGCGCGTTCAGCGCGCAGGCGGCCCCGAAAGTCGCGGTCACTGACCTCGCGTACCAGCAACGGGTGGAGGAATACATCCACATCGTTTCGGCCCAGAGTAACTTCCAGGCGAACCCTTACAGCGCCAGCGCTTCGTCGAGCTACGACGAGATGGAAGCCACCACCAGCTACATCGAGCAGGGCGAACTGCGCAAGTTCACCGGCGACATCAAGGGCGAAATCCTGCGCAGCGGGATGTTCCAGCTCGTGCAAGGCACGCCCCACACCGCTTCGTCCACGGGCGACGTCTATGACGTGATCAAGCGAATCAAGGCCGGGCACTTCAAGGGCGCCGATTACGTGCTGTTCGGCACCGTATCGGACATCGACTTCACCCGCGACATCAATGAACTGGCCAATACCAACAGCTACTCGGCCGTGCTCGCCTTGACCCTGGTGGCGGACTTCAGCCTGATCAACACCAAGACCTACGAAATCACCTCGGCCTTCACCGCCATGGGTGAAGGCCAGGACACCAAGCTGCTGAACCACCGGGACGTGCGCATCAACCTCAACCGCCCGCGGGTCGTGCGCGAGGTGTCCAAGGCCCTGGGTGAGGACGTGGCACGGCAACTGAGCGAACAACTTGGCGGGCCTAACTACGAACAAGCCGGCGAGCCGGCGCCGCGCAACAACCTGCCACGGGATACCGCGCCGGTCATTTTGCGCTAAGCGGTTCAGCGATTATTGTGTGGCGAGGGAATTTCCCCGCCACATCAGAACAGCCTGGTTACACCGAGGCTTTGCGAATCGTCGCCAGCAACCCCGCCGCACCAATGAACAACCCGGCAAAGGTGCGATTCATTCGACGCTGCTGTTTCGGAGTGCGCAGCAGGCGCAGGACTTTGGATGCCAGCCCGGTGTACCCGGCCATGACGATGAGGTCGACGCAAACCATAGTCACGCCCAGGATCAGGTATTGCTTGATCAGCGGGGCATGGGGGTCGATGAATTGAGGCAACACCGCAAGCATGAACACCAATGCCTTGGGGTTGCTGATGTTGACCAGAAAACCGCGAAACACCAGCGCCAGAGGCTTGCCGATAGGCCGCACGGCCGCGTCATCACTGAGATCGCCCGGGATGGCTCGCCACTGCTTGACGCCCAGATAAACCAGATAGGCCACACCAAACCATTTGATCGCATAAAACGCGGTCGCCGATGCGGTGAGGATCGCGCCGACACCGGCGGCGACAATCACGATTTGCAACGCCAGGCCCAATTGCAGGCCCAGGGCATTCCAGTAGCCGCGCCAGAAACCGTATTGCAGACCGCTGGACATCGATGCGATGGCACCGGCGCCCGGCGAAAGACTGATCACCCAGCAAGCGGCGAAAAACGCCAGCCATGTTTCCAGCAGCATTGCACACCTCGGCTCAGATTCGTTGAAGTCACTAAGCTAATGCGCCGCCGGACGGTTGACCACAGATATTTAACAATCGAGACCCGCTTACTCGACGAACCCGCCGACCGGAAACGCCTCGTTGCCGCGCCAGCGTCGAACTGAACGCTGGAAGAACAGGCTGTTGGGCACTTGCACCATGGAACTGCCCGTGCCGAGCTCCTCGGGTTCGATCAGGGTGGTGTAAAGCAGGTTGATGGCCACCACCCGCCCCTTGATGCCGGGCTTGTCGGTGGACTCCACCAGCTCAACCACATCGCCCAGACGAAACGGCCCGACGGTGTAGATCAGGATGGCGCACAACAGATTCGACAGCACGCTCCAGATGGCGAAGAACGCCACCGCCGCCACCGCGACGAACCCCGACAGCGCGGTCCACAGCACCGTGGCCGAGACGCCCAGGCGTTCGAGCACCACCAGCACCGCGCTGCCCATGATCAGCCAGCGCAGCACACCCCTCAGGATGATCACCAACTGGGACGGTAATGGGTAGCGCTCGGCAAGGTCCGTGAGGGCCCGCGCCACGCAACGCTGTGCGATGTAGCCGGCCAGCAGGATCAGCAGTATTTGCACACCGAGCCAGATCGGCTCGACCCACATGACGGGTATAGGCAGGGCCAAGGCTTCCATCAGGACAGTGCCTCCAGCTCCGCTTGCAGGTTTTCCAGCAGTTCCAGGGCTTGCATCCACGCCTCCTCAAGCTCCGCTTCCCGAACCTTCAGCCTGGCCTGTTCGGCCAGCAGATCGCGCAACTCATCCTTGCGCGCCGCTTCGTAGAGACCGCTGTCGCCGAGGCTGGTTTCGATCTTTTGCAGTTTTTCATGCAGCTTGCCCAGTTCGACTTCGAGCTTGTCGGCCTCGCGCTTGTGAGGCGCCAGCTGCTGGCGCAATGCGGCGGCGGCCTGGCGCTGGGCCTTCTTGTCGGTCTTGTCCGGGTTAACCGGCGTGGTACTGACCGGTGCGTTGCGCTGACGGTACTCCACCAGCCAACGGGCATAGTCTTCCAGGTCACCGTCGAACTCTTCGACCTTGCCGTCGGCCACCAGGAAAAAATTGTCCGTGGTGCTCTTGAGCAAATGCCGGTCGTGGGACACCACCAGCACCGCGCCGCTGAATTCCTGCAAGGCCATGGTGAGGGCCAGGCGCATTTCCAGATCGAGGTGGTTGGTCGGTTCGTCGAGCAGCAACAGGTTCGGTCGGCCCCAGGCGATCAATGCCAGCGCCAGGCGGGCCTTTTCGCCGCCGGAAAAATTCAGCACCGGCTCGTCGATGCGCGCACCGCGAAAGTCGAAACCACCGAGGAAATCACGCAGGGTCTGCTCGCGCTCGTTCGGTGCCAGACGCTGCAAATGCAGCAGCGGGCTGGCCTTGGCGTCGAGAGAATCGAGCTGATGTTGGGCGAAGTAACCGACCACGGTGTTCTCGCCCCGGGTCAGACGCCCGGCCAGGGGTTCGAGCTCGCCGGAGAGGTTTTTGATCAGGGTCGACTTACCGGCACCGTTCGGGCCCAACAGGCCAATGCGCGCGCCAGGGGTCAACTGCAGCTTGACCTTTTCCAGCACGGTCTTGTCGCCATAACCCAGACGCGCGTCGGACAGGTCGATCAGTGGGCTGGAAATCTTGCTCGACTCGCGGAAAACAAAATCAAACGGCGAATCAACGTGGGCCGCAGACAGTTCTTCCATCCGCTCCAGTGCCTTGATCCGGCTCTGGGCCTGACGGGCCTTGGTAGCCTGGGCCTTGAAGCGGGCGATGTAGCTTTCCATGTGCGCACGTTGCGCCTGCTGCTTCTCGTAGGCCTGCTGTTGCTGGGCCAGACGTTCGGCACGGGCCCGCTCGAAGGCACTGTAGCCACCGCGGTACAAGGTGAGCTTACGCTGGTCGACATGGGCGACATGATCCACCACCGCGTCGAGGAAATCGCGGTCATGGGAAATCAGCAGCAATGTGCCGGGATAGCTCTTGAGCCAGTCTTCGAGCCAGATGATGGCGTCGAGGTCCAGGTGGTTGGTGGGCTCATCGAGCAGCAGCAGGTCCGAGGGGCACATCAGGGCCTGAGCCAGGTTCAAGCGCATCCGCCAGCCACCAGAGAAGGCCCCGACCTCTCGGTCCATCTGCTCGTTGGTAAACCCAAGGCCTGCCAGCAGTTTGCGTGCGCGGGCATCGGCGGTGTAGCCGTCGGCGCTGTCGAGCTCCGCGTGCAGACGGGCCTGGGCGGCGCCGTCGTGGGCCGCCTCGGCCGCCGCCAGGTCGCGTTGGACCTGACGAAGGCGCAGGTCGCCGTCAAGCACGTAATCCACCGCCAGGCGCTCAAGGGTGTCGACCTCCTGGCGCATGTGGGCGATACGCCAATCGGCGGGCAGCAGGCAATCACCCGAGTCGGGGTGCAGTTCACCTCGAAGCAGGGCGAACAGGCTCGATTTGCCAGCGCCGTTGGCACCGATGAGGCCAGCTTTGTGGCCGGCGTGCAGGGTCAGCTCGGCGTCTTCTAGCAGACGTTGCGGGCCACGCTGTAAAGTCAGGTTCTGAAGTCGAATCATAATGGCGGCGGAGTCTACCAGCTTCGCTCGCAACTGGCGCGAGTAGCACGATGTCCTCTGATCTATGGAGCTTTTCCCTCGACCTCTACGCCAAGCCTGGCGTGGAGCAAGCCTGCCTGGCGCTGCAGAGCGCCGGCGCCAATGTCTGCCTGCTGCTTTGCGGGCTATGGCTGGAACAGCGCGGGGTTGCCTGCACGGAACAAAGACTGCAACAACTTCAGCAATGGGTCGGCCCATGGGACACGGACGTCGTACAGCCCTTGCGCACGCTTCGTAGCCAATGGAAAGTCCGCGCCCTTCAAGACACGGCACTCGATAGCCTTCGCGAGCAGGTCAAGCGACTGGAACTGGAAGCCGAGCGAAGATTGCTGGAGCGACTGGAGACTGCGACCAAGGACTGGCCTGGGGAACAACCCAAAGATTCAGCGCAATGGCTGCAAGGATTAGTGGCGGGCTCCGACCAAGGGAACCGCGACGCGCTGCATCAGCTGCGCGTCGCGGCGTCCGGCACTTAGGAAGCGCGGGGTGGGGTGTTGCTGCTCGGTGCCGGGGTGGCGCTCGGGCTCAGCGCCGGGGTCATAGTGCTGGCGGTTGGCGCAGGGGTCGCTGCAGGAGCCGGAGTCGATGTCGCAGGCTTGGCCGCCGGAGCAGTCGAAGGTTTTGCGGCAGCAGGCTTTTTCACGGCGGGTTTCGCAGCAGGTTTCGCAGCGGGCTTGGCCACAGGCTTGGCGGCGGCAGGCTTGGCGGCGGGTTTGGCAGCAGCCGGTTTGGCAGCCGGTTTAGCCGCAGCTTTGGCGGGCGCTTTGACAGCGGCTGGCTTGGCAGCCGGTTTAGCTGCAACTTTAGCGGGCGCTTTGGCAGCGGCGGGCTTGGCAGCCGCCGTTTTTGTAGCAGCTGGCTTGGCAGCCGGTTTAGCCGCGGCGGGTTTTGTCGCTGCGGGTTTGGCGGCGGCGGTTTTAGCGGCTGGCTTGGCGACGCTCTTGGCAACAGGTTTAGCGGCTGGCTTGGCAGCCACTTTGGCCGCCGGCTTGGCGACAGCTTTGACTGCAGTTGCTTTCGCAGCGGGTTTGGCAGCGCTGGCAGCAACCGGTTTTTTCGCAGCCGGTTTAGCAGCTGGTTTGCTCGCTGCTTTGGCCGGCGCTTTTGCGGCCGGTTTGGCAGCTACTTTGGTCGGTGTTTTTGTCGCGACAGGTTTAGCGGCCGGTTTTCTGGCCGATACAGCGGCAGCGGCAGGCTTGGCAGCACGAAGGCTCAATGCTTTGCCCACGGCTTCTTGCACACGACCGACGCCTTGGGCCAGTTTCAGACTTTCCTGGGCATCACGCTTGAGTTGCAGAATATAGGCGCGGGTTTCGGACTGACGATCCTTCAAGGCATCGAGCAGGTCTTCGAGTTCCTTCACAGCCTCTTTGGCCTTGGCTTGTGCCTTGGCCTTGCCAGCGGTGGCTGCGTCTTGCAGTTTGGTGCGCGACTTGTGCAGTTTTTCCTGCGCTTTGCCGCGTTGTTTTTCCAGTTTGGCGAGCAGTTTTTCAGCATCAGCCAGGGCTTGGGAGCAGGCGTTTTCCAGATGCTCGAGCAGACTGCCCGAAAGTTGTTGGAGCAAGTGCAACGGAGTGTTTACTGGCTTCTTGGTGGCCGACATGGTTTACCTCCTGACTGACGTGAGTGCGGCTCATACTAGACCTCTGCTGCAACCGCCGCTAGGGCATGTTGACAGTACACAAGACGTTGCGTTGCAAGGTACGAAAAATCTTCTACCCCACTGCCGGGGCAAACCAGCTTTGCGGATATCGGCACTGGCATAATCCCCTCGATTCGAGGCCGGAGAACACTACATGTCGCGTCACTTGTTTTTATTCCTGTGCATGGTTTGCTCCATGGCTCAGGCCGCAGAAAAAACCAGCGCAAACGACGCTCATGACCTGGCGTACAGCCTGGGGGCAAGCCTGGGTGAACGCCTGCGCCAGGATGTGCCCGACCTGCAGATCCAGGCGTTGGTCGAGGGTCTGCAACAGGCCTATCTGGGCAAACCGCTGGCCCTGAAGGATGAGCGCATCGAACAGCTACTGGCCGACCATCAGGCACGGCTGACGTCGTCACCGGAGACGCCGCAAATCGAAGCGGCACTGAAAACCGAGCAGAAATTTCTTGATGAGGAAAAAGCCCGGCCCGGCGCGCAACAGCTGGCAGATGGCATTCTGCTGACCGAACTCAAACCCGGCCATGGCGCCAAGGCCGGCCCTCACGGCAAGGTCCAGGTGTTGTATGTCGGTCGATTACCAGACGGCACCGTATTTGATTCCAACGGACAAGCGCAGTGGTTCAGTCTCGACAGCGTGATTGACGGTTGGCGCAGTGCATTGCCACAAATGCCGGTAGGCGCAAAATGGCGATTGGTAATTCCTTCGACCCTGGCCTACGGTGCCGAAGGAGCCGGGGATGTCATCCCCCCGTTCACGCCGCTGGTGTTTGAAATCGAGTTACTGGGCGCGACGACCTGAAGCTGACTCCCAAAAAAAACGGTGCGCAATGCGCACCGTTTTTTTGATTCTGCAAAAGACGTCAAGCCTGGGCCGGCGCTTCTTCCTTGTGGGAGTTGTGCAGCACTTCGATCAGGCAGTCTTCCAGTTCGAAACGCTCGTGCAGCAAGCCACCCAGCTCCTTGAATTTTTCCGCGACGCATTTGCCTTCATCACACAGGTCATTGAAGGCCAGCAGTTTTTCGGTGATGACGTCGATACGCGGGTAGATTTGCTCGGCGAGCTCCAGGCCACGCTTATCGTTGAAGGCCTTGGCCTCGCTCGTCAGTTGTTCGTATATCTCGAAATGACCGGCAGACACGTAGTCGACCAGCACACCGCAGAACTCCTGCAACGGCTTGCGGCTTTCACTCAGCGCTTCAGGCCTGTCGCCGAGAGCATCATAGGCCCGAACCAGTTCGTGACGCTCCTGCAACCAGCGGTCGATCAGCAGATGCACCCCACCCCAGCGTTCCTGAGCATTCTGACAACTTTCGAGCATGGTGATTTCTTCCCTTGTGAGTCATGCCCCTCGCAGCCTGCGCACCGCCTGAAATGATCAGGGACAAGGCCAGACACAACATGATCGAGCGGCATAAATCCGATAACACGTGCGGGCCAGATTATGCCCGCACGACAACCGCTTCAAGGTACGCAGGAGATAAAGTTCATACAAGTGTTTAATCCATGACCCGGACCAGTTGCGACGTTGTGCCGCTGAGCGGTCGTATCAGGGCGTTCCAGACAAGGCGCAGCAGCAGATAGGACATCACAAAAGACACGGCGAGAAAAAACAACAGGCTCCATTCGGGAAGACTCAGATCGAACAGGGTCCATGTGATGCTCGCGCAGTCGATCGCACCCTCGAGTACACGATGTACAGCGCCCCACCACGAACTCACTGCCTTGAGGTGATCGATACAATCGGGCAACTGCTCCAGCGAATCGCCTTGCACCAGAACCTGACGCCACGCCAACGTCAATCCGCTCGACGCGAAAACCAGCCCCATCGCCCCGTAGAAGATGCTGCCCTTCTGAGCGGGACCATGCAGGCATGCGGCGAGACAGTTCATCAAAAACAGCATCAGGCACAACCGTTGCAAAACACACAGGCTGCAAGGCGTCAGACCTACCGCATATTCAAGGTAATTGGCGATACCAAAAACCAGAGCGGCGGCGATGAAAGCCATGAAAAACAAGAAGCGTGAGCAAGCCAAAGACATGGCAGTTCCGTAACAGAAGAGACAGGCTGTTACGGTAGAGGAAAGCCCGCCGGCCTTTCAAGGCGGGGCCGTGCAGACACTTCACCAGGGGTGTAGGGAATTCCCGACAAGCAAGAGAAGATTAAGCGCAGTTTGCTGTAGGACTTTACCGAAGGCATTGGTAACGCCTTTAGGGGCGTCAATAAACACGTGGCGAGGGAGCTTGCTCCCTCGCCACAATGATTCATACAACCCTCAAGAACGACTCACTCTCTCAAGTGGTCAGGACCTGAGCCGGGACCGGCAGCGGCGCGGCCAGCAAGCGCTCATCCAGTAACCCCAACCCTTCCTGGAAGAGCTGGTTGCTGCGCTCGGCATCCCCCAATTGCGCCAACAATCGCGCCAGTTCGGCGCAGGCCTCGGGATTGCGCTGCAGGCGCAAACTGCTTTCCAGATAATCCCGTGCCTTGCCCCACAAACTGTTTTGCAGGCACAGGCGGCCCAGCGTCAGCAACAGGCCAGGGTCGCTCGGGTGATCCTTGAGCCAGCCTTCTGCCGCTTGCAGTTGGCGGCCTGGATCATTGCCGCGGACCAACCCGTACAGGCGCGCCAGGTGACTGTCATAGTGACGTTTGAGCGCCGCCCGCAGCACCTCTTCGGCCTCGGCCTGCGCCCCGAGTTGCCGCAGTTGCTCGGCATAGGCCAGCACCAGCGCCGATTCCTGGCGTTGTGCGGACGACAGTTGTTGCCAGGCACGGTTAAGCGATTGCAACCCGACACTGCCGTCTTCGTCACGGTGGGCTGCCAGGGTGAGGTTTTCGCCCCAGGCCCGACGCTCCAGTTCAGCCAGCTCAGCCGGCGGCAGGACTTTGTCCTTGCGCAGCTCCGGCAACAACCGAACCACCGCCGACCAATCCCCGCGCTGCTGATGCAGACGTTGCAATTGACGCAGGGTCTGGGCGTTATGTGGATGGCGATCATGCATGGCTTGCAGCGTACTCAGCGCGCCGTCAGTGTCGCCGCGGTCCATCTGCAATTGTGCGTGCGTCAGGGCAATCGCCAGCTCGGCCTGAGGCTGGCGTTCGAGGGCACGTTCCAACAGGCTGTCGCACTGTTCGTAAAGGCCTTGCTCATTGGCCGCACGGGCAGCGCCGAGGTAGTACAGCAGCGGTTGGCGCTCGGCTTCGGCCGCGCGATGCAAGTGACGCTGGGCACTGGCCCAGCGACCTTCGGCCAGGTCCAATTGTCCGTGCTCGATTGCCACCTGCACCCGTCGGCTGCGGTTGCGTCGCGACCATGGGTTGACCACGCCAGTGGAGGTGGTCACCAGCCCGATCAAGGCGCTCATGCCCCGCCACACCAGCCAGAGCACCGCCACCAGCGCCAGGGTGACCCAAAGGCCGGCCTCGTATCGGAAGTTTTTATAAGCCACCAGCACGTAACCCGAATGTTCGGCGATCGCCACGCCCAGCACGGCAGCAACGGCGATGACCACGAACATAATCACGTAGAGGCGTTTCATGGCGTGGCCTCCTGCTCATCAGGTTTGGCCAGCGGCTTGACCGACTCTTCGGCGTTCAGGTTGCGGCGTTCCAGATAGGCCTGAACGCTGCTCAGGGTCCCGGTCAGGTCCGGCGTGACGACCGTCACCGGCTGTTCGGCCAGCTCGGCCACGCGTTCGAGCATGACTTTGCTTTGCGGATTGTCCTGATTGAAGCTGTTCTTGAGCACGTCCTGCGCTTGAGCCAGTGCCTGGGTGTACACCGGGGCCTGACCGTTGAGAGCGGCCCATTGCGCCTGCTCCAGGGCCAGGCTCAAGGCCAGGCGCACCTGCACCAGACTCTGCCCGGCCAGGAGCGGACGGACATTCTCGTCCGCGTTGAAATCGATACGGATATAGCGCGATATCTGGTCCCACCACTGTGCCCAGCGACTGGCACCATCGCCGTCGGCGGTCAGGCCCAGCAGGGATTCACCACGGTCCTTGTATTCGGGCGCCAGCTCGGTGAGTTGCAGCACCTGGTCACGCAGGGCACCCAATTGCAGGAACAGCCCGGTGCGATCCGGCTGCTCGGTACTGCGCAACGCCGCAAGGGTCTTGGCCAGTTGTTCGCGAGCGGCGAACGAACCGGGGTCGTTTTGCTCGCGCAGGATTTCGTCAGCGCCCTGCACCAGCGCCTGGGCACTGCTGATGTCCTGCAGGGCGGAAAGACGCAGGCTGGCCAGGCGCAGCAGGTGTTCGGCTTCGGCCAGGCGCCAGTCCTTGCGACTGGCACCGAGCACGGTTTCCAGGCGCTGGTTCAGTCGCTGTTGATCACCCTGCAACTGGGCGACCTGACGCCGACGCTCTTCCAACTCTTGTGCCGGTGGCAACTGCGCCAGACGCTCACTGAGGCGTTGCTCGTTGAGCTTGAGGGCCTGGGCCTGATCGTTGAGCGCCTGAACCTGGGTGGACTGCTGCTGGTTATTGGCTTGCAGATGGCGCACCTGCCACACGCCCCACCCACCAACGGCCACGCCGGCGGCGCCCAACAACAACGCGACAATGGCCAGCCCGTTGCCGCGACGCGGCGCCTTCGGAGCCGGGGTTTCAACCGGCGTATCGATCGCTGGTTGGTCTTGATCTTTTGGCAAGGCTGTTTCGCTCACGTATCCATCCTTTGCATTAGAAAACGGCACGGACTGATTCCGTAACGCCGTCAGCAAAGCCGCGGCACTGGCGCCACGGCAATCCACAACTGTCAGGGCTCCGGCGGCACGGGCCATCTCAGCAACCCTTGGGCTTGGAACGAACAACGGTAACCGTGCCAACGCAGGCCATGCGTCGCCGGCCAACCGCTGCAGATGCTCGAAGCTCTGCCCACTGCTGACCACCAGCGCGTTCAAGCGTTCCGCTTTGACTCTTGCCGCCAACTCACCTTCCCGGTAATGCGGCAGGCTGCGTCGGTACAGTTCCAGATAATCGACACTAGCACCTTGCTCGCGCAAGCGCTCCGCCAGCAAACCGCGCCCGCCCTCGCCGCGCACAATCAAAACCTTGGGATTGGGTCGGGTGATAGCCTGGCGTAACACCAGATGCTCCAGCAAGGCTTCGCTGTCGTCGCCGTTGTCGGGATAAAACACAGTGAGGCCGGCATCGATAAGAATCTGCCCGGTCGCCGCCCCCACGCTGAACCAGGGCTGGTCTGGGGGCTGAGGCCAATATTGGCGCAGCAGTTCCACACACAAACGTGCAGCAGGCTTGCTGACCACAATCACGGCACAGTACTGGTCCAGACTTTGAAAGATAGCCCGCCCGGAATCGGACAGGGGGACCGGCTCGATATCCAGCAACGGCAGGCTGCTGCTGTACACCCCGGCCTCGGCCAGGACAGCCGCCAGGGCCGACGACTCGTCAACCGGCCGGGTCAGCAGCAGCCGCCAGCCCGTCACGCGTGGCCCGCCTCGCCGTAGACCTTCTTGAGAATGTCGTCAGCGCCCTGGTTGAGCAGGTCTTCGGCTACCCGGACACCCAGCGCTTCGGCATCGCGGCGCGGCGCCCGGGCCTCGGCACTGAGCAGTCGGCCACCGTTCGGATCACCCACCAGACCGCGCAACCAGACCTGATCGCCTTCGAGTACGGCGTAACAGGCGATCGGCACTTGGCAACCGCCATTGAGGTGTTTGTTGAGGGCGCGCTCGGCGAAGACCCGGGTGGCGGTGTCGTCGTGATGCAGTGGCGCCAGCAGGGCATGGATTTCGCTGTCGACGCTGCGACATTCGATACCCACCGCCCCCTGCCCACCGGCCGGCAGGCTGTCATCGACGCTGATGGCCGACGTGATGCGATCTTCAAAACCGAGGCGGATCAGGCCGGCGGCGGCAAGGATAATTGCGTCGTACTCACCGGCATCGAGTTTGGCCAGGCGGGTGTTGACGTTGCCCCGCAGAAAGCGGATCTGCAGGTCTGGGCGGCGGGTCAGCAACTGCGCCTGACGACGCAGGCTGGAGGTGCCGACCACGCTCCCGGCGGGCAGCGAGTCGAGGCTTGCATACGTATTGGAAACGAACGCATCGCGTGGATCTTCTCGCTCGCAGATGCAAAACAGGCCCAGACCTTCCGGAAAGTCCATGGGCACATCTTTCATCGAGTGCACGGCAATATCGGCTTTGTTGTCCAGCAGCGCGGTTTCCAGCTCCTTGACGAACAGACCCTTGCCGCCGATTTTCGACAGCGGCGAGTCCAGCAGCTTGTCGCCGCGACTGACCATGGGCACCAGCGTCACGATCAGGCCGGGATGGGCCTCTTCCAAACGGGCTTTGACGTATTCGGCCTGCCAGAGGGCCAAGGCACTTTTACGGGTGGCGATGCGGATCTCGCGAGGGGACATGGATCAATCCGTACTTAAAAGATACGGCGGATAATAACAGCTCAGCCAAATTCGCTTTGACTTGAATCACGACCCCAAGGCCTCCCTGGCCGTCAATGTCCTGGAAATGAACGCGCTAACGGCTTGGACGCCTTGGAACCTCAAGCTAAAGCTGTTGCATCATCTTGCGCACACCGGCCACGTGCCGCCGGCTGACAATCAGCGCGTCGCCATTGAGGCCTTTGAGAAACAGCTGGAAATGCCCAAGGGGTGTGCGCTGCAAACGCTCGATACGCTCGCGAGCCACCAAGGCGTTGCGGTGGATGCGCACGAAGCGTTCACCGAACTCGTCTTCAAGGGCCTTGAGTGGCTCGTCCAGCAGCACCTCGCCGCTCTCGTGACGCAAGGTCACGTATTTATGGTCGGCGATAAAATAGACCACCTGATTCAATGGGATCAGTTCGATGCCTTTGCGAGTGCGCGCACTGATGTGGCTGCGCGGGCCGCTGCCGCTTTCGGCCGCCGGACGGGTCAACGCCGCCAGTTGCACGCGGTTGGGCCGCTCGGCCTTGCGCAAGGCCTCGACCAGCGCCTCGGCACTGACCGGTTTGATCAGATAGCCCACGGCGCCGGCTTGCAGCACCTCCGGCGGGAAGTCGTCCCGAGTGGTGCAGAACACCACCGCGGGCGGTGACTCGCGCTCGCACAACTTCGCCGCGACCTGCAAACCGTCCAGGCCAGGCATGCGAATGTCGAGCAGCACGACATCCGGCTTGTGGCTGTCAATAAGGGCCAACGCCTCTTCGCCATTGGTGGCGCTCGGCTCCAGGACACTGTAACCCTCGAGTTCGCCAACCATTCGGCTCAGGCGCTCACGGGCCAGTGGTTCGTCATCAACGATCAGGACATTCATATTGCGCTGGATTCCTGCGTGAGTCTCGCACAAGGATAGCGTAGACAGGGGAAGTGACATCCGTCACCGCGATCCACGCTAAGACTCGTTCGAGGGCCAAAAAGTGCCGCGAGGCGGTTGTCTATCTTTACCCGCGCCTGCCGATCGATGCTCGAGGCCTGTTGTCGCACGGCGTCGTCGTAGGAATTGTTAACACTCCATCTGACCAATACGAGCCCCCCTCTTCTATTCGTCCAATGCTCCGTGGATGAAAAAGTAAAAGTCCTACAGTCCACTGTAGACGGTTGCCGCGCCGATATTGCTCAATCGGAAAATATCGTTGTGCGAAAACCCCATTAAAAACTCGGGAGGTGCGCAAAAAACCTGCCGACCAGTGCCAGCGCCAGTCCCGGCAACCCTGCTATCATCCGCCGCAGCCTTAACCGCTACTTTTTCCACAGCCGATCACGAGCGAATTCATGAGCACTGACAAGACCAATCAGTCCTGGGGCGGCCGCTTCAGTGAACCCGTCGACGCCTTCGTCGCCCGCTTCACCGCCTCCGTCAACTTCGACCAGCGCCTGTATCGCCACGACATCATGGGCTCGATCGCCCACGCCACCATGCTGGCCAAGGTCGGCGTACTGACCGATGCCGAGCGCGACAGCATCATCGATGGCCTGAAGACCATCCAGACTGAAATCGAGGCCGGCCAGTTCGACTGGCGCGTTGATCTCGAAGACGTGCACATGAACATTGAAGCGCGCCTGACCGATCGCATCGGCGTGACCGGCAAGAAACTGCACACCGGCCGCAGCCGGAACGACCAGGTGGCCACCGACATTCGCCTGTGGCTGCGCGATGAAATTGACCTGATCCTGGGCGAAATCACCCGCCTGCAAAAAGGCTTGCTGGAACAGGCCGAGCGCGAAGCCGAGAGCATCATGCCGGGCTTCACGCACTTGCAAACCGCTCAACCTGTAACGTTTGGGCATCACATGCTGGCCTGGTTCGAAATGCTCAGCCGCGACTACGAGCGCCTGGTGGACTGCCGCAAGCGCACCAACCGCATGCCCCTGGGCAGCGCCGCGCTGGCCGGCACCACGTACCCTATCGATCGTGAATACACCGCACAGTTGCTGGGTTTCGACGCCGTGGGCGGCAACTCGCTGGATAACGTTTCGGACCGCGATTTCGCCATCGAATTCTGCGCCGCCGCGAGCATTGCGATGATGCACCTGTCGCGCTTCTCCGAAGAACTGGTGCTGTGGACCAGCGCGCAATTCCAGTTCATTGACCTGCCTGATCGCTTCTGCACCGGCAGTTCGATCATGCCGCAAAAGAAAAACCCCGACGTACCGGAGCTGGTACGCGGCAAGAGTGGTCGGGTGTTCGGCGCGCTGATGGGTCTGCTGACCCTGATGAAAGGCCAGCCGCTGGCCTACAACAAGGACAACCAGGAAGACAAGGAGCCGCTGTTCGACGCCGCCGACACTCTGCGTGATTCGCTGCGGGCCTTTGCCGACATGATCCCGGCGATCAAGCCCAAGCATGCAGTGATGCGCGAAGCGGCCTTGCGCGGCTTCTCCACCGCCACCGACCTCGCTGATTACCTCGTACGCCGTGGCCTGCCGTTTCGTGACTGCCACGAAATCGTCGGCCATGCCGTGAAGTACGGCGTGGACAACGGCAAGGACCTGGCAGAAATGAGCTTGGACGAACTACGCCAGTTCAGTGACCAGATCGAGCAGGACGTGTTTGCTGTGCTGACTCTGGAAGGTTCGGTCAATGCCCGCGACCACATCGGCGGCACAGCGCCTGCCCAGGTCAAGGCCGCCGTGGTGCGTGGCCAGGCGTTGCTCGCCAGCCGCTAAAAGCCGAAAGCATCGCGAGCAGGCTCGCTCCCCCAGTGGATCTCCAGTGAACGCACATTTGTGAACACATCGAGATCAAATGTGGGAGCGAGCCTGCTCGCGATGACTCACTTCAAAACACCAAAAAACTCACTTCTTGGCAGCAATCATCGCCAAAAACGCTGGCATCTCTGCCTCCTTGTCGGCCGCAATCCGCTGCACGTGCGGGTTCTGCTCCAGTCGCTCCATCAGCCCCTTGGCCGCCGGCATATCCGCCAGCAAGTCGATATCGAACACCTTCCGGCCCACCTGGCACGCCAGCGATACGCTGTAGAGGAAATACAGATCAGCCAGGCTCAGACTTTCACCCGCCACGTAGGGCGAGAATTTGCCGTGACGGCCGAGCGAGGCGAACCCCAGCAGTAATTCGGCCTTGGACTTTTCCTTGATGGCATCAGGTACCGACATGCCGAAAAACGCCTCGGCGTAGCAGGCCCGCCCCGGCAGCTCGATGTACAGCTCAATCTCCCTGCACAAAGCCAGCACCTGGGCACGCTCGAACGGCTCGCTGGGCAGCAGGGCTTTACCGGGTTGGGTTTGCTCGATGTATTCGAGGATCACGCTGGTTTCGTTGATAAAACCTTGCTCGGTCTTGAGCACCGGCACCTTGCCCCGCGGACTGATGGCCAGCACATCGGGGGTCTGAGCGCCGTAGAACGGCACCTCTTCGAAGGGCAAGCCCTTCTCCAGCAGCGCCAGCTTGACCATGTTGTAATAATTGCTGACGGAAAAACCATAAAGCTTGAGCATGACAAAGCCTCCAGGCCGTGCGGGGTTGGCAGCCTTGCGTTATAGACCGTCGAGCCGTTTCCTGCCAGACGCATCACTGCGCTGAATGCGGGTAAACTGGCAACCTTTCTCCAAGGAGCCTGCCATGAGCGAGCCAACCGATATCGACAACGACGAAGAAGAGTTCGTCGAGAACACGCTGATCCAGGCCATCGAAAACCAGATCGAAAATGACAACCCACCAGCGGCCAAGGCCATTTTCAATAAATTGACCCTGGTGGGTTACGAGCGCGAAGAAATTCTCAACCTGATGGCCCATGTGCTGGCAGTGGAAATTGACGCGATCCTGGAAGAGGACCGAGCGTTCGATACCCAGTGGTACGAAACGGCGTTGCGCGCTCTTCCCGAGTTGCCGCCGGAAAAGAACTAAACCGTGAGGCGAAGTTGCTCCTGTGGCGAGGGGATTTATCCCCGCTGGGCTGCGAAGCGGCCCAAAAGAGTAGTGATATGTGGTTTCTGGGCCTGCTGCGCAGTCCAACGGGGATAAATCCCCTCGCCACAGGGGCTTGCCTGCACCGGCCATCACCGATCAGGGTGGCTCTGCCCCCTCCAAAATAAAAAAAGCATGACGCTGACACTGGACAGCTCGGCCGAGTGCGCTCACTTTAGTGACGCTGTCGACCAAATTCCTAGAAAGTCTGGAGTCCTTATGTCGCTTACCCCTGAGCTGGTTGCCGAACTGGAAATCCTTGCACTCTTCAACCTGGACAGTTCCCAGGAAGGCCTGAAAATCCATCAGACCGCTGCCCCCTCTGCCATCGCTGCCGCCAAACGCCTGTTCGAAAAAGACCTGATAACCCAGTCCGACGGTGGTTACCTGACCAGCCTGGGCCGGGATGCCGCCGAGCATGTGCAAAGCCTGCTGACCATTCTCAACGTCGTAAAAGAAGCCGCCTGATTCCTCCCGTCGCCCACGGAAATCTCCTTCATCGAGGTTTCCGCAGGCGCCCTGGCGCACTGTGTAAAAATTCTGACGTCAAAAACATACTTTCAGCTTAAGAAATCCGGGGTTCGGGCGCTAAACTGCCACCACCTGTGATCTCCCACGTTCGACGCCGCGAGCCGGTTTGAGCTGACATGACCCGCAATCACGAAATACGCCCCGATCTGGACGAGGGAATCGACCGCAAGGTCCTGAGCCAGTTGCGCGCACGTTTTCTCAAGCTCAACAGCGTACGGATGGATCGCGCCCTGGAAGGTCTGTCGACCCGCCAGCAAAGCGTACTGACGCTGCTGCCGTTGTTTTTCCACGTCAACCACCCGCTACTGCCCGGCTATGTCTCGGGCAGCACACCTGCCGGGCTGTCCAACTACGAGCCCGACGCCAGCGTCCTCGCTGAAGCCCAGCGGCTGACCCGCTCGTTCTCCTACAAGCCGCGCCACGGCAGCAATCCGCCACGACCGATTCTGGGTCTGTTTTTGATGGGCAGCCTCGGCACCCTCGCCCAAGCGGATCAAAGCGACATGGATGTGTGGGTCTGCCATGGTCCGGACCTGAGCGAGGACGAACTGGCCGAATTGCGCAAAAAATGTCTGCTGCTGGAAACCTGGGCGGCGACCCAGGGCGCTGAAGCGCATTTTTTCCTGATCGACCCGGCACGCTTTGTCCGCGGCGATCGGGACACTCAGCTCAGTTCCGACGATTGCGGTACAACCCAGCATTACCTGCTGCTGGACGAGTTCTACCGCACGGCGATCTGGCTGGCCGGACGCACGCCGATCTGGTGGCTGGTGCCGGTGTATGAAGAAGAAAACTATGAGCAGTACACCCACACGCTGATTTCCAAACGCTTCATCCGCGCCGATGAAACGCTCAACCTGGGGCACCTGGCCTATATCCCGCCGGGAGAATTCATCGGCGCCGGCCTCTGGCAATTGTTCAAGGGCATCGAGTCGCCCTACAAATCAGTGCTCAAGCTGCTATTGATCGAAGTCTACGCCAGCGAACACCCGAACGTTCGCTGCCTGAGCCTGCGCTTCAAACAGGCGGTGTTCGCCAACCGCCTGGACCTGGAAGAGCTCGATCCATACATGGTGGTTTACCGTCGCATCGAGGAATACCTCAACGCCCGGGGTGAATCCGAACGCCTGGAACTGGTGCGAAGGGCGCTTTACCTGAAGGTCAATCGCAAGCTGACCGGCCAGGGGCGCAGCTCCGGCTGGCAACGGGTTCTGCTTGAGCGTCTGGCCCGGGAATGGGGCTGGGACCCACGGCAACTGGCGCTGCTGGACAGCCGCAGCCAGTGGAAAGTGCGTCAGGTCAGCAACGAACGGCGTGCGCTGGTCAACGAACTGACCTACAGCTACCGCTTCCTGACCCAGTTCGCCCGCACCGAAAAAACCGTCAGCCTGATCAACAGGCGCGACCTCAACGTCCTGGGCCGGCGGTTGTATGCCGCATTCGAGCGCAAGGCCGACAAAGTCGAGTTCATCAACCCCGGCATTGCCCCGGACCTGGCCGAAGACACCCTGACGCTGGTGCAGTCACCGAACAAGAAAGAACCTGGGCAGAACCAGTGGGGCCTGTACAACGGCAGCCTCAACGCCCTGGAGTGGGAAAACTTCGCACCGATCAAACGCTGCCGCGAGTTGCTGGAGTTGCTGACCTGGTGCCATCGCAACGGTGTGATCGACAGCAGTACGCGCCTGGCGCTGCACCCTGGTAGCAGCGACCTGAGTGAGTTCGAACTGTTCAACCTGCTGGGCAGCCTGCAACAGTCCATCGCCCTGCCGCTGAGCACGGTAGATGAAGAACAGCTGTTGCGCGCCAGCGTGCCCAGCGAAGTGCTGATACTGGTTAACGTCGGCGTCGATCCGCTCAAGCATCATCGCGACCTCAATATCCTGATGACCACCGAGCGCACGGACTCCCTGAGCTACGCCGGGGTTCGGGAGAACCTGGTGCTGACCCTGGACCAGGTCACGCTCAACAGTTGGAACGAAGTGTTGGTCAACCGCTTCGACGGCGAGCATGCCCTGCTCGACTGTCTGCGCGATTACCTCAACGACTTGCCCGTGACGCAGCGCCAGCCGCGTTTGCAGGTACGCTGTTTCTGCCACAACCGCGCGCAGTTCATTGCCCGCCGGGTCGAGGAAGTCATCGAAACGGCGCAGACCTTATTACTAAGCAGGCTCAACCACCGCTATCTGCTCCAGGTCCAGCAGCACTACCACGTACTGGAGCTGGTGCCGGGCCAGGTCAATCACGTGGTCCTGGGCAGCCTGTCGGCGCTGATGGATTACCTGGGCGAGGAGCTGACGGCCTACAGCCCGCTGCACCTGGACCCGATGGCTCTGGAGGACCATGACCTGGCGCTGATCCTGCCCATGGGGCAGCCCGAGTGCATTCAGGTGTTCTACCGGGTCAACGAGGACGACGCTGAGCTGTACGTGCTCGATGAGCTCAATGCCCTGTGGCAACAGCGCTTGCCCTATCACGACGACCACAGCCTGCTGGTGCCATTGCAGCGCTTCTTGCAATCGGTGCTGTACCGCCGCGACGCGTTACTGCCGATGGATGCCACCCAGCCACTGCCCCTGGAAACCCTGTACTACCAGCTCCTGCCCTCGGGCAGCGGGCGGGCACGGCGGATCGAGGCGCGGCAAGCACCGCAAACGCCAGTGAACAAGCCGTTCTATGACGTGCAGGCAATCATCGGCAAAGCCACCCATGGGCAGGTGCACGTCACCCTGTATTGCGATCAGCGGGAATTTTCGGAGTTGGAACATGGCGACCAGTTGTTCCGCGTGGTCGCCAGGGAGATCGTCGAACAGCGCCGTGAGGCCGAACGCTATCGCTGCTACATCACCGACCTGGATCTCTCGGGTCTTGTGGGTGATGGGGCCTGCTCAAGTAATTTGTACCTGCGCTACAAGGCTGACCTGGAACGCGCCCTGAACGAGGCGCTGGCCTTGGTCTGATGCGCTTAGAGGTGGAAATCGCCGCCCGCTTCCGGCTGGTATTCCACGGCCAGCAACGTCAGTTTCAGCGTCTTGCCGCCCGGCGCCGGCCAGTCGATGTGCTGGCCAACCTTCAGGCCCAACAGTGCGCTGCCTACCGGGGCAAGGATGGAGATCTTGCCTTCGTCGGCATTCGCGTCCTGTGGATAAACCAGGGTCAGGTGATAGTCCTTGCCGCTGCTTTCTTCGCGGCAGTGCACACGCGAATTCATGGTCACGACATCGGCGGGCACTTCATCGTGGCCTACCACGGTGTCGGCACGATCCAGTTCGGTTTGCAACGCAATCACGCCCGGCAGCGTTTCATCAAGGCTATCGATCAGGCGCTCCAGACGTTGTACGTCCAGACGTGTAAGGGTGATGGAAGGTACGGTCATGATTCAGGCAGACTCCTTTGTTCTGCACGAAAAAAGCAAAACCCCGCCACAAAAAGACGGGGTTTCACGGGCCTCGATGAGTTGAGGCGTATCTGGACACTATCAGTAGGAGCTGACGAGTGCAACGAGGCTGCGATCTTGCCCCAGGCAATTGAGTCTTAAACGAAAGCCCCAAGGTCAAGATCAAAAGATCCGAACGCGGCCGGAGCCCTCGGCAACTTCTACGGGGATCTACGCTTGAGCGCTTGGGCACAGATCACCCGCCTGCGCTCATCATCGGCCGAACGCCATTGGCGAATATCTTCCACATGTCGGAAACAGCCGAGGCAGACTTTCTGCTCATCGAGTTTGCACACGCCAGTGCAAGGCGACGGCACGGCGGGGCTGACGTTGCTGTAGAGCGGCTTGGCCGGCCGCGCCGGGGTGTTCTGGCTCACGCTGTCAAAGGCCTTCGAAATCCAGTCCCACCCCGGCCTGCTGCATGACGATGCGCTCGAGCATCTCACCCAGTTGCTCTTCGCTCTTGTCGCACATCCAGCGCTCGCTTTCCTCGTTGTAGTCGAAGTGGAAACCGCCGGACACCGCTGCCAGCCACAACTGGCGCAACGGCTCCTGGCGGCTGAAAATCAACTGGCTGCCGTTTTCGAACTTGACGGTCAGCACCCCGGCGGAGCTTTCTAGGTCGATGTCCAGCTCGCTTTCGTCGAATACATCCTCCAGCGTTTGCTGGGTCGCATCGACCAGATCGTGGAAACGGGCTTCAGTCAAACTCATTGCGGCAACCTCGAAAATGTCTGCTCATGCTCAAGCGCCGCAAGATACGGACGCTTCCCAGCGATTGCAAAGGATATACCGACCGACGACAGCCGGCCTTGGGAAAAGCCCCCCGGCGCCGGACGGGAACCCCGTTGCATAGGCAAGCTGCCGGGTGGCCGGTATACTCCGGCGCAATTAACGCATTTTCAAGGATTTCGCCATGAAGCGCCTGATCTCTTCCCTTGCTGCGCTCGTCGCGGTTGCTTGCCTTGTGACAGCCTGTGGTCAAAAAGGTCCGCTGTACCTGCCCGACGACAGCAAATCCCCTGAAGAACAGGCCAAATCGTCGCAATCCAAGTCCCACGCGCACGATACCCACACCACTTATTAAGGGAACGCCATGGACGCTTTTAACTACCGTGGCGGGGAGCTGTTCGCGGAAGGAGTTGCCTTGTCCGCGCTCGCGGAACGTTTCGGCACGCCAACCTACGTTTATTCCCGTGCACACATCGAAGCCCAGTATCTGGCCTTCGCCGATGCTCTGGCCGGCATGCCGCACCTGGTGTGTTTCGCCGTAAAAGCCAACTCCAACCTCGGTGTGCTCAACGTCCTGGCACGCCTGGGCGCCGGCTTTGACATCGTTTCCGGTGGTGAGCTCGAACGCGTGCTGGCCGCCGGCGGCAGCGCCGACAAGATCGTTTTTTCCGGCGTCGGCAAGACCCGTGAAGACATGCGCCGCGCCCTGGAAGTGGGGGTGCACTGCTTCAACGTCGAATCGACCGATGAGCTGGAGCGCCTGCAACTGGTCGCCGCCGAAATGGGTGTCCGCGCGCCGATCTCTTTGCGCGTGAACCCGGACGTTGACGCCGGCACGCACCCGTACATTTCCACCGGTCTCAAAGAAAACAAGTTCGGCATCGCCATTGCCGACGCCGAGGATGTGTACGTACGCGCGGCCCAACTGCCGAACCTGGAAGTGCTGGGTGTGGATTGCCACATCGGCTCGCAACTGACCACCCTAGAACCTTTCATCGATGCCCTTGACCGCCTGCTGGCGCTGGTTGACCGCCTCGGCGACTGCGGCATCTACCTGCGCCACATCGACCTGGGCGGCGGCGTCGGCGTGCGCTACCGCGACGAAGAGCCGCCACTGGTGGCCGACTACATCAAGGCTGTGCGTGAACGCCTCGACGGTCGCGACCTGGCCCTGATGTTCGAGCCGGGCCGCTACATCGTTGCCAATGCCGGTGTGCTGTTGACCCGGGTCGAATACCTCAAGCACACCGAGCACAAGGATTTCGCCATCGTCGATGCGGCGATGAACGACCTGATCCGCCCGGCGCTGTACCAGGCCTGGATGGACGTCACTGCGGTGCGTCCTCGTGATACCGCCGCCCGCAGCTACGATATTGTCGGCCCTATCTGCGAAACCGGCGACTTCCTGGCCAAGGGCCGGGAGCTGGCGCTGGAAGAAGGCGATCTGCTGGCTGTGCATTCGGCCGGGGCCTACGGGTTTGTCATGAGTTCCAACTACAACACTCGCGGCCGCTGCGCCGAGGTGTTGGTGGACGGTGATCAGGCGTTTGAAGTGCGTCGCCGCGAGACGGTAGCCGAGTTGTTTGCCGGCGAAAGCCTGCTGCCGGAGTAAAACCATGCTGCTGCGTTTTACCAAGATGCACGGCCTGGGCAACGACTTCATGGTCCTCGACCTGGTCAGCCAGCACGCGCACATCCTGCCCAAGCATGCCAAACAATGGGGCGACCGGCACACCGGTATCGGTTTCGATCAGTTGCTGATCGTCGAGGCGCCCAACAACCCGGACGTGGACTTCCGCTACAGGATTTTCAACGCCGATGGTTCGGAAGTCGAGCAGTGCGGCAACGGCGCCCGCTGCTTCGCCCGCTTCGTGCTGGACAAGCGCCTGACCGCCAAACGGCAGATTCGCGTCGAGACTAAAAGCGGCATCATCGAACTGGATGTGCGCAACGACGGCCAGATCGGCGTCAACATGGGCGCCCCGCGCCTGGCACCGAAGGACATCCCGTTCCAAGCGCCGGCCCAGGCCTTGAGCTATCAGTTGGAGGTCGACGGCACCACGGTGGAACTGGCGGCAGTATCCATGGGCAACCCCCATGCCGTCTTGCGAGTCAGCGATATCAACAGCGCGCCAGTGCATGAGCTGGGGCCGAAGATCGAAAATCATCCGCGCTTTCCCGCGCGGGTGAATGTCGGTTTCCTGCAGGTCATCGATCGCCACCGTGCGCAATTGCGCGTCTGGGAACGCGGTGCCGGGGAAACCCAGGCTTGCGGCACCGGCGCCTGCGCAGCGGCCGTCGCCGCGATCAGTCAGGGATGGATGGATTCACCTTTGCTGATCGACCTGCCCGGCGGACGCTTGTCCATCGAATGGGCAGGCCCCGGCCAACCGGTGCTGATGACCGGCCCGGCAGTACGCGTATACGAAGGACAAGTTCGTCTTTGAGTGAGTCAAACCCATGACCGACAAGCCACAGGTTCCAGCCCCGCAGCCCGACGAATCCCCCAGTCATCCGGACGCCGCAGCCGTGGCTGCGTACCTGGAGGCTCACCCGGACTTCTTCGTCGAGCATGAAGAACTGCTGGCGACAATGCGCATCCCCCACCGCCGCGGCGATACCGTGTCGCTGGTCGAGCATCAGATGAAGATTCTGCGCGAGCGCAACATCGACATGCGTCATCGCCTTTCGCACCTGATGGACGTAGCCCGGGATAACGATCGGCTCTTCGACAAGACCCGTCGCTTGATCCTGGCGCTAATGGATGCCAACACCCTTGAAGACCTGGTGATGAGTGTCGAAGACAGTCTGCGTCAGGATTTCCAGGTGCCTTTTGTCAGCCTGATCCTGTTTGGCGATAACGCCATGCCAGTGGGGCGCTGGGTCACCCACGCCGACGCACAGACAGCCATCGGCGGCTTGCTCACGGAAAACAAGAGCGTCAGCGGCAGCCTGCGCGAACATGAGCTGGACTTCCTCTTCGGCGAAGAACAGCGCAAGCAGATCGGCTCCACTGCTGTCGTCGCCATCGCCCACCAGGGCGTACATGGCGTGCTGGCCATTGCCAGTCGCGATCCGCAACACTACAAGAGCTCGGTGGGCACGTTGTTTTTAAGCTACATCGCCGAAGTCACCGGCCGGGTCCTGCCGCGCATGACTGGTTCGCTGCGCTCGGTACGCTGATGATGGAACGGCAACTGGACGCCTACTGCGAACACCTGCGCAGTGAGCGCCAGGTGTCGCCCCACACGCTGTCGGCCTATCGCCGCGACCTGGAAAAAGTGTTGGCCTGGTGCCAGAAGCAAAACATCGGCAGTTGGGCAGCCTTGGACATCCAGCGCCTGCGCAGCCTGGTCGCCCGCCTTCATCAACAAGGGCAATCTTCCCGCAGCCTGGCGCGACTGTTGTCAGCCGTGCGAGGCCTGTACCACTACCTCAACCGCGAAGGGCTGTGCGATCACGACCCGGCCACCGGCCTGGCACCGCCCAAGGGCGAACGCCGGCTGCCCAAGACCCTGGACACCGATCGGGCCCTGCAATTGCTGGAAGGCGCTGTCGAGGATGACTTCCTGGCACGAAGGGACCAGGCGATTCTCGAATTGTTCTATTCCTCCGGCCTGCGGCTTTCCGAACTGACGGGGCTTAACCTGGATCAACTGGACCTGGCCGATGGCATGGTCCAGGTGCTGGGCAAGGGCAGCAAGACACGTTTGCTGCCCGTTGGCCGCAAAGCCCGTGAGGCCCTGGAGCTATGGCTGCCGTTGCGGGCGCTGACCAACCCGGCCGACGACGCGGTATTTGTCAGCCAGCAAGGCCGGCGCCTCGGCCCGCGGGCGATCCAGGTGCGGGTCAAGGCCGCCGGAGAACGCGAGCTGGGACAGAACCTGCATCCCCACATGCTCAGGCATTCCTTCGCCAGCCATCTGCTGGAGTCTTCCCAGGACCTGCGCGCTGTCCAGGAACTGCTCGGCCACTCGGACATCAAGACCACACAGATCTATACCCACCTGGACTTCCAGCACCTGGCGACGGTCTATGACAGTGCCCACCCCAGGGCCAAACGAATCAAGGGCGACGAATCATGACCATCGAGCTCATCACTTTCGACCTCGACGACACCCTATGGGACACCGCCCCGGTGATCGCCAGTGCCGAAGCCATATTACGCCAGTGGCTGACCGACAACGCCCCGAACCTGGGCAGCGTGCCGGTGGAGCATCTTTTTACCATTCGCGAGCAAGTGTTGCGCGAGGAGCCCGGCCTGAAGCACCGCATCAGCGCACTGCGCCGACGAGTGCTGTTCCGTGCCTTGCAGGACGCCGGTTATGACCAGTGGCAAGCCTCGGAGCTGGCGGACGAAGCGTTCGAAACATTCCTGCACGCCCGTCACCAATTGGAAATCTTTCCCGAGGTGCAGCCTACCCTGGAAATTCTGGCCAACCATTTCGCCCTCGGCGTGGTCACCAATGGCAACGCCGATGTACGCCGCCTGGGACTGGCGGATTATTTCAAGTTCGCCCTGTGCGCCGAGGACATCGGCATCGCCAAGCCTGACGCCAGGCTGTTCCACGAAGCCTTGCAACGCGGCGGCGCCACGGCGCAAACCGCCGTGCACATTGGCGATCATCCAGGTGACGACATCGCCGGCGCCCAACAGGCCGGCTTGCGGGCCATCTGGTTCAACCCGGCGGGTAAAGCCTGGGATGCCGAGCATGCACCGGATGCAGAGATTCGCAGCCTGACCGAGCTGCCAGGGTTGCTGGCGGGCTGGCATAGCCAATCCTGAACCGCCTGTTTTGTGGCCACCAAAACTCAAATTGTGGGAGCGAGCCTGCTCGCGATAGCAATGGCACATCCAGCATCAATGTGACAGATGGATCGCTATCGCGAGCAGGCTCGCTCCCACAAGAACCGTGTCTGGCTTGGAAATAGAATCACGCCCATGAAAAAGCCCGCAGCGACGGCGGGCTTTTTCAGCAAGCAAGAAGCAGATGCTCAGATCGGGCGGCTGCCGTACTTGTTGTCCGGTTTCTTGGGCGGATCCGCAACAACGTTGGCCTCCACTTCCTGCACTTTACCGCCTCTGGCCAGGAACTCCTCCATGGCCTTGGCGAGCGCATCACGCTCCTTGTTCTTGGCCTCTACGCTCGGCAACTCGTCGACCGACACCGCCGCTTTGGCCTTGCCTTTGGCGGTTGGCGCCGGTACATCGGCCCCATCATCGTCGGCGACGTCTTCAGCCGCCGCTTCCAGGCCTTCTTCGGCCTCGTCTTCGTCACCTACTTCGAGGTCGTCGTTTTCCAGATCATCGTCGCTCATGTTCTACCTCATGACTTGCGAAAAGCAGATTAGTTATAGCCCAGCTTCGCCGTCTGTCGAAGGCTGCCAGAAAAAATTCAACATCCGCCGGCAATCAGCGGTTACGCCCCATCACCGTACAAAGTGGCGAGGACCTTACGAGCACCGCCATGATCACGGTGCTCGCCCAGATAAACACCTTGCCAGGTACCCAATGCCAACCGTCCCGCCGTGACCGGCAGACTAAGCTGACACCCCAGCACGCTGGCCTTGAAGTGCGCCGGGAGGTCGTCCAGGCCTTCGTCGTTGTGCTCATAATCGGCGGTTCCTTGTGGGATCAGCCGATTGAAAAATCGTTCGAAGTCTCGACGTACCGCCGGATCGGCGTTCTCGTTGATGGTCAACGAGGCCGAGGTATGCTGCAGCCACAGATGCAACAGACCGACACGACATGCCCGGAGTTCAGGCAGGCCGGCGAGCAACTCGTCCGTTACCAGATGAAAGCCCCGAGGCCTTGCCCGCAGGGTTATCAGCGTCTGTTGCCACATACAGATCTCCGCACGTTCGGCGCGCATTCTAGCGCGCTCTGGGAAAAAACAAAGGGCCTAATACGCCTGCTTTGGTGTAAGCCTATGGCCGTAGAAAAACCCATGTCGCGTCCATAACAAAAGACGTCGGAAAAACCGACCCATCCTGTGAGCAATGACAAATTCCAGACAAAAAAATGCCCGGCGAACCGGGCATTTTTTATTGCGTGTGCTTACAGATTGTAGCCACGTTCGTTGTGCTGGGCCAGATCCAGGCCGACCGCCTCTTCTTCCTCGGAGACACGCAGGCCCATGACAGCGTCCAGGACCTTGAGGATGATGAAGGTGACGATCGCGGTGTAGATCACCGTGAAGCCTACACCCTTGAGCTGAATCCACACTTGCGCGCCGATATCAGTCACGGTGCCGAAGCCACCCAGGGCCGGCGCTGCGAACACACCGGTCAGGATCGCGCCCAGGATACCGCCGATGCCGTGCACGCCGAAGGCGTCCAGGGAGTCGTCATAGCCCATTTTGCGCTTGAGGGTAGTGGCGCAGAAGAAGCACACCACGCCCGCCGCCAAGCCGATGACCAGGGCGCCCATCGGGCCCACGGTGCCGGCAGCCGGCGTAATCGCAACCAGACCCGCCACCACACCCGAGGCAATGCCCAGTGCGCTTGGCTTACCGTGGGTGATCCACTCGGCGAACATCCAGCCCAACGCCGCCGCAGCGGTTGCAATCTGGGTCACCAGCATTGCCATACCGGCGGTGCCGTTGGCCGCGATGGCAGAACCGGCGTTGAAGCCGAACCAGCCAACCCACAGCATGGCCGCGCCCATCAGGGTGTAACCCAGGTTATGCGGCGCCATCGGCGTAGTTGGGAAGCCTTTGCGCTTGCCCAGTACCAGGCACGCCACCAGACCAGCAATACCGGCGTTGATGTGCACCACCGTGCCGCCAGCGAAGTCCAGCACACCCCAGTCCCACATCAGGCCGCCGTTGCCGGACCAGACCATGTGTGCAATCGGTGCATAAACCAGGGTGAACCACACGCCCATGAAGATCAGCATCGCGGAAAACTTCATCCGCTCGGCGAACGCACCGACGATCAGCGCCGGGGTGATGATGGCGAACGTCATCTGGAAGGTGATGAACACCGCTTCAGGGAACAGGCCCGTCAGGCTATCGGGGGTGAGACCCGCCAGGAATGCCTTGTTCAGACCGCCGACGAACGAATTGAAGTTGACGACGCCCTGCTCCATCCCCGTGGTGTCGAACGCAATGCTGTAGCCATAAATGACCCACAGGATGCTGATCAGGCCGGTAATGGCAAAGCATTGCATCATCACCGACAGAATGTTTTTCGACCGAACCATACCGCCGTAGAACAGCGCCAGGCCGGGAATGGTCATGAACAGTACAAGAATTGTGGCAGTGAGCATCCAGGCTGTGTCGCCGGAGTTCAGGACTGGGGCTGCCGCTTCTTCTGCCATGGCCAGGCCAGGCGTTACGAAGGACAACAGGGCTCCTAGCCCTGCGAATTTACGCAGAGTCATATTGTTTTCTCCTGGGGCGTTGGGTTTGGCGGCTTAGATTGCGTCGGTATCGGTTTCGCCGGTACGGATGCGAATAGCCTGTTCCAGATTGACCACAAAGATCTTGCCGTCACCGATCTTGCCGGTATTGGCGGCCTTGGTGATCGCCTCGATAACCCGGTCCAGATCCTTGTCGTCAATGGCGACATCGATCTTCACCTTAGGCAGGAAATCAACCACGTATTCCGCGCCGCGATACAGCTCGGTGTGACCTTTCTGCCGACCGAAGCCTTTGACCTCAGTAACGGTAATGCCCTGCACGCCGATTTCGGACAGCGACTCGCGCACGTCGTCCAACTTGAACGGCTTGATGATGGCAGTGACTAGCTTCATGAAACTTTCTCCCGAATTGGTGGACTTGCCCCAGGAAAACAAACCCGACTCAAGTCTAAGCGCAGTGCCTGGCTTTGTAACGCATCGTCGGCCCAAGTTGCCCGACCGGTGCCAGCTAACCACTCTGACGAAGCTCCCCGCCTCGTCGGCTGCACTGCATTCGTCACAGCGACTGCATCAGTGCATGGGTCATCAGCCACTAAGCAGAAACCTTGCCATCTGTGCCCAAACCTTCTGATTTCAGTCTCTTACCCACTGTGCCGGCTTATGCCGCACCCCGAACCGGAACAATACGCACAACAACAGTGCGGCGATGCCCGGTCCCGTGCGCGAAAAGCGTGCACTCCTTGCTCGCCAATTGAATATAGACGCTGCGTGATACACTGCCCTCCATCGTTTTCAGGACACCTGCCATGCTTGCGCCCAAAGACCTCCTCGACGCCCTGAGCGGCCATGCTTCCCGCCTCTTGAGCGGCGACACACCCTTGCCCAAAAGCGAAATCGAAAGCCAGTTCAAGGCCCTGCTACAAAGCGGCTTCAGCAAGCTGGATCTGGTCAGCCGGGAAGAATTCGACAGCCAGATGGTCGTACTGGCCCGAACCCGGGCGCGGTTGGAGAGCCTGGAGGCGAAGGTGGCGGAGTTGGAGGCGAAGGTAAATCCACCTACCGAATAACGCTCCCTACAACGCTTTTGTGCCGAGACCGCAAACTGGCAGCTCAGCCACTCGCGGCTCGCGGAGATTGACCGTGGGCCAGCGCAAGCGGCAACTCCAGGGTAAACAGCGCGCCCTTACCCGGGCCCGCGCTCTGCACCGTCAGCTCGCCACCCATCTCATGCGCAGCCAGAATGCAACTGTGCAGGCCAAAGCCGTGACCGTCGGCGCGCGTAGTGAAACCATGCTCGAACACCCGGGTGAGATTGTCCCTGGAAATACCCTCGCCGTTGTCCTCGACCTCGATCCGCACACGCTTGTCGTCAGTGGCCTTCAGACGCAGGGTAATGCACGACGGTCGATCCGCCACCGAATCAAGCGCCTGCTTGGCGTTGTTGATTAGATTGATCAGTATTTGCAGCACCTTGTGCTTGTCCAGCGACATCATCGGAATATCGGCGAGCTCCTTGGTCAGCGTCACACGATGGCGAGCCAGGGACACATCGCAGATGCGTACCACATCCTCGATCAGCTCTCGCAGCGAACCCGGCTCCAGCACGCTGGAGTTACCGGCATAGGACTGCTGGGTGGCGACGATCTCCTTGATATGGTCGATGCTCTTGGTCAGCTGCACCAACTCATCGATCATGCTCCGCTGCTCGGCGGCCAGGGCTTCGGCCAACTTGCCAAGATAGCCGGGTAGCGCGCGACCTTTCGGATCGCTGCTGATAAAGGCGCCGAGATCATCGGAATGCTCCCTCATCAATTCAGCGACCCTGATTACCCCCTGCCCTTTGGATGCGTGCACTTTCTCGTACAAGAGTCGGGCTGACACATTGACGCTATTGAGTACATTGCCCACGTTGTGCAGCACATTGGTGGCGATTTCCGCCATACCGGCCCGGCGCGCGGTAGTGACCAGTTCGGCCTGCGCTTCACGCAACTCGTCATTGACCCGGGCCAGTTGCTGCGGGCTGGGGATCTTAAGGGCCGCAGGCACCAGCCGGACCAGCAGGATGGCAGTAATCACCGAGGCGATAGCGGTGATGACCTTTACCAGCGCCGACAGCCAATAGTAGGGCTGCCAGATAGTCAGGATTTCCATCACATGGCTGGTCCCGCACGCCAGGATGAACACCCCAAAAGCCGTCAGCATCCAGTCAAAAGGCACGTCTTTGCGCTTGTGGATAAAGTACAGAAGGGTGAAAGGGATGGAGATGTAGGACAGGGTGATCAAGCCATCGGCAATGACATTGGTCCACAGCAAATCCGGCCGCCACATATAGCAATGCCCATGGGGCATGAAGCGCTTGTCGGTTAACAAAGCCAGCAGATCGTTCATGGGCCACTCACTCCCTGTGCCGTAGATGCCGATTGGACAAATCGGAGTCTAGCAGGGCCTGGGACGGCCATTTCGAAGGCTCTGCGAAACGGCCGCAGAGCCATGCTGAACAAACGCGCGCCCTATCGCGATCGTGGTCGCGCGGGTGATCGGCCATTCACAACCGCAACATCCTGGCAAAATTTTCGCCTTCAATTGCCCCACCGAAAGCCTATCCCACGACTAACCTTCAAGAGCCGCAGGACGCGGCCCCTTATTCACTCAAGGAACGATTGCATGTCGCTCGCCATTGTCCATAGCCGCGCCCAGGTGGGGGTGGAGGCTCCTGCCGTTACCGTTGAAGTCCATCTGGCCAATGGCTTGCCATCGCTGACGATGGTCGGTTTGCCTGAAGCGGCGGTGAAGGAAAGCAAGGACAGAGTGCGCAGCGCGATCATCAATTCGGGCCTGAATTTCCCGGCTCGGCGCATCACCCTGAACCTGGCGCCGGCGGACCTGCCGAAGGACGGCGGGCGATTCGACCTGGCAATTGCCCTGGGGATCCTGGCGGCCAGCGTACAAGTGCCGACCTTGATGCTGGACGATGTGGAATGCCTCGGCGAGCTGGCGTTGTCCGGCGCGGTGCGCCCAGTGCGCGGTGTGTTGCCCGCCGCGCTGGCGGCGCGCAAGGCCGGGCGTACGCTGCTGGTACCGCGAGCGAATGCCGAGGAAGCCTGCCTGGCGTCGGGGCTGAAGGTGATCGCCGTGGATCATTTGCTCGAAGCGGTGGCGCACTTCAACGGCCACACCCCTGTGCAGCCCTATGCTTCCAATGGATTGCTCTCGGCGAGCAAGCCTTATCCCGACCTGAATGAAGTACAAGGCCAGGTCGGGGCCAAGCGCGCATTGCTGATTGCCGCTGCGGGCGCGCATAACCTGTTATTCAGCGGACCACCCGGTACCGGCAAGACACTGCTGGCGAGCCGTTTACCGGGATTGTTGCCGCCACTGGCTGAATGTGAGGCCCTGGAGGTCGCCGCGATCCAGTCGGTGGCCAGTTGCGTGCCGTTGAGCCATTGGCCGCAGCGCCCGTTTCGCCAGCCACATCACTCGGCGTCCGGCCCGGCGCTGGTGGGTGGCGGATCAAAGCCGCAACCGGGGGAAATCACCCTCGCCCACCATGGCGTGCTGTTTCTCGATGAACTGCCGGAGTTCGACCGCAAGGTCCTGGAGGTCTTGAGGGAGCCACTGGAATCGGGTCACATTGTGGTTTCTCGCGCCCGTGACCGGGTGCGCTTTCCGGCGCGCTTCCAACTGGTGGCGGCGATGAATCCCTGCCCCTGTGGGTACCTTGGCGAGGCCAGCGGCCGATGCTCGTGTACGCCGGACATGGTGCAGCGCTACCGCAATAAACTCTCCGGCCCGTTACTGGACCGCATCGACCTGCACCTGACCGTCGCCCGGGAAGCCACGGCGCTGAGCCCAAAAAGCGAATCCGGTGACGATACGGCTACCGTAGCCGTGCAAGTGGCCGAGGCCCGCGAACGCCAGCAAAAGCGCCAGGGATGCGCCAACGCGTTCTTAGATCTGCCGGGTTTGCGTCGGCATTGCAAGTTATCCACAACCGATGAAACCTGGCTGGAAACCGCCTGCGAACGACTGACCCTGTCGCTGCGAGCCGCCCACCGCCTGCTCAAGGTCGCCCGTACGCTGGCGGACCTTGAGCAAGCGGATCGAATCAGCCGGGAGCACTTGGCCGAAGCATTGCAATACCGGCCCGCCACGCCCTGATGGGCATCATGGTTTGCTCAGGTCCACCAGCGGCGTATTTCGTACTTCGGTTTGCTGAGAGCCCTGGATTTCATCGATACGTTTGAGGGCTTTATCCACAGCACCTTTATCCGCCAACAGGCTGTAGTGGATCTGGAACTGCTTCTGCTCTTTTGGCGAGAGGGTGGGCACCAGGCCCAGTGGCCGTTGATACCGGCGGTTATAGGAGAAACTGGTGCCCGGCTCCAGCCCGGTCACGTAACCCTGACCTTGGGTGTCAGTGTTTTTCCACAGGGAGAACACGGGGAGCGTGCCGGTGTTGAAGCCCACCGATACACCGAGGCTACCGGCCTTGTTGTGCAACACGGTGAGCGTGTCGCCCTTGGCATCGGCATAAGGCACGACGTTGTAGACGGTTTCGTCGTAGTCCTTGGTTGGCCCTCGGTAGGTTTGCCAATCCGCCAGATCGCCCTTGGCCTTGTCGTTGAACGGCGAGACCTGCTTGACCGGTGCCGCGAAGCGAGCCCCCTGCTCCAGGAACGGTGTGCTGAAATTGCTGTGGTAAAGCGCTTGGTATTCCTTCGGATAGTCGCCGTTGTTGGTCAGCGTATCCTTGAGTGCGAAGCTCACGCTGCCGGGCTCGGTCAGCAGTTCGGTTTGTACCGAGAAATCGACCTTTTTGAAGGCTTGCTCCTTCAGCTCGCCCCGCAGAGTAATGGCATAAGGCGGTTTTTCATCGATGTGTAGCGTCACTTTGTTGGCCGGGATGTTGGCGGCTCGGCCATGCAGAGTCAGCAGCTCGCCGTTGTCCATGCCGGGATGACCGACCCATTCGTAGCCACAGCGCGTCACCAGCTCGTTGAAGCCTTCGAGCCAGCCCAGTCCACCGCGACCATTGAGCTCGATGAACGACGGATTGACCACTTCCTTGACTGGCGAATCCCAGCCCATACGCACTTCGCCGACCGAGGCCTGCAGTACGTTCATGCCCCGCGTTGGAACGACCGAGAGCTTCATCGCGCCGTTGTCGATATCGACAATGCTGACGCCTTCCTGCCGACCGCCATGCAGGGTGCGCATTGTCACGGAAAAGGGCTTGTCGGTTTTCACGCCGAGCTGCTGGCTGGTGATTTTCCAGGGCTGAGCGGCTTTATCGGTGTCGAGCAGGACGTAATCCCAGGCCATGGCGTGGGACGTAGCGCCCAGGGCGCTGAGGGCAATGACAAGTTTGAGCGAAGTCATAAGGGCAGCCTTTTCTTGGAGTTGTGCGGTTTTTATAGACTTGAAGAAACGTTTCAGCAAGCTTAAAAACAGCGAATACCTCGAAAAGACGCAGTGCTGCAGCAACCGGCCTTCGCACAAACAGGTTCGCTTTTAGATATCGGAGGGTCAGTTGCAGGGATGCTGGCCCCAAGGCCCTATTCGCGAGCAAGCCCGCTCCCACATCGATTGGGGATGGCCGCAAAATGCCCGTTCGCCGCCAAGCCCCTGTGGGAGCGAGCTTGCTCGCGGTAGCGGTGAGTCAGTTGCGGTGATGTTGGCTAGGCCGCCTCTTCGCAAGCAAACTCGCTCCCAGAGAATTCTGGGGTGAGTTTGCTCGCGACGGGAGCGGCGGAAGGAGTATCAGCGGAACCGGTCAACCTCTTTGCGCAGGTCCTGCGCCAGTTTTTCCAGTTCCTTGGCGGTGATCGCCAGGTTCGAGACCACTTCGCGCTGTTCGCTGTTGGCCATAGCGATGCTTTGCAGGTTGCTGCTGAGCAGGGTCGCGGTGCTGCTTTGCTCCTGAGTGGCGGTGGTGATCGCCGCGAATTGCTGGCCGGCCGAACGGCTTTGCTCGTCGATGCGCGCCAGGGCCGAGGCCACATTGGCATTGCGCGACAAGCCTTCTTGCATCAGCAAGTTGCCTTTTTCCATGGTACTGATGGCGTTACCGGTTTCCTGCTGGATGCTATTGATCATGCCGGAAATTTCGTCAGTGGCCTGACGGGTACGGGACGCCAGGCTACGGACTTCGTCAGCCACCACGGCAAAGCCCCGACCCTGCTCGCCCGCACGGGCGGCTTCGATGGCCGCGTTGAGCGCCAGCAGGTTGGTCTGCTCGGCGATCGAGGTGATCACCCCGACGATGCCGCCGATTTCCTGAGAGCGCTGGCCCAAGGTGTTGATGACCGTGGCAGTGCTGTTCAGCGCGCCAGCAATTTGCTCCAGCGACGAGGACGCTTCATCCATCGACGTACGACCGATGCGGGTTTGCTGGGCGTTATCTTGGGCCAGGCGTTCGGTATTGCCCATGTTATCGGCGATGTTCAACGAGGTAGCGCTGAATTCTTCCACTGCGCCGGCCATGCTGGTGATTTCGCCGGACTGCTGCTCCATGCCCTCATAGGCCCCGCTGGACAACCCGGACAGGGCCTGGGCTCGGCTATTGACCTCTTGAGAGGCCTTGCGGATATGCTCGACCATGGTCGACAGGGCCTGGCTCATCTGGTTGAAGGCACGGGCCAACTGACCGATTTCGTCGTGGCTCGACACGTTCAGACGTACGCTCAGGTCGCCGGCGCCCAGCGCCTCGGCCTGACGCACCAGATCGCCCAGTGGGGCCAGTTTGCTGCGCAACAGCCACACCGCCGAGCCCACGGCCAGCAACATGGCCAGCAGACTGCCGATAGCCAGTTGCGTGCCGACACTCCAGGTCACGGCGCGAATCTCGGCTTTCGGCATGCTCGCCACCACCGCCCACGGGCCGTCCTCGAACGGCACGGCAACGCTGTAGAAATCTTCAGCGGTATCGCTCCAGAACACACCTTTGCCCGGCTTCTTGACCAACTCCTTGATGGTCACGGTCGCCTGCTCCAGCGCCTGCACACCCGCTGGTGGAACCAGCCATTTGTTTTGCTCATCCAGCACCGCCAGCGAACCGGTCTGGCCGATACGGAAGCGCTTGAGATTCTCGAACTGGGCGTTCTGCGCGTCGGTGTAATCGAATCCTACATACAACACGGCAATGATCTTGCCGCTGCTGTCGCGTACGGGGGTGTATTGCGACATGTAGAAGCGCCCGAAGAGCAGGGCACGACCAATGTAGCTCTGCCCACTCATTACTGGGGCATAAGCCGGGCCGGCACGGTCGAGCATGGTGCCGATCGCCCGCGTCCCGTCCTGCTTGGTCAACGAAGTGCTCACGCGGATGAAATCATCGCCACTGCGTACAAACACCGTCGCCACCCCGGCGGTCGTGTCCTTGAACTCGTCGACTTCCTTGAAGTTGTTGTTCAGCACTTCGCTGCCCAGGCTCAGGACTGGAGTCTGCACGCCTGCCACCGCGACCGGCTGGTCCGGGTGCACGCTCAGGCCCGCGCTAAAACGCTTCTCGAACAGTCCGCTCAATCGCTGCGTGCTTTCACGCAGGGTGCCATGGAAGGTATTGAGCTGGTCGGCCATGAGGCGCGCTTCGCTGGCCAGGTGTTCTTCACGAGTCGCGAGGTTGGCGGAGTCCAGCGAGCGCAAGGCAAAGATGGTACTGCCGGAGATCACGATCGCCAGTATCACGGCGAGGGCGAGGCCCAGCTGTGAGGCGATTCGGGCACGAGGTTGAGACATGACGGCTCCTGGCCAAGTGACCGGATCATCCTGATCACGTCGCACACTCGGCAATTTTATTCGGGTGATGTGTAGGCAGTCCCTTTCTAATACGAAAGTACTACTTCCACACATTCGGCGGCGAAACCGAATACTTGAGCGGTTTGGAAGGAATAATGCCAAGTGGCTATCACGGGAGCTTCAACGATTCAGCCAAGACGCTTCACGTCGGGTAATTGCATGGCGTTCACTTCGCTCTGGAGAAAATCGCTCAGACGGCGCAAACGTTCACCTCCTGGCCGGGTTTTCGGCCAGACGAGGTAATAGTGCTCGCCACTGGCGACAGCGGTAGGCCATGGCAGGCTCAAGCGCCCTTGGGCCACGTCCTCGGCCACCATCAACAGATCCCCCATGGACACGCCGTAACCACGCGCTGCCGCGATCATGCCCAGTTCCAGTGTATCGAACACCTGCCCGCCCTTGAGCGAGACCTGATCGGACAGGCCCATGCGCGAAAGCCAGTTGCGCCAATCACGACGGTCCGGAGTGGGATGCAGCAATTCTGCGCTGGCCAACCGCGCCACATCCCAGGGCTGGTCGTTCAACAGGTTCGGTGCGCCTACCGGAATCAGCTCCTCGGGAAACAGCAAGCTTGCCTCCCAGTCGGTAGGAAAATGCCCGTTGCCCAGTAATACCGCGCAATCGAAAGGCTCGGTGTTGAAGTCCACTGAGTCGACGTCCATCCAGGCGCTGGTCAGTTGCACTTCATTGCCGGGCTGAAGATGCCGGAAACGGCTCAGGCGCGCCAACAGCCAACGCATGGTCAGCGTGGACGGCGCCTTCATGCGGAGGATGCCATCTTCACCGTGCAAGGTATGACAGGCCCGCTCCAGCGCCATGAAACCCTCACGCACGCCCGGTAGCAGCAACCGCGCCGCTTCGGTCAACTGCAGGTTGCGGCCACTGCGCTGGAACAGCCGACAGGCAAAGTGCTCTTCGAGTGTACGAATATGCCGGCTGACGGCACTTTGAGTAATCGACAGTTCTTCGGCCGCCCGGGTGAACGAGCTGTATCGCGCCGCCGCTTCGAATGCCCGCAACGCATAAAGAGGAGGGAGACGACGAGACATCGGGAAAGCTCCTATGGCGATAGTTACGCACCCTATCAGAAAGCTCTCAGCATGAGTTTTAATCATGCCACTGATCGCTTTTATCCTTTTGTGCAAACCGCTGAGAGCGCCGAAAATCACCGTTTTACAGCCTTGTTTGAACATGGAGTGTGATGATCATGCGGCATCCGGTGCGAATCGAACTCTGGGCTATCCTGCGGCTGGCAGGGCCGTTGATTGCCTCGCAGTTGGCGCACATGCTGATGGTCCTGACCGACACCCTGATGATGGCGCGCCTGAGCCCCGAAGCCCTGGCCGGCGGTGGACTCGGCGCGGCGAGTTATTCATTCGTCTCGATTTTCTGCATCGGTGTGATCGCCGCAGTGGGCACGTTGGTGGCTATTCGGCAGGGCGCCGGTGATGTCGAAGGCGCCACCCGACTGACTCAGGCCGGGTTGTGGCTGGCCTGGTTGATGGCGTTGGTGGCCGGGCTCCTGCTGTGGAACCTCAAACCGGTACTGTTGCTGTTCGGCCAGACTGAAACCAACGTCCTGGCCGCCGGCCAGTTCCTGCTGGTGCTGCCATTCGCCCTGCCCGGCTATCTGAGCTTCATGGCCCTGCGCGGCTTTACCAGCGCCATTGGCCGGGCGACCCCAGTGATGGTGATCAGTCTTGGCGGCACGGTGGCCAACTTCCTGCTCAATTACGCACTGATCACCGGCATGTTCGGCCTGCCAAAACTGGGGCTGATGGGCATCGGTCTGGTCACGGCCATCGTTGCCAACTGCATGGCCCTGGCGCTGGCCTGGCATATTCACCGGCATCAAGCCTACCGCGCTTATCCGTTACTCAAAGGTCTGTCGCGCCCCAATCGCCAGTACCTCAAGGAACTGTGGCGCCTGGGTCTGCCCATTGGCGGCACTTACGCAGTGGAAGTCGGGCTGTTCGCGTTCGCTGCGCTGTGCATCGGCACCATGGGCAGCACGCCCTTGGCAGCGCACCAGATCGCCCTGCAGATCGTCTCGGTGGCATTCATGGTCCCGGCGGGAATGTCGTATGCGATCACCATGCGCATCGGCCAGCACTATGGCGCCGGGCAACTGCTGATGGCACGGCTGGCCGGTCGGGTCGGAATTGGCTTCGGCGCAGCGGTCATGCTGGCGTTCGCCATGGTGTTCTGGCTGCTGCCAAACCCATTGGTCGGCTTGTTCCTGGACCACGACGATCCGGCGTTTCGTGGGGTGATCGAGCTCGCAGTGAGCCTGTTGGCGGTAGCGGCGTGGTTCGAGCTGTTCGACGGCGCGCAAACCATTGCCATGGGCTGTATCCGTGGGCTCAAGGACGCCAAGACCACCTTCCTGGTGGGCCTGGGTTGTTATTGGCTGATTGGCGCACCGGCGGCCTGGTGGATGGCCTTCCACCTGAACTGGGGCCCGACCGGCGTCTGGTGGGGCCTGGCCCTGGGCCTGGCCTGCGCGGCGGTGAGCCTGACGGCGGCGTTTGAGTGGAAGATGAAGCGGATGATCCGCAGTGAGCCTGGGCTGAGGCGCTTCGAAAGCATCCAAGCCGACTGAGGTTCCCTATGTGGGAGCGGGCTTGCTCGCGAAGACGGTGTATCAGCCAGAAATATATCGACTGATCCACCGTCTTCGCGAGCAAGCCCGCTCCCACATGGTTTTGTGTCAGCTGATTTCCAGCATCGACTGCTGATCACCCTCGAACGTCAAGTACTCAACCAACTCCGGAAACGGCAACGGCTTGCTGATCAGGAAACCCTGCACCTGGTCGCAACCAAAGCCGCGTAGCAAATCCAGTTGCTCCCGGGTTTCCACACCCTCGGCCACTACTTCCAGGTTGAGGTTGTGGGCCAGGTTGATCATCGCATGGACCAATTTGCGATTTTCCTCGCGCTGCTCCATGCCACCCACGAAGCTCTTGTCGATCTTGAGCAAGGCGATGGGCAGGCTGTTGAGGTGCACGAACGAGGAGAAGCCGGTGCCGAAGTCGTCCAGGGAAAAGCGCACCCCCAGGCGACCCAGGGCGTCCATGGTCTGCTTGACCAGTTCGCTGCGGCGCATGACGGCGGTTTCGGTGAGTTCGAATTCCAACCATTGCGCCTCGACACCCCGCTCGGCGATCAGGCGGCTCAGCGTCGGCAGCAACTGGCTGTCCTGGAACTGCCGGAATGACAGGTTGACCGCCATGTGCAGGGGCGCCAATCCCCTTTCACGCAGCGCTTGCATGTCCCGCAATGCCCGGGAAATCACCCAGTAGCCCAGCGGTACGATCAGCCCGCTCTGTTCGGCCAATGGCACGAACTCACTGGGCGGCAACAGCCCGCGTTCGTTATGACGCCAGCGCACCAGGGCTTCGAGGCCGACGATGGTGCCGTCATCAAGGCTCAGCCGGGGTTGGTAATGCAACTCCAGCTCGTCGCGCCGCAGCGCCCGACGCAACTCGCTCTCCAGATCGGCGAGGCTGCGGGCGTTACGATTGATGCGTTCGTTGAAGATATGAAAGGTGCAGCCCTGTGTGCTCTTGGCCTGCTGCATGGCGATATGAGCGTGCCACATCAACGGGTCCGCGCCGGCCTGGGCGCGAGCGTGGGCGATCCCCAGGCTGCAACCGATCAGCAGGCTTTCGCCATCGACCCAATAGGGTTCGGCCATGGCTTCGGTGATGCGCTCGGCCATCCATTCAGCCCGCTGAGGCGCCCGGCGGGTGTCGATCAGGAGTGCAAATTCGTCGCTGCCCAAGCGCGCCAGTTGATCGCCGGCTTCAAGCGAACCTTTGAGCCTCGACACGACTTGCAGGATCAAGCGGTCACCGGCCTGGTGGCCGAGGGCATCGTTGGCGTGACGGAAGTTATCCAGATCCAGATGCCCGAGCGCCAGGCCACGGCCTTCGTTTTCAGCCAGGCGCGCCGCCAGCAGGGTTTGGAAGCCCTGGCGATTGGCGATGCCGGTCAGCGGATCCTGTTCGGCAAGGCGCTGCAGCGTGTTTTCCAGCACTCCGCGCTCGCGCACATGGCGCAGGCAACGGCGCAGAGTGGCGCCATCGAGCACATCACGTACCAGCCAATCGCTGACACCATCAGGTGCAGTGGTGGGCTCGTGCTCGAGCAACAGGACCGTCGGCAAACGGCAACGACCGGGTGCCGGCTGCAGCGCCGCGACAGTCAGCAGCACCGCGTTGTGGTTGTCCTCGAACAGGCTGCTGACCGACTCCCAGCTCGGGGCACTGATCAACACAACCGACGGCCCCATGGGGGCCAGGCACTCGCGCAAAATCGCCGACCATACCGGCTCTTCGGCCAATAGCAGCAAACGCAAGGGTTCGACAGACGTTGACAAGCTGACTCCCTAGACTCTGCAAGGTAATAGGCGCAGGGCATTATGACCTGCTGACCGCTAATGACCAATGCCAATGGTTCTCAAACACTTGCTTCAGACGGCTTTTTTACCCTCGAAGCCGAACGTTGGACGCCATTCGCCCCACATCCTGCGTGAAAGTAACCAAAGCGGCAAATGACAATGCTGTGTAGCGTCACAAGTCGGACAGAGCAGCACAATTCTGTGAGCCTGTTAAAATGCCGGCCCATTTCGCAAACGACTCCCTGACCCTGTCATGTCCCGACTCAATCCCCGGCAGCAAGAAGCCGTGAACTATGTCGGCGGCCCTCTTTTGGTGCTCGCCGGTGCAGGCTCCGGCAAGACCAGTGTGATCACCCGCAAGATCGCGCACCTGATCCAGAACTGCGGTATCCGCGCCCAGTACATCGTCGCCATGACCTTCACCAACAAAGCCGCCCGGGAAATGAAAGAGCGGGTCGGCGGCCTGCTGCGCGCTGGTGAAGGCCGTGGCCTGACGGTCTGCACTTTCCACAACCTGGGCCTGAACATCATCCGCAAGGAACATGCACGACTGGGCTACAAGCCAGGTTTCTCGATTTTCGACGAGACCGATGTCAAGGCGCTGATGACCGACATCATGCAAAAGGAATATTCGGGCGACGACGGCGTGGACGAGATCAAGAACATGATCGGCGCCTGGAAAAACGACCTGATCCTGCCGCCCCAAGCCTTGGAAAACGCCCGCAATCCCAAGGAACAGACCGCCGCCATCGTGTACGCCCATTATCAGCGCACGCTCAAGGCGTTCAACGCGGTGGACTTCGACGACCTGATCCTGCTGCCGGTCAAGCTGTTCCAGGACCACGCCGACATCCTCGAAAAATGGCAGAACAAGGTCCGCTACCTGCTGGTGGATGAATACCAGGACACCAACGCCAGCCAGTATTTGCTGGTGAAGCTGCTGATCGGCATCCGCAACCAGTTCACCGTGGTGGGCGACGACGACCAGTCGATTTACGCCTGGCGCGGTGCGCGGCCGGAAAACCTGATGTTGCTCAAGGAAGACTACCCGTCGCTCAAAGTGGTGATGCTGGAGCAGAACTACCGCTCCACCAGCCGCATCCTGCGCTGCGCCAACGTGCTGATTTCCAACAACCCCCACGAGTTCGAAAAGCAACTGTGGAGCGAGATGGGCCACGGCGACGAGATCCGCGTGATCCGTTGCCGCAACGAAGACGCCGAAGCCGAGCGCGTGGCCATGGAAATCCTCAGCCTGCACCTGCGCACCGACCGGCCGTACAGCGACTTCGCGATCCTGTATCGCGGCAACTACCAGGCCAAGCTGATCGAGCTGAAATTGCAGCATCACCAGATCCCCTATCGCCTGTCGGGGGGCAACAGCTTTTTCGGCCGTCAGGAAGTGAAGGACCTGATGGCCTATTTCCGCCTGATCGTGAACCCGGACGACGACAACGCCTTCCTGCGGGTGATCAACGTCCCGCGCCGGGAAATCGGTTCGACCACCCTGGAAAAACTCGGCAACTACGCCACCGAGCGCAAAATCTCGATGTACGCCGCCACCGACGAAATCGGCCTGGGCGAACATCTGGACAGCCGTTTCACCGACCGTCTGGCGCGCTTCAAACGCTTCATGGACAAGGTGCGCGAACAGTGCGCTGGCGAAGACCCGATCTCGGCGCTGCGCAGCATGGTCATGGACATCGACTACGAGAACTGGCTGCGCACCAACAGCTCCAGTGACAAGGCCGCAGACTACCGCATGGGCAACGTCTGGTTCTTGATCGAGGCGTTGAAAAACACCCTGGAAAAGGACGAAGACGGCGACATGACTGTCGAGGACGCCATCGGCAAACTCGTGCTGCGGGACATGCTTGAACGCCAGCAGGAAGAAGAGGACGGCGCCGAAGGCGTGCAGATGATGACCCTTCACGCCTCCAAGGGCCTGGAGTTCCCCTACGTGTTCATCATGGGCATGGAAGAAGAAATCCTGCCCCACCGCTCCAGCATCGAAGCCGACACCATCGAAGAAGAACGACGCCTGGCCTACGTCGGTATTACCCGCGCACGTCAGACGCTGGCCTTTACCTTCGCCGCCAAACGCAAGCAATACGGCGAGGTGATCGACTGCGCCCCGAGTCGCTTCCTCGATGAGCTGCCGCCAGACGACTTGGCCTGGGAAGGCAATGACGACACACCGACCGAGGTCAAGGCCGTTCGCGGCAATAGCGCCCTGGCCGATATACGAGCGATGCTCAAGCGCTAGAATCGACTACTTTTCAGCGAACTTTTACCCATTTCCAGGGGCGCCGAAGGCGTCATTAAAGGAGGCTTGATGGAAGCCCTGCAGCAGAAAATTCGTGAACACGGCATCGTACTTTCCGATCAGGTTCTGAAAGTCGATGCTTTCCTGAACCACCAGATCGACCCGCAATTGATGAAGCTGATCGGCGACGAATTTGCCGCGCTGTTCAAGGACTCGGGTATCACCAAGATCGTCACCATCGAAGCCTCGGGCATTGCCCCGGCGATCATGACCGGTCTGAACCTGGGTGTGCCGGTGATTTTCGCCCGCAAACAACACTCCCTGACCCTGACGGAGAACCTGTTGTCCGCGACCGTGTATTCGTTCACCAAACAGACCGAAAGCACCGTGGCCATCAGCCCGCGCCACCTGACCAGCAGCGACCGGGTACTGATCATTGATGACTTCCTGGCCAACGGCAAAGCCTCCCAGGCGCTGATCTCCATCATCAAGCAGGCCGGCGCCACCGTGGCAGGCCTGGGGATCGTGATCGAGAAATCGTTCCAGGGTGGACGCGCGGAGCTGGATGCCCAGGGGTATCGGGTTGAATCCCTGGCCCGGGTGCAATCGCTGGCCGGTGGGGTCGTGACCTTTATCGAATAATCGCCCTGCATCCCTGTGGGAGCGAGCCTGCTCGCGATGAGGCCGGCACATCCAACATCAACGTTGACTGACAGCCCGCTATCGCGAGCAGGCTCGCTCCCACAAGGGCGTTGATGTGGCCGTTAAGGCGCGGTGATCTTGAGACCAGCGAGCAACAAACGCTGGCCCAGCTCTTCTTTCAGCCCTTCGGGGCTCGCCAACTGCATCCGCTCCAAATGCTCGGGAAACTCCGACGGCGGCGGCGCGTCCAGCGCGGCCTTGCCCAACTCCAGCATCTCGGTGAGTTTGAACTTGCTCTTGAGCCAGTTCAGCGCACGCAGCAGGTCGCGTTCCACCCCGTCAAAATCGCAACCTAACGGATACTCCGGAAACAAATTCGGATGCCGCGCCTGGATGGCCTGCAAGCGTTCCGAGGTGTTGTCGGTGAACCGCGGATCAAGGCGGAAATCCTTCGGCAACTTACCGGCATTTTGCGCCTGCTCGATCAGCTCCGACTGGAAACGTGAGTCGCTGATGTTCAGCAGCGCCTCGATCACCGCAGCATCAGTCTTGCCCCGCAGGTCAGCGATACCGTATTCAGTCACCACGATGTCTCGCAGGTGCCGGGGAATGGTGCAATGGCCGTATTCCCAGACGATGTTCGAACTGATCTCGCCCCCCGCCTCGCGCCAACTGCGCAGAAGCAGAATGGAACGCCCGCCCTCCAGCGCATGGCCCTGGGCAACGAAGTTGTACTGCCCGCCCACGCCGCTGAGTACCCGACCGTCTTCCAGTTGGTCCGCCACCCCGGCGCCCAGCAAGGTCATGGTGAAAACCGTGTTGATGAAGCGTGCGTCGAGTCGCTGCAGGCGCTTGAGTCGTTCCTGGCCAAACAGCTCGTTGATGTAACTGATGCGGGTCATGTTGAATTCGAGGCGCCGACTCTGGGGCAACTCGCGCAAGCGTTCGTAAAAACTGCGAGGACCGAGGAAGAATCCGCCATGGATGCAAACGCCGTCGGGTTGCGCCGCCTCGTCGAGGGTGCCGGCGTTGGCCCGTTCCTGGGTCGGCTCGTCGGGATAGACCCTGCGCCGGATAATTCCGGCCTCCGCCAGCACCAGCAAGCCGTTGACGAACATTTCGCTGCAACCGTACAACCCTGTGGCAAAGGGTTCGACCCCGCCCTCACGCTCGATCAACTGCGCCCACTGGCTGAGATTCAGTTCCGCCAGCAACGCCTGGTAAGCGGCATTGTCGGCTTGACGCGCCAGCAGCGCCGCCGTCAACGCATCGCCCATGGAGCCGATGCCGATCTGCAACGTACCGCCGTCACGCACCAGGGCACTGGCGTGCAAGCCGATCATATGGTCCTGAAAGCCCACCGGCATGTTCGGCGTGGAAAACAGCGTGTGGCTGTCCTTTTCATCGATCAACAGGTCGAACGCGTCGATGCCGACTTCCGCATCACCGGGCATGTAGGGCAGATCGCTGTGGACCTGGCCCACCATGAGGATGGTCTCCCCCGCCGCACGCCGCTTGGCGATCATCGGCAACAGGTCGAGGGTAATGTCCGGGTTGCAACTCAGGCTCAGGCGGTCAGGATGCTGCGGATCACTGGCCACCAATTGCGCAATCAGGTTCAAGCCGGCGGCATTGATGTCCCGCGCGGCGTGGCTGTAGTTGCTGCTGACGTAATCCTGCTGGGCCGACGTACTATGCAGCAGGCTGCCCGGTTGCAGGAAGAATTGCTGGACATGGATGTTGGCCGGCAGGCTGTCGCGGTGCAGATCGGCCAGGTAATCCAGTTCCGGATAATCACCAAAAACGCGCTCGATGAAAGGTTCGAGAAAGCGCTTCTGCAACCCATCGCCCAGATTGGGTCGGCCCAGGCTCAGGGCCGTGTAGATGGTCAGTTGGCGCTCTGGCAGTTGCGCGATACGCCGGTACAGCGCATTGGCGAACAGATTGGGTTTGCCCAACCCCAGGGGCATCCCCAGATGAATGTGCGCTGGTAGGCGCGCGAGTACGTCATCCACCGCCTGTTCGATTGAACACAACTGCACCATCCGACCCTCCGGGACATTCCATGAATGTGGGTTGGACCGAGCTTGCCGGGTCTTGGTTGCGATGAACAGCTTTGTAAAACCACCGGGCACAAAAAAACCGCTCGCAAGCGGCTTTTTTGTTGAAGATGCTGGTGTTTACAGACCCGACATCTCTTTGATGGCACCTTTGAGCTCATCATCCGAACAATCGGCGCAAGTGCCCTTAGGGGGCATGGCATTGATACCGGAGATCGCTTTGGCGAGCAGCCCATCAAGGCCACCTTCTTTCTTGGCTCGTTCACCCCAGGCTGCCGCATCGCCGATCTTCGGAGCATTCAGCAGGCCGGTACCGTGGCAAGCATTGCAGTGTTTTGCAATAACATCCGTCGGCGTCTTGGCACCACCGCCGCCAGCCGAAGCCACGACTTCCATGCCTTTGCATTCCTGCCCCTGAACGCAGACCTGGCCAACCGGCTTCAGGCGCTCGGCGATTTCGTCGTTGGTCGCCGCTTGGGCGCTGACCGCCCATAGGGCCAATACGGTTGCTGGTGCAGCCAGCATTTTCATAATTAGGTTCACGCGTACACCCTCAATGGTGGCTAGTCACGCCTGCGGCCACGGTTTGCAGGCGGGCGCAAGTATAGCGGGAAGGCCGTCACACTGAAACAACCCCAAAGTCGCAAGGGTCTTGTTTGTCATGACAGCTCATCCTTCGGGCGCCTTTGCCGTGCAGGCACGGCGCCTCTTTTCCTAGAAGTTGGCCGGTGTGGCTGCGCTGATCAGTCGCGCCGGCGCATCGAACGGATTACGAAAGCGGTGTGGCTTGGTGCTCTCGAAATAGTAGCTATCGCCCGCTTCGAGTACGAAGGTTTCGGCGCCGACCACCAACTCCAGCCGCCCCTCCACCAGAATCCCGGTCTCTTCGCCCTCATGGGTAAGCATCTCGTCACCGGTATCGGCGCCAGGCGGGTAGATCTCGTTCAGAAAGGCAATCGCCCGGCTGGGGTGTGCCCTGCCCACCAGTTTCATGGTGACGGCACCGTCGGAAATGTCGATCAGTTCATTGGCTTTGTAGACGATCTGGGTCGGTTTCTCCTGAAGGATTTCTTCGGAGAAAAACTCGACCATGGACATGGGAATCCCGCCAAGGACCTTACGCAGCGAGCTGATCGAGGGGCTGACGCTGTTTTTCTCGATCATCGAAATGGTGCTGTTGGTGACGCCCGCGCGCTTGGCGAGTTCACGCTGGGAAAGGCCTTTGAGTTTACGAATGGATTGCAGTCGTTCACCGACGTCCAATGCTGGAGCCTCCAGGGAATCAGGTTGTGTGGAAAGTGAGCGTTATCATGGCGACAGCGTTCAGTATTTACAACACTTTGACCTCAATCCCGTGCGGTGAAGCGACTTTCGGTAGGTTGCGCTTTGCGTCAGCCCCCGCAATAGAGCCGTGGCACCCGGCGCAGGTTGCAGAAAATCTGATAAGGAATCGTGCCGGCCGCCTTCGCGACATCGCTGGCCAGGATAGTCTTGCCCCACAGTTCCACGGTCGAACCGAGCCCGGCCTGGGGGATATCAGTCAAATCCACGCACAGCATGTCCATCGACACCCGCCCGATCAATTGGCTTGGCTGTCCATCCACCAGCACCGGCGTACCGTTCGGCGCCTGGCGCGGGTAACCGTCGGCGTACCCCATGGCAACCACGCCGACCCGCGTCGGTTGCGCGGTGACAAAACGGGCGCCATACCCCACCGGCTCACCGGCGGGCAATTCACGCACGCTGATGATCTTGGACTCCAGTGTCATGACTGGTTGCAGCCGCGCGGCAACGGCGTTGGCCTCCTCGAAGGGTGTCGCGCCGTACAGCATGATGCCTGGCCGCACCCAGTCGCTGGGCATTTGTGGCCAGCCCAGCACGGCTGGGGAGTTGCGCAAACTGATCTGCGCCGCCAGCCCCTGGCGAGCCGCCTCAAACACGGCCAGTTGCTCGGTGCTGCTGGGATCGTGCAGCTCATCGGCACGGGCGAAATGGCTCATCAACACAATCTTCGCCACCTTGCCGCTGGCCAGCAGTCGACGATAGGCCGCCTGATAATCTGCCGGATGCAGCCCCACCCGATGCATCCCCGAGTCGAGCTTGAGCCAGACCGTAATCGGCTTGTTCAAGGTCGCGTTTTCAATCGCTTCGAGCTGCCACAACGAATGCACCACACACCAGAAATCGTGTTCGACGATCAGCGACAGCTCATCGGCCTCGAAGAAGCCTTCCAGCAGCAAGACCGGCCCACGAATCCCGCCGGCCCGCAGTTCCAGCGCTTCTTCGATGCAAGCCACGGCAAACCCATCGGCCGTGTCCTGCAAAGCCTCGGCGCAGCGTATTGCGCCGTGCCCATAGGCATCGGCCTTGATCACCGCAAGGGCTTTGGCTCCCGTCACTTCGCGGGCCAATTGGTAGTTGTGACGTAAGGCTTGAAGATCGATCAGGGCACGGGCAGGACGCATGGCGGCAGGCTTCTAGGCGGACTCGGTAAAAAAAACGGCGCTGGCTGACGGCACGAACCACCAACAGCACCGCAAGAGGGATAGTTTTCCGGGTTTAGGGCAGCGCGGCCACGACGGACAGCTCCACCAGGATTTCCGGTTCGCACAGCTTGGCCTGCACAGTAGCCCGGGCTGGCGCGACGCCGTTGGGCAGCCATTTGTCCCAGATCGCGTTCATGCCTTCGAAATGGGCGTCGATGTCTTTCAAGTAAATCGTCACCGACAGCAGATGGTTTTTGTCGGTCCCGGCCAGGTCCAGCAAACGTTCGATATTGGCCAGGGTTTCCCGGGTCTGCTGCTCGATACCGGCACTCATGTCGTCGCCAACCTGTCCGGCAAGGTAAACGGTGCCGTTGTGCAGGACGACCTGACTCATGCGGTCATTGGTGAGCTGGCGCTGGATTGACATGTTTTGCAGACTCCTGGTGTTTACTGCCATAACGGGAAATATCGAGGCCTTCGGCGCTGATCTGTGGTTTTTTCTTCGCCATCAGGTCCGCCAGCAAGCGCCCGGAACCACAGGCCATGGTCCAACCGAGGGTGCCGTGGCCGGTGTTCAGGAACAGGTTCTTGAACGGGGTGGCGCCCACGATCGGCGTGCCATCCGGGGTGGTCGGACGCAGGCCGGTCCAGAAACTGGCCTGGGCCAGATCGCCGCCCTGAGGATAAAGGTCGTTGACGATCATCTCCAGGGTTTCACGCCGACGCGGGTTGAGAGACAGGTCAAAACCGGCGATTTCCGCCATGCCGCCCACGCGGATGCGGTTATCGAACCGGGTAATCGCGACCTTGTAGGTTTCGTCGAGAATGGTCGAGGTGGGGGCCATCGCCGGGTTGGTGATCGGCACGGTCAGGGAATAACCCTTGAGCGGATAAACCGGCGCACGAATGCCCAGCGGCTTGAGCAATTGCGGCGAATAACTGCCCAGGGCCAAGACGTAGCGGTCGGCGGTTTCCAGCTTGCCGTCGATCCAGACGCCATTGATGCGATCACCGGCGTAGTCCAGGCGCTGGATATTCTGGCCAAAGCGGAACTGTACGCCGAGCTTCACGGCCATTTCCGCCAGACGCGTGGTAAACATCTGACAGTCGCCAGTCTGGTCATTGGGCAGACGCAAGGCTCCGGCCAGGATGTCAGTGACATTGGCCAACGCCGGCTCGACGCGGGCAATACCTTCACGGTCCAGCACTTCGAAGGGCACACCGGACTCTTTCAGCACGGCAATGTCTTTGGCCGCACCATCAACCTGAGCCTGGGTACGGAACAATTGAGTGGTCCCCAGACTGCGGCCTTCGTAGGCAATCCCGGTTTCGGCGCGCAGTTCGTCGAGGCAGTCGCGGCTGTACTCGGACAGACGCACCATGCGCTCCTTGTTGACGGCATAACGATTGGCGGTGCAGTTGCGCAGCATCTGCGCCATCCACAGGTACTGGTCGATGTCGGCGGTGGCTTTGATCGCCAGCGGTGCATGGCGCTGCAGGAGCCACTTGATGGCCTTGAGTGGCACACCTGGCGCGGCCCACGGCGAGGCATAACCCGGCGACACCTGGCCGGCATTGGCAAAACTGGTTTCCATGGCTGGCGCCGGCTGACGATCAACCACCACGACTTCAAACCCGGCACGGGCCAGGTAGTAAGCACTGACGGTACCGATGACGCCGCTACCTAAAACCAGAACGCGCATGTTGAAGCCCTCATCGCGGATAACCGCTGACGTTTTGTTGTACAGACCGTAATGTGCGCAGTTTAGAAAAGATCAGCCAGTGCTTTTCACTATATAAATGCTTATATTTGGCGAGAATTCTCGGCAAAAACCCTTTTCATGGAGGAGCATCACCTGTGCGGACCAACACTCAGACCAAACGTGAGCTGGACAAGATCGACCGCAACATCCTGCGCATCCTCCAGGCGGATGGACGGATTTCCTTTACAGAGCTTGGGGAAAAGGTCGGCCTCTCCACCACGCCTTGCACCGAGCGGGTTCGTCGCCTGGAGCGCGAGGGAATCATCATGGGCTACAACGCCCGGCTCAATCCGCAGCATTTGAAGGGAAGTCTGCTGGTATTTGTCGAAATCAGCCTCGACTACAAGTCCGGCGACACCTTTGAAGAATTCCGGCGCGCAGTGCTGAAATTGCCTCACGTGCTCGAATGCCATCTGGTGTCAGGCGACTTTGACTATCTGGTGAAGGCGCGGATTTCCGAGATGGCTTCGTACCGCAAGCTGTTGGGCGACATCCTGCTCAAGCTGCCCCACGTGCGCGAATCCAAGAGCTACATCGTGATGGAAGAGGTGAAGGAGAGCTTGAACCTGCCGATTCCGGATTGAAGGGCGTTCTTGGCTACACCAACACCTGCCGGGTGCTGGCCATGTATTCGTGAATCTGCTTCTCGACCCGGGGATGGATCAACTCCACTGGCCGTCGCCCGTTTGGGCACGGCAGGGTGGCGGTGGTGCCGAACAACCGGCAGATCAGCGGCCGCTCGTCATAGACAGTGCAGCCATTGGGTCCCAAGTGCACGCAGTCGAGCGCTTCCATGGCCGCGTCCTGTTCGGCCCGGGTCTTGCGCGGCAAGCGGGCCATTTCCTCCGGCGAGGTGGTCACTGGCCCGCAGCAGTCATGGCAGCCCGGTACGCACTCGAACGAGGGAATCTGTTGGCGCAACGTGCGGATTTTTTGACTGTTGCAGCTCATCGAAGCGGCTACCGAGACGGGACAAGGCAGGATTCTGCACGAAAAGGCTTATCCCAGACAGCGCCAACCGACCGATGTTGCCCATGGACGAATCCCCGGCTTATGCTCCGTAAAATTTCTCAAACACAATAATCAGGATTACGCACATGAACGCCCGTGTTCAGCAACCTGTCCCGAGCCATTCGCACGCCGCCTCTTACTACGCCGCCAGCAGCCTGCCGCAACCGGATCATCCGCTGCTGCAGGGCGAGCTGGTGGCGGATGTCTGCGTGGTCGGCGGCGGGTTCTCGGGATTGAACACAGCGATCGAACTGGCCGAGCGCGGCATGAGCGTAGTGCTGCTGGAAGCGCACAAGATCGGTTGGGGGGCCAGCGGGCGCAACGGCGGTCAATTGATTCGCGGCGTCGGTCACGGCCTTGATCAATTCGCCCCGGTCATCGGTGCCGACGGCGTACGCCAGATGAAGCTGATGGGTCTTGAGGCGGTGGAAATCGTCCGTCAACGGGTCGAGCGCTTTCAGATCCACTGCGACCTCACCTGGGGTTATTGCGACCTCGCCAACAAGCCAGGTGACCTGGAAGGTTTCGCTGAGGACGCCGAAGAGCTGCGCCGCCTGGGATATCGCCATCAGACCCGGCTGCTGCAAGCCCACGAAATGCACAGTGTGGTGGGTTCGGATCGCTACGTCGGCGGCCTGATCGACATGGGCTCGGGCCATTTACATCCGCTGAATCTGGCCCTGGGCGAAGCCTGCGTCGCGCAGCAATTGGGGGTCAGGCTGTTCGAGCAATCGGCGGTCACGCGCATTGATTACGGCCCGGAAGTGAAGGTGCACACCCAACAGGGCGCGGTCCGGGCCAAGACCCTGGTGCTGGGCTGCAACGCCTACCTCAATGGGCTCAACCCGGAACTCAGCGGCAAAGTGCTGCCCGCTGGCAGCTACATCATCGCCACTGAACCTTTGAGCGAGGCTCAGGCCCAGGCGTTGTTGCCGCAGAACATGGCGGTCTGCGATCAACGGGTGGCGCTGGATTACTACCGGCTTTCCGCGGATCGACGCTTGCTGTTCGGCGGAGCCTGCCACTATTCCGGTCGTGACCCGCAAGACATTGGCGCGTACATGCGTCCGAAAATGCTCAAGGTGTTCCCGCAACTGGCGCAGGTGAAAATCGACTTTCAATGGGGCGGGATGATCGGCATCGGCGCCAATCGCTTGCCGCAGATCGGCCGACTCAAGGATCAGCCCAACGTCTACTACGCCCAGGCCTATTCCGGTCATGGGGTGAATGCCACGCACCTGGCCGGCAAGCTGCTGGCCGAAGCCATCAGTGGGCAACAGAGTGGTGATTTCGATCTGTTCGCCCAGGTGCCGCACATGACCTTCCCGGGCGGGAAGCATCTGCGCTCGCCACTGTTGGCGTTGGGGATGCTGTGGCATCGGTTGAAAGAGTTGATTTAGTCCCGGATCCGTGGCGAGGGAGCTTGCTCCCGCTCGGTTGCGCAGCAACCGCAAAAAGAAGGTCTGCTACGCAGCCCAGCGGGAGCAAGCTCCCTCGCCACCGGGTTCCTATGGCTTCAAAGCCGCCAGAACGGCTTGAGCGCCTCCGCCCGCGCCTGCTCCCGGCTCAGCCCGATATCACGCAACTGTTCGGGTGTAAGCTCCAACAAGGCCTTGCGTGTATGCAGGCGACGCCAGAACAGGGCCCAGCGGCTCAGACCGGACGGAGCACTGGGCAACATCGCATTGCGCAGCTCCTTTTCCTGCCCCGCCGCCAGTTCCTGGCTGTGTAACGTCAGCCGCACATCGCTCAAGCCGTTCATTTTGATCGCTCCTGTTTACTTGGGTAGCCAGAGCTTTCATGATGCGCGGACGGCCTAATTCAATACAGATTCAAACAATGTGTTTTATACGCATACAGATTGCGGCTTTTCGACACTGAATTGTCTTTTTCCGCCGCAACTGTATTGGTTACCGTTGTCCACTTCATCGAGAGCGCGCCATGACCCTTTATGTGAACCTCGCCGAATTGCTCGGCACCCGCATCGAACAGGGCTTCTACCGCCCCGGCGACCGGCTGCCGTCAGTGCGCGCATTGAGCATGGAGCACGGCGTCAGCCTGAGTACCGTACAGCAGGCCTATCGTGTTCTGGAGGACAGCGGACTGGCGATGCCAAAACCCAAATCAGGGTATTTCGTACCGGCCAGTCGTGAACTGCCTGACCTGCCGGTAGTGGGTCGCCCGGCCCAGCGACCGGTGGATATTTCCCAATGGGACCAGGTGCTGGAACTGATTCGCGCCGTGCCACGGGCGGATGTGGTGCAACTGGGCCGCGGCATGCCGGACATTCATTCGCCGACCATGAAACCGCTGCTGCGCAGCCTGGCGCAGATCAGCCGCCGGCAGGACATGCCGGGTCTGTATTACGACAACATCTACGGCAACCTCGCGTTGCGCGAACAGATCGCTCGCCTGTCGCTGGACTCTGGTTGCAAACTGGGAGCCGGCGACCTGATCGTCACCACCGGCTGTCACGAAGCGCTGTCGGTCAGCATCCGCGCTACCTGTGAACAGGGCGATATCGTCGCGGTGGATTCACCCAGCTTTCACGGCGCCATGCAAACCCTCAAGGGCCTGGGCATGAAGGCCCTGGAAATTCCCACCGACCCGCTCACCGGCATCAGTCTGGAGGCACTGGAACTGGCGCTGGAACAGTGGCCCATCAAGGCCATACAGTTGACGCCCAGTTGTAACAACCCGTTGGGCTACATCATGCCCGAGGCCAACAAACGCGCGTTGCTGACCTTGGCGCAGCGCTTCGACGTGGCGATTATCGAGGACGATGTGTACGGGGAACTGGCCTATACCTATCCACGGCCCCGTACGATCAAATCCTTCGACGACGATGGCCGCGTCCTGCTCTGCAGTTCTTTTTCCAAGACACTGGCACCGGGCTTGCGGATTGGCTGGGTCGCACCAGGCCGGTATCTGGAACGGGTGCTGCACATGAAATACATCAGCACCGGCTCCACCGCACCGCAACCGCAGATTGCCATTGCGGAGTTCCTCAAAGGCGGACATTTCGAACCGCATTTGCGCCGGATGCGCACCCAATACCAACGCAATCGCGACGTCATGATCGACTGGGTCAGCCGCTATTTTCCAGCGGGTACCCGCGCCAGCCGCCCGCGAGGCAGCTTCATGCTCTGGGTCGAGCTACCCGAAGGCTTCGACACACTCAAGCTCAATCGGGTCCTGCATGATCAAGGCGTGCAGGTCGCGGTCGGCAGCATATTTTCTGCCTCGGGCAAGTACCGCAATTGCCTGCGCATGAACTACGCTGCCAAACCAACGGCACAGATCGAGGACGCCGTACGCAAGGTCGGTGCCGCGGCCATTGCGTTGTTGAACGAAACCCGACTCGACGCCGTCTGAGCTTTACTCAGGGAAGCAGCACCCACAAGCCGATCAACGCAAACAAGCGGAACGAGCCTACGTGAGATCCAGACCCATCCTGCCTGCGCTCTTGCTAATCGCCTCGCTGCTGGGCGGCTGCGCCAGTTTTGATATCACCCGCGAGCCCTCCCAGGCGCTTCCGGCAACCGACTCTTCGTTCGGCCGCTCGGTACAGGCCCAGGCCGCTCCCCACGAGGGGCGCTCGGGCTTCCGCCTGCTCTCTGACAGTACCGACGCCTTCTCCGCCCGGGCCGAGTTGATCCGCAACGCCCAAAGCAGCCTGGATTTGCAGTACTACATCGTTCACGACGGCATCAGCACGCGCATGCTGGTGGATGAATTGCTCAAGGCCGCCGATCGGGGCGTGCGTGTGCGCATTCTGCTGGATGACACCACCAGCGATGGCCAGGACCAGATCATCGCGACCCTCGCCGCTCATCCGCGGATCCAGATACGCCTGTTCAACCCACTCCATCTGGGGCGTGCCACCGGGGTAACCCGCAGCCTGGGACGACTGCTCAATCTTTCACTGCAACACCGGCGCATGCACAACAAACTCTGGCTGGCGGACAACAGCATGGCCATCGTCGGCGGTCGCAATCTAGGGGATGAATATTTCGACGCCGAACCCAACCTGAACTTCACCGACATCGACCTGCTGGGCGTTGGGCCTGTGGCCGAACAATTGGGGCACAGCTTCGACCAATACTGGAACAGCGCCCTGAGCAAACCCATCGAACAATTCCTGTCCCATCGGCCAACCTCCAAGGATCTGGCCAACAGTCGGCTGCGCCTGCAAGAGTCACTGGAGCAGACGCACAAAGAAAATCACGCGCTTTACCAGCAGTTGACCTCCTACCGGACCCAACCGCGCCTGGACATCTGGCGCCGGCAGCTGATCTGGGCCTGGAATCAGGCGCTGTGGGATGCACCCAGCAAAGTACTGGCCAAGGATGAGCCTGATCCGCAGTTGCTGCTGACCACGCAATTGGGCCCGGAGCTGACGGGGGTCAGGGAAGAACTGATCATGATTTCGGCCTACTTCGTGCCCGGCCAGCCAGGGCTGGTCTACCTGACCAGCCGGGCCGATGCCGGGGTGGCGGTGAGTCTTTTGACCAACTCCCTGGAAGCCACCGACGTACCGGCGGTGCATGGCGGTTACGCGCCGTATCGCAGGGCTTTGCTGCAACATGGGGTGCGGCTGTACGAATTGCGTCGCCAGCCCGGGGACACGGGTGGCAGCAGCCCCCATTTGTTCTACAGCAAGTCCTACGGCGAATCGGATTCCAGCCTGCATAGCAAAGCAATAATCTTTGACCGACAGAAATCCTTCATCGGCTCGTTCAATTTCGATCCACGTTCAGTGCTGTGGAACACCGAAGTGGGGGTGTTGGTCGACAGTCCCGAACTCGCCGGCCAAGTGCGCGAACTGGCCTTGCAGGGCATGGCGCCGGCCCTGAGTTACCAGGCCCGCCTGAAGGACGGGAAGCTGATATGGACCACCGAAGACAACGGCAAGCTGCACGACCTGGACCGCGAGCCCGGCAGCTGGTGGCGCCGGTTCAACGCCTGGTTCGCCATGACCATTGGCCTGGAACAGATGCTTTAGAGGCAGCCCGTTTTTGTGGTGAGGGTGTGCTCAGGCCGTTTGGGTGACCCCGAACGCCCCTTGGCGCAATAACAGAATCACCAGCCCGAACGCGCCCGCTGCCATGAACAAGGGCAGTGCATGCCCGCTGATCCATTGACTGCCCGCCCCCGCCGCCAACGGACCGATCAGGCAACCGATCCCCCACAACTGTGCAATATGGGCGTTGGCCCGCACCAATGCATCATCGCGATAACGCTCGCCGATCAGGATCAGTGACAAGGTGAACAACCCGCCCGCGCTGGCGCCAAACAGCACCCACAGTGGCCAGATCAACAACGTATCGATCAGCAGTGGAACCGCCAGGCTCGACACCATCAGCGCCACCGCGCACCCCGTGAACAACGACCGGCGTGACAGGCGGTCCGCCAGAGCACCAATCGGCAACTGCAACAAGGCATCACCGACCACCACCGTACTGACCATCGCCAGCGCAATGTCGGCGCTGAAGCCCTGACGCAAACAGTAAACCGGCAGCAAGGTCAGGATCATTGCCTCGAACGCCGCGAACAACGACACCGCCCAGGCGATGGCCGGCAACCCCCGACAAAACGCCCATAGATCCTTGAAAGTGACGCTGCAGGCTTCACTGCTGGGCGCGCCGCTGCGTCCCAGCAACAGCAATGGCGAGACCAGTAACAGACCGACCCCCACCCAGAAGCCGTAATCGTGATCCGTCCCCAGCGCGCCCAGCAGCAACGGGCCAGACAACTGACTCAGCGCGTAGCTGCTGCCGTACAGCGCCACCAACCGTCCGCGCCATTGTTCGATCACCAGTTGGTTGATCCAGCTTTCACCCAGAATGAACACCAGGGTCAGGACGACGCCGATCATCAACCGCAGCAGCAACCAGATCGGATAACTGGGCAACAGCGCCAGCAACCCGATGGACACCGCCCCGCCCCACAGGCACAAGCGCATCAACGCCGCCGTGCCGAACCGCGCCGCAAGCCGACTCGACACCTTGGCCCCGACCAGCACCCCAACGGCCGGCATGGCGGCCATCACCCCGATGGCAAACGAACCATAACCCCAGCCTTCCAGACGCAGCGACACCAGCGGCATGCTCACGCCCAGCGCCAAGCCGACACTCAGGACAGATGCCAACACGGCGAAATAGGTCGCCCAACGCATTTCCACACTCCTGTTTCAGGCACCACTCAAAACACTGTGGGAGCGAGCCTGCTCGCGATGACGGCGCAACATTCAACAGAGCTGTCGACTGTCATAGCGCTATCGCGAGCAGGCTCGCTCCCACAGGGGACCAGCACTGCATGCAGCCCCGGAACAGGATCCAGGGACGTCAGTGTCAGAGCTTGATCCAGGTCGCCTTCAGCTCGGTGTACTTGTCGAACGCGTGCAGCGACTTGTCGCGGCCGTTACCCGACTGCTTGAAGCCGCCGAACGGTGCGGTCATGTCGCCGCCGTCATACTGGTTGACCCATACGCTGCCAGCACGCAGCGCCTTGGCGGTCAGGTGAGCCTTGGAAATGTCCTTGGTCCATACCGCCGCGGCCAGGCCGTACGGTGTGTCGTTGGCGATCTGGATGGCCTCTTCGGCGGTATCGAAAGCGATGACCGACAGCACCGGACCGAAAATCTCTTCCTGGGCGATTTTCATGGCGTTGCTCACGCCGTCGAAAATCGTCGGTTCGACATAGGTACCGCCGGTTTCTTCGAGGATCCGCTTGCCGCCAGCCACCAGCTTGGCGCCGTCGCTGTGACCGGCCTCGATGTAGGACAGCACGGTGTTCATCTGCTGGGTATCCACCAGGGCCCCGACATTGGTGGCCGGATCCAGGGGGTTGCCAGGTTTCCAGCCCTTGAGGGCTTCAATCACCAACGGCAGGAAGGTGTCCTTGATGGAACGCTCCACCAACAGTCGCGAGCCGGCGGTGCAGACTTCGCCCTGGTTGAAGGCGATGGCGCTGGCGGCGGACTCGGCGGCGGCTTGCAGGTCCGGGGCATCGGCGAACACGATGTTCGGGCTCTTACCGCCGGCTTCCAGCCAGACACGCTTCATGTTGGACTCGCCGGAATAAACCATCAATTGCTTGGCGATTTTGGTGGAACCGGTGAACACCAAGGTATCGACGTCCATGTGCAGAGCCAGGGCCTTGCCGACGGTATGACCGTAGCCAGGCAGCACGTTGAGCACGCCTTTCGGAATGCCAGCTTCAATGGCCAATGCCGCGATACGGATGGCCGTCAGCGGGGATTTTTCCGACGGTTTGAGCACCACCGAGTTACCGGTGGACAGCGCCGGGCCGAGCTTCCAGCAGGCCATCATCAGTGGGAAGTTCCACGGCACGATCGCGCCGACGACGCCCACCGGCTCACGGGTCACCAGGCCCAACTGATCGTGGGGGGTAGCGGCCACTTCATCGTAGATCTTGTCGATGGCTTCACCGCTCCAGCTCAACGCTTGAGCCGCACCGGGAACGTCGATGTTCAGGGAATCGCTGATCGGCTTGCCCATGTCCAGGGTTTCGAGCAGGGCCAGTTCTTCGGCGTTCTGCTTGAGCAGGCCGGCGAAACGGATCATCGTAGCTTTGCGCTTGCTCGGCGCCAGGCGCGACCAGACGCCGGAATTGAAGGTGGCACGGGCGTTTTCGACGGCGCGCTGGGCGTCGGCGACATCGCAACTGGCAATCTTGCCCAGCACACGGCCATCCACCGGGCTGAGGCAATCAAAGGTTTCGCCGGACACCGCTTCGGTGTATTCGCCATTGATGAAGGCACGGCCTTCAATGGTCAAGTCGCGGGCGCGTTGTTCCCAGTCGGCACGAGTCAGGGTGGTCATGCGTGTGTCCTCCTCTTATTGAGTACGAACGCCACGCGATGCGCAGCGCTCCAAGAATTCTGCCCGGCCAACCTGTTTCGGCACTGTTTTTGGCCTAGGGCACCCGCCACCCTAAACCAGCGGCCAGTAATGTTTCAATATATTTGACACAACGCTGGCAAACGGCCTTGCGATGTTCGTTTTAATAAACATAGACTTTGGCTCTTCCAGCCATTCGCGCCGTCATTACCGGGGAACAACCGCATGAGCATCCAGGACATCGTCGATTTCAGTCAGGCCAGTACCACCGCCGAACGTTATCGCCCGGACGCCGCCAAGGTGCTCAAGGGTGATCCCGAACAAACGGTGTTCAACCACTACAGCAGCCCCTGCGGGCAAATGAACGCGGGCGTATGGGAAGGCGCGGTCGGCCAGTGGACGGTCAACTACACCGAACATGAATACTGCGAAATCGTCCAGGGTGTTTCCGTGCTGCGGGACAATGATGGCAATGCCAAGACCCTGCGGGCCGGCGACCGCTTCGTGATCCCGGCGGGGTTCAAGGGCACCTGGGAAGTGCTGGAGCCTTGCCGCAAGATTTATGTGGTGTTTGAACAGAAGGCTTGAGGATTTGCATCGTTAGATCTGACCTCATCGCGAGCAGGCTCGCTCCCACAGGGAATTGCGCTTGCCTGAAACTCAGGCATTACACAGCTCCAATGTGGGAGCGAGCCTGCTCGCGATGAGGCCCCGACAGGCAACAAAAACCGGCAACAAAAAAGGCCCGTATCTCGCGATACAGGCCTTTTTCGTAAGTCGGGAAAAATCAATTACTTGATTTTGCCTTCCTTGTAGATCACGTGCTTGCGAACAACCGGATCATATTTCTTGATCTCGATTTTGTCCGGGGTAGTACGCTTGTTCTTGTCGGTAGTGTAGAAGTGACCAGTACCGGCGCTCGAGATCAAACGAATCAATTCACGCATGATTAGCTCCCTTAAACCTTGCCATCGCGACGAAGTTCGGCCAGCACGACACTGATGCCACGCTTGTCGATGATACGCATGCCCTTGGCAGATACGCGCAGACGCACAAAACGTTTCTCTTCTTCAACCCAGAAGCGGTGATGCTGCAGGTTCGGCAGGAAACGACGACGGGTTTTGTTGTTTGCGTGGGAAATGTTATTCCCAGTCACCGGACCCTTACCGGTAACTTGACAGACTCTCGACATGCCTCAGCCCTCTAAAACCACATGCCCAACCCGGCATGGGTTGGCCGCTTAATCTCTCAGTCATTTGGCGCCAGGCGCCGCGTTTCTTTAAGGGTCTTACCGGCTACACCTACAGTGAAGGAACCGGGCCCCTAGAAAAGAGCGCTGCTTTATACCAGAAAGACCACAGCGCAACAACAGCCGGTGTGATTTGTCTTCGTAAGAAAGCGCCGATCAACGCCCCCAAACGGCTGGGGCACAGGCTGACGCCGCCTTTTACCGCTCGTCGCTGCAGGAAGGTTTTTTAAACCGATGCCGAGCCTGAGCCGTCAATACAGCGCCGCAGGGTGCCGGAAAATGCAAAAAGGGGATAGTCATTTTCCAGCGAGGCCACTAGGGTAGGCCTTTTCCAGACTGCACATGCAGATGGGCCTTCGACTTGCACAGGAAACCGACCATGCGCCTCGCTGCCCTCCCACTGTTGCTCGCCCCTCTGCTGATCAGCCCGCTGGCCCAGGCCGCCGCCCTGAGCGTTTGTACCGAGGCCAGCCCGGAAGGATTCGATGTCGTTCAATACAATTCGCTGACCACCACCAATGCGTCCGCCGACGTGCTGATGAACCGCCTGGTGGATTTCGACACCGCCAGCGGCAAGGTCATCCCCAGCCTCGCCGAGAGCTGGGAAGTCTCGTCCGATGGACTGACCTACGTGTTCAAGCTGCGCCCGCAGGTCAAATTCCATCGGACCGAATACTTCACGCCGCGCCGCGATCTGACCGCCGAGGACGTCAAGTTCAGCTTCGAACGCATGCTTGACCCGGCGAACCCCTGGCACAAGATCGCCCAGAGCGGCTACCCCCACGCCCAGTCCATGCAGCTACCGAGCCTGATCAAGAAAATCGACGCGCTGGACCCGCTGACCGTGCGCTTCATCCTCGATCATGCGGATTCGACCTTCCTGGCCACCTTGAGCATGGGCTTTGCCTCCATCTATTCGGCTGAATACGCCGACCAATTGATGAAAGCCGGCACGCCAGAAGCACTCAACAACCAGCCCATCGGCACCGGCCCGTTCATTTTCAACCGGTTCCAGAAAGACGCTTCGATTCGCTACAAGGCCAACCGCGACTATTTCGCCGGCAAACCCCAAGTGGATCCGCTGATCTTCGCCATCACGCCGGACGCGAATGTGCGCCTGCAAAAACTGCGGCGCAACGAATGCCAGATCGCCCTGTCACCCAAGCCGCAGGACGTCCAGGCCGCCAGACAGGAGCCGACGTTGAAAGTGGCGCAGACCGACGCCTTCATGACTGCGTTCGTGGCGATCAACAGCCAGCACCCGCCCTTCGACAAGCCCGAGGTTCGACAAGCCGTCAACCTGGCCTTCGACAAGGCCAGCTACCTCAAGGCCGTTTTCGAGGGCACCGCCGAAGCGGCCAAGGGCCCCTACCCACCGAACACCTGGAGCTATGCCAAAAACTTGCCCGGCTACGCCCATGACCCGGCCAAGGCCCGTGATCTTCTGGCCAGGGCCGGTTTGAAGGACGGCTTTCAGACCACCATCTGGACCCGCCCTTCCGGCAGTCTGCTGAACCCCAACCCCAGCCTGGGCGCGCAACTGCTGCAGGCCGACCTGGCACAGATCGGCATTCAGGCCGAGATTCGCGTGATCGAATGGGGCGAACTGATCCGTCGCGCCAAGGCCGGGGAACATGACTTGCTGTTCATGGGCTGGGCCGGCGACAACGGCGACCCGGACAACTTTCTTACACCGCAGTTTTCCTGCGCAGCGCTCAAGTCCGGCACCAACTTCGCCCGCTACTGCAACCCGGACCTGGATAAAGTGATCAGCGCCGGCAAGACCACGAGCGAGCAGGGCGTGCGCACCAAACTCTATGAGCAGGCCCAGGCGCAGATCCAGCAACAGGCCCTGTGGCTGCCCTTGGCGCACCCGACCGCGTTCGCCCTGACCCGCAAGGATGTGCAGGGCTACTCGGTCAGCCCGTTTGGGCGGCAGGATTATTCGAAGGTCAGCCTCAAGTGACCCCCTGTCTGCATTAAAACCTGTGGAAGCGGGCTTGCTCGCGAAAGCGGTGGGTCAGCCCGCATTGATGTCGCCTGACACGACCTCTTCGCGAGCAAGCCCGCTCCCACAGGGATTGCCATTGCCTGACCGCGCCTACATCCACCCATACTCCGCCATCGACAGCGGCTCACCATCGCCAACAATGAAGTGGTCGAGCACCCGCACGTCGATCAGCTCCAGCGCCTCCTGAAGCCGCTCAGTGAGCAACCGGTCGGCCTGGCTGGGCTCGGTGTGCCCGGAGGGGTGGTTGTGGCACAGGATCAACGCTGCGGCGTTATGGGCCAGGGCGCGCTTGACCACCTGCCGCGGATAGACGCTCGCGCTATCGATGGAGCCTCGAAACAAGGCCTCGTACGCCAGCACCCGATGCCGGGAATCGAGGAACAGGCAACCAAACACTTCATGAGGCTCGTGACGCAACATGGCCTTGAGGTAGTCCCGCACGGCCAGCGGACTCTCCAGCACCGAATCGCGCCGCAAATTTTCGGCCAGATGCCGACGCCCCATCTCCAGCACGGCCTGCAACTGCGCGAATTTCGCCGGGCCCAGCCCCAGTTGTGCGTTGAAGGTATGCAGATCAGCCTCGAGCAAAACCCGCAGGCCTCCAAATTGATGCAGCAGATGTCGCGCCAGGTCCACCGCGCTTTTACCCGACACACCTGTGCGCAAGAAAATCGCCAAAAGCTCGGCGTCCGAAAGACTCGCCGATCCCAACTCCAGTAACCGCTCCCGTGGCCTCTCGGCCACCGGCCAATCGCGAATACTCATAGCATCTCCCTGATTGTGGGCGCCGCTGTTCCGTAGCGGTCGCTGTGATATCGTAGCCCATCTTTTTTGCAGGCGATTTGCACCCAGGCAGGCTGCTGTCGAGGGGTTCGTCCTGCACTGACCATTGAAATCGAAAGGCAGGCCTATGCAGCGGCTGTATCGGAAACGCATCGTTCTGGGCGTCGGCGGTGGCATTGCCGCCTACAAGAGCGCCGAGCTGGTCCGCAGGCTTATCGACCAGGGCGCGGAAGTACGGGTCGTCATGACCCGCGGCGGCAGTGAATTCATCACCCCGCTGACCATGCAGGCCCTGTCCGGGCACCCGGTTCACCTGGACCTGCTCGACCCGGCGGCCGAAGCCGCCATGGGTCATATCGAACTGGCCAAGTGGGCCGATCTGGTGCTGATCGCCCCGGCCACGGCTGACCTGATCGCCCGCCTGGCCCAAGGTATCGCGGATGATTTGCTGACCACCCTGGTGCTCGCCACCGACGCCGTGGTCGCCGTCGCGCCGGCCATGAACCAGGCCATGTGGCGCGATCCGGCCACCCAGGCCAATCTGCAATTGCTCGAAAGCCGCGATCTGAAAGTCTTTGGCCCGGCTTCCGGCAGCCAGGCCTGCGGCGATGTCGGCATGGGACGCATGCTCGAAGCCAACGACCTGGCCCAGTGCGCCGCCGACTGCTTCCAGCGCCAGGCGCTGACCGGCAAGCATGTGCTGATCACCGCCGGACCGACCCAGGAAAACATCGACCCGGTGCGCTACATCACCAACCACAGCTCCGGGAAAATGGGCTTCGCCCTGGCCGAAGCCGCCGTGGAAGCCGGCGCTCGGGTCACCCTGATCACCGGCCCTGTGCATTTGCCCACCCCTGATCGGGTCACCCGCATCGACGTGGTCAGCGCCCGGGACATGTTGGCGGCCTGCGAAGCGGCCATCCCGTGCGATCTGTTCATCGCCTCGGCGGCGGTGGCGGACTACCGCCCCGAAGTCGTCGCCCCGCAAAAATTGAAGAAAGACCCTACGAGCGGCGACGGCCTGCTACTACAAATGGTGCGCAATCCGGACATCCTCGCGACCATCGCCACCCGCCCGGACCGTCCGTTCAGTGTCGGCTTTGCCGCCGAAACCGAGCACCTGCTCGATTACGCCGCGCGCAAGCTCAAGGACAAGAACCTGGACTTGATCGTCGCCAACGACGTCGCCAACCCGAGCATTGGCTTCAACAGCGAAGAAAACGCCTGCAGCGTGATCGACCGCCAGTTGCACGCCACCCTTTTCGCCCAGACCAGCAAGAGCAAGATTGCCCGCCAGCTGATCACTTTTATCGCCGAACGGCTGAACCAGGTTTAATTGACATGCACGCTCTACAAGCCAAAATCCTCGACCCTCGCATCGGCACCGAATTCCCGCTGCCGCAATACGCCACACCGGGTTCCGCAGGCCTCGACCTGCGGGCCATGCTCAAGCAGGACACCGTCCTGGAACCAGGCCAGACCCTGCTGATCCCAACCGGCCTGTCGGTGTACATCGGCGACCCGGGCCTGGCTGCGCTGATCCTGCCGCGCTCGGGCCTGGGCCATAAGCATGGCATCGTGCTGGGCAACCTGGTGGGCCTGATCGACTCCGATTACCAGGGCGAACTGATGGTGTCGTGCTGGAACCGTGGTCAAACGGCGTTCAACATCGCCGTGGGCGAGCGCATCGCCCAACTGGTGCTGGTCCCGGTAGTCCAGGCGCACTTCGAACTGGTGGAAGAATTCGACGAGAGCCAGCGTGGCGCTGGCGGCTTCGGGCATTCCGGCAGCCACTGATCCAGCTGTTTCAGGCCGGGCGTCTCGCCCGGCCCATTTATTAAGCTTCTGTTTCAGGACGAAAAATGCGCACAGGCCAGCTGCAAGGTTTCCCATCCGGAATCAATGTATTAGGCGATAGAGGCCAGGTAACGCTGTCTCATGGCACTTTCCCACCACGAACTCTCTGTCAAAAACGCCGTCATACCCTTCAGTTTGAGCCTGCCGACGCGAACCGTCGGCCTGTCCAGTCATCTTCCTGATAGAGCGCCCCGCCCATGAACACCCCAGCCGCAATCGCCCCGATCTTCCCTGACAGCATCTTCCGCGCCTACGACATCCGTGGCGTGGTGCCGGAGACCCTCACCGCCGAAACCGCCTATTGGATCGGCCGCGCCATCGGCTCCCAGAGCCTGGCGCAGGGTGAACCGAACGTGTGCGTCGGTCGCGATGGTCGCTTGTCCGGCCCCGAGCTGGTTGAACAATTGATCAAAGGGGTTGCCGACAGCGGTTGCCATGTCAGCGACGTGGGCCTGGTGCCAACGCCAGCGCTGTACTACGCCGCCAACGTGCTGGCCGGTAAATCCGGCGTGATGCTCACCGGCAGCCACAACCCGTCGAACTACAACGGCTTCAAGATCGTCATCGCCGGCGACACCCTCGCCAACGAGCAGATCCAGGCGCTGCACACCCGCCTCAAGACCAACGACCTGAGCAGCGGCCAAGGCAGCATCACCAAGGTCGATATCCTCGAGCGCTACAACGACGAGATCGTCAAAGACGTCAAACTCGCCCGTCGCCTGAAAGTGGTGGTCGATTGCGGCAACGGCGCGGCCGGCGTGATCGCCCCACAACTGATTGAAGCCCTGAACTGCGAAGTCATCCCGCTGTTCTGCGACGTGGACGGCAACTTCCCCAACCATCACCCGGACCCGGGCAAGCTGGAAAACCTGCAAGACCTGATCGCCAAGGTCGAGGAAACCAACGCCGACCTGGGCCTGGCCTTCGACGGCGACGGCGACCGCGTGGGCGTGGTGACCAACACCGGCAGCGTGGTGTTCCCGGACCGCCTGCTGATGCTGTTCGCTCGCGACGTGGTGGCGCGCAATCCGAACGCCGAAATCATTTTCGACGTTAAATGCACCCGCCGCCTGGTGCCGCTGATCAAGGAATACGGCGGTCGCCCACTCATGTGGAAAACCGGCCACTCGTTGATCAAGAAGAAAATGAAAGAGAGTGGCGCCCTGCTGGCCGGCGAAATGAGCGGCCACATCTTCTTCAAGGAGCGCTGGTTCGGTTTTGACGACGGCATTTACAGCGCCGCGCGCCTGCTGGAAATCCTCAGCAAAGAGAAATCCACGGCCGAAGAGCTCTTCGCGACCTTCCCGAACGATATTTCTACGCCGGAGATCAATATCCATGTGACCGAAGAGAGCAAATTCAGCATCATTGATGCACTGCACGACGCTCAATGGGGCGAAGGGGCCGAACTGACCACCATCGACGGTGTACGGGTCGACTATCCCCAAGGCTGGGGCCTGGTTCGCGCGTCCAACACCACGCCGGTGCTGGTCCTGCGTTTCGAAGCCGACAACGAAGCCGAACTGCAGCGCATCAAGGATGTGTTCCACACCCAACTCAAACGTGTTGCACCTGATCTTCAACTACCGTTCTGATTTTTGAAGCACCACCGGAGCCCTGAATGACCCTCGAACGCGAAGCCGCCGCCAATACCGCCAAGGTCCTGTCCGAAGCGTTGCCTTATATCCGACGCTATGTCGGCAAGACCCTGGTGATCAAATACGGCGGCAACGCGATGGAAAGCGAGGAGCTGAAAACCGGCTTCGCCCGCGACATCGTGCTGATGAAGGCCGTGGGCATCAACCCGGTGGTGGTGCACGGTGGCGGCCCGCAGATCGGTGACCTGCTCAAGCGCCTGTCGATCGAGAGCCACTTCATCGACGGCATGCGCGTCACCGACTCGCAAACCATGGATGTGGTGGAGATGGTCCTCGGCGGCCAGGTCAACAAGGACATCGTCAACCTGATCAACCGTCATGGCGGCAGCGCCATCGGCCTGACAGGCAAGGATGCCGAGCTGATCCGGGCGAAGAAACTCACCGTCACCCGCCAGACGCCGGAGATGACCCAGCCGGAAATCATCGACATCGGCCATGTGGGCGAAGTCGTCGGCATCAACACCGACTTGCTGAACCTGCTGGTCAAGGGTGACTTCATCCCGGTCATCGCGCCCATCGGCGTCGGCGCCAACGGTGAGTCGTACAACATCAACGCCGACCTGGTGGCGGGTAAGGTTGCCGAAGCATTGAAAGCCGAAAAGCTGATGCTGCTGACCAACATCGCCGGCCTGATGGACAAGACCGGCAAGGTCCTGACCGGATTGTCGACTCAACAGGTCGATGAACTGATCGCCGACGGCACCATCTACGGCGGCATGCTGCCGAAGATCCGCTGCGCACTGGAAGCGGTACAGGGCGGCGTCGGCAGCTCCTTGATCATCGACGGCCGCGTACCGAATGCAATTTTGCTGGAAATCTTCACCGATACCGGCGTGGGTACGTTGATCAGTAATCGCAAGCGTCCGTAATCGGCACCCATAAAAAAGACCCCGTTCAACCTGGTTGAGCGGGGTCTTTTTTTATGCACTACTTGTGGGAGCGAGCCTGCTCGCGATAGCGGTGGTTCAGCCAACATAAATGTTGAATGACAAATGGCTATCGCGAGCAGGCTCGCTCCCACAAAGGAATGTGCAAATCTTTAAACGCCAAACTGCGCCCGATAAGCCTCAACCGCCGGCAAATGCTGCTTGAGCTGCGGGTCGTCGGCCAAGAATTCCAGGACCTGGGTCAGCGACACGATGCTGACCACCGGAATGTTGAAGTCACGCTCCACTTCCTGGATCGCCGACAACTCACCGTTGCCGCGCTCTTGGCGGTTCAGGGCGATCAGCACACCGGCGGCCTTGGCGCCTTCCTGGGAAGCGATGATCTGCATCACTTCGCGGATAGCGGTGCCGGCGGTGATCACGTCGTCGATGATCAGTACTTCACCGGTCAGCGGCGCGCCCACCAGGCTGCCCCCTTCACCATGAGCCTTGGCTTCTTTGCGGTTGAAGCACCAGGGCAGGTCGCGGCCGTGGTGTTCGGCCAGGGCGACGGCAGTGGTGGCGGCCAGAGGAATACCTTTGTAGGCCGGGCCGAACAGCACGTCGAACGCAATGCCGCTCTCGACAATGGCCGCCGCATAGAAACGGCCCAGTTGCGCCAGGGCGGCACCGGTGTTGAACAGGCCGGCATTGAAGAAGTACGGGCTCGTGCGGCCGGACTTGAGGGTGAACTCACCGAAGCGCAAAACGCCGCGATCGATGGCAAAACGAATGAAATCGCGCTGATACGCTTGCATGAAAAAAGCCCCAAATACCACGGATTTAGCTAAATAGGTACACGCCGTGTATCATACACGCACGTGATTTTTGGGGCCATTTATGCGGATCATCAGTGTGAACGTCAATGGTATTCAGGCTGCAGTGGAGCGAGGGTTGCTCAGTTGGCTGCAAGCACAGAATGCCGACGTCATCTGCCTGCAGGACACCCGCGCCTCCGCCTTTGAACTGGACGATGCAGCCTTCCAACTGGATGGTTACTTCCTTTATGCCTGCGATGCCGAAGTCCCCGCCCAGGGTGGCGTGGCTTTGTACTCGCGGCTGCAACCGAAGGCTGTCATCAACGGTCTCGGTTTCGAGACGGCGGACCGCTACGGGCGCTACCTGCAAGCCGACTTCGACAAGGTCAGCATCGCGACCTTACTGCTCCCTTCGGGGCAGAACGGCGATGAAGATTTGAATCAGAAATTCAAGTTAATGGACGACTTCGCCCGTTATCTGGATAAACAGCGGCGCAAACGTCGCGAGTACATCTATTGTGGCTCGCTGTACGTGGCGCAACAGAAGCTGGATATCAAGAACTGGCGCGACAGCCAGCAATCCCCGGGCTTCCTGGCGCCGGAACGGGCCTGGATGGACGAGATTGTCGGCAACATGGGCTATGTTGACGCCTTGCGGGAAGTCAGCCGTGAAGGCGACCAGTACAGCTGGTGGCCAGACAACGAACAGGCCGAGATGCTCAACCTCGGCTGGCGTTTCGACTACCAGTTGCTGACGCCTGGTCTGCGCCGCTTCGTGCGCAGCGCTCGCCTGCCGCGCCAGCCACGGTTTTCGCAGCACGCGCCACTGATCGTGGATTACGACTGGACGCTGACGATCTGAGTGTCGTTTCGCAGCCACAAAAAAACCGACAGCCCTGTCGGTTTTTTTGTGGACAACCCTTTCTACCGTGGGAGCGAGCCTGCTCGCGATGGTGCAGTTACATTCAACATTGATGTTGACTGACACACAGCTATCGCGAGCAGGCTCGCTCCCACAGGGGAATACTCATCGATCGTTATTTGACCAGCCGCCACGTAAACGGATACCGATACGGCTGCCCTTCATTGGCCTTCACCCCACCGATGATGGTCAGCACCAGCGCACCGATAGCCACCAGCCCGAACAGGAAGAAGCCGATCACCACGATCATCAATAGCAGGCTGATCGCCGAGGCAATTGCCACCGTGATCTGGAAGTTAAGCGCTTCCTTGCCCTGGGCATCGATGAACGGGTCAGTCTCGCGCTTGAGCTGCCAGAGCACCAGCGGACCGATCAGCGTACCGAACGGAATCCAGATGCCCAACAAGGCGGACAAGTGACAGAACATCGCCCATTGACGCGCCTCCTTGCTGGGCTGGGGCAGTAAGGTTTGCTCATCACTCATGACGTTCTCCTTGTCTGAAGCGCGAAACGATCAGTCAGCCAGTGCGGCTTTTTGCAGTTCGAAAATCTCGTTCATGCCTTTCTTTGCCAATTCCAGCATAGCGCTCAATTCTTCCGGCTGGAACGGCGCGCCTTCGGCGGTGCCCTGGATTTCGATGAAGCCACCGGCGCTGGTCATGACCACATTCAGGTCGGTCTCGGCGGCGGAATCTTCCAGGTAGTCCAGGTCCAGCACCGGCTCGCCCTGGTACATGCCCACGGACACCGCGGCGATCATCTGCTTGAGCGGATCGCCGCCCTTGAGGCCGCCACGCTTCTTGATCACTTTCAAGGCATCGGCCAGCGCGACCATGGCGCCGGTGATGGACGCGGTACGAGTGCCGCCGTCAGCCTGGATCACGTCGCAATCGACATACAGCGTCACGTCACCGAGCTTGGACATGTCCAGCGCGGCGCGCAGCGAACGGCCGATCAGGCGCTGGATTTCCAGGGTACGTCCGCCCTGCTTGCCGCGGCTGGCCTCGCGCTGGTTGCGCTCACCGGTGGAGCGCGGCAGCATGCCGTATTCGGCGGTCAGCCAGCCTTGACCCTGGCCCTTGAGGAACCGTGGCACACCGTTTTCGACGCTGACGGTGCAGATGACTTTGGTATCACCGAATTCGACCAGTACAGATCCCTCGGCGTGTTTGGTGTAGTTGCGGGTAATGCGGATCGAGCGAAGCTGATCGGCAGCGCGACCACTTGGACGTTTCATAGGGAACACCTGTACAGAGGACGGAAAACTGCCGAGCATTATAGAGCCATGGGCCGCCATAGGGCAGTTTAAACGTCGCGCAGTTCCAAAGAACCGCTGCCACGAGCCGAGCCCCATCGACCTATGACCGACGAGCCGCAGCGCTTTGTCACATGCACGGTTTGGGGGCATGCACCTCACTGCGCTACAATCCTGCGCCTTTGCTGCCCTTCGGCTTTTATCCACAGATACCAGGCGCTACGACTACCCGTTGCGTCCGCCTGCATTGCGAGGAATCTCCATGGTGCACAGCATGACCGCCTTCGCCCGCGTCGAGAAAGCCGGCATCCAAGGCACGCTGAGCTGGGAACTGCGCTCGGTCAACAGCCGCTACCTGGAGCCGCACCTGCGCCTGCCCGAATCCTTTCGTGACCTTGAAGGTAGTGTGCGTGAAGCCCTGCGCCAGGGCCTGTCCCGAGGCAAGCTGGAATGCACCCTGCGCTTCACCGAAGAAAGCACCGGCAAGGCCTTGCAGGTGGACCGCGAGCGCGCCGCGCAACTGGTGGCTGCCGCCGAAACCGTCGCCAGCCTGATCAAGCACCCCGCGCCTCTGAACCCGCTGGAAGTCCTGGCCTGGCCCGGCGTGCTGGTAGGTGATGCGAGCGACCCGCAGGCCCTGAATGCCGAAGCGCTGGCGTTGTTCAATCAAGGCCTGAAAGAACTCAAGGCCGGCCGCGAGCGCGAAGGCGCGGAGCTGGCCCGGTTGATCGACGAGCGCCTGACCTCCATAGAGGAAGACGTCGTCACCCTGCGCGAACTGGTCCCGCAAATGCTCGCCACCCAACGTCAGAAGGTGCTCGACCGCTTCGTCGACATGAAGGCCGAGCTGGACCCGCAGCGCCTGGAACAGGAAATGGTCATGCTCGCGCAAAAGAGCGACGTGGCCGAAGAACTGGATCGCCTGAGCACCCACATCATTGAAGTTCGCCGGGTGCTCAAATCCGGTGGTGCGGCCGGTCGCCGCCTGGACTTCCTGATGCAGGAACTCAACCGCGAAGCCAACACACTGGGCTCCAAAGCCTTCGACCCGCGCAGCACCCAGGCTGCGGTCAACCTCAAGGTGTTGATCGAGCAAATGCGCGAACAAGTGCAGAACATTGAGTAAGGCTAACCCGACATGACCCACAGCACCGGCACTCTCTACATCATTTCCGCGCCTTCGGGCGCCGGCAAGACCAGCCTGGTCAAGGCGCTGATCGACGCCGAGCCGCAGATCCGCGTCTCGGTCTCGCACACCACCCGTGCCATGCGCCCGGGCGAAGTGGACGGGGTGAACTATCACTTCGTCGACCGCGAACAGTTCGTGAAAATGGCCGAGCACGGGGACTTCCTCGAGCGCGCCGAAGTCTTCGGCAATCTCTATGGCACCTCGCAAAGCTATCTGCAGCAAACCCTGGACGAAGGCCACGACCTGATCCTGGAAATCGACTGGCAGGGTGCCGAGCAGGTCCGCAAGCTGATGCCCCAGGCCCGTTCGATCTTTATCCTGCCACCGAGCCAACAGGCCTTGCGCCAGCGCCTGACCAATCGCGGCCAGGACAGCGACGACATCATCGAAGGCCGGATGCGCGAAGCGGTCAGCGAAATGAGCCACTACGTCGACTACGATTACCTGATCATCAACGACGATTTCGCCCATGCACTGGACGATCTGAAGGCGATTTTCCGCGCCAGCCAGCTGCAACAGAAACGCCAGCAGCAACGTTTCGGTAAATTATTGGCCGAACTGCTGGGTTGAACAGCCCTTCCCAAAACCGCTGCGACGGCTTTACATTGGAGCTTGCAGCGGGTCGAGGGGGTTGGTTAAAAAATCAGCGCTTCCCTAAACGCTGGCGTTTTTTTAAACTGTCGAGTCCGCTCGCCCAACCGGGCAGCGCGCATATTGCATTCGCTCCGAGGAATACCATGGCCCGCGTAACCGTTGAAGACTGCCTAGAACACGTGGAAAACCGCTTTGAGCTGGTCATGCTCTCTACCAAGCGTGCCCGTCAACTGGCCACCGGTGGCAAAGAGCCGTTGGTCCAGTGGGAAAACGACAAGCCTACCGTGGTAGCGCTACGTGAAATCGCCGAAGGCCTGATGAGCTACGAGTTCATCGCCAACGCTGAAATCGTTGAAGACGAACCGCTGTTCGCAGCGTTCGAGGACGAGTCCAACGAGGCGGTCTAAGCCTATGCCTGGTCGACGTAGCACGGCGCGGGGTCACAGCAAACGGCAGGAGTCATTATCATGCCGAGCATAGACGCCCTCGCCGATCGCTTATCGGCCTACCTCGGCACGGACCAGGTCAATCTGGTCCGCCGAGCCTATTTCTACGCCGAACAAGCCCACGACGGACAGCGCCGCCGCAGCGGCGAGGCGTACGTCACGCACCCGCTTGCGGTGGCGAACATTCTTGCCGACATGCACATGGACCATCAGAGCCTGATGGCGGCGATGCTGCATGACGTGATCGAAGACACCGGAATTGCCAAGGAAGCGCTGCAAGCGCAGTTCGGCGAAACCGTGGCCGAACTGGTCGACGGGGTCAGCAAACTGACCCAGATGAACTTCGAGACCAAGGCCGAGGCCCAGGCGGAAAACTTCCAGAAAATGGCCATGGCCATGGCCCGCGACATTCGCGTGATCCTGGTCAAGCTCGCCGACCGCCTGCACAACATGCGAACGCTGGAAGTGTTGTCCGGTGAAAAACGCCGGCGAATCGCCAAGGAAACCCTGGAAATCTATGCGCCCATCGCCAATCGGCTGGGCATGCACGCGATTCGCATCGAGTTCGAAGACCTCGGCTTCAAGGCCATGCACCCGATGCGTTCGGCGCGGATCAATCAAGCCGTCAAGCGCGCCCGGGGCAATCGCAAGGAAATCGTCAACAAGATCGAAGAGTCCTTGAGCCACTGCCTGACCATCGACGGCATCGAAGGCGAGGTCAGTGGCCGACAGAAACACCTCTACGGCATCTACAAGAAGATGCGCGGCAAGCGTCGAGCCTTCAACGAGATCATGGACGTCTATGCGTTCCGGATCATCGTCGACAAGGTCGATACCTGCTACCGCGTATTGGGTGCTGTACATAATTTGTACAAACCATTGCCAGGGCGCTTCAAGGACTACATCGCGATTCCCAAGGCCAACGGCTACCAGTCGCTGCACACCACGCTGTTCGGCATGCACGGCGTACCGATCGAAATCCAGATCCGCACCCGCGAAATGGAAGAGATGGCCAACAACGGCATCGCCGCGCACTGGCTGTACAAGTCCAGCGGCGACGAACAACCCAAGAGCACCCACGCCCGGGCCCGCCAGTGGGTCAAAGGCGTGCTGGAAATGCAGCAGCGGGCCGGCAACTCCCTGGAATTCATCGAAAGCGTGAAGATCGACCTGTTCCCGGACGAGGTCTACGTGTTCACGCCCAAAGGCCGGATCATGGAGCTGCCCAAAGGCTCCACGGCGGTGGACTTTGCCTATGCAGTACACACCGACGTCGGCAACAGCTGCATCGCGTGCCGGATCAACCGCCGCCTGGCGCCGTTGTCCGAACCGCTGCAAAGCGGCTCCACGGTGGAAATCGTCAGCGCCGCCGGCGCGCGACCAAACCCGGCATGGCTCAACTTTGTAGTCACCGGCAAGGCTCGCACGCACATCCGCCACGCCCTGAAGCTACAACGCCGCTCCGAATCCATCAGCCTGGGCGAACGCTTGCTCAATAAAGTCCTCAACGGCTTCGACAGCTCCCTGGACAAGATCCCGGCCGAACGCGTGCAGATCATGCTCAGCGAGTACCGCCTGGAACTGATCGAAGACCTGCTGGAAGACATCGGCCTGGGCAATCGCATGGCCTACGTCGTCGCCCGCCGCCTGCTCGGCGAAGGCGAACAGCTGCCTAGCCCTGAAGGCCCGCTGGCCATTCGCGGCACCGAAGGCCTGGTGCTCAGTTATGCCAAGTGCTGCACGCCGATTCCTGGCGATCCGATTGTCGGCCATCTGTCCGCCGGCAAAGGGATGGTGGTGCACTTGGACAACTGCCGCAACATCAGCGAAATCCGCCACAACCCGGAAAAATGCATCCAGCTCTCCTGGGCCAAGGATGTCACCGGCGAATTCAATGTCGAGCTGCGGGTCGAACTGGAGCACCAGCGTGGCCTGATCGCCTTGCTGGCCAGCAGCGTCAACGCCGCCGACGGCAATATCGAAAAAATCAGCATGGACGAGCGTGATGGCCGCATCAGCGTCGTCCAACTGGTGGTCAGCGTGCACGACCGCGTACACCTGGCCCGCGTGATCAAGAAGCTGCGCGCCCTGACTGGCGTCATCCGCATCACTCGCATGCGCGCATAGCTCCCCATCCAATACAAGGAGTCATAAATGACCAAGACCGTTATCACCAGCGACAAAGCTCCGGCCGCCATCGGTACGTATTCCCAGGCAATCAAGGCGGGCAACACCGTGTACATGTCGGGCCAGATCCCGCTGGACCCGAAAACCATGGAACTGGTAGAAGGCTTCGAAGCCCAGACCGTGCAGGTGTTCGAGAACCTCAAGGCCGTGGCCGAGGCTGCTGGTGGTTCGTTCAAGGACATCGTCAAGCTCAACATCTTCCTCACCGACCTGAGCCACTTCGCCAAGGTCAACGAGATCATGGGCAAGTACTTCGACCAGCCTTACCCTGCCCGCGCCGCCATCGGCGTAGCAGCCCTGCCGAAGGGTTCGCAGGTTGAGATGGACGCCATCCTGGTCATCGAGTAACAAGCCCGGCGCAGCCTTCCCCTGCTGCGCCGTTTTCGTTTAAGGATTCCACCATGCGCAAAGCGCTTGCTCTTTCGCTGGCTGCCCTGCTGTTGGGCGGCTGCGCCAGCGACCCTGCCGACCGTGATATCAGCGGCACCTGGATCAACCAGGCGGCAATCGACGCCGCCGCCAAGGGCGGCCCGCTGCGCGAGGCGCTGCAGGCCTATGGCCCGAACCTGGAATGGGACGTCAACACCCGGGCCGGCCAGGCACGCTACACCAACGGTTTCGAGAATGTCGAAGGCAAGCTGCTGGGCGAAGAAGACGGGGCGTGGAAAGTCGATTTCTACGGCAGCTCCGCCAGCGAACTGCAACGTGACGGCGACCAGTTGAACCAATCCGCCACCGAGAACGAACCGCAGCAAGTGTTCGAGCGCGCCCAGGTCCAGGTGCCGGAGGGAGCGCCGCTGGGCGCCAGTTTCGAACGGGCGCTGTATACCGCCTATCTGGGCGGCACCTGGAACATCGTCAACGGCCCAGGCCAAGGTGCCAGCGTGCAGTTCCAACCCGATGGCCAGGTCAGCGGACTGCCAGGCGCCGACCGCTACGCCCTGTGCCTGGCCGGCGACTGTGCATCCATGAGCGGCGGCAACGACAACATCTGGCTGCAACAGAACGGCCAGGGCAACACCTGGATCTTCTCCCGCGACGGCAAGAAACTGGAAATTTTCCAGACCGTTAATGCGGCACTGGCGGATGAAATGCCTTCGTTTACGCCGGGTGACCGGCAGTGGGTGTTGGAAAAGCAGTAGTCCGACTGAACACACGCCGATCCCCCTGTGGGAGCGAGCCTGCTCGCGATAGCGGTATAACAGTCAACACTGATATTGAATGTTATGGCCTCATCGCGAGCAGGCTCGCTCCCACAAAGTTCTTGTGGTGCCGCAAGTCAGCAGCGCCCTTCCAGAATCGCCGCATACCCCTCACGAAAACTCGGATACCGCGGCGTCCAGCCCAGGGCCTTGGCCCGGGCATTGCTGCAGCGCTTGCTGCCGGCGCGGCGGACGCTGGCGTTTTCGGCCCATTGGGTAACGCCCATGTACTCGCGCAGCCAGCCCACAACCTCGGCCAGCGCGGCGGGCGCGTCGTCGACACCGATGTAACAGTCTTCCAAGGTTTTGCCCTGGCGATCGGCTTCCAGCAGGAAGGCCAGCAGACCCGCCGCGTCGTCGGCATGGATGCGGTTGGCGTAGAGGGGCGGGTCTTCCACCACGCTATAGCCCTGGCGCACCTGGCTCAGCAACCATTCGCGGCCCGGACCATAGATGCCGGTCAGGCGTACGCGGCTGGCCGGGATGCCGCTGTCGAGCGCCACCTGTTCGGCTTCGAGCATCAGCCGGCCGGAATAGCCACCGCCCACGGTGGGCGAGGTTTCATCGACCCACTCGCCACCCTGCTGCCCGTAGACGCTGCTGCTGGAGACAAAAAGCAGTCGTTTTGGCTGCTGCCCGTGCTGCTTCAGCCAGCTCAACACATGCTGTAACCCTTGGACATAAGCCGCGCGGTAGCCCGCCTCGTCATGCTCGGTGGCGGCGACGCTGTACACCACGTAATCCAGTGGACCGGTGGGCCAATCAGCGGGACATTGCTCGCTGAACAGGTCACCCGTCACCCCAACGACCCCGGTCGGCAGGTGCGAAACCGTGCGGCGCAGGCCGTACACCTGCCATTGGTCGACCAGCAACTGGCTCGCCAGGCGGCCGCCGATATCACCGCAGCCGGCGATCAAAACAGAAGGCGCGGACATCAAAATCTCCTCTCATAAAGCCGCAGACTAGCTGCCAGAAGGGACGAGCGGCTAGCAATGCAGGAAAAAAAGATACTGTATTACTTTTGTTAACAAGAATTACTTGCAATAATGCACGCCAGTTTTGTTCTCGGCCCTCGAGGCCTGGAAGAACATCAACCTTCTTTATCCTCTCAGGTCCGGCCAGCATGACACGCTATCTCCCCTCCGCTTCGCCAACCAATCGACCTCGCACCTGGAGCGCCATGGCAGCCCTGCTGCTCAGCCTGCTGCTGGCGCCCAGCGCATTTGCCGACGCACAAGCGCCGGCCACGACCCCGGCCGAAGCCCCCGCTGCCATCCAAACGCCTGTCGATGCCGCCCAGCCCGTAGCCGCTCCTCAGGCCATCGACCCGGCCCAGGCCGTTGAAGCCAACGCCGTAGACGCCCCTGAAGTGCTCGAAGCCGACAACACCTTGGGCATGGCCCACGATCTGTCGCCATGGGGCATGTACCAGAACGCCGACATTATCGTGAAAATCGTCATGATCGGCCTGGCCATCGCCTCGATCATCACCTGGACCATCTGGATCGCCAAGGGCTTCGAGCTGATGGGCGCCAAGCGCCGCTTGCGCGGTGAAATCGCCAACCTGAAAAAAGCCACCACCCTCAAAGAGGCCAGCGCCTCTGCAGCCAAAGAAGGCACCTTGGCCAATCTGCTGGTTCACGACGCCCTCGAAGAGATGCGCCTATCGGCCAACAGTCGCGAGAAGGAAGGCATCAAGGAGCGCGTGAGCTTCCGCCTCGAGCGTCTGGTCGCGGCCTGCGGTCGCAACATGAGCAGCGGCACCGGCGTGCTCGCCACCATCGGTTCCACCGCGCCGTTCGTCGGCCTGTTCGGCACCGTGTGGGGCATCATGAACAGCTTCATCGGCATCGCCAAGACCCAGACCACCAACCTCGCTGTCGTGGCCCCCGGCATCGCCGAAGCCCTGCTCGCAACGGCTCTGGGTCTGGTCGCGGCGATCCCGGCGGTGGTCATCTACAACGTGTTCGCCCGTTCCATTGCCGGTTACAAGGCCCAGGTCTCCGACGCTTCGGCCGAAGTCCTGTTGCTGGTCAGCCGCGACCTCGACCACCTGCCGCCCGAGCGTGGCTCGCAACCGCACATGGTGAAAGTGGGGTAATCGGCCATGGGCCTGCATTTGAAAGAAGGCGCAGACGACGATCTGGCCGAGAACCACGAAATCAACGTTACGCCGTTCATCGACGTGATGCTGGTGCTGTTGATCATCTTCATGGTGGCCGCGCCACTCGCCACCGTGGACATCAAGGTCGACCTGCCGGCGTCGACGGCCAAGCCTTCGCCACGACCCGAGAAACCGGTGTTCCTCAGCGTCAAGGCCGACCAACGCCTGTTCCTGGGTGAAGACGAGGTCAAGACCGATAGCCTCGGCGCGACCCTCGACGCCAAGACCCAGGGCAAAAAGGACACGACGATCTTCTTCCAGGCTGATAAAGGCGTGGATTACGGCGACCTGATGAACGTGATGGACGCCCTGCGCGCCGCCGGATACCTGAAGGTCGGTCTGGTCGGACTTGAGACGGCGCCCAAGAAATGATCACGACGCGCCAAAAGCTGACGCGTTACAGCGGTAGCCTGGCCGTGGTGCTGGGCGTGCATGCGCTCGCCATTGCCTTGGCGCTGAACTGGACGTCAAACCCGCCCATTGAATTGCCGCCCCAGGCGATGATGGTCGAGCTGGCGCCGGTTCCGGCCCCACCACCGCCTGCACCGCCTAAAGTCGTCACGCCACCGCAGCCTCCGGAGCCGGTCGAAGAACTGCCATTGCCTAAAATCGCCGAAGCCGAGAAACCGGAGATTTCGGTGCCCAAGCCGGTCAAGCCCAAGCCTAAACCGCCCAAGCCCAAACCCAAACCCGTGGAAAAGAAACCGGAACCGCCCAAGGAAGAGCCGTCTGAGCAAAAGCCCAGCGATACTCAGCCGACCAAGGCACCGACCGAGAAATCCGCGCAGCCGGCGCCTGGCCCGTCCCCCGCTCAAGTGGCGGCCAAGGCCAGTTGGCAAGGCACATTGCTTGCGCACCTGGGCAAGTACAAGAAATACCCCGCCAGCGCCCAGTCGCGCGGCAAGGAAGGCTTGAACCGTTTACGGTTCGTGGTGGACGCCGAAGGCAATGTGTTGTCCTTCGAGTTGGTGAGCAAGTCCGGCAACGCCGCCCTGGACCGGGCGACCCTGGAAATGATTCGCCGCGCCCAACCACTGCCCAAGCCACCGGCCGACATGCTGGTGAACGGCTCCATCGAAATCGTCGCGCCGTTTGTGTACTCCATCGACAAGCGCCGGCGTTAGCCACAGCGTGCTGCCGGGTCTGTAGGAGCTGCCGAGCGGAGCGAGGCTGCGATCTTTTCCCTGATGCTTGAGTATCAAAAGATCGCAGCCTTCGGCAGCTCCTACAGAGCCCTCGTCACCCACATTAGGCAGTGTCACACCGCGTCTCCAGTCTGATAACGTGCGTCTATCGATTGCAGCCGGTATGCTTGGCTTGCAACTTCACGGACGCTCGCCATGACCCTCACAGAATTACGCTACATCGTCACCCTCGCCCAGGAGCAGCATTTCGGCCATGCGGCCGAGCGTTGCCATGTCAGCCAGCCGACCCTTTCGGTGGGTGTGAAAAAGCTTGAAGACGAGCTCGGCGTGCTGATTTTCGAGCGCAGCAAAAGCGCCGTGCGCCTGACCCCGGTGGGCGAAGGCATCGTTGCCCAGGCGCAAAAAGTCCTCGAACAGGCCCAAGGCATCCGTGAACTGGCCCAGGCCGGCAAGAACCAACTGACCGCCCCGCTGAAAGTCGGCGCCATCTACACCGTTGGCCCGTACCTGTTCCCGCACCTGATTCCGCAACTGCACCGGGTCGCCCCGCAGATGCCGTTGTACATCGAAGAAAACTTCACCCATGTGCTGCGCGACAAACTGCGCAACGGCGAACTGGACGCGATCATCATCGCCCTGCCGTTCAACGAAGCCGATGTCCTGACCCTGCCGCTCTACGACGAGCCGTTCTACGTGTTGATGCCGGCCCAGCATCCGTGGACCCAGAAAAAATCCATCGACGCCGCCCTGCTCAACGACAAGAGCCTGCTGCTGCTCGGCGAAGGCCACTGCTTCCGCGACCAAGTGCTGGAAGCCTGCCCGACCCTGACCAAAGGCAGCGAAGGCGCCAAGCACACCACGGTGGAATCCAGCTCCCTGGAAACCATTCGCCACATGGTCGCCTCGGGCCTGGGCATTTCGATTTTGCCGCTGTCGGCGGTGGACAGCCATCATTACGCCCCTGGCGTGATCGAGGTTCGCCCACTGACGCCGCCCGTGCCGTTCCGCACCGTTGCCATCGCCTGGCGCGCCAGCTTTCCGCGACCCAAGGCCATCGAGATCCTCGCTGACTCGATCCGCCTGTGTTCCGTGGCCAAGCCGCCCACTGCCAAGTAAGCCGCGGCCATGACTGAGCTGTCGAAAGTGCCGGTCACGGCACTCAAGGGTGTCGGTGAAGCCATGGCCGAGAAGCTGGCCAAGGTTGGCCTGGAAAACCTCCAGGACGTGCTGTTCCACCTGCCGCTGCGTTACCAGGACCGCACCCGCGTCGTGCCCATCGGGCATTTGCGCCCGGGCCAGGACGCCGTGATCGAAGGCACCGTCAGCGGCGCCGACGTGGTCATGGGGCGGCGCCGTAGCCTGGTGGTGCGCCTGCAGGACGGCACCGGCGGCCTGAGCCTGCGCTTCTATCACTTCAGCAATGCGCAAAAGGAAGGCCTCAAGCGGGGCACCCGCGTGCGCTGCTACGGTGAAGCACGGCCCGGTGCGTCCGGGCTGGAGATCTATCACCCGGAATACCGCGCCATCACCGGCGACGAGCCGCCGCCGGTGGATGAAACCCTGACCCCGGTCTACCCGCTCACCGAAGGCCTGACCCAACAGCGCCTGCGTCAGCTCTGCCAGCAAACCCTGACCCTGCTCGGCCCCAGCAGTCTGCCCGACTGGCTGCCCAACGAACTGGCCCGAGATTATCAACTGGCGCCACTGGCTGATGCGATTCGCTATTTGCACCACCCGCCGGCCGATGCCGATGTCGACGAGCTCGCCCTGGGGCATCACTGGGCCCAGCACCGACTGGCCTTTGAAGAGTTACTGACCCATCAACTGTCCCAGCAACGCCTGCGCGAAAGCCTGCGTTCCCTGCGAGCCCCGGCGATGCCCAAGGCCAAGGACCTGCCCGCCCGTTACCTGGCTAACCTGGGCTTTAAACCCACAGGGGCCCAGCAGCGGGTCGGCAACGAAATCGCCTACGACCTGAGCCAGCCCGAGCCGATGCTGCGGCTGATCCAGGGCGATGTCGGCGCCGGCAAGACCGTGGTTGCCGCCCTCGCCGCGCTTCAGGCTCTGGAGGCGGGTTATCAAGTGGCGTTGATGGCGCCTACCGAGATTCTTGCCGAACAGCATTTCATCACCTTCCAGCGCTGGCTCGAACCACTGGGGATCGAGGTCGCGTGGCTGGCCGGCAAGCTCAAGGGCAAGAATCGCGCAGCCGCCCTGGCGCAGATCGCCGAAGGGGCACCGATGGTGGTCGGCACCCATGCCTTGTTCCAGGACGAAGTGCAGTTCAAGAACCTGGCACTGGTGATCATCGACGAACAGCACCGCTTCGGCGTGCAGCAGCGCCTGGCGCTGCGGCAGAAAGGCGTCGGCGGGCGGATGTGCCCTCATCAATTGATCATGACTGCCACGCCGATTCCGCGGACACTGGCCATGAGCGCCTATGCCGATCTCGACACCTCGATCCTCGACGAACTGCCTCCTGGGCGCACGCCGGTCAATACCGTGCTGGTCACCGACACCCGACGTGTCGAAGTGATCGAGCGCGTGCGCGGCGCCTGTGCCGAAGGGCGACAGGCCTATTGGGTGTGCACACTGATTGAAGAATCGGAAGAGCTGACCTGCCAGGCGGCCGAAACCACCTATGAAGACCTCACCGCCGCCCTCGGCGAACTCAAGGTCGGACTGATCCACGGGCGTATGAAACCCGCCGAGAAAGCCGCCGTGATGGCCGAATTCAAGGCCGGAGCCCTGCAATTGCTGGTCGCCACTACGGTAATCGAGGTCGGGGTCGATGTGCCCAATGCCAGCTTGATGATCATCGAGAACCCCGAGCGCCTGGGCCTGGCGCAGTTGCACCAGCTACGTGGCCGGGTCGGCCGGGGCAGCGCCGCCAGCCACTGCGTCTTGCTGTATCACCCGCCGCTGTCACAGATCGGTCGCCAGCGCCTGGGCATCATGCGCGAAACCAACGACGGTTTTGTCATCGCCGAAAAAGACCTGGAATTACGCGGCCCCGGTGAAATGCTCGGCACGCGCCAGACCGGCCTGCTTCAATTCAAGGTAGCCGACCTGATGCGCGACGCCGACCTGCTCCCCGCCGTACGCGACGCCGCCCAGGCTTTGCTGGAACGCTGGCCCGACCATGTCAGCCCGCTGCTGGATCGCTGGCTGCGTCATGGGCAGCAATATGGCCAAGTGTGAGCACGCTCTCAGTTTCCGGACGCACCTGTCCGGCAAGCTGGTTATACTGCTGAACTTGTAGGAAAACGGATACAGACCATGACAGAAGCTGCCCTCGTCCCCGAAACCCCGCACGCTCCGTCTGTTATTCGGCTGTTGCTCGAGAAACTGGGCATCGGCTTTGACGAAGTAATCGAACGACCAGGCCTGAATCCCGCCCGTAAAGTGCAGGCCGTTCTGTTGCACGATGCCGTTGGCGCCCTCATGGTGCTGTTTCCGCAAAGCCAGCTGCTGGACCTCAACCGCCTGGCCGAACTCACCGGTCGCAAACTCACGGCGGTGCCCACTGACCGTCTGGAGCGCATGCTCGGCAAGCACAGCCTGAGCCTGCTGCCCGGCCTGCCGGCCCTGACCAGCTCCCCTTGCCTGTATGAAGAAAGCCTGCTGCGCGAGCCGAAACTGCTGATCAACTCGGGTGAACCGGGGCTGCTGCTGGAAGTCACCAGCGAGGCGTTCAGGACCATGCTCACCAAGGCCAGCGCCGCGACGTTCGGCGAAGCCGTGAGCAACATCACTCCCAACCTGGACCGTCCACACGACGACCGCGCGGAAATCACCCAGGCCGTGCAGGCGTTTACCGCCCGACGCATCCAGCAACGGCTGGAAGAAACCATAGAAATTCCGCCTCTGGCCGAAACGGCGCAAAAGATTATCAAGCTGCGTGTCGATCCGGACGCCACCATTGATGACATCACCGGCGTCGTGGAAACCGACCCGGCGCTGGCCGCGCAAGTGGTGAGCTGGGCCGCCTCGCCGTACTACGCGTCGCCCGGCAAGATCCGCTCAGTGGAAGACGCCATCGTCCGGGTCCTGGGCTTCGACCTGGTGATCAACCTGGCGCTGGGCCTGGCGTTGGGCAAGACCCTGAGCCTGCCCAAGGACCACCCGCAACACACCACGCCGTACTGGCACCAGTCGATCTACACCGCCGCCGTCATCGAGGGCCTGACCCGCGCCATGCCCCGCGCCCAGCGCCCCGAAGGCGGCCTGTCGTACCTGTCCGGCCTGCTGCACAACTTCGGCTACCTGTTGCTGGCCCACGTGTTCCCGCCGCACTTCTCGTTGATCTGCCGGCATCTGGAGGTCAACCCGCATCTGTGCCACAGCTACGTGGAACAGCATCTGCTGGGCATCAGTCGCGAGCAGATCGGTTCATGGCTGATGCGCTACTGGGACATGCCCGACGAACTGGCCACCGCCCTGCGCTTCCAGCACGACCCGCACTACGACGGCGAATACGCCGCCTACCCGAACCTGGTGTGCCTGGCCGTACGTCTGCTACGCGCCCGTGGCATTGGCTCAGGCCCCGACGAGGAGATTCCCGACGCACTGCTCGAACGCGTCGGCCTGAGTCGCGACAAAGCCAATGAAGTGGTCAGCAAAGTGCTGGAGGCTGAGGTGTTGTTGCGCGAACTGGCTTCGCAGTTCAGCCATGGCTGATAGCCAGCCTGGCAATCGGGTGGTTGTAGCCGTTGTGGCCGTTGTGGCCGTTGTGGCCGTTGTGGCGAGGGGATTTATCCCCGCTGGGCTGCGAAGCAGCCCTAAAAACTGCTTCCCTGGTTACGCAGGCTGAACACCGCTCAGCCTTTTTGGGCCTGCTGCGCAGCCCAGCGGGGATAAATCCCCTCGCCACAAGTATCCGCAGCGCCTCAGGTCTTCGCCTTGGCCTTCTTCGGCTTCAAGTACTTGGTCAGCCCCTGAAACCAGATCACCAACGCCGGATTGCCCTTGATCTGGATCGACTTGTCCTGAATCCCGGTCATAAAGGCCAACTGCTTGTTCTTCGCCTGCATCGTGGCGAAGCCATAGGCCGCGTCCTTGAAGGCGATGGAGAATGCCGGCGTCGGGTAGGTGCCGGACTGGCTGGTGATGCGCTGGTCCTTCACGGTGAAATGCCGGGCGACTTTGCCGTCCAGGGTTTGCAATTGGAACACCAACTCCTTATCGCCCAACTGCTGCTGGAACGCCGGATTGGTCCGACTGGCCCTGCCCATCAACAACCCCAGCATCCACAGCAGAAAACGAAACTTCATGGGCACGGCCTCGAAAGAATAATGAATGTTTGGCAGTTTAGCGATTCTTCGGCGTAACGCCATCATCGGATCGCTTTGGCGGAAGATAAGCATGTTTTCGCGAAAGATGACTGCCAAGTCATAAAACCAAAAATCAAAAGATCGCAGCCTTCGGCAGCTCCTACAGAAATCGATGTAGGAGCTGCCGAAGGCTCGGGCCGCGTTCGGACGATCTTTCGATCTTTTCCCCGCCAAACCCCTCGGACATTTCCTTCAAAACGCCGGGCTGTTCATGAACTAGGCAGCGCTTTCGAGCGCCGCTAACCTCTGTTCGTCATCGCAAAAAACGGTGACACGGACGTGCAAGTCCGGACTGGTATCCAATCGGTGATAGCTATTGACCGAGCATTTTTTTATGCTCGCGTCCGTTATGGCGATTGTGCGTGGGAGACCTTCGGGTCTGCCGGCGGTACCGGACCGGTCTTGCACACCTACGCACAGTTGCCGCCTCTTCGAATGCAAGCGAAAGGATGCCAACCCCAACTCTGGTACATAAATATGGTTAAGCCTTCACCGAATCCGCCGCAAAGCGGCCACAAATCCCGCGTCGAAACCCTCAAAGAAAAAAAGCTCGAAGACGCCGCCACCCGCGCCCTCGATTACTACCTCAAACCCCAGCCTTCCTCCCCGCCCGAACCCGACAAGAACCAGCTCTTCATCGTCTCCCCCCACATCGACACCGAAACCCTGCTTGCCAACGCCTCCGAAGACCTGCTCTCCATCAGCACCATCGCCGCCGACCTGGCTGACGATGTCGATGATTCACGCCGCTGCGTAGCCTTGGCGATCAGCCGCATGGCCGATGGAGTTCAGTTGTTGGTTGAACGAGCGCTGGATCATCTGGAAACAAAAGAGATGGCGGCGCCTGGAACCAAGGGGTAGCGCTTTGCATTGATGCAAGCTGTGCCGACGCCTTCGCGAGCAAGCCCGCTCCCACAATGGGATCGAGGTACGGCCGGAGAGACAGGTCGGCTATAAGGCCGCCTCGCGAGCAAGCTTTGCTCCCACAGGTTCTGCTCAAACAGCTCTGATGGTGTACACCCGCTATAGCCAGGCCGGCTGTCAGGCCGCCTCGCGCTGGCTTTTGATCTGGGGGCCCCGTTAACCACGCTGGCCGAATGCAGGTATTGCGCAGTGGGCATCCCGGCATGGATGCCGGGATAGCCGCGCTGGGCCATGGATGGCCCTTCGCGGCGGGCCCACGGAGCAATGCCGGAGTGAGGGCACACCGAGCCTAAGCGAGGTGCCGAGTGGTGGGGCAAAGACCTTTTGGTTACTTTTGGGGCGTTTGCCAAAAGTGACCCGCCGTAAGGGCGGAACCCTAAGCCGCCGTTACCGCAGCAACGGATATGTACCCAGTCAACAAACCCCAGGCCGGCTGTCAGGCCGCCATCGCGAGCAGGCTCGCTCCCACAGAGGATCGGGGCTATTGCGGCAACCCAAAACAAATGTGGGAGCGGGCTTGCTCGCGAAAGCGGGGTGTCAGTCAACA
>NZ_FODL01000034.1:0-1724 GCF_900110355.1 Pseudomonas sp. NFACC39-1 | reverse complement strand
ACCGGCACCGTCAACGTCGACACCCCGGCCAACGACGTCTACAACAACGGCAGCACCGTCAGCACCACCATTACCGGCGCAACCGGTGGCAACTTTGAAAACCTGGTGCCAAGCACCACGCCTGCTGTGACGACGATTACCGATTCGGTGGACAGCACCGGTTTGAGCCTGTCGGCGTCCACCCAAGTGGCCGAAGGCGGTTCGATTGTATACACCGCGACATTGACCAATGCCGCCGGCACTCCAGTCACCGTGACCCTGAGCAACGGCGCCGTTATCAACATCGCTGCTGGGCAAACCACTGGCACGGTGACAGTTGATGCGCCAACTGACGACGTCTACAAAGACGCCGGCAAGGTTGAAGTCAGCATCGACAACGCCACCGGCGGTAACTTCGAGAACCTCGTCCCGAGCACCACGCCAGCGGTGACTGATGTCACCGATACCATCGATACATCGACTGTCAGCCTGACCGCGACCTCCTCCGTGGCTGAAGGCGGCACCGTGGTTTACACCGCCTCGGTCAACGCACCAGTCACCGGCGCCCCGCTGGTGATCACCCTGTCGAACGGTCAAAGCATCACCATCCCGGTTGGCTCCAGCTCCGGTTCGGTGAACTTCGTTACCCAGAACGACGCCCTCGCTGGCGGCGATTCGCTGAGCGTCAAGATTGACGATGCTCAGGGCGGTAACTACGAAAAACTCGACATCGATGCCACTCCGGCGGACACCACTGTCACTGACGTGCAGGACACGACTGGCCTGAGCCTGAGCGCTACCGATTCGGTTGCCGAAGGCGGTTCCATCGTTTACACCGCAACCCTGACTAATGCCGCCGGCACTCCAGTAACCGTGACATTGAGCAACGGCGCGGTGATCAACATCGCTGCCGGGCAAACCACCGGCACTGTGACTGTCGATGCACCGACCGACGACGTCTACAAAGACGCCGGCAAGGTTGAAGTCAGCATCGATAACGCCACCGGCGGCAACTTCGAGAATTTGGTACCAAGCACCATTCCGGCAGTGACTGATGTCACCGACACCATCGACACCAGCACGGTTTCGCTCACCGCGACCGCGAATGTGGCTGAAGGCGGCACCGTGGTTTACACCGCCTCGGTCAACGCACCAGTCACCGGTGCTCCGTTGGTCATCACCCTGTCGAACGGTCAAAGCATCACCATCCCCGTCGGCTCCAGCAGCGGTTCGGTCAACTTCGTTACCCAGAACGACGCCCTCGCCGGCGGCGACAACCTGAGCGTGAAGATCGACGATGCCCAGGGCGGTAACTACGAAAAACTCGACATCGATGCCACTCCGGCGGACACCACCGTTACGGATACCCAAGACACTACCGGTCTCACTTTGAGTGCGACCGAGACCGTTGCTGAAGGCGGTTCGATCGTTTACACCGCGACATTGACCAACGCAGCCGGCACTCCAGTCACCGTGACATTGAGCAACGGCGCCGTAATCAACATCGCTGCCGGGCAAACCACCGGCACGGTGACTGTCGACGCACCGACCGACGACGTCTACAAAGACGCCGGCAAGGTTGAGGTCAGCATTGATACCGTCACCGGCGGTAACTTCGAGAACCTCGTCCCGAGCACCACGCCAGCGGTAACTGATGTCACCGACACCATCGACACGTCGACTGTCAGCCTGACCGCAACATCCTCCGTTGCGGAAGGCGGCACTGTTGTTTACACCGCGTCGGT
>NZ_FODL01000003.1:404528-579502 GCF_900110355.1 Pseudomonas sp. NFACC39-1 | reverse complement strand
TGAGCGAGCCGCCATCGAGTTTCTTGATTTCAGCCTTGTTCACATTACGCAGGACCGGATCGCCATCCGCCTCAGAGCCGACGTAGGCGTTATCGTCGAAACCGGTTGGGGTGTTACTGGCATCAAGGCCTTCAAACACGATGTAGAGGTGGTCGCCGGGCTGGCGGCCTGAATAATAGGGTATCGAGACGGTGTAGAAATTCAGGTCCGGATCCAGGGCACTGCCGCTTGCCTCGACGATGTTCGGTCTGGCCGGCTGTATGATGTCGCCGACGACCGTCACGGAAGCATTGTTTGATGAACGATCCGTTTCGCCGGTTCTGATCCGATCGTAGGACACCGACGCCCGCCCCTTGGCGATCGCCACCACGTCTGCATTGGGAATCGAAAAATCATACTGGAATGGCACGTATTCGACGGTCTTGTCCAGCGGCCCGACGATGACCTGGGACTTGCCCTGTGCAGGCGTGCCAACCCAGGTCAGGCGTAGGGTATCCCCCACCGCATGGTCGGTTGAATTGACGTAGACCCGGCAAATGACGTCGGCTTCCGCCAGTTGTTCGAGGTCGATTACCCGGGTCGGGATACCGTTGACCAGCACTTGGGGGGCATCGAGGCGATTGCCGCCCAGATCGACCACCACCGTGGTGGGGGCAGACCAGGGCGCGCGCTCGTCGGGGTAGTTATTACAGACATCCACTACCTGATAAGCAACGATGACCTCGCCGTCATCGCCCTCGACAATTTTCGCCTTGTCGACATGGATCGTGATATCCGTATCCACCTCGCCCGGCAGGACGGTGTGCTCCACCGTCGCCTTCCCCCAGGCCAGGTAAATACGGTCATTCTGGCGCATGTTTTCGTAATGAAGAATGGTGACATCCACCCCGGCATCCGCTTCGATGGGGCCGACACCGTTGTCGATAATCTCCTGGGCAATCGTGTAGCGCAGCCCCGAGTGCCCGGGGGTTGTCGGGTCATCGTCGTAGCCGCCAGGGCGGAGCAGCTTGACCAGAAATTTCTGCGGTGGCGAGTCCACGGGGATCTGCCCCGGGCGGGTCACACTGTAGAACACCGGCTCGGCATCGCCCTCCAGGATAAAACCCTTGTTGAGGTGAATCCGCAGCCGATCGGGGGGATTGGCATCGATGGTGTCGGACCAGACCGGGGTTTGGGTATTGTTCCAGTAGAAGGCGATCGCGTCCCCGTCTCCATTGGGAAACCAGAGGTCGACGTAGCACTTCAAACCATCCTCGACCAGCGCAACCCCGATGCCGCCGGCGTAGTCTTCGAACGCGGGGGCTATGTTAGGGATATACAGAGGATCAAGGCGTAATGAGCTGTCGCTGCCTGCTTCGGCAGAGCTGGATGACTTTTTCATGGAAACACTCTTGCGTCGGGTATTTCGCCGCAGAGGGGGCGTGGCCTACAACCGTCGGGTTATTAACGGGCGGATGAGGTGTGGCGTCTACTGTCAGTGTTGACAGGTTGGAGGGATATCAAGCGGGGCCGTGCGGGGGACACACGAACAGCCGTGAGTGTGTCCCCGCTTTCAGATGAACACTTCATCCCTGCGCCTGACGCGCAGGATTACATCAGGCCTTTTTGTGTTGCTCGACCCACTTGCCATAGGCCTCGATGAATTTCTGCAGGAACGGCCGCACCGACTCCGACAACTCGCCCTGCTCGTCGAACGCGCTCCCCGCCCCGGCCAGATAAGCCTCCGGCTGCTGCATGCACGGCACATCAAGGAACACCAGGGACTGGCGCAAATGATGGTTGGCGCCAAAACCACCCATGGCCCCTGGCGAGGCACTGATCACCGCGCCGGGCTTGCCGCTCAGGCAGCTCTTGCCGTAAGGCCGCGAGCCAACGTCGATGGCATTTTTCATCGGGGCCGGCACCGAGCGGTTGTATTCCGGGGTGACAAACAGCAATGCGTCGGCCGCGCCAACCTGCTGGCGGAAAGTGCTGTAGGCTGGTGGGGGTGTGACATCGATATCCTCGTTGTAGAGCGGCAGGTCGCCTATCTCGATGATTTCCAGCTTCAGGTTGCTCGGCGCCAGATCCGCCAGGGCCAGGGCCAGCTTGCGATTGATCGAAGCCTTGCGCAGGCTCCCCACTAAAACGGCCACGGTGTAGACATTACTCATTGGACACTTCTCGACTATGGGTTCAAGGGAGCCCCTATTTATAGATGATCGGGCGGACAATTGGACCAGCGGAGAACCGAAAACCTTCCGACTGGACTATTTTTTTCATGTAGGAAAACTTACCGCGCTTGACCAAGGTCTACAGAACCGCAAATCGAGTGATTTATTTCCAGAGGTTCTAAGCAATGGCAGCAGTACTTGTCGGACATTTTCATGCACGGGACGCCGAAGGTCGCGTCTATTCAGTGCATGAATTCCAGGAATCGACCCCGTCGCCCGACGGTAACGGCAAGGAGCCTGTCACCACTTTCAAGCTGGCGATTGGAGATCGCGTCAACAAACTCGAAGACGGCAAATTCATGCTGGTGCAGTCCCAGATTGAATTAACCCGCGAACCGGAAACGCTACCGCCCGCTCAAACGCCTGCTGAAACGCTAATTGCTTCATAACCTGTTGTTATGAGCAGAAGTCATGCCCGGACTTGGGTTAGGATTCAGCCACTCAATGGCTCTCCCGCCCAACATGGACTGCTTGCATGCGTTTACGCCACATCGAAGTGATCCAGGCGCTGTTGCAGACCGGCCACCTCGGCACGGCGGCTGAATGGCTGCAATTACCGGTGGCAGAGGTAGAAGCGACGCTACGCGATGCCGAGCTACAGTTGGGTTTCATGCTGTTTGCCAGCGTGCGTGGGCGATTGCAGGCGACTCGCGAAGCCCTCGAGTTACGCGACGGCATCACGCGAGTGTACGACACCCTCGAACCGGTACAACGCCTGGCCAGTAGCCTGAAACACTATCAGACGCCGCCCCTGCGCGTCATTTGCACCCCGCCGCTGGCCCAGCAGTTACTGCCCCGGAGTATCGCTGCCCTGCGTCGACGCCATCCGGACGCCCCTTGCACCCTGCTCAGCCAACCGACCCGAGACATTGTTCAGAGCCTTCTGCTGCGCGACAGTGACTTGGGCCTCAGCCTGCACGACCCCGAACACTCCGACATCCAGTGCCAGATGATCGCCCAAGGCAAACTGCAATTGCTGGCGCCCCACGGCTGGCTGCAACCGCGGCAAAAATACATTTCGGTTCAGGATCTGGCGGGCCAATCTTTGGTGGGCCTGGATGGCCACGACCCGCTGAGCCCTGCGTTCGACCATAAGCTGGCGGCGCTACGCCCCGCGCCGGTCATCCAGATCCGCGTACAGACCCATCAGATGATGCGCGCCATGGTCGAGGCTGGTGAAGGGCTTGCCATCGTTGACCCCTTCACCGCTTCAGGTGCCAAGGACGGCGGGCTGGACGTATGCCCGGTATCGCCCGCCATTCCCATCTGCCTGTATGCGCTGAGCCTGAACGGCACGGCGGCCTCTTCCACCCTCCAGTCGCTGCTGGAACTGATTACGGAACAAGCCGAGGCGCTGTTGGGCCACTGATCGCCATGCCCAGCGGATCGTCGAACAACCGGTACCAGAACAACGCCACCTCGGCGGTATGCCGGTCAATGCCGCGATAGCGCAGATGATCGATCCCGCCCAGCACGTAACCGCACCGCTCATAGAGCCGGCAAGCGCCCAGGTTGTTGTTCTGGGTTTCGAGCATGATTCCCGGCAGTTTTTTCTTGCGACTCCAAAAATGAGCGACGTCTAGCAAAGCCCTGGCCACACCGTGGCGACGGGCCGGGGCATGCACGGCAAGCTCATCGATGTGGGCAAAACCGTTCCAGTTGGTGCTCACCACCAGATGCCCTACCGGTTGGTCATCGAGATAAGCCATGAAGATCTCGCTGTCCGGCGCATCGCGGAAGCTGCTGAATTCCTCAGGATCGATGCCATAGCATTTGCGATAAGGGGCGATGGGCGTCACTGGCCATTGGCTCACTGGCCGCCCCACCTGCGCCGCTCCATAGGCACTGACCTCGAAACTGAAGTCGCTGCCCCAGATATAGGCGGCAAAGCCGTCATCGACGACACGCACCGACAGGCCGGGGTGCTTGGGATTCATGACCGGCTGCATACTGGGAAAAGTCCTCATTCCTTGAGACAACCAACGGCGCTCTGCCATCCATTGCCCTTGCCTCTCGAAGCTTCATACATCAAGCGGGTATCCGTAGCCTGCCCGTTACCTCAGGTTAGAAGGTACTGGCGATTGTGGCGAGAAATGAATGATGAGGGCCCCTTGTGGGAGCGAGCCTGCTCGCGATGGAATCTCCACGATACAGCCGACAGACCGAGCTGCCTGCATCGCGAGCAGGCTCGCTCCCACAGGGCGCGGTCGTGGCGCAAGATCAATTCGCTGCGGCCTGGGATTCGACCAATTGCGTCCACAATGCCGGAGCGCCAGCAGACTTGGCGATGGCTTCCAGACGTGCGGCATGTTCAGCCAGGTCGTTTTCGCTGGCGCGAAGGATCCGGCCTGGCGTGCGGTCAGTGGGCAAACGACGAATTTCCGAGGCTTGGTTACCCGAACCTTCACCCGTGCCATTGCCATCGGAGGCGTTGCCGGCCAGGGACAGGCTGGTCTGCCCGCCCGTCATGGTCAGGTAGACGTCGGCCAGGATCTCGGAGTCGAGCAAAGCGCCGTGCAGTTCACGACCAGAGTTGTCGACCCCGTAGCGCTTGCACAAGGCATCGAGGCTGTTGCGCTGCCCCGGGTGCCGCTCCCGCGCCATCATCAGGGTATCGAGGATGGTGCAGTGCCGGGTGATGTCGGCCCGGTCGTGCTGGCCCATCAGGGCAAATTCGTTGTTGATGAAACCAACGTCGAACGCCGCGTTATGGATGATCAGTTGCGCACCCTGGATGAACTCGAAGAATTCATCGGCCACTTCAGCGAAGCGCGGCTTGCCCACCAGAAACTCGTTGGTGATGCCGTGGACGCCGATGGCGCCTTCATCACTTTCGCGGTCCGGTTGCAGGTAAACGTGGAAATGGCGACCGGTCAGGCGCCGGCCAATCAGCTCGACACAGCCGATTTCGATAATCCGGTGACCATCGGTCACCGGCATGCCGGTGGTTTCGGTATCCAGTACAACAGATCTGTTGGCCATCAGTGTTCAGCTCTCAACGGGCATGCTTGCAAAAGCGCGGATGTTAACACGCTCCGAGGGAGTTGCTGGCCGCAGCTTTGTGGCGAGGGGATTTATCCCCGCTGGGGCGCGAAGCGACCCCGTGCAAACTTCCTGACACACCGTGGTGTCTGGCTTTAGGGCTGCTTCGCAGCCCAGCGGGGATAAATCCCCTCGCCACAAAGTGTGCATGCCCAACTGAACAGGGTTGCATCAGGCTTGCTTGTACCCCCGCACCTCATCCACCCCACGGTTGGCCAACTGGTCGGCCCGTTCGTTACCGTGATGGCCGATATGGCCGCGCACCCACTTCCAGGTGACGTTGTGGCGGTTGACCTGCTCGTCGAGCAGCTTCCACAGATCGGCGTTCTTCACCGGCTCTTTCGCAGCGGTTTTCCAGCCACGCTTCTTCCAGTTGGCCATCCACTCATTGATGCCTTTCATCACATACTGCGAGTCGGTCACCAGCAATACGTCGCAGGGCCGCTTAAGCTCTTCCAAACCCCGAATAGCGCCCATCAGCTCCATGCGGTTGTTGGTGGTATTGGTTTCACCGCCCCAGAGTTCCTTCTCGACACCCTTGCATACCAGCAGCGCCCCCCAACCACCCGGGCCGGGATTGCCCTTGCAGGCGCCGTCAGTGAAGAGTTCTACGCTATCGCTCATGCCAATCCATCCAGAAAAAAATGCAAAGGCCTGCCGGACGGGAACGACAATGCCCGCAACCGAAATGCCGCCAGACCATCAGAAAAGGGTTAAGGCTCGATGTGGCGACGATTGACCTTGGCCATCGGCAAGGGAATCAGCTTGCCCATCGGCTCGCGTCGCGCCTGACGAACCGGGCGCAGCCCGACCGCAATCTTGCGCGCCACCAATAAATAGAAGCCGCCGCCGGACAGTTGCCACTCACCGGCCTTGCGCTCCCAGCCGGCCAGACGGGCCTGCCACTTGGGCGACGCAAGCGGCGGACGATAGCATCCGAAGCGGCGTTTCTCCAGCGCGAAGCCCAGCAGGTTGAGCCAGTCACCGACCCTTGACGCCGAGATGCAGCGAGCCTGACGCAAAGCATCGTGTGCGAACACGTGACGCAACCCCCAACTGCTCCAGGGATTGATGCCAATGATCAGCAGATGCCCGCCAGGGCGCACGCTGCTGGCGGCTTCGCGCAGCAACCCGTGCGGGGAGAGACAGAAATCCAGCCCGTGCTGCATCACCACCACGTCGGCGGCATGCTCGCTCAACGGCCAGGCCTGCTCTTCGCAAACGATCTCCACGCCGGGCAAGGGTGCCCCCAGGCGGACATTGCGCTGGACCTGCGGCGCCGACGGCGGTGTCTGCGCCGAAGGCCCGTAGTGCACCAGATAGCCACCAAAGAACCGGCCCAGCTCGTCTTCGAGCATGCGCCGCTCCTCTTCCAGCAAAAATTGCCCGACAGGGCCGGACAGCCACTCACGAGCGGCGCTGATCAACGCAAGCCAGTCGGGATCAGCCTGAGCGAACGCTTCATCAGTCATTGCATTCTCCAACGCGTCAGGAAGTTCTAAGATGCGCCTTTGTTTTCTGCTTGGCGAATTCCGCGATGATACAGATCAGTGCCCTGCCCGCGTTCACCGATAACTACATCTGGTTGTTACAGGACCACGCCACTCAACGCTGCGCCGTCGTCGACCCCGGCGACGCCACGCCGGTGCAGGAATGGCTCGACGCCCATCCAGGCTGGGTCCTGAGCGACATCCTGATCACCCACCATCATCACGATCATGTCGGCGGCGTCCAGGCACTGAAAAACGCGACACACGCCACCGTCTACGGCCCGGCCAGCGAAAACATCCCGGCGCGGGACGTGGCGCTGCAAGACAACGACCAGCTCAGCGTCCTCGGCTGGGACTTCGATGTCTACGCCGTACCCGGCCACACCCTGGGGCATATCGCGTATTACCATCATGGCCTGTTGTTCTGTGGCGACACCTTGTTCGCCGCCGGCTGCGGCCGGCTCTTTGAAGGCACGCCGGCACAAATGCATCAGTCCCTCAGCCGCCTGGCCTCTCTGCCTGAGGATACGCTGGTCTACTGCACCCATGAATACACCCTCAGCAATCTTAGATTCGCCGCGGCGGTAGAGCCCGGCAACCCGGACATAGCCGCGCGCCTGGAAAAAGTCAGCCAGCAACGCAACGCGGGCGTCATGACCCTGCCCTCGACCCTGGCACTTGAAAAGCTCACCAATCCGTTCCTGCGGACCGCTGAAACATCCGTTAAACAAAAAGCAGACGAACGGAATGGCCAGCGTAACGAGACGCCAAGTGAGGTTTTTGCGGCCTTGAGGGCATGGAAAGATAAGTTCTAAGGCCGCTGGCGTTTGATACAAAAATTCTGAAAGGTTGACCTGTTGGGGTGCGCTTCCTAGAATCGGCCGACATTTTTGCCCGGAACTTACTTCCAGCCAATGTCGTCATCTATACGTAAGTCCGTCCAGTCAGACACATTGACCCGCTTGGCTCAAGCTGTCGCAGTGGCTGTGTCCGCTACCCTGGCGGGCTGCCAGAGCACGAGCCAGGTGCCGCAGACCGATGTGGCGCACACGCCGAACATCGCCGCTCGCGCCAAACAGAAACCCATCTGGCTCACCGAAAAACCTGTCCCTCAAGTACCTCAGGACGTCTGGGAGCGTATGCGCCAGGGCTTCCAGCTGCAGGAAACCGCCGGCGTCAACCCGCGTATCGAACAGCAACGCCTGTGGTTCGCCAGCAATCCATCCTTTCTGGAAAACGCCGGCGAACGCGGCAGCCTGTACATTCATTACATCGTCGAACGCCTTGAAGAACGCAACATGCCCCTGGAGCTGGCGCTGCTGCCAGTGATCGAAAGCGCCTACAACCCCATGGCTTATTCCCGGGCCCATGCGGTGGGCCTGTGGCAGTTCATCCCGTCCACGGGGCGCTACTTCAACCTGCGCCAGACCCGCTTCTATGACGGGCGTCGCGACATCACGGCCTCTACCACGGCCGCGATGGATTACCTGACGCGCCTGCACGACATGTTCAACGGCGACTGGCTGTTGGCGCTGGCTGCCTACAACGCAGGCGAGGGAACGGTCAGCCGCGCCATCGAGCGCAACGAAAAACTTGGCCTGCCCACCGATTACTGGAACCTGCCGCTGCCCAGCGAAACCCAGGCCTATGTGCCGAAGTTGCTGGCGTTGTCCCAGGTGGTGCTTGCCCCGGAGGCCTACGGGGTCAACCTCAACCCGATCGCCAACGAACCGTATTTCCAGGTCGTCGAGATCAACCAGCGCATGGACCTGTCCAAGGTCGCGGCGGTGGCCGACATTGACGAAGACGAGCTGTTCCAGCTCAACCCGGCGTTCAAGCAGCGCACCACCATCGATGGCCCGCAGCACCTGCTGGTGCCCACGTCCAAGGCCCAGTTGCTGACCGCCAGCCTGTCCACCATGCGTCCGGAAGAACTGATCAGCAAACGATCGCTCAAACCGGTTTTTGACTCAGCCGAAGAAAGCACGGTGGCGGGGGCCAAGCGCACGTACCGCGTCAAGCGTGGCGATAACCTGGGTCTGATCGCCAAAGCCAACAACGTTCAGATCAAAGACCTGCAACGCTGGAACAGATTGAGCGGCAACAAACTCAAGATCGGCCAGACCCTGGTCATGCAGGACACCCGCAAACGCGTCAACACGGTGGTCGCGGCCAGCAGCAAGAATAAAAAGAAACAGACCCAGTACAAGGTCAAGCAAGGCGACTCGCTGTACGTGGTCGCCAAGCGCTTCAACGTGGAAATGCAGCACCTCAAGCGCTGGAATCCACGGGTAGGCAAGGCGCTGAAGCCCGGGCAGATGCTGACGGTTTACTCCCCGCACTGACGTGACCGGGGGCTGTGTAGGAGCTGTGTAGGAGCTGGCGAAGCCTGCGATCTTTTGATCTTCCGCTTTGAGATTCAAGTGTCCGGGGAGAAGCTCGCAGCCTCGTTGCACTCGACAGCTCCTACACCGCTCCTAAAGCCCCGCCTTTTTCCTGCCGATACAAGCTGTTACTGTACGGGCCATAAAGCCCAAGCCGCCTGGATCGGATCTCAGACTTGATACGTCCCCTCCTCCTGCTCCTGATCAGCCTGGCCTTGAGCTCTCCCGCCAGCGCAACCATTAGCGAAAGCCATGGTTATGCGCAGTTCGGCACGCTCAAGTACCCGGCCAGATTCACCCACTTCGACTGGGTCAACCCGCAAGCGCCCAAGGGCGGAATCTTGCGGGTCATGGCATTCGGCACCTTCGATACGCTCAATCCCTACACATTCAAGGGCAGCAGCCCGGTTTCGACCCCCAATTTCCTGCAATACGGCATCAACGAGCTGAACGAACCGCTGATGGTTGGCACGGGTCAGTACGCGCCGTCCGGCGACGAGCCGACGTCGAGCTATGGCCTGATCGCCCGGTCGGTGGAATACAGCGAAGACCGCAGTTGGGTGGTGTTCAACCTCAGACCCGAAGCGCGTTTTCACGATGGTGTGCCGATCACCGCCTATGACGTGGCGTTCTCCTACCGAACGCTGCTCAAGGAAGGTCATCCGCAGTACCGCACCAACCTTCAGGAAGTGCTGCGGGTCGACATCCTCAACCCGCTGAAAATCCGCTTTGTGTTCAAGCGTACGGGCAACCCGCTGCTGATCCTGCGTCTGGGTGAGTTACCGGTGCTGCCTCAGCACTACTGGAAAGACCGCGACTTCAAGGCCACCACCTTCGAACCGCCCTTGGGCAGCGGCCCATACCGGATTACCAAAGTACAGCCTGGTCGCCAGTTGGTGTTTGAGCGGGTCAAGAATTACTGGGGCAAGGACTTGCCGGTCAATCGCGGCAAATACAACTATGACCGGATGGACGTGGAGTTTTACCGCGACAGTGAAGTGGCTTTCGAAGCCTTCAAGGCCGGGGAGTTCGACATTTACATTGAGCACCAGGCCAAAAACTGGGCCAACGGCTATCAGTTCCCGGCAGTCAATCGCGGCGAGGTGATCAAGGCGCAGATTGCCCACCAGATCCCGACCCAGACCCAGGGTCTGTTCATGAACACCCGACGCAGCACGTTCGCCCAGGCCAAGGTTCGTGAAGCCCTGGGGATGATGTTCGACTTCGAGTGGACCAACCGCACGCTGTTCAGCGGTGCCTACAAGCGCACCCTCAGTTATTACCCCAACAGTGAGTTCTCCTCCAGCGGCCTTCCGGTGGGCCACGAATGGCTTCTGCTCAAGCCGTATCGGGAACAATTGCCGCCCCAGTTGTTCACCCAGCCCTTCAGCCTGCCTCGGACCGACGGCCGGGGGATCCCCCGGGAAACCTTGCGCAAAGCCCTCGGGTTACTCAAGGAAGCCGGTTGGAGCATTCACGGCCAGCGTCTGCTCAACGCCGACAGCCAGCCGCTGCGCTTCGAGATCCTGCTGGTGAACCCGAATCTGGAGCGCATCCTGCAACCCTACGTGGAAAACCTCGCCAGCATCGGCATCCAGGCCCGCCTGCGTACGGTGGACCGCGCCCAATACAAGCAGCGCCTGGACCAGTTCGACTTCGACATGATTCTGCTGACCCTGGGCCAAACCCTTAGCCCGGGCCTTGAGCAATGGCAGTACTTCCATTCCAGCCAGGCGGGGGTCAAGGGCAGCAAGAACTACGCTGGCATCAACAACCCGGTGGTCGATCACCTGCTGGAAAAGCTCCTTTCTGCCCGCACCCGTGACGAACAGGTCGCCGCCGGCAAAGCCCTGGACCGTGTGCTGCTGTGGCAGCACTACTGCATCCCTAACTGGTATCTCAATTATCATCGCCTGGCCTACCGTAACCGGTTTGCCTTTGTCACCACGCCGCCCTACACCCTGGGTTTGAGCGCATGGTGGCTGAAATCTTCGGAGAAAGATCAATGAAGCCTTTACGCGCCCTGCTCCTGCAGGCCAGCGGCCTGTTGTTCGCCGGACTGGCCTGTGCCGCACCGCAGCACGCCTTGACCTTGTACAACGAGCCGCCGAAGTACCCGGCCAACTTCAAGCATTTCGATTATGTGAACCCTGACGCCCCCAAGGGCGGGATTTTTCGTCAGGGCGGGTTTGGTGGTTTCGACAGCCTTAACCCTTTTATCAGCAAGGGCGTCCCCGCCGATGACATCGGCCTGATCTACGACACCCTGGCCAAACAAGGCCTGGACGAACCCTTCACCGAATATGGCCTGATCGCCGAAAAAATCGAGAAGGCCCCGGACAATGCCTGGGTGCGCTTCTACCTGCGGCCCGAAGCCCGCTTCAACGATGGCCATCCGGTGCGCGCCGAGGACGTCGTGTTCAGCTTCCAGACCCTGACCAAGGACGGCGCCCCGATGTTCCGCGGTTACTACAACGACGTCGCCGAAGTCATCGCCGAAGAACCGCTCAAGGTACTGTTCAAGTTCAAGCATAAAAATAACCGTGAATTGCCGCTGATCCTCGGCCAGTTGCCGGTATTGCCCAAGCACTGGTGGGCCGGGCGCGAATTCAACAAGGGCAACCTGGAAATTCCCCTCGGCAGCGGCCCCTATAAGGTCGCCGAAGTGAAGGCTGGCCGCTCGATTCGCTATGAACGCGTGAAGGATTACTGGGGTAAGGACTTGCCGGTCAATCGCGGCTTCTACAACTTCGACGTCCTGACCACCGACTATTACCGTGACAACACCGTGGCGGTCGAGGCACTGAAGGCCGGGCAGTTTGATTTCTGGCTGGAAATGGCTGCCAAGAACTGGGCCAACGCCTACAACATCCCGGCCGTTACCGAAGGCCGGCTGATCAAGGAGCAGATCCCCAACGGCAACCCCACCGGCATGCAGGGTTTTGTCTATAACCTGCGCCGTCCGGTCTTCCAGGACGTACGGGTGCGCAAGGCCTTGAGCCTGCTGCTGGACTTCGAATGGACCAACAAACAACTGTTCCACGGTGCCTACGCGCGCACCCGCAGTTATTTTGAAAACTCGGAGATGGCCGCCACCGGCCTGCCCGGGGAAGACGAGCTGAAGATCCTCGAACCCCTGCGCGGCAAGATCCCCGAACAGGTGTTCACCCAGGCATTCGAACCTTCGGTATGTGACGGCAGCGGCATGATCCGTGACCAGCAGCGCAAGGCCTATCAATTGCTGCAAGAGGCCGGCTGGCACATCGTCGACGACAAGATGGTCGATGCCCAGGGCAAACCCGTGGTGCTGGAGTTCCTGCTGGCCCAGACCGAATTCGAGCGGGTGCTGCTGCCATTCAAGCGTAACCTCAGCGACCTGGGCATCGAACTGGTGATCCGCCGGGTCGACGTGTCCCAATACATCAATCGCGTGCGCTCACGTGATTTCGACCTGATAGTGGGTAGCTTCCCGCAATCCAGCTCGCCGGGTAACGAACAACGGGAATTCTGGATGTCGGCTGCCGCCGATAATCCCGGCAGCCGCAACACCATGGGCCTGAAGGACCCGGCGGTCGACCAACTGGTGGAGCAACTGATCAACGCCGATTCACGCAAGAGCCTGGTGGCCCACGCCCGGGCGCTGGACCGGGTGCTGCAATGGGGCTACTACGTGATCCCCAACTGGCACATCAAGACCTGGCGCGTAGCCTACTGGAACCACATCGGCCATCCAAAAATCACCCCGACCTACGACATCGGCACCACCACATGGTGGGTCAAGCCAGAGGTCAAGCCTTCCATTGAGGTGGAAAAACAGGTCATCGAGCAAAAAATCGTCGCCCCGGCGAGTGTGGAGTAACCCGATGCTGGCTTATATCTTTCGGCGCCTGTTACTCATCATTCCAACCCTGTTCGGCATTCTGTTGATCAACTTCGTGATCATCCAGGCCGCGCCCGGCGGGCCGGTAGAGCAGATGATCGCCAAACTCGAAGGCTTCGAAGGCGCCACCAGCCGCATTGCCGGCGGCGGTGCCGAAGTGTCGGTGGCCGGCTCGGCCTATCGCGGTGCCCAGGGCCTGGACCCGGCGCTGGTCAAGGAAATCGAGCGCATGTACGGCTTCGACAAGTCGGCACCGGAACGCCTGTGGATCATGATCAAGAACTACGCCCGGCTGGATTTCGGTGACAGTTTTTTCCGCGACGCCAAGGTCATCGACCTGATCAAGGAAAAAATGCCGGTCTCCATCTCCCTAGGGCTGTGGAGTACGCTGATCATGTACCTGGTGTCGATCCCGCTGGGGATCGCCAAGGCAACGCGGCATGGCAGTCACTTCGACGTCTGGACCAGTTCGGCCATCATTGTCGGCTATGCCATCCCGGCATTCCTGTTCGCCATCCTGCTGATCGTGGTGTTTGCCGGCGGCAGCTATTTCAACTGGTTCCCGCTGCGGGGGCTGACGTCCAACGATTTCGACGAACTGAGCATGGGTGGCAAGATCCTCGACTATTTCTGGCACCTGGCCTTGCCTGTGACAGCCCTGGTGATCGGCAACTTTGCCACCATGACCCTGCTGACCAAGAACAGCTTCCTCGATGAAATCAACAAGCAGTACGTGGTCACCGCCAAGGCCAAGGGTCTGACCCGCAATCGGGTGCTCTATGGTCATGTGTTCCGCAACGCAATGTTGCTGGTGATTGCCGGCTTCCCGTCGGCGTTCATCGGAATCTTCTTCACCGGCTCGTTGCTGGTGGAGGTGATCTTTTCCCTGGATGGCCTGGGATTGATGAGTTTCGAGGCGGCCATCAACCGTGACTACCCGGTGGTCTTTGGCACCCTGTTCATCTTCACCCTCCTGGGGCTGGTGGTGAAACTGATCGGTGACCTGACCTACACCTTTGTCGATCCACGCATCGACTTCGAAAGCCGGGAGCATTGAGATGAACCTGTCCCCCCTCAATCGCCGCCGTTTCGAACTGTTCAAGGCCAACAAGCGTGGCTGGTGGTCGCTGTGGCTGTTCCTGATCCTGTTCGGGCTCAGCCTGGGCGCCGAACTGATCGCCAATGACAAGCCGCTGGTGGTGCACTACGACGACGGCTGGTACTTCCCGGCCCTCAAGCGCTACCCGGAAACCACGTTCGGCGGCGAATTTCCGCTGGAAGCCAACTACAAGAGCCCATACATCCGCGAACTGCTGGCCGCCAAGGACGCGTGGGTGCTGTGGGCACCGATCCCGTTCAGCTACCAGAGCATCAATTACGACCTGAAGGTCCCTGCCCCGGCACCGCCTTCCTCGGTCAACTGGCTGGGCACCGACGACCAGGGCCGCGATGTGCTGGCCCGGGTCATCTATGGCTTCCGTGTCTCGGTGCTGTTTGCCCTGACACTGACCCTTCTCAGCTCAATCATCGGCGTGATCGCCGGCGCCTTGCAGGGCTTTTATGGCGGTTGGGTCGACCTGGCCGGCCAACGCTTCCTGGAGATCTGGTCAGGGTTGCCGGTGCTTTACCTGCTGATCATCCTGGCCAGTTTCGTGCAACCGAACTTCTGGTGGTTGCTGGGCATCATGCTGCTGTTCTCCTGGATGAGCCTGGTGGACGTGGTCCGCGCCGAGTTCCTGCGCGGGCGCAATCTGGAATACGTGCGTGCCGCGCGGGCATTAGGCATGCAGAACGGCGCGATCATGTTCCGCCACATCCTGCCCAACGCCATGGTCTCGACCATGACGTTCATGCCGTTCATTCTCACCGGCGCCATCGGCACCCTCACGGCCCTGGATTTCCTCGGGTTTGGCTTACCTCCGGGCGCGCCGTCCCTGGGTGAACTGGTGGCCCAGGGCAAATCCAACCTGCAGGCGCCTTGGCTGGGCATCAGCGCGTTCGCCGTGCTGGCGATCATGCTGAGCCTGCTGGTATTTATCGGCGAGTCCGCTCGCGATGCCTTCGATCCGAGGAAGTGAGATGAATCAGGACAATCTGATCGAAGTACGCGACTTGGCAGTGGAGTTCATTGTTGGCGAACGGCGCCAGCGAGTCGTCGAAGGCGTCAGTTTCGACATCAAGCGTGGCGAAACCATGGCTCTGGTCGGCGAAAGCGGCTCAGGCAAGTCGGTGACCGCCCACTCGATCCTGCGGTTGCTGCCCTACCCGCTGGCCCACCATCCAAGCGGAACCATCCAGTATTCCGGTCAGGACTTACTGGGGCTCAAAGAAAAGACCATCCGCCATATCCGCGGCAACCGGATCGCGATGATCTTTCAGGAACCGATGACGTCCCTCAATCCGCTGCACTGCATCGAGAAGCAGATCAACGAAGTGCTGGGCATTCACAAGGGGCTGTCCGGCAAGGTCGCTACCCGTCGCACCTTGGAGTTGCTGGAACTCGTGGGCATCCCCGAGCCGCACAAGCGCCTCAAGGCCCTGCCCCATGAGTTGTCTGGCGGCCAGCGCCAGCGGGTGATGATCGCCATGGCCCTGGCCAACGAGCCGGAACTGCTGATTGCCGACGAACCGACCACGGCACTGGACGTCACCGTCCAGCTGAAAATCCTCGAATTGCTCAAGGATTTGCAGGCGCGGCTGGGCATGTCGCTGCTGTTGATCAGCCACGATTTGAACCTGGTGCGAAGAATTGCTCATCGCGTATGTGTCATGCAGCGCGGTTGCATCGTCGAACAGGCATCGTGCGAAGAGCTGTTCCGCGCGCCGCAGCATCCGTACACTCGGGAACTGCTGGCCGCCGAGCCCAGCGGCAACCCGGCGACCAACGTGGTCGGCCCGCCGCTGTTGCAGGTCGAGGACCTGAAAGTCTGGTTCCCGATCAAGAAAGGGCTGTTCAAACGCACGGTGGATTACATAAAGGCCGTGGACGGGATCCGCTTCAGCCTGCCCCAGGGCCAGACCCTGGGCATCGTTGGCGAAAGCGGCTCCGGCAAGTCCACCCTGGGGCTGGCGATCTTGCGGTTGATCGGCAGCCAGGGGGGGATCCGGTTTGAAGGCAAGCAGCTGGACTGCCTGTCGCAGCAACAGGTCCGGCCGTTACGCCGGGAGATGCAAGTGGTGTTTCAGGACCCGTTCGGCAGCCTGAGCCCACGGATGTGTGTCAGCCAGATCGTCGGCGAAGGCCTGCGGATCCACAAGATCGGCACCGCGGCCGAGCAGGAACAAGCGATAATCGAGGCATTGAAGGAGGTCGGCCTGGATCCGGAAACCCGGAACCGCTACCCCCATGAATTTTCCGGAGGGCAACGGCAGCGTATCGCCATTGCCCGGGCCCTGGTGCTCAAGCCGGCGTTGATTCTGCTGGATGAACCGACGTCGGCCCTGGACCGTACCGTGCAACGCCAGGTGGTGGAGCTGTTGCGGTCGCTGCAAACCAAGTACAACCTGACGTATCTGTTTATCAGCCATGACCTGGCTGTCGTCAAAGCGCTAAGCCACCAGTTGATGGTGGTCAAGCATGGCCAAGTGGTCGAACAAGGTGATGCCCGCAGCATATTCGCCGCGCCGCAACACCCCTATACACAGCAGTTGCTGGAGGCCGCTTTCCTGGCCCCAACAACTGCCGAATAACCTGAAAGAGGAGCAACACATGGGTTTTCTCGCCGGTAAGCGCGTACTGATCGTCGGTGTCGCCAGCAAGCTGTCCATCGCATCCGGCATCGCCGCCGCCATGCATCGCGAGGGCGCTGAGCTTGCCTTCACTTATCAGAACGACAAACTCAAGGGTCGTGTCGAAGAGTTCGCACAAGGCTGGGGTTCGAGCCCTGAGCTGTGCTTCCCGTGCGACGTGGCCAGCGATGAAGAAATCGCCAAGGTCTTCGAAGAACTGAGCAAGAAGTGGGACGGTCTGGACTGCATCGTGCACTCCGTGGGCTTCGCCCCGGGGGACCAACTGGACGGCGACTTCACCGAAGCCACCACCCGTGAAGGTTTCCGCATTGCCCACGACATCAGCGCCTACAGCTTTGTGGCCCTGGCCAAGGCCGGTCGCGAAATGATGAAAGGTCGCAACGGCAGCCTGCTGACCCTGTCGTACCTGGGCGCCGAGCGCACCATGCCGAACTACAACGTGATGGGTATGGCCAAGGCTTCCTTGGAAGCAGGCGTGCGTTACCTGGCCGGCTCCCTGGGCCCGGACGGCACCCGCGTCAACTGCGTATCGGCCGGACCGATCCGCACCCTCGCCGCTTCCGGCATCAAGAACTTCCGCAAAATGCTGGCCGCCAACGAAGCGCAAACCCCGCTGCGTCGCAACGTCACCATCGAAGAAGTCGGCAACGCCGGCGCCTTCCTGTGCTCGGACCTGGCCTCGGGCATCAGCGGTGAAATCATGTACGTAGACGGCGGCTTCAACACCACCGCCATGGGTAATCTCGAAGAGTAATCTTCACGCCACGTGCTATGCGTAAAAACGCCGCTTGTCCTGAGAAGGGACAAGCGGCGTTTTTTTGTTCCCGTCTGTCAGCTTACATTCGTGTTGAATGGGCCACCGCTATCGCGAGCAGGCTCGCTCCCACATTTTTCGCGTTGCTCATAGACTTTGGGCAAACCACAAATTCCCTGTGGGAGCGAGCCTGCTCGCGATGACGATGGACCTGCACACATAAGGGCCTGATGTGATGCCCTCAGCGTGAACTTGCCTGTTTTTGGATGTACATCGCCGCATCGGCATCCGCCAAAAGGCTGTCGATGGACTGATAGCGTTGGGGATCGTATTCGATCTGGCCGACGCTGAAACGGATGTCATAGCCACGCTGCAACATCGCGTTGCGCTCGTCGAGGATTTCCCCAAGCCGCGCCATGATCGCCGCAGTTTCGACATGGGAAGAGCCGGTGAGCAAGGCGACAAACTCATCGCCGCCCAGACGACCGATCACATCACTTTCGCGGAAAGCGATGCGTAGCACGTCGGCGAAGGTTTTCAGCGCCGTATCGCCCTCGGCATGTCCAAAGCGATCGTTGATGGGTTTGAAATCGTTAAGGTCGAAGAACAGTAGCGTTGCCGGACGCGACAGGCGCTCGCACACGCTCAACGCATGCTGGGCCAGTGTCTTGAAACCACGCCGATTGGACAGCAACGTCAGTTCGTCCATGCTCGCCATCTGCACAGCAACCATTTCCTGCTCGGCCATGCTGGCAAGGTCGCGCAGCAGTTCGCGTTCTTCGTCATTGAGCTTGCGCGGCCGGGTGTCCAGCAAGCACAAGGTTCCAAGCTTGCTGCCGTCATCAAGTGCCAACGGGTGCCCGGCGTAGAAGCGAATGCCGGGTTTATCCGTGACGAACGGGTTGTCGCGAAACCGTTCGTCCTGTTCCGCGTCGCAGACCTCCATAATCTGATCCTGCAAAATGGCGTGCCCACAAAATGAAACGTCACGCCCGGACTCACTGGCGTCCAAGCCGGCGTTGGATTTGAACCACTGACGGTTGGCATCCACCAGCGATACCAGCGCAATGGGCACATCGAACAAACGCCGGGCAAGGCGAGTCAGGCGGTCGAAGCGCTCCTCGGGCGCGGTGTCGAGCAGTTTGAGCGAGTGCAAATTCTTGAGGCGAACGGCTTCGTTATCCGGTTTACCTGGCGCAAGCATCGCAAACTCCATCGAGAGGGCTGGTTGAAGTCTAGCCCAGGCCCACGCCCCTTCAAACCGAACGGCCAAATCAAACAGGCATTTATCGACGGGGCCGAATACACTGCGCCCCAGGTTCAAGACGAGGACGCTCACCGATGAAACCCGCCACCCACGATGCCGCCCCACGTTTCTGGCGTGATGCAGCGCTGCCCTTCATCGAAGCCCGAGCCATCGCCGACGGGCGCAAGGTCTGCTATTCGCGTCATTCCCATGACCATTTTTCCATCGGGGCAATCACGGCCGGTCGCAGCACCTACCTTCATGAGCAATCGAATTTCCAGGTAGAGAGCGGTACGGTCGTGCTGATGAACCCTGGCGCTGTCCATGCGTGCAACCCGATCAATGATCAGCCATGGTCGTATGTAATGCTGTACGTCGACACCCAGTGGCTGACGGACTTGCAGCGCCGAATCGGCTTTGACGAGACGCTGGATTTTCAGGGTTTTGCCACCACCCACAGCCGTGACATTGAGCTGTTTGCCGCATTACAGGGTTTGTATGCACAACTGGTGGACGAGCGGATCGACATCGCCGGCAAACACGCCGCCGCCGAAGCGTTCTTCATCGACCTGCAACACCGGCTCAACCCCGCCGGGCGCCCGGACCGCGGGAGCCATCCGGGGCTGATGCGCGCGGCGCAGTTTATCCATGACCATTGCAGCGAGGCCTTGAAACTCGAAGACATCTGCGCCGCCGCACAACTTTCGCCGTCGTACCTGAGCCGGGCCTTCAAGCGCCATTACGGCATGACGCCCCATGCGTTCCTGGTCAATCGTCGAATCCAGTTCGCCCGTCGACAATTGCGCGAAGGCAAGTTGATCGCCGACGTGGCGCTGGACAGCGGGTTTGCCGACCAGGCGCATTTTCAGCGAGCCTTCAAACAACACCTGGCCGCCACGCCGGGCCAGTATCGCGGCTGATATCCCTTCAGTCCTATGGGTCTGGGTCAAGGCAACAACAAATACACCGCACTGACCACCAGCAACGCCGCCATCGTCCGATTGAACAGGCGCATGGTCGCCGGATTGCCCAACCAGGTCCGTAGAAAACTGCCGGCATAGGCCCAGCAGCCCACCGAGAGGTAACAGATCACCAGGTAGATAGCCGCAAACTGCCACACCAACCGCGCCTCACCATCGGCCACGAACGCGCCCATCCCGGCCACACAGGCCAGCCATGGCTTGGGGTTGAGCCACTGCATCAACGCGCCGTAGAACATCGACGGCGCCCGCTCCTCGTCTCCGCCCCCTAGGTGACCGTTGTCCATCGCCAGTTTCCAGGCCATGAACAACAGAAAACCCACGCCCCCCAGTTGCACCACTCGCGTGAGGCCCGGCCAGCGCTGCAGCACTTCGTGCAACCCCAGCCCCATCAGCACCAGCAGCAAGACAAACCCCAGAGTGGCACCGGCCACGTGACGCAAGGTGGCCCGAAACCCGTATCGAGCCCCGGAGCTGAGAGCGACAATATTGACCGGCCCAGGCGTGATGGAAGCGACCAGCGCGAACGCCGCCATGGAAATAATCAGACTCATTGCATACCTTCTTCATGTCCGTGAGGTGGCGTTCAAGGTAAATTGCACGCCACCGGCGGTCTTGAACAAAACTGCCCAATGACGGCCATTCACCGTGCCGCGCGGACAGGTGCTGTTTCGGGCACTTTTTTTACGCAAACTTTACGCAGCGCCCGGCCAACGAAATCGATACTGGGCGGCTCATTCTTTCAGGCGTGTGTTATGTCCCTTGCGGCTGTGCGGTTTATCGGATTCATCCTCGGCATTTTCCTGATCACCTTGGCCGCCAGCATGGCAATTCCGCTTATTACGCTGATGGTGTACGAGCGCAACGATGACCTTTCGGCGTTTTTGTGGTCGAGCCTGATCACCTTTGTCTGCGGCGTCTTGCTGGTGGCCCGCGGTCGGCCGGCGCACATACAACTGCGTCCGCGGGACATGTATCTGCTCACCACTGCCAGTTGGGGCGTTGTCTGCACCTTCGCGGCCCTGCCGATGGTGTTTATCCAGCACATCAGTTACACCGACGCATTCTTCGAGACGATGTCCGGCATCACCACCACCGGCTCGACCATCCTCACCGGCTTGGACAAGGCCTCCCCCGGACTGCTGATCTGGCGCTCGATGTTGCAGTGGCTCGGAGGGATCGGCTTCATCGGCATGGCGGTGGCCATCCTGCCGCTGTTGCGGGTCGGTGGCATGCGACTGTTCCAGACCGAATCATCGGACTGGTCGGAGAAAGTCACACCGCGCTCCCATGTCGCGGCGACCTACATTCTGTGGCTCTACCTAGGGTTGAGTGCCCTGGCCGCCCTGGCCTTGTGGCTGGCGGGCATGACACCTTTCGAAGCAATCAACCATGCGATGACCATGATTTCCACCGGAGGGTTCTCCACTTCGGATTCGTCCCTGGCCAACTGGTCTCAACCGGCTATTCACTGGATCTCGGTGATTATCATGATCGCCGGCGCACTGCCCTTCACCTTGTATGTCGCCACGTTACGCGGGAACAAACGAGCGTTATTCAGGGATCATCAGGTCCGAGGGTTCCTCGGATTCCTGGTCATTACCTGGCTCGTGGTGGGAACCTGGCTGAGCCTGAACAGCGATTACGCCTGGCTGGACGCCGTGCGCATCGTGGCCGTCAACGTGACGTCGGTGGTCACCACCACTGGTGTGGCGCTGGGGGATTACTCGTTGTGGGGCAGTTTTGCCCTGCTGTTGTTTTTCTACCTGACGTTTGTCGGCGGTTGTTCGGGCTCCACCTCCGGCGGGCTGAAAATCTTTCGTTTTCAAGTGGCTGGCGCCTTGCTGATGGGCAGTTTGAAACAACTGATCCATCCGCGGGCGGTGATCCAGAAAAAATACAATAAGCACCCCATCGACGAAGAGATCGTCCGTTCGCTGCTGACGTTTTCTTTTTTCTTCACCATTACCATCGGCGCTATCGCCCTTGGGCTTGCACTGATCGGCCTGGACTGGACGACGGCCCTGACCGGTGCCGCCACGGCCGTGTGCAACGTGGGCCCAGGGCTGGGTTCGATCATCGGCCCGGCCGGCAACTTCTCGACCTTACCGGATGCGGCCAAATGGCTGCTGACCATTGGCATGCTGCTGGGTCGCCTGGAGATCCTGACCGTCCTGGTGTTGTTCACGCCGGTGTTCTGGAAGTATTGAACACTTCGGACAATGCGAAGCCGATAAACGAAAAAAGCCGCGACGCCAATCCATGGCGTCGCGGCTTTTTTTCAAGCGATCAGCGGTCGTTCTTGATCGAGGAGCTGGTCGCGTTGGTCAGTCCCTTGGTGTTGTGGGTGCCTGGCGTAGCGGTGGAAATGGCCGACGCCTTGGTCAAACCGCGAGTGTCACGGTCCTTGGCGATGTTTGACGTGAGCGAAGCCTTGCTGGTCCGGTCGGTGCGGGTGGTACCGGTGTGTTTGCCGCTCAGGCCATGATCGCGAGTGCGGGTGCCGGTGTGGTCGCTGGTCAATCCTTTGCCAAAGCCGCTGGAAGCGCTGGACTTGCCACTGCCCTGGCCACCGCCGACACCACCACCGTGGCCGCCGCCGTTTCCACCGCCCTTACCGCCGCCACCGCCACCGCCATTGCCATTGCCACCACCGGCAGCGTAGCTCGCGCCAATAGGCGACAGGTCGGCGGGCAACAAGGCTGAAGCACTCAGCATCAAGGCGCACACAGCGACGGCAATCAGGGATTTCTTATGTTTGGACATGATGTCTCCGAAAGACAAAAACAACGGTTGAGCCTTTAAGACTCAGGAGTTCCACTTTTGTTCGTAACCAGCCGACCAAGTGAATGGAAATTCACTGTCGATTTTCCGGTGGAGCCCTCCCGAGCCTGGCTCTATGCTCACCCCATGAACCTACATGACTCGTTGCTCCCACCCCATGCCGAGATGGTCCGCGCCATGCTCGAACGAGACACCGCTTATGAAGGGGTGTTCTTCACGGCGGTCAAGACCACCGGCATCTTCTGTCGCCCCAGCTGCACGGCACGCAAGCCAAAGCCGGAGAACGTCGAATTCTTCGCCCACGCTGACGAAGCCATGTCGGCCGGCTACCGGGCCTGTCTGCGGTGCAAGCCGCTGGATGCCGCCGCGATCGCACCGGACTGGATCCAAGCGCTGCTCAAGGCCGTGAACGATCAACCCGACCTGCGCTGGACCGATGCCTCATTGCTGGAACAAGGCATCGAACCGCTGAAGCTGCGGCGCTGGTTCAAGCAGCATTTCGGCATGACCTTCCACGCGTACCTGCGCACCCGTCGGTTGGGCCTTGCGCTGGGGGGAATCAAGGAAGGCACTTCCATCGACAATGCGGCCTTCGATTCGGGCTACGAGTCCCTGAGCGGATTTCGTGATGCCTTCGTGAAGTCTTTCCACATCACACCGGGTCGCGCCGCCCACAGCGAACCCTTGCTGTTCACCCGTCTGACCACGCCACTGGGGCCGATGCTGGCCATGGCCGAACGGCGCGGCCTGGTGTTACTGGAATTTCTCGACCGCCCGGCCCTGACTCGGGAAATCGAAGAATTGCAACAGCGCTATGGCTATACCGTCGCCCCGGGGCACAACCCCCACTTGCAGCAGATCGAAACCGAACTGGTCGACTACTTCGCCGGGAAGCTCACCTCGTTCAGCGTGCCGCTGCACATGCCCGGCAGCGCCTTCGCCGTCCGGGTCTGGGCTGAACTGGAAAAAATCCCCTACGGCGAGACCCGTAGCTACGGCAACATCGCCACGGCCCTCGGCAGTCCTGGCGCCAGCCGCGCGGTGGGGCTGGCCAACGGCCAGAATCGCCTGGCCATCGTCATCCCCTGCCACCGGGTAATCGGTGCGGACGGTTCATTGACCGGTTATGGTGGCGGGCAGCCACGCAAGGCTTTTCTATTGCGGCTGGAGAAAGCCGCGGTGCAGGTGTCCCTGCCACTGGCATTCTGATCAGCCTGCCGAGTGAACACCTGATGTCTGTCCCGTACCACGATGCAAGCACCTTTCTGGCAAGCCTCGACGAAGACTGGCGCCGCCATGTCGAAATGATCGGCCCTTGCCTGCTGCAGCCCAAACCGTCCCGCGACCCGTACGAAGCCCTGGTCCGGGCGATTGCCTATCAACAACTGCATGCTAAAGCCGGCGATGCGATTCTCGGTCGCTTTCTGCGGCTGTTTCCCGGCGCGACTTTCCCAAGCCCGGAGCAGATCCTGGCGACTGACACCCAACAGCTGCGCGATTGCGGATTTTCCGCCAGCAAGATCGTGACCATACAGGGCATCGCCCAGGCAACGCTGGACGCGGTGGTGCCGGACTACGTCACGGCGCTGGCCATGGATGATGAGGCCTTGATCGAACGCCTGATCACCTTGCGCGGCATCGGACGCTGGACCGTGGAGATGCTGCTGATCTACAGCCTGGAACGGCCGGATATTCTGCCGGCGGATGATTTTGGGGTGCGTGAGGGGTATCGGCGGCTTAAGGGCTTGGACGTCCAACCGACGCGCAAACAGATGGTTGGGATTGGACAGGCGTGGAGCCCTTATCGGACGGTGGCGGCGTGGTATTTGTGGCGGGTGCCCGGTCGCTAGAGCGCGTCATCGTTCATCGCGAGCAGGCTCGCTCCCACAGGGGATTTCCTGTGTAGACATTACTTGTGTTCACTGAAGATCAAATGTGGGAGCGAGCCTGCTCGCGATGGCTGCCGCATGGCCGGCCTGAATTCAACTGTCAAAAAACGCTGAGCGTCTAGGCTATCCAGAACCATTTCCCAATCACCAATTGGAGGTTCCCATGCAGCTCGAAGGATCCTGCCACTGCGGCGCGGTGTCGTTCAGCTTGGCCTGCGCCCATCCCTACCCTTATCAGCGCTGCTACTGCTCGATCTGTCGCAAGACCCAAGGTGGAGGCGGTTTTGCAATCAACCTGGGGGGCGATGCCCGGAGCCTGAAAGTGCGCGGTCGCAAGCACATCTCGATCTACCATGCACGGCTCAAGGATGAAGGGGATAAACGCGCCCACCGCAGCAGCGCCGAACGGCACTTCTGCTCCCTTTGCGGCTCGGGTTTGTGGCTGTTCAGCCCCGAATGGCCGGAGCTGATCCACCCGTTCGCCTCTGCCATCGACACGCCGTTGCCGGTACCGCCTGAGCACACCCATCTGATGCTGGGCTCCAAGGCTCCGTGGGTGGAAGTCCAAGCGCATGCCGGCGATCAGCAGTTCGAGGTCTATCCCCAGGAGTCGATTGCCCAGTGGCATGAGCGGCTGGGTTTGAGCGATTAGGGGCTTTCATAAAAGATCGCAGCCTTCGGCAGCTCCTACAGTTGGATGGCGGGCGTTCTGTAGGAGCTGCCGAAGGCTGCGATCTTTTTTGATCCTACCTATCTCACGCAGCGACGGGCACACCACTGTGGAAGCGAAATTCCACATCCGGCGATTCAATCAGCGCCTGCTCGGCGTCACGCACCTTGTCGATCACCTGGGCGATGTCCTTGGCGTCGCCATACTGGTAGGCCAGCTTCAGGTAGCCCTGGAAATGCCGCGCTTCGCTTTTGAGCAAGCCGAAATAGAACTTGCCCAGCTCTTCGTCCAGGTGCGGCACCAGGGCCTCGAAACGCTCGCAACTACGGGCTTCGATGAAGGCGCCGACCACCAGGGTGTCCACCAGTTTCACCGGTTCGTGGCTGCGGACCACTTTGCGCAGCCCCGAGGCGTAACGTCCGGCAGAGAGCTGGCGCAAGCCGACCTTGCGTTTTTTCATCAGGCGCATCACCTGTTCGTGATGCACCAGTTCTTCCCGGGCCAGACGTGACATCAGGTTAATCAGGTCAACGTGGGAGTGGTACTTGGCGATCAGGCTCAGGGCGGTGCTGGCGGCCTTGAATTCGCAGTTCTTGTGGTCGATCAGCAGCGTCTCCTGGTCGGCCAGCGCCGCCTGGACCCAGGCATCGGGCGTGCGGCAACCAAGGAATTCATGAATTTCGGGAAGGATCATGGGGCTCACGGAAAAAGGTAGTCGAGCGAAGGGCGCCGATTATACCGGCCTGCTTCCAGACCACCAGCCACCGCCGTTGATATGCATCAAGTCGACGACTGCCATACAACAACTATAGTTGAGCAACGCCATGCCTTTTTATTGCTGGAGACGCCGATCATGCAAGCCATTCGCAGCATTCTGGTGGTCATCGACCCCGAACATTCGGAAAGCCTGGCGCTCAAGCGCGCCAAGCTGATTGCCGGTGTGACCCAGGCTCACTTGCACCTGCTGGTGTGCGACAAAAAGCATGACCATGCCGGCATGCTCAGCGTGCTGAAGGCCGCGTTGCTGGCCGACGGCTACAGCGTGACCACCGAACAGGCCTGGAACGAAAGCCTGTATGAAACCATCATCGACGTCCAGCAGGCCGAAGGCTGCGGCCTGGTGATCAAGCAACATTTTCCCGACAGCCCGCTGAAAAAAGCCCTGCTCACCCCGGCAGACTGGAAATTGCTGCGCCATTGTCCGACTCCGGTGCTGCTGGTAAAAACCGCCGGCTCCTGGAAAGACAAAGTGATCCTGGCCGCCGTCGACGTGGGCAATGCCGACGGCGAACACCGTCACCTGCACGCCACCATCATCGATCACGGCTACGACATTGCCATCCTGGCCAAGGCGCACCTGCACGTGATCAGCGCCCATCCCACACCGATGCTTTCGTCCGCCGACCCTACGTTCCAGCTCAAGGAAACCATCGAGGCCAAATACCGCGAACAATGCCGGGCGTTCCAGGCTGAGTTCGACATCGACGACCAACACCTGCACATCGAAGAAGGTCCGGCGGACGTCCTGATTCCATACATGGCGCGCAAGCTGCAGGCGGCGGTGACAGTGATCGGCACCGTGGCGCGTTCCGGGTTGTCCGGTGTCCTGATCGGCAACACCGCCGAGGCGGTGCTCGATACGCTGGAAAGCGATGTGCTGGTACTCAAACCGCAGGAGGTTGAGGATCATCTGGTGGAGTTGGCGGTCAAGGAATAAATACGCTGTGGCGAGGGGATTTATCCCCGTTGGACTGCGGAGCAGGCCCATCACTCTAAACGCCAGACGCCTGCTTCGCAGCCGAACGGGGATAAATCCCCTCGCCACAAAAGCTCTTTGCACAAATGGCCGGGAGTCAGCCGCCAATGGCATCCTTCAGAAACCCCGGCGCAATGTAGCGCTGGTAATGGGCTTCGGACAGCAGGAAGAATTCCCGATCAATGGCGTCGCGCAGATCCGGCAGGTCCCAGTCGCGAAATTCCGGCATCAGCACCATGCCGTAGGCTTCCAGATTGTTGATCACCCGCGCGCCACGGGCGATCAATTGATAAGCCCAGCAATATTCCGACTGGTGCGGCACAAACCGGATCTTGCGTGTTTCCAGTTGCTGGCGCAGCAGGGCAGGATCAAAAACCTCCAGCTTGGCCACCATCACCTGGACCAGCAACTGCTCCAGCCGCATCCACACCGCGCGTTTCTCCTCCTCGTTATAGCCGTTCCAGTGAATCACTTCATGGTGGAACCGCTTGCAGCCACGGCACACCAGGTCACCATAGACAGTGGAGCAGAGGCCGACGCAGGGGGTCTTGATGAGCTGGTTGGGCATAGGGAAAAGCACACGCAAAAGCAGGACAGGCCGGCATGTTAGCCCTTTGTCTAAGATTGATCACCCCTCAAACTTCAGGGCCTAACTTACGTTTATTTTTTTTTTGCCGTAGAATCAGCCAGCCTTTTAAGGCGCCAATGTCCGTTAGAAGCTGTTTTCAAAGCGTCACGAGCACAGTCGTTCCTTCAGAGCGGTGTTGGCCGAGGGTCTTTCCAGCGGGGAAAGCCCAACGCCAACCCTCATCAGCTCCCCGTTCTGCAGGCGTAAAACTTTGAAAGCAGCTTCTGTGAGGAACTCGCGGAAACTCTGGCGTGGTGGCTCAAAAAGCCCCCGACGCGCATGAGTACCGTGGGTTTCTGGATGAGCGTCCCGGACACCCATTTGGGACCACTGATGAGGGTAATAACTGTGCTTGAAGCCTACCGCAAACATATCGAAGAGCGTGCAGCACTGGGTATCGTTCCCCAGCCGCTTAACGCCGAACAAACCGCAGGCCTGATCGAGCTGCTGAAGAATCCTCCGGCTGGCGAAGAAGCTTTCCTCGTTGACCTGATCACCAATCGCGTTCCGCCTGGAGTCGACGAAGCCGCCTACGTGAAGGCCGGTTTCCTGTCCGCCCTGGCCAAAGGCGAAGCCCAATCCCCTCTGCTGGACAAGAAGCGCGCCGTTGAACTGCTCGGCACCATGCAGGGCGGCTACAACATCGTGACCCTGGTGGACCTGCTGGACGACGCCGAACTGGCGCCCGTTGCCGCCGAAGAACTCAAGCACACCCTGCTGATGTTCGACGCTTTCCACGACGTGGCTGAAAAGGCCCGCAATGGCAACGTTCACGCCAAGGGCGTGCTGCAATCCTGGGCCGACGGCGAGTGGTTCAAGAACCGCCCGGTTCTGGCCGACAAGATCAGCCTGCGCGTGTTCAAGGTTACCGGCGAAACCAACACCGACGACCTCTCCCCGGCTCCTGACGCCTGGTCCCGCCCGGACATCCCACTGCATGCCCTGGCCATGCTGAAAATGGCCCGTGACGGTATCGTGCCGGATGAACAAGGCAAGACCGGTCCGATGAAGCAGATCGAAGAGATGCGCGGCCAGGGCTTCCCGATCGCCTACGTCGGTGACGTGGTCGGTACCGGTTCGTCGCGTAAATCGGCGACCAACTCAGTGCTGTGGTTCTTCGGTGACGACGTTCCTTACGTACCGAACAAGCGTGCCGGTGGTTTCTGCTTCGGCAGCAAGATCGCGCCGATTTTCTACAACACCATGGAAGACGCCGGCGCCCTGCCGATCGAATTCGATGTGTCCAACATGCACATGGGCGACGTGATCGACCTGTACCCGCATGCTGGCAAAGTCTGCAAGCACGGCACCGATGAAGTCCTGACCACCTTCGAAATGAAGACCCCGGTCCTGTTGGACGAAGTACGTGCCGGCGGCCGTATCCCGCTGATCATCGGCCGTGGCCTGACCGAGAAGGCACGTGCCGAGCTGGGCCTGCCTGCTTCGGACCTGTTCAAGAAGCCTGAAGCCCCGGCCGAAAGCACCAAGGGTTTCACCCTGGCGCAGAAAATGGTCGGCAAGGCCTGCGGCGTGACCGGCGTTCGTCCGGGCACCTACTGCGAGCCGAAGATGACCACCGTCGGTTCCCAGGACACCACTGGCCCGATGACCCGTGACGAATTGAAAGACCTGGCGTGCCTGGGCTTCTCGACCGATCTGGTGATGCAGTCCTTCTGCCACACCGCGGCCTATCCAAAGCCGATCGACGTGACCACCCACCACACCCTGCCTGACTTCATCATGACCCGTGGCGGCGTATCCCTGCGTCCAGGCGACGGCATCATCCACAGCTGGCTGAACCGCATGCTGCTGCCGGACACCGTCGGCACCGGTGGTGACTCCCACACCCGTTTCCCGATCGGTATCTCCTTCCCGGCCGGTTCCGGCCTGGTGGCGTTCGCCGCCGCCACTGGCGTCATGCCGCTGGACATGCCGGAATCGATCCTGGTTCGCTTCAAGGGCAAGCTGCAACCGGGCGTCACCCTGCGTGACCTGGTACACGCCATCCCTTACTACGCGATCCAGAAAGGTCTGTTGACCGTCGAGAAAAAAGGCAAGAAGAACGCCTTCTCCGGCCGCATCCTGGAAATCGAAGGCCTGGAAACCCTGACCGTCGAGCAAGCGTTCGAACTGTCCGACGCCTCGGCCGAACGTTCGGCTGCCGGTTGCACCATCAAGCTGTCCAAGGAATCGATTGCCGAATACCTGCAATCGAACATCACCCTGCTGCGCTGGATGATCGGCGAAGGCTACGGCGATGCCCGCACCCTGGAGCGTCGTGCCCAGGCGATGGAAGCCTGGCTGGCCAACCCGGAACTGCTGGAAGCCGACAAGGACGCCGAATACGCCGAAGTCATCGAGATCGACCTGGCCGACGTCAAGGAGCCTGTGCTCTGCGCGCCGAACGACCCGGACGATGCCCGCCTGCTCTCCAGCGTCGCTGGGCAGAAGATCGACGAAGTGTTCATCGGTTCGTGCATGACCAACATCGGCCACTTCCGCGCTGCCGGTAAGTTGCTGGAACAGGTCAAGGGTCAGTTGCCAACTCGTCTGTGGCTCTCGCCGCCGACCAAGATGGACGCTCACCAGCTCACCGAAGAAGGCTACTACGGCATCTACGGCAAGGCCGGTGCCCGGATGGAAATGCCAGGCTGCTCGCTGTGCATGGGTAACCAGGCACGCGTGGAACCGAACTCCACCGTGGTGTCGACTTCGACCCGTAACTTCCCGAACCGTCTGGGCGACGGCGCGAATGTCTACCTGGCTTCGGCCGAACTGGCATCCGTGGCGTCCATCCTGGGTCGCCTGCCGACTGTCGAGGAGTACATGGAATACGCCGGCAAGATCGACAGCATGGCAGCGGACGTGTACCGCTACCTGAGCTTCGACCAGATCGCCGAGTTCCGTGAAGCGGCTGCCAATGCCAACATCCCGGTCGTTCAAGCCTAAGGCTTCAACGCTCGACTGAAAACGCCGCCCCTCTTGCGAGGGGCGGCGTTTTTTTATGCCTGTCATTTCGATGCAAACTGACCTACCGCTATCGCGAGCAGGCTCGCTCCCACAGGGGATCTGTGCCTGACGCTGCTTCTATGAACACCTCGAAAAACTGTGGGAGCGAGCCTGCTCGCGATAGCGGTGGATCAGTCGACATCAATACTGCTTACCCGACGCCATCGCGAGCAAGCTCGCTCCCACAAGGATCGGGTCAGGCTGTCAGGGAATAGACCAGCGCGGTGATTGCCACCACCCCCACCAGCGTCACGAACACATTGGACGCCTGGCCGCGGTAACGGGCCATGGCCGGGACTTTCTGGATGGCGTACATCGGCATCAGGAACAGGATCGCCGCGATCACCGGGCCGCCCAGGGTTTCGATCATGCCCAGGATGCTGGGGTTAAGGGTGGCGACGATCCAGCACACCACCAGCATGAACGCCGCCGTCAGACGGTCCAGGGTCTTTGCCGCCGGACGTCGACCGCTCTTGACGATCAGGCCCTTGAGGCCTTCGCTGGCGCCAATGTAATGCCCCAGGAAGGATTTGGAGATCGCCACGAACGCAATCAACGGCGCAGCAAAAGCAATGGTCGGATTGCTGAAGTGGTTGGCCAGGTACGACAGGATCGACAGATTCTGCGCCTTGGCCTCGGCCAGTTGCGACGGGGAAAGCGTCAAAACACAACTGAACACAAAGAACAGCACCATCACCACCATCAGCACATGGGCGCGCGACAGGATCTGCGAACTGCGCACCTCGGCGTTATCACCATGGCGACGCTTCTGATCCACCGCAAACGCCGAGATGATCGGCGAATGGTTAAACGAGAACACCATCACCGGAATCGCCAGCCACAAAGTATGCAGCATTGCCGAAGGTTCAGGCAGTGTGGACGCAGTGGTCAGGATGCCACCGTTCCAGTGCGGGATCAGAAACACCGCCAGGAACAGCAACGCTACGATAAACGGATAGACCATCAGGCTCATGGCCTTGACGATTGCCTGCTCGCCGCATCGCACCACTGCCAGCAAACCCAGGATCAACACCAGCGACAGCACCACCCGAGGTGGCGGCTGGATATGCAATTGATGCGCAAGGAAACTGCCCACCGTATTGGTCAGCGCCACGCTGTAGATCAGCAGGATCGGAAAAATCGCAAAGAAGTACAGCAACGTGATCAGCGCACCGGCCTTGATACCGAAATGCTCCTCCACCACCTCAGTGATGTCCGCGCCGTCACGGCCGGACAACACGAAACGGGTCAGCCCCCGGTGGGCGTAGAACGTCATGGGAAACGCCAGCAACGCCAGGATCAACAGCGGCCAGAAACCGCCGAGGCCGGCGTTGATGGGTAAAAACAAAGTACCTGCACCGATGGCGGTGCCAAACAGGCCCAGCATCCAGGTGGTGTCATGGCGTCCCCATTGGCTGAGCGTCGTTGGGGCGGTCGTTTCAAAGCGTTCTTCGACGCCAGTGGCCTGATCATTCATCCGGTCGGATCTCCGTATTCCGGTCACATGCACCCGGCCGGGACGAGTCAGAAAACCCCGACAGGCAGCGCCCTGGCCGAAACAGGGGCGCGATTGTCCGGGATTAACGAGCAGAAGCAAAGAGTTAGCTGAGGAGTGGTCGTGAAGGCGGCGCATCTGCCGCAAATAATGCTGGGGAATGAAGCCGCCGGCCTATCGCCGTTTTGCGCCAGCTCCTACACTCAGAACAGATGAAACAACTGCCCGCGCACGCTAAGCCATAATGCACAAAACCCTGTGGGAGCGAGCCTGCTCGCGATAGCGATGGATCAGCCAGCCTTGGTATTGCCTGAGACACCGCTATCGCCAGCAGGCTCGCTCCCAACAGGGTTTCGTCAGTCCTATAGCCCACAGGAGCACAGCATGACCGCAACCGTTCTTGTCCTGGTTGAAACCGTCAACGAATACCTGCCGATTCTTGAGCGTCAGGGTTATCACTTGGAGTTGGCGCCAACGCCTGCCGAGCGCAAGACGGCGATTTACGAACATGGAGAACGGTTCAGCGCGGTACTGACCCGCGGCCCCCTGGGTTTGACGGCCGAGGAAATTGCCGCCCTGCCCAACCTGAAAATCATCTGCGTGATCGGCGCCGGCTACGAACAGGTGGACCTGCAGGCTGCCCAGCAGCGCGGCGTGGTGGTGACCAATGGCGCCGGAGTCAACGCGTCGTCGGTAGCCGACCATGCCATGGCGCTGTTGCTGGCGTTGGTGCGCGACGTACCCCATTGCGATGCCGCCCTGCGCCGGGGCGAATGGCCGAGGAGTGCGCGCCCTTCCCTGGCCGGTAAACGGCTGGGGGTGCTGGGCCTTGGCGCGGTGGGCATGGCGATCGCCAAGCGGGCCGCTCTGGGCTTTGACATGAGTGTCAGCTATCACAATCGCCGGGTACGCACTGACGTGCCCTACACCTTCTGCGCCACGCCCACGGAACTGGCGCGGGTCTCGGACTTCCTGATCGTCGCCACGCCAGGCGGCCTGGATACCCGACAGTTGATCAACAAGCAGGCCCTCGATGCCCTTGGGCCAAAAGGGTTTCTGGTGAATGTCGCCCGGGCCAGTGTGGTGGCTACCGACGACCTGATCAGCGCCCTGGAGCAGCGACGAATCGCTGGCGCGGCCCTGGATGTGTTCGATCACGAGCCCGAGGTGCCGCAAGCGCTGAAAAACCTGCCCAACGTCGTCCTCACACCCCACGTGGCCGGTCTGTCGCCGGAAGCGACCCGCGCCATGGTGGAGCTGGTGGGCCAGAATCTGACTGCGTTCTTTTCCGGCAAACCGGTGCTGACGCCGGTGCGCTTACCCGACTAGGAGCGTTAGAGAACGCCCAATAGCGTCCACAGGCGCCTGGATTCGGCATCGGCACTGATCAGTTCGCCCAGCAGCTCGCTCAACGGTTTGTTGCCCCACTCCACGCCGCGCCGGATCAAATAGGGCACCGGGCTGTGGGGTTCGGTGCGAGCCAGGTAACCGGCGATGACCAGTAACTGGCGATAGGCTTCTTCGCGGCTGGCCGGCTCCTGAAAAACCTGGGCGACAGCGGCGCCCGCCTGCGCCGGGACGGTTTGTGGCGTCACCGGCGGTGGTGCTTGCGCCGGCACGACGCTGGGTTGCTGTGGGTTCATCGCAATGAACTCCTCTATCAATGTCAGCAAGGCCTGCATCACGTCCTGCAGGGCGGTATAGCCCGGGGCCTGATCGCCCAGGTAGGCATCACTCCAGCCTTGGAGCCGTTGCAGGTGATGCAGACTCAGCATCAGGCTGCCTTGGCGATGCAGCCAGAACGACAATGGCGTGGTGCGAATCAGTTCGCTGAGTTTTTTCTGGTCGTTGCGCGCCGCTTCTGCCGAGGCCTTGGCGTTTTTACTGTCGTTGACCAACACCTGCTGGCGCTGCAAGCGTTGCCAGTCGGCCAGGCAGAACCCGTCGAAATCAGGGTCTCGGCCATCGAACAAGGCCACCCGTGTCAGTAACACTTCGCTGTAGCGACGGGCCAGCCACTCCAGCGGAATCACCCGCCACGACGGGTCACCGTCATCGGCCCGGGGATACAACTGCTCGGGGTAGCGCTCACACAGACCCGCCACCAACGCCAGGCTGCCCGGCAATCCTTCCAGCCCCGTCAAGTGCAGCCAGGCCTCCCCCAGCCAGGCGCTGATCATCAAATCCTTGCTGCGCTCGAGCAACAGCGCAGTGGCAAGTTTTTCCAGTTCCGGCCATTGGGCGCGCTTGATCGACGATTGCCACACACCCGTGGGCAGGCTGGTGTCGTCCTCCCGGCGCAACTGGCGCAACTGGTCGAACTCCGGTTCGTAGCGCAGATCCTGGCCACAGGGCGATTCGGCGCTGATCGGCTCAAGCAACCGCGGGATGAGTTCGGGCAACGGGGATATCGGCAAGCTCACAAACCCTCCTCGCGGGTGGCAATGGCGGGGCTCGATGAGCTCGCCATGAAAGGTGAACGGGGTGCCTGGGTCGGCAGCGGCGGGATCGACAGCGGCAGCTTTGAGCCCTGGCTCATCAGCGACAGACGCAGGAACATCAAGGTCTGTTGCGCCGTGGTCGCCTGGGTCTGGGCCGTCACGGGCAGTTGCAAGGTCAGTGGGAAGTCGGTGTAGTCGGCATTCGGCTGGCGCTGGCTCGACACCAGTGAGCGCATCAGGCGCAACAACGACCACGGCCCCTGATACTCCCAGCCGGCTTCCAGGTCGCGCACCACCAGGTCGGGTTGCAAGGGGTCGTTGGCCGGACGCTGGTAACCGTTGCGGGCCCAACGCAAGGTCAAACTCACCGGCTGGCCGACCATCCAGCGCAGGTTCTGTCCGGGTTCACCGGGGTAACTGATCTGTTGATTGCCGGCGTTCAGCCCCCAGGCGATCACCTGATCCGCGCCGCGTTCCTGCTCGCGGTCGGTTCGCCAGCGCACGTCCATTTCCACGCCGAGCAAGCCGCTCTTGTCCCGCACGAACAATGGCCCGAGCCAGGCACCGGCCTGTTTCAAACGGTTGAGAAAATCCTCTGCCGCCAATCGTTCCGGCGTCCGGCTCAACGCCAGCCCGGCCTGTGCCTGGGGCAGCCGCGTGTCGATCAGCTCCAGCAGGCGTTGGACCCGCGCCGGGTCGGCGTCGCTGGCCCGTACATCCTGGGAAAACGGAAAGCGCCCGGCCAGGTACTGATTGAAGTAATCGGCCAGATCATTCCAGGCCATCGCCGCCTGGTTCTGTTGCAGATACAAGCACCGTTGCAAGGCGCTTTGTTGCAGGGTAACGGTGCGCACGGCCAGGTCGCCACGCCCGCCGGGCAAGCTGGACGTTTGCAGAATCTGCGCGCAGGACGTGGTGTCCATTTCGATAAAATCACGGCTTACCAACTGCTCCAGTTGGGCAGCCGCACTCGCCGGGTTCTGGTTTTTATATTTGAGCAGTTCGTCATTGAGCGCCATGAACCGGCTGACTTGATCGTGCTCCAGGGCCGACAGGTTGTCCTGCTGGACAATCAGCCATTCCAGCGCGGGCATGCGTTGCTCGGCGATTTGCAGCATGGCGCCGAACTGCTGGTTCAGGCTCAGCTTCAAATCCTGAGGATCAGTGGCACCGTACAACTGCAAACCGAAGTTCTTCGAGCCGTCCCAGCGCTGGATATCAGTGCGTTGAGTAAACAGAGGCTGGGCGTCGATTTCGTTCAGGCCGCTCTGGATCTGCGCCAACGCGCGGCGGTTGAGCAGGCGCTGAAAACGAATCGCCAGATCGCTGCGCTTCACATCCATGAAGGCTTTTTGCAGGGCAACGGCCTGGGAGGTCTGCACATTGAAACTCATCCCCGGTAGTGGTTGCTCGCTTTCATCCAGACTCAGCCACATGGCCCGCGCCGCCGCGCTTTCAGCGGCCTCCATCAGCGCCCCCCGATAATCCGGCGGGATGCGCGGCAGTTCTTCATTGGCGTAGCTCTGGTAGCTGGCGAAGTAGTTCAGGGCAACGCTGAAATCATCGCTGTCACCCCGCCCCATCGAGTCGGCGCTACTGTCCGACGGCGCCTTCTGCATGGCCAACGCCACGAAGTCACGCTTGAACAGCGCTTGCACCGCGTCGTCCAGCGCCGTGACATGCCCCTGCAGCACCAGCAAACCGCTGCCCTGCTGGACCAACAGATTGTCCCTGGAACCGGTCTGGACGATCCACTGGTCGCGAAAGCTCTGCTGCAGTTTTGCCGCCTGGCTCTCCAGATCCTGCTCAAGGTCCGGCCCCAGCAGCGTGCTGTGGCCCACCTTGTCCAGCAACTGGGTGTAACCGGGCACCAGGTCCTGCCCCTTGCCTCGGCCCCAGGCCGAGTTGGTCAGGCTGACGAGCCTCTGCAGGTCATCGACCAACGCCATCAGCTCTTCAAGTTCACTCAAGGAATTGCCACCGCCGGCCTCAAGCCGTTGCAGATGCCGCTTCAGGTAACCGGCCTGGCGCACGAAGTTGTCCGCCAGGAAATACTGATCCAGCCAGCGCTGCATCAGGCCCATGAAGTTATCGGCGATCAGCGGACGCGCGGCGTTCAGGTCCAGGCCTTTCAGATCGGTATTCTGGGCATCGAACAGCACCCGATTGTAGAAGCGTGCCCGACTCAAGGTTCCGGTATTGAGGTTCAGCGACAGGGCGTTATTGCTCAGTTGCACCAGTTCGTCCAACGGCGCCTTGGGGTTGTTCACTGCCTGGCTGAACATCTGATTGTGCTGTTCCAGACGCACCGCACGTTCCACCAGTTCCTTGGCCTTCACATAACTTTGCCATTGCGCCGGGTCTTCGCTTTCCACGTTGCCCCGTCGCTCGGTATTGCGGATGCCTTTGAGCTGTTCGAGGTCCCAGGCCAGCAGGTCACGCAACGGCAATATCCAATGATGGCGGGCGGTCATGCGCAACCCGTTGTCCAGTTGTGCGTCCACACCGGAGAACCATGAAGTTGGAAAAACCACCGAGACGAAACGCCAGCGTGGGGCCTTTTCCAGTACGTTCCAGTAGTTCTGCACGTTCTGTCGGGTCGGTTCCAGTTGCGGTTTGTCGGGATCGACCACCACATGGTTTTTGTGCGCGCTGAGGATCAACCGCGACAACCCCTGGGCTTGCTCGACAGAATCGTGCCAGACCCAGACCATGCTCGCCAGCCAGACCACCCCGACAACCAGCGCCACTCCACCGGCCAGTCGATGCCAGCGTTGGCGCAAACGTAGCAGGCGCGGCACTGGCTGGGCCAGGCCTCGCTCGGCCACCAGCCGGCGTGACCACAATTGCCGGGCGAACACCGTTTGACGCAACACACTGTCGCTGGCGGTCAACCCATCGCCAGTGACGGCCGGCGCCTGGCTGGCGGTGAAATACACGCCACGAAAACGTGGTGCCTCGCCTTGCGCATTGCCCTGGAAAACCGGTTCCAGCAGCAGTTGCATGGCGCGCCGCAACCCTTCGAAACGCTCCGGCAACCCATACAGATCGCTGCTCAACTGCCCCGACAGCGCGCCGATCTCGATGATCGACTGGGACAATGCGGCGTTGACCTGATCCAACGCCTGATCGCTCCATTGCGATTGCCACGCCGCATCGGGCGAATATGGCGACGACCAGCCCAGCGTCGATTCCCGAGCCTGGGCGGGCAAGGCGCTGACCAGTTCCTGGAACCCCGGCAGTTCTTCCATCCCGGTGATCACCACGTACACCGGCAAGCTCAGACCGAACCGTTGCAAGAGGTCGATGAAACAACGCCGGACCTTGAGACTCAGCTCGGTCGTCTGTTCGAGGTCATCGAGCTTGCCGAACGGCACAGTCCAGATCACCGCATCCAGTGGCCGTCTGCTGCGCAGGCGCAGAATCAGTCCCAACAGGCGCCACCAGTTGCCCCGCTGCATGTTCATGCCCTCATCGGGCAAAAACAGCACCTGGGGCACCACCAGCACCGCGCCTTCGGCATCCGACCACCAGCGCCCGAACCACGCCGCCTTGTCTGTCGGCTGCAAACGCCACTGGGCGCACAACTGCGTGCCATCGAACTCGTTGCCCAGCATCAGCAACCAGGGCATCTGGTAGCGGTCCCGAGTGCCTTGCTCCTGTTCCATGTGGCGCACCGCGCCATAGAAGCTGCGGATGGCCGCGCCGCCCTGGGTGCGCAGCCACCAGATCGCAGCCGCAATCAGCAGCACCGCAACCATCGCCAGCAACACCAGGGCGACGATGCTCAAGAGACTCATGAGTCCTGCTCCTGAACCACCGACTCGTTCAGTTGCAGCACCGGCTCAAGCTCCGACCGGATGTCACGCCAGAACACCTGTCCCAACCCGCTCAGAAACAACACCATCGCCAGGATCACCAGTCCCAGGCGCAACCCGTCCGGTAACGACTGCTGGGCCGGGACACGCACCGGCATGGCCGCCGCAGGCAGCGCCAGGCGCTCGCTGACATCGACATAATCGGGCTCGTGCTGCCAGGCGAACGTGAACAGCGCCAGACGCCATTTTTCGTGCTGGACCTGACCGGGCTCGCCACGCAATCGGCCCTGAAAACCGAGAATCAGGCACTGCAGGTACACATTGGCCAGGTCCCGGGTGCCGGGCATCTGCTCATCCAGCAATTTCTTGATGGCGGCCGGCAACCGTTCGCCGGCCTGGCGGCTGGAGTACATGCGCGACTCGAGGGGATGCTGCTGCCAGGCCAGTTGTCCCGGCCATGGGGTGAACAGCAAGGTCTCGTCCACCAGCGCGACGAACGCATAGACCAGCGCCTTGACCTGCTCGGTGGCCGCATCGCCCACGGTGGCAAAGGCCACCCGCCACAACCGCTGGGCACTGCGCCCAGAGAACTCCACCACCCGGCTGACCAATACCGCGGGATCGCTGTCCTTGGGCAAGTCCTGCCAGTCCTGGGACCACTTCAGCCAGGCCTGACGAAACGCACTGCTCAGCGGTGCCTCATGCAGACTCCGAACCGCCCCGCCACTTCCGTCAGGCATACGACTCCCCTTTACGATCAGGCGCTTTCACCGGCTTGCGCGACAAACAACACCACTTGCCACGGACTGCTGGCCTGATGTGAGGCCGGCGCTACGATGTGCAACGGCAATTGCCCATCGAACCATTGCCCACTGGCGGCCACCACGAACAGCCGGGTGTCGTCCCCCACGCTGTAGGCCACTTGCTCGTTGCGACTCATGGCCTGATGGGGCAGACCGCTCATGCGCTGGCGACTCAACAACGGGATGTGCGGCGCCGACGCGATGATCGCCCCGCGCAACCACTCGGCCGCCGCCTGCTCACTGGCGCCGTTGGGCATACGCAGGCCGATCACCAGGCGCTGGTTCGGCTGGTCGTCGGGCAACTGGATCGAGAACACCTGGTCATCGCGCTCGAAGGCCAGGCTGCGATAGCCGGCGCGAACCAGCTCCAGGGTATTTTCCAGCCAGTCCAGCAGCGGTTCATAGCCGCGTTGCAACTCAAGAAAATCCAATGGCGCGAAGGCCGGGACACCGGCCAGCGGATCGAGCGCCGACCAGCTACCGGCCAACCCCAACAACAGGCCATGCAATGCCTGAGGCGTCGCCACCCGGGTGTTCAGCGCGCCTTCGACTTCCGGCAGTCGCGCCCACAACGCCGTCAATTGGCGGCGAATCTCCATTGCATCGTCCTGGTTGCCGGCCGCCTGAGCCTGACGCAGGCGCCCGGCCAGGAACAGGCACTTCTCCCGTGCCCTGGCACACAACCCGGCCACTCGCCGACCAAGAATCGATTCCGGCAACAGGATCGGCGTCGGCGGTGTGTAGGGCACTCGCAGAAATCCTCCGCCTTCCTTGCGGATGCGCAACAGTGGCAGGCAGATCGAGTCGGCCTTGCTCAGTTGCGTGCACAACCGAGGGTTCGGCCGCCACACCGTGATGGACTCAGGGAACTCGCCGCTGGTGAGGTCTGGCAAGGCGTCACCCACGACCGATTGCAGGCGTCCCTTGAGCGGCAGCAATTGCCCGGCGCGCCAGAGCGGACTGATGGCCAGGTACACCGTCACCGTCGCGTCGTCGGTCTTGTTCACCGCCTCGGTGATGTCCAGCTCCAGGGTCGGCCCGACCCCAGCCTGCACGTTGACCGGCAACCCGTCCGGCAAGGTGCCCTGCAGTTGCAACAGCCGGACCTGGCCGGCGCTGAGAGCCGAAGGGTCGACTTCCAACTGGCTGACACCCCAGAACCATGGGTTGCAGGCGCCAGCAAAATGCGCGGCCAAGGCCTCGGCGCGCAGCCCTTGCAATTGGAAGTGCTGGGGCAGCAACTGCATGCCCTCATGCCAGCAAACCGCGTCAGGTAACAGACTCATACGACTCCCTTCGACATCCCAATGACGCCGCCCCAGGGCGGCCCGCGGTCACTCAAGGCTGACTGGCAAGTTGGCCATCGTTCACCAGGGTCATCTCACGACTTTCGAACTTCAGCCAGGCCTTGCGCTGATCGTCCAGCCGAAGCCGGTGGGCTCCGGGAGTGTTATAGCTGGCGAAGACCAAAAGTCCAGCGGCGCGCCGGCCCTCCAGCGGGAAGGGTTGGCGGTCGATGAATTGCCCCGGCACCAGCTCCAGACCCCACACCGACATGAGTTGACGATAGTCGCGCTGGAACTGTTCGCGCTCGGCAAACCACTGGCGTGCGCTGATACCCGACAGTTGCTTGAGCAGATCCGGGTCGTTCACGGCGACAAAATCCACCGCGATGGGGGTGTCGTCATTGGCTCGCGGCGCGACATCCAGGGTCAAGCTGTCCAGGTCCACGCTGGGGGCAAAGAGCGAGCAACCGGTGAGCGCAAGGCTCAAAAAAAATCCGGAAAAAAAGACACGCAAAATGAATCTTCCTTTTCTCAGCGGTCAAAAATTGTTTTTGCTTGCATTTTTATAGACCTGTTCTAGCGTCTTGGGTAGTTCGACCCACACAGTCGAATGCACCAGGTTCGTCAAGGGAATGACAGGTCTACTGCCCTCCATTTGCAACCTGCGGATCAGCAAGGGAATGCGATGAGCGGGCCCCCCGATGCATTGCTCCCCTACATGCATCGGAGTCGGCCGCCATGGCAGAAAGTACTCAGCACAAGCTCGACAGAGTCCGTCCCCCCCGCGTCCAGATCACCTATGACGTGGAAATCGGCAATGCCATCGAAAAGAAAGAATTGCCACTGGTGGTCGGCATTCTGGCCGACCTCTCGGGCAAACCACTGGACCCGCTGCCCAAGCTCAACGAGCGGCGCTTCACCGAAATCGATCGCGACAATTTCAACGAGGTACTCGCCTCCATCTCCCCTCGCGCCACCCTTCAGGTGAACAACACCCTCAGCGGTGACGACAGCAAGCTCAACATCGAACTCAACTTCCGCCACATCGACGACTTCGACCCGGTCAAGGTCGTGGAGCAGGTCACACCCCTGCGCCGATTGTTCGAAGCGCGCCAGCGCCTGCGCGACCTGCTGACCAAACTTGATGGCAACGACGACCTGGACAAGCTGCTGCGCGACGTGATCGCCAACACCGAAGGCCTGCAAGAGATCAAGTCAGCCCGCCCTCAGGATGCGCAAGACCTGCCGACCGAAGCCGCCAACGATGATCCAGCCCCTGCCGAACCACAGGCCTGATCGCGCTCATCACTCAAGGGAGATAAAGCCATGCCTGCTTCATCCAGCGCTCAAACCAGCGAGAGCACGACCCAGACCCTGTCCCTGCTGGACAAGATCATCGCCGAAGGCCGCATGGCCCACGACGACAGCCAGCAGGACTACGCCCGCGACATGCTGGCTGAATTCGCCACCCAGGTCCTCGACGAAGGCATGGCCATCGACAAGGACACCGTGGCCATGATCAACGACCGCATCAGCCAGATCGATCAGTTGATCAGCGCCCAGCTCAACGAAGTGCTGCACCACCCCGAACTGCAAAAACTCGAAGCCTCCTGGCGCGGCCTGCACCTGCTGGTGCAAAACACCGAAACCAGCACGCGGCTTAAATTGCGCTTGCTCAACGTGACCCAGAAAGAACTGCAGAACGATCTGGAAAAAGCCGTCGAGTTTGACCAGAGCGCGCTGTTCAAGAAGATCTACGAGGAAGAATACGGCACCTTCGGCGGGCATCCGTTCAGCCTGCTGGTGGGCGACTACACGTTTGGTCGCCATCCCCAGGACATCGGCTTGCTGGAAAAACTGTCGAACGTCGCCGCCGCCGCGCACGCACCGTTCATTGCCGCCGCCAGCCCCCGGTTGTTCGACATGACCAGCTTCACCGAACTGGCCGTGCCCCGTGACCTGTCGAAGATTTTCGAAAGCCAGGAGCTGATCAAGTGGCGCTCGTTCCGCGAAAGCGAAGACTCGCGTTACGTGTCCCTGGTGCTGCCGCACTTTCTGCTGCGCCTGCCCTACGGTCCGGACACCCTGCCGGTGGAAGGCATCAACTACGTCGAGGACGTCAACGGCACCGACCACAGCAAATACCTGTGGGGCAACGCCGCCTGGGCACTGTCGCAACGCATCACCGAAGCCTTCGCCAAATATGGCTGGTGTGCGGCGATTCGCGGGGCCGAAGGCGGTGGCGCGGTAGAAGGCCTGCCGGCCCATACCTTCCGCACCAGCTCAGGCGACCTGTCGCTCAAATGCCCGACCGAAGTGGCGATCACCGACCGTCGCGAAAAAGAACTCAACGACCTGGGTTTCATTTCTCTGTGTCACAAGAAAAACAGTGACGTGGCAGTGTTCTTCGGCGGCCAGACCACCAACAAGGCCAAGCTCTACAACACCAACGAGGCCAACGCCAACGCGCGAATCTCGGCGATGTTGCCGTATGTGCTCGCCGCCTCGCGTTTCGCCCATTACCTGAAGGTCATCATGCGCGACAAGGTCGGCAGCTTCATGACCCGCGACAACGTGCAGACCTACCTCAATAACTGGATCGCCGACTACGTGCTGATCAACGACAACGCGCCGCAAGAGATCAAGGCGCAGTACCCGTTGCGCGAGGCGCGGGTGGACGTCACGGAAGTGGCGGGCAAGCCGGGGGCCTACAAGGCCACGGTGTTCCTGCGCCCGCACTTCCAACTTGAGGAACTGACCGCCTCGATCCGCCTGGTGGCGACCCTGCCGCCGCCGGTAGCCGCCTGACGGTTGAAACCTGTGGCGAGGACGCTGTTGTGGCGAGGGGATTTATCCCCGCTGGGGCGCGAAGCGGCCCTGAATACCAGCAACCCGGTGTGTCAGGCAGATTGAGTTGACTGCTTGGAGGGCTGCTGCGCAGCCCAGCGGGGATAAATCCCCTCGCCACAGGTTCGGCGTTCGTTTTTAACGGTATCGGGCACTACCTCACTTGTCTTTTTCTGGAGTTCCACACAATGGATGCGATCATTCTCGACCTCGGCGGTGACATCAAGGGCGACAGCCTGCTCGAGGGCTTCACCGACAAAATCGAAGTCATGTCCTACAGCCACAACGTGGCGATGCAAGTCACCAACGACGTCAGCAACTCGGAACGCACTTCCGGCAGACCCCACATCGGCGAATTCACCCTGACCAAATTCGTCGACAGTTCCACCCCCACCCTCAACGAATATTGCTGCGCCGGCAAACCGATCCCGCAAGCCGTCATTACCATCGGCCGCAACGCTGCCGAAGGCAGCGGCAAACTCATGCCCTTCATCATCTACACCCTGACCAACGTCGTGCTGTCCAATGTCAGCGTCAGTGGCGGTACGGGCGGCAAACCGGTGGAAACCTTGTCGCTGAACTTCACCAAGATCAAATGGGAGCTCACCGCGCAGAAAGACGACGGCACCAAGGAAGGCACGGCGGGCACGACGTGGGACCTGGCGGCCAACAAGATGACCAAGTAAGAACGCCGCGCCCATGGCTGGCTTCGGGCTTCGCCCTCCTTTGTTCGAGCGTCTGGCCAGCCCGACGCAAGACCCTGAGCGGGCGTTCGACCGGCAGGCGTTGCAGGACTCGGTGCATGCCGAACTGCTACGCCTGTTCAACACCCGACGCGGCCCGAAAGCGCTGACCGAGCCGCCGAGCATCCTGGATTACGGCATCGCTGACTGGACCGCGCTACAGCAGCAGCGCAGCGATGACCGTCGCCAACTGACCCGCGAGATCCGCCAGGCCATTAACCACTTCGAACCGCGCCTGCGGTTGGGCGAGGTTCAGGTCAACCCTGTACCGGGTCATCCCCAGCAACTGAACATACGGCTATTGGGCGAGTTGCGCGGCGACCAGCACTCATGGCCCGTGGCATTTGTCATCGAGCCCGCCGGCGACGGCCTTGAGGTACGACATGAGCGACTCGATTGACCCGCAACTGCTGGATTATTACCAGCGTGAACTGACCTGGCTGCGACATGCCGGGAGCCTGTTTGCCGAACGTTACCCCAAGGTCGCCAGGCGCCTGGAGCTGTCTCCCGGCGAATGCCCGGACCCGCATGTCGAGCGACTGCTGGAGGGCTTCGCGCTGCTGGCCGCCCGCTTGCAGCGAAGACTGGACGACGACTACGCCGAGTTCAGCGATGCCTTGCTCGAACAGCTTTACCCCCTGGCCCTGCGCCCTTTGCCGTCCTGCGCGATCGTGCAGTTCGAGCCCGACCCGAGCAAAGGCAACCTCAATGAAGGCTATCCCCTGCCCCGGGACACGCCCTTGTTTGTCACCACCGACAAGGGGCAGAGCATTCATTTTCGCACCACGGCCGCCGTGCGCCTGTGGCCGATTGAAGTCAGTGAAGCGTTGCTGCTGGGCAGCGATGAGGCTCAGGCGCTGACGGGGGTGGTTCAGGCGCGTTCGGCCTTGCGCCTGAACCTGCGCTGCCTGGGCGAAAGCCAATGGTCGACGCTGGGGATCGATTCCCTGCGGGTGCACCTGGCAGCCTCACCCATGATCAACGCCTGGCTGTATGACCTGCTCGGCGCCCATGCCGTGAAGGTCCTGGCCGGCCCACCGGGCAGCGTGCCGGAGCCGCTGACTGGTCTGCCTGAGATCGTCGGTTTCGCCAGTGATCAAGCCTTGCTGCCGGACGAAGACGGTGTGCATCCCGGCATGCGTCTGCTGGCAGAATACTTTGCTTTCCCTGACAAATTCGGCTTTTTCGACTTGCCCCTGGCCGGAGCGACCAGCGACAGCCAAGCCTTGTACCTGTACATCGTGTTCGACCGCGCGCCCGTCAGCCGGCTGCCGCTCCAGGCCAGCGACATCGCCCTGGGCTGCGCGCCAGTGATCAACCTGTTCCCCAGGACGTCCGAGCCGCTACGCCCCGACGGCACCCGTAGCGAATACCGCCTGGTGGCCGACAGTCATCGAGAAAACAGCGTCGAGATCCACAGCATCCGCGGCATGCGCGCGACGTCGAGCCAGGGGGTGCGCAAAGTCCCGGCCTATTACGGCAGCCAGCACGGCAACGACCAGGCCTATTACTGGCATGCGCGGCGAGTCAGCGGCATGAGCCCCAATCGCCTGGGCACCGATTTGATGGTCAGTCTGGTGGACACTCAGTTCGACCCGCTGGCTGACACGCGGGACTACAGCCTCACCGCCGAGTTGCTGTGCACCAACCGGCATCTGGCCCAAAACCTGCCGTCCGGCACGGCACTGGGTTTTGAGCGTCCCGGGCCGGTGGCCTGGGCTCGCCTGCGCAACCCGCCCAGCCCGCAAAGCCTGCCACGCCTGGATGGCGAATCGCGCTGGCGGCTGGTGTCGCAACTGACCCTCAATCACCTGTCGCTGGTGGAAGGTCCCCAGGCGCTGGACGCGTTGCGCGAAATTCTCGAATTGCACAATCTGCGGGACGAAGCCAGTGCCCGGCGACAGATCGCCGGGGTGCTGGAACTGGGCTGTGACCGGGTCATCGCCCATGTCGGCGAAGACGCCTGGCGCGGGTGGCGCAACGGGTTGCAAGTAAGCCTGCAACTGGACCCGCAACACTTCGTCGGCAGCAGTGCCGTGCTGTTCTCCGGGGTACTGGCGCAGTTCTTTTCCCTCTATGCCACCGCCAATCGTTTCGTGCGCACCGTACTCGTTCAGTCGGACAGGGAGGTGAAAACATGGCAACCCCAAGCCGGCAAACCCCTGACGCTCTGAACCTGAGCGAACGTTTGCGCCGCAATCCGCATCGTTTCGAATGGCTTCAGGCATTGCTGGTGCTGGAACGCGAACAGCCCCAGGCCGAAACCCTGGGCAGCGGCACCGCGCCCCATGCCGAAGCCCTGCGCCTGCGTGGGCCGTTGACACCACTGTTCGCCGCCAGTGAAGTCGAAAGCCTGAAGCAGGAGCCCGGCACGGCGCCCGTTCTGACCACGCCGATCTTTGGCCTGGGCGGCCCCGACGGTCCCTTGCCCTACGCCTATCAGGAATGGCTGCAACAGCGGGCACGGGCGCGCGATCATGCGCCGGCGGAGTTTCTCGACCTGTTCCAGCATCGTCTGCTCAGCCTGCTCTACAAAGTGATGCGCAAACACCGCATCGCCCTGGGTTTTACCGCACCGGCGGCGTCTGCCGTGCAGGCGCAACTGCGTGCATTGACCGGCCTGCTCCCCAAGGCGTTGCAAGAACGCCAGGCCGCGCCCGATGCTGGCGTGCTGGCGTGTACCGCGCTATACGCCGATGGTCGGCGCTCCCTGGCCGGGTTTGCGGCAGTCGTGCGCGAACAGTTCGGGCTGCCAGTGGAACTGACCGCCTACGAAGGTGGCTGGCGTGAAATCCCGCCCGCCAGCCGCAGCCGTTTGCAGCCCGGCGGGCGCAACTTGCGCCTGGGCCACAGCGCGATAGCCGGCATCCGGGTCTGGGACGAACATGCCGGCGTGCGCATGACCCTCGGGCCGCTGACCGCCGCCCAGGCCAATACCTTGCTGCCCACCGGCGAGACCCATCCGTTACTCGCCAGTCTTTACGCCTTGTACTTCGGTCCCGATCTGGACTGCACCCTGGTGCTGCTGATCCGGGGCGCCGGGCCACTGCAACTGGTTCGCCAGGCGCCGCCGCGCTTGAGCTGGAACGGTGGCCTGCAACGCCAGCCGAACCTTGCCATACAACGGATCGAAACTCGCCTTCGTCAGCCGGAGATCGCCTGAAATGGAACTGGCCAGCCTGATCGGACGTCTCAACCCGGACAACCGCCGCGCCCTGGAACGCGCCGCGCAGCGCTGCCTGCAACGCAGCCATCACTATGTGGAAATCGAGCACCTGCTGCTGGAACTGTTGGACATCGAAGGCGGTGACTTCGCCTGTCTGTTGCCGCGCTTTGGCTTGGAGCGCGACGCGGTGGCAGCAGAAATCAACAAGGCCCTGGAGCTGTTCAAATCCGGCAGTACCCGCACGCCGGCCCTGTCGACGCAAACCATCGGCCTGCTGGAGGACGCCGTGGTACAGGCCAGCGTGCTGGGCCTGGACAGCATCCGTTCCGGCTTGTTGTTGCTGGCACTGTTGGACCGAGATGAGCGTCGCAGCCTGTTGCTCAACAGTGCTTCGTCGCTGTTGCGCATTCCCCGGGAGGCCTTGCGCGCCCATCTGCTGGAATGGACCGAAAGCTCCCGGGAACATGTCGGCGGCGTGCGCCCGGTAAAACCCGGTGAGACGCCACACAAACAAGACCCGGTGCTCGACCAATACACCCAGGACCTGACTGCCGATGCCCGGGACGGACGCATCGACCCCATCGTCGGCCGCGACGGTGAGATACGCCAGTGCATCGATATCCTGCTCAGGCGTCGGCAGAACAACCCGATCCTGGTGGGCGCGCCGGGCGTCGGCAAGACCGCCGTGGTGGAGGGCCTGGCCTTGCGCATCGCCGCAGGCGACGTGCCTCCGTCGTTGCAGGAAGTCACGTTGCGAGTGCTGGATCTGGGCCTGTTGCAGGCCGGCGCGGGCGTCAAGGGCGAGTTCGAACAGCGTCTCAAAGGCGTGATCGACGCGGTACGCAGCGCGGAAAAACCGATCATTTTGTTTATCGACGAAGCCCACACCCTGATCGGTGCCGGCGGCGCTGAAGGTGGCAGCGATGCGGCCAACCTGCTCAAACCGGCCCTGGCCCGAGGCGAGCTGCGCACCCTGGCCGCCACTACCTGGCTGGAATACAAAAAATACTTCGAGAAAGACCCGGCCCTGGCCCGGCGTTTCCAGTTGGTGCAGGTCGAAGAACCGGACGAACTCACCGCCGTGGAAATGCTCCGTGGCGTGGCGACCAAACTGGAACAACACCACGGCGTCCAAGTGCTGGACGCGGCCATTCACGAGGCGGTGAAACTGTCCCACCGCTACATTTCCGGGCGGCAATTGCCGGACAAAGCCATCAGCGTGCTCGACACCGCCTGCGCGCGGGTCGCCCTCGGTCAACACGATGTCCCGCCGCCCCTGGAAAGCCTGCGCCACCGGCAGAACAGCCTCAAGGACGAAGTCGAACGCTTGCGCCGTGAACAGGCCACCGGGCTGGATCACCGCGAACGCATCACCCTCCTGGAAACCGAGTCGGGCGCCAACGTGCAGGCCATCCGCGAGCTGGAGACCCGTTGGGGCGAAGAGCGCGAAGCGGTGCGCGAACTGCTCGATACCCGCCGCGAACTGCTGACCTTGAGCGAACGCGCCGACGGTGAAAAACCAGACACCGAGATCGACAACCGCATCGACCACCTGGCCGCCGAACTGCTGCGTCTGGAAGCGGGCCTGGATGCCATTCGGCAGGACGATCCGCTGGTGCCCGAACAGGTGGACAGCAAGACCGTCGCCGCCGTGATCGCCGGCTGGACCGGCATTCCGGTGGGCAAGATGCTCGCCGACGAAGCTCACGCCGTGCGCACCCTCGGTCAGCGCATGGGCCTGCGGGTGATGGGCCAGGACACCGCGTTGAACACCATCGCCCAGCGCCTGCAAGCTTACCGCGCCGGCCTGACCGATCCGCAAAAGCCGGTCGGCGTGTTCCTGCTGGTGGGCCCCACCGGCGTGGGCAAGACCGAAACCGCCTACGCCCTGGCCGATGCCTTGTACGGCGGTGAACGTAACCTGATCAGCATCAACCTTTCGGAGTACCAGGAAGCCCACACCGTCAGCCAACTCAAGGGCGCCCCACCCGGCTATGTCGGCTACGGCAGCGGGGGTGTGCTCACCGAAGCGGTCCGGCGCAAACCCTATTCGGTGGTATTGCTCGATGAAATCGAAAAGGCCCACCCGGATGTACTCGAGGCTTTCTATAACGTCTTCGACAAAGGCCTGATGGAAGACGGCACCGGCCTGGTGGTGGACTTCAAGAACACGGTGATGCTCGCCACCAGCAACGTTGGCGCCGAACTGTTGCTGGACACGCCGGCCGCGCAACTGGGCAGCGACGCCTTCAACGAGGCCTTGCATAAAGTCTTGCTGCAAGCGTTTCGCCCGGCATTTCTGGCGCGCATGACGGTGGTGGCGTATCGGCCGTTGGATGAGACGACGCTGGAAGCCATTGTGCTGGCCAAGCTGGAGAAATTGCGTGGGCGGTACAAGGCCGCGACCGGCAAGCCATTCGAGTTCGACGCGGGGATCGTCAAGGCTGTGTTGGCCAAGTGCAGCGCAGCAGGAGCAAGGGATGTGGAGAATGTGTTGATGACACAGGTGACGGGGAAGTTGGCGGAGTGGGTGTTGGAGTGACACACCGTCGTTGTTCATCACCTGTTAAGACTTTCTGAGTTGGACCGGAGCCCTTATGAAGTTCTACCACTACACCACCCAGTCAGCGGCCAAATCCATCACTGATAATCAAATCGGCACCCCCGCCGTCCGGGAGTGGAAATGCACGATGAATCAACCTCAAAAGTGGGCCTGGTTCAAAAAGCAGCATGAAGAAGGGTTCTATTTAACGACCATACCACCGTCTGAAATACGAGAGAAAAAAGAGAAACTTGGCATTAGCAAACTGTCAGAAGTCTATGTTTTGTACTTCAACATCACATGGATAAAACCAAAACAGATGAAGAAAGTGGATGACTACGTAAATAGCGGATTCATCAAGATTAAAAAAGTTGGCGAGCCTGACAAAATTTGCGCTCAACGTATTGGCGTCAATACCAATCAACTGGACAATGTTCCTTTCCCAGTTGAATCATGTTTATGGGCAGGCCCGGTCGAAGGATTTCCTGACGATATTTGACGGCGCTGAGGACAATCAATGCCCCGCTCCACCGACAGCAACACCACCCTCTCCCTCACTGCGGCCACGCTGTCAGCGCTGTATCCGGAATCGCTGTCCGGCGAAGAGAGCCTCAATGCCTTGGGCTCGCACATCCTCAACGGCATCAACGACGGCTCCTCGCTGACCCTCACCAGCGCTGTCGCCAGCCATGTCACCATGACGCTGCACAAGGACGCCTTGTTGCGCCCGCTGGACTGTCTGGTCGCGGAGATCCGCCAGCTCCCCGCCGACGCCACCGCCGAACGCTATCAACTTTTACTGCGCCCATGGCTGTGGTGGCTGACCCTGGCGAGCAACAACCGGGTGTTTCAGAACCTCGCCACCTCGGACATCGTCACCACGATTTTCAAGGCCCATGGTTTCACCGACTTCCAGCTCAAACTCACCGGCAGCTACACACCCCGCGAATACTGCGTGCAATACGGCGAAACCGATCTGGCCTTTGTTTCGCGGTTGATGGAAGAAGACGGGATTTTCTGGTTTTTCAGCCACGAGGAAGGCAAGCACACGCTGGTGCTGGCCGACAGCAACGATGCGTTCTTGCCGATTCCCAATGGCCCGACAGTGAATTATCTCGGGCAGAACATCGGTGATCGGGAACTGCACGGCGTCCGCTCAGGCCAGGTGTGCCTGCAAGCAGTGGCCGGGGTGTACCAGGCGACCGACTATCAATTCACCACGCCAACGACGTCACTTTACAGCCAGGCCGAAGCCGTCGCCGGGCCAAGTTCGATATACGAGCATCCGGGCGGTTATGACGCCAAGGGCCAGGGCGATGCATTGACCAAACAACGGGTGGATGGCCTGCGCAGTCAAGAGAAGCGTTTTGTCGGCGAAAGCGACTGCCGTTGGCTGGTGCCGGGGTATTGGTTCACCCTCGCCGGCCATGAAGACTCGACGCTGAATATCGATTGGGTGGTGACCTCAGTCAGCCACGAAGCCAGCCACGATAGCTACCGAAACCGCTTCGAGGCGATTCCCAAGGCCACGACTTATCGACCACCCCGCACCACGCAAAAACCGCGCATGCACACTCAGACCGCACTCGTGGTGGGCAAGGCCGGCGAGGAAATCTGGACCGACGAATACGGGCGGATAAAGTTGCAGTTTCCCTGGGACCGCACCGGCAAGAACGACGAGAGTTCATCCTGCTGGGTTCGTGTGGTGTTGCCCTGGAGCGGCAAGGGATTTGGCATGCAGTTCGTGCCGCGCATCGGCCAAGAGGTCATCGTCACCTTCATCGACGGCGATCCCGATCGGCCGTTGGTGACCGGCTGCGTCTACAACGGCGACAACGCCCTGCCCTACGCGCTGCCGGCCAACCAGACCCAGTCCGGGATCAAGACCAACTCGTCCAAGGGCGGCGGCGGTTTCAACGAATTACGCTTCGAGGACAAGAAGGACGCAGAGGAGGTTTTTCTCCAGGCTCAGAAAGACTTCAACATCAACGTGCTCAACGACACCACCGCCACGGTCGGTCACGATGAAACCCTCACGGTGCAGAACGCTCGCACCCGCACGGTCAAGGAAGGCGACGAAACCGTCACCCTGGAGAAGGGCAAACGCAGCGTGACCATCCAGACCGGCAGCGACAGCCTCGATGTGAAGGACACCCGCACCGTGACCGTGGGTTCGGACCAGAACCACAGCACCGGAGGCAACTACGCGCACAAGGTCAGCGGTAACTATGAGCTGACGGTGGACGGCAACCTGACCATCAAGGTCAGCGGCACCCTGACCCTGCAAAGCGGTGGCAGTTTCGCGATCAAGAGCGGTGCGGACCTGGCGGCCCAGGCCAGCACGTCCATCAGCCAGAAGGCTGGAACCGCCCTGAGCAATCAGGCCGGTACGTCATTGGAAAACAAGGCCGGCACCACCCTGACCAACGACGCCGGCATCAGTCTGGTGAACAAGGCCGCCGCCGAACAGACCGTGGACGGCGGCGGCATGCTGACCATCAAGGGCGGCCTGGTGAAGGTCAACTGACAGGAGTGCGCCGATGGCCTCGAAAAAACTCGACCTGGAACGTGACGACAGCCACCTGAGCGGGCAACTGGTCGACGGCCACCTCAACGGCTCACTGCAGATTGATGAGGCCCAGCGTCGGCAAGCGACCCTCAACTATCAGCAAGGTGAGCTGCAAGGCACCAGCACGCTGTATCACCCCAACGGTAAAGTCTCGGCGGTGTTGCCCTTCGTCAGAGGCAAACTGCAGGGCGTGGCGAGCTTTTACGCCGCCGAAGGCGGGCTCCAGCGTCAGGCCACTTATCGGGGTGGGTTGCTGCACGGTGAGGCGAACAACTATTTCCCCGACGGGCAACTGGCCGAGTCCGAGTTCTATCGTGACGGTGTGCGTGACGGTCGTTATCGACGCATGCACCCCAATGGCAACCCCGCCGTCGATGCCCGCTACCTCAACGGCCAACTGCTGGAACCGGCACACGCCTACGCCGCAGACGGTCGGCCGTTGGACGCCGACGGCAAGCCGATCTCTAGGGTACGCTGGTGGTTCAGGCGCTGGAATGACCCGGCGCAAGCCTGAATACCCCCGCCCCTTGTGGGAGCGAGCCTGCTCGCGATAGCGGTGGCACATCCAACATCACTGCAAGCTGATCCACCGCTATCGCGAGCAGGCTCGCTCCCACAGGAAATCATTGATACCTGTAGGTTCGCACCATTCAAGGAATCAACATCTGCACCTGCCCCGGCACGACGATCTTGATCACCCCGGCCCAGGTACACATCAAGGTGCTGTTGGCATCGATGGCCGGCATGTTGCCCAGCAGCAAGGTTGGTGGGCCGCCGGGGATCCACGGGGTTGCGGTGGCAGGAATGCACGGCATGGGTGTCAGCACGCCCAGTGCCGCGGTGGTCGCAGCGGCGACTGTGGGATTAGCCAGGCTTTGACACATGCCGAAGGTGGTGATGTTCACCAGGGGGATGTGATCCATGATATTGGCCGCCGGCATCCCGCCGGTCAGCAGCCGATTGACCGGCAGCACATTGAGTACCGCCGGGGCGGCGCCGAAACTGCATTGCAAGGTTGCAGTGCCACAGACTTGCGGGCATCCCATCGCGATGGCTCCCCTGAAAAGCGACAGACGCTGAAACCATAGCTCATCCGCCCGGCATCAGGCCCGCTGATTATCCTGCAACACGCTAACCTATAAGACCTTGGCGTGCTTGTGACGCCCCTCACCTGCCATTAGATTAGCCAATGATCGATGGCCTCCAAAATAAGCAGAAGGGATAAGCATGGCGTTTACTGATCAGTCCACCCGTGTCCGCGACGGTGAAGAACTCGATGCCAGTCTGATTGACCCGTACCTCAAGGCCCATATTCCAGGCCTGACCGGCACGCCGCAGATCAGCCAGTTTCCCGGTGGCGCTTCGAACCTGACTTACCTGCTGGAATACCCTGAACAGGAATTTGTCCTGCGACGCCCGCCGTTCGGCCATAAAGCCAAGTCCGCCCACGACATGGGCCGTGAGTTCCGCATCCTCAATCAGTTGCGCGAAGGTTTCCCATATTGCCCGAAAGCTTACGTGCACTGCACCGACGAGTCGGTGATGGGTGCCGAGTTCTACGTGATGGAACGGGTCAAGGGCATCATCCTGCGCTCCGACCTGCCGCCGGAACTGGGTTTTGACGCCGCCCGTACCGAAGCCCTGTGCAAGAGTTTCATCGACCGCCTCGTCGAACTGCATCAGGTTGACTACAAGGCCTGCGGCCTGGCCGACCTGGGCAAGCCCGAAGGCTACGTGGCCCGGCAGATTCGTGGCTGGAGCGACCGATATGAAAAGGCCCTGACCCCGGACGCGCCGAAATGGGAGGCGGTCATGGCCTGGCTCAACGACAAAATGCCCACCGATCACCCCACTTCCAGCATCGTGCACAACGACTACCGCTTCGACAACGTGATCCTCGACCCGGAAAACCCGATGCAGATCATCGGCGTGCTGGACTGGGAACTGACCACCCTTGGCGACCCGCTGATGGACCTGGGCAACAGCCTCGCCTACTGGATCGAAGCCAGCGACCCGGCCCCGGTACAACTGATGCGCCGCCAGCCCAGCCATGCACCGGGCATGCTGACCCGTCGCGAGTTCGTCGATTACTACGCCGAACGCTCCGGGATCCGCATCGACAATTTCGACTTCTATTACACCTACGGCCTGTTCCGCCTGGCCGGCATCGTCCAGCAGATCTACTACCGCTTCTTCCATGGCCAGACCCAGGACAAACGCTTCGCGCAGTTCGTTCAGATGAACAAACTGCTGGAGCAGATGAGCCTGCAGGTCATCAGCAAATCCACGCTCTGAGCGCACCTATAACAAGGAAACAGCATGTCCAAGACTCAGTTGTTCGACCTCGACGGTAAAATCGCTTTCGTTTCCGGCGCCAGCCGCGGCATCGGCGAGGCCATCGCCAAACTGCTGGCCCAGCAAGGCGCCCATGTGATCGTCTCGAGCCGCAAACTCGAGGGTTGCCAGCACGTGGCCGATGCCATCATCGCTGCGGGCGGCAAAGCCACCGCCATCGCCTGCCACATCGGTGAAATGGAACAGATCAGCCAGGTATTCGCCGGCATTCGCGAGCAGTTCGGGCGCCTGGACATCCTGGTAAACAACGCCGCCACCAACCCGCAGTTCTGCAACGTGCTGGACACCGACCTGGGGGCGTTCCAGAAAACCGTCGACGTGAACATTCGCGGCTATTTCTTCATGTCGGTGGAAGCCGGCAAACTGATGCGCGAGCACGGTGGCGGCAGCATCATCAACGTGGCCTCGATCAACGGCATCTCGCCGGGGATCTTCCAGGGCATCTATTCGGTGACCAAGGCCGCAGTCATCAACATGACCAAGGTGTTCGCCAAGGAATGCGCGCAATTCGGCATCCGCTGCAATGCCTTGCTGCCGGGCCTGACCGACACCAAGTTCGCCTCGGCGCTGGTCAAGAACGACGCGATCCTGAAAACCGCCCTGGCGCAGATCCCGCTCAAGCGCGTGGCCGACCCAAGCGAAATGGCCGGCGCGGTGCTGTACCTGGCCAGTGATGCGTCGAGCTATACCACCGGTGTGGCGTTGAATGTGGATGGGGGTTTCCTGTCCTGATGATGTTTCCCCTGTGGGAGCGAGCCTGCTCGCGATGACGTTGGATCAGCTAGCATTGATGTCACTGATCCACCGCTATCGCGAGCAGGCTCGCTCCCACAGGGGGTGGTGCAGTGAGCGCCAATTAAAGAATATTTATTCCAACATTTGCAATATGCGAATATTTATTCCATAAAGAGCCCTTCTGAAAATAAAAACTCAAAGGGGCTCTTTCTCATGCGCGAACTCGGCATCGGTCTGATTGGTACTGGCTTCATGGGCCGTGCCCATGCCTTGGCATTTCATAACGCCAAAGCGGTGTTCAACCTTCCTCAACACCTGAAACTGGCGGCGCTGGCCGATGCCGATCCCCAGCGTGCCCGACAGTGCGCCCAGAGCTGGGGGTTCGAAACGGCCCACAGCGACTGGCAACAACTGATCGACGACCCGAAGGTCGACCTGATCGCCATCACCACGCCCAACCATTTGCACTTCCCGATGGCCATGGCTGCACTGGCAGCGGGTAAGCCGGTTTATTGTGAAAAGCCCCTGGCCGTGTCCCTGGAACAGGCCGACCAGATGCAACGGGCGGCCAAGGCGGCTGGCGTGGTCACGCGGGTCGGCTACAACTACCAGCACAATCCGCTTATTCAACGGGCGCGGGACATGATCCAGCGCGGGGAACTGGGACAGATCATCAGTTTCCAGGGCGAGTTCAGCGAAGACTTCATGGCCGATCCGACCTCACCGTGGTCATGGCGCTGCGAAGCCGCCCACGCCGGCGGCGCATTGGCGGACCTGGGCAGCCACTTGCTGGCCATGGCCCGTCATTTATTGGGCGATGTCGAGGCGGTGTGTGCCGACAGCCAGACCGTACACAGCCAACGCCCAGCCAGTGCCGGCAACACTGAGCAGCGCACCATCGCCGTGGATGACCAAGTCCACGCCCTGCTGCGCTTCACCAGCGGCGCCCGAGGCACGGTCAGCAGCAGTTGGCTCAAGCACGGCTACAAGAATCACCTGAGTTTTGAGATCAGCGGCACGCTCGGCACCCTGGCGTTCGATCAGGAACGGCTGAATGAACTGCGGCTGTGCCGCGTCGGCCAAGGGGGCTTTCAACGTCTGCTGGCCGGCCCGGACCTGCCGGGCTACGCCGCATTCAGCCCAGCGGCCGGGCATCAGCTGGGGTACAACGAATTGAAGACCCTGGAGGTCCAGGAATTGATCATGGCCATCGCCGGCCAGGGCGGCGACGGAACCGATTTTGAAGAAGCCTGGGAAGTGGAACGGCTGGCGGCAGCGATTCGCCTGGCGGCGCGGGAGGGGCGTTGGGTGAACATCAGCGAGCTGTAACCTCCCACGAGTGAACACGTTGCTCCCGCTGGGCTGTGTAGGAGCTGCCGAAGGCTGCGATCTTTTGATCTTTTGATCTTTCGCTTGGGATTCAAGTGTCTGGGGAAAGATCGCAGCCTCGTTGCACTCGACAGCTCCTACATGCAGTCCGGCGGGAGCTTGCTCCCTCGCCACGGGGGAGTGTGTTCAGCCTGGGTATTGGCTTTGCAACTCAACCAACCGCGCCGCCAGCGCCTTGGCCTGGCTCGCCACATCGGTCACTGCGGTGCTTTCCCACCACATCCCGCGCAACGGAGGTCCCATGGCGAACAGACGACTGGCAGGCTCGCCCTGGGCATCCAGCACTGCGCCATCGGCACGGGCGGCGATGCCCAGGGCCAACGGGCCGGGCTGAACCAGTCCGCGAGCCAGTAGTTGTTGGGGCAACGGTCGGGCAACTCGACGCCAATCGTATTCGATGCCACTGGAGTTGATCAGCGCAGCGCCCTGCACCACCGTTAGATCCGCCTCACCCCGCCGCCGAATGCGGATGTTCACCGCTCCCTCGAGCGACGACGCCAGCCCCTTGAACGAAGCCGCCTGGATCCGCAACCGCCCTTGCTCATGTAGCCGCGCCACCAGCTCGGCGCTCAAAGGTGGTGAACGATGATGATGGCTCTCCCACCAGGGCCGCACATGCCGCACAAACTGTCGGCGCTGCACATCACTGGCCTGGCTCCACAAGCGCCCGATGTGCGCACGCACCGTGTCCAGCGGGGCTTGCCAGTCGATACCCTGGGCCTGGGCCTGACGACATTGCTCACGCAGAGCGCGCATCAATTGGCGTGGCGAGCGCAGGCTGTGATCGTCGGCGAGAAAGTCCACCCACTCAGGCGGTTGTCGACGCACATGGGGCAGCAGGCCATGGCGGGAAAACACTTCGATAGGTCCGCGATGCCCGGCCTGCTCCAGGGACACCACGGCATCCACCATCGTCAGCCCTGAGCCAATGATCAACACCGTGGATTGCGGATCGAGCCGACGCATCGCCGCTACATCCCAAGGGTCCAGCGCGGCGGCATTCAAGCCGCTGGATTCGGTCTGCGGGGTGCGCGCCGCCGGGAACATGCCCGTGGCGAGCACCGCGAAACGTCCGCGCAAGGTCTGGCCATCGCTCAGCGTCAACAGCACGGTGTCAGCCGCGACCTGCAGATCGACGGTTTCGCCACGCACATGCTCCGCCACCGAGCCATTGCGGGCTCCCTGCGCCCGGGCTTCAGCCAGACGCTGTTGCACATACAAGCCAAAGATTCCCCGGGGCGGGAACAGTTCGCTGACCGGCACATGCTGCTGATCCGACTCGGGCCAGCCACCGGCCTCGATGAATTCGGCGAGCCATTGGGTCAGGTCATCGGCGTTGTCCGGATCGACGCTCATCCGCGCGGCGTTGCCGTTCAAGGTGTGGCCCAGCTCCACCGCGCTGTAGGCCTCGCCCCGACCCAGTTCGCTGCGCGGCTCGACAATCAGCACGCTGCGCCGGCCAGGCAGGCGCAGTAGCTGCGCCGCCAGCATGGCTCCGCTCAGGCCACCGCCGACGATCAAGACGTCGGCCTCGCGGGTGATGCTGCTGAAAGGTCGATCCAGCGCTGTATGCATGTCGCTCTCCAGGAATCAAATCACCACGTTGCGTACGAATCTCGTCGCCACCGGCCCCTCATTGCGATAGGCATGGGGCTGGTTGCTGGCAAACATGAAAAACTCACCGGCGCCTATCTGGTGCTCTTCGCTACCCAGCGTCAGGGTCAGGCAACCTTCGAAAACATAGAGCTGCTCACTCCAGCCATCGGCATCAGGTTCGGATGGGTAACGCTCACCGGGCTCCAGGCGCCATTCCCAGAGTTCGACTTCGCGGCTGGCAGTGGCCTTGGCCAGCAGCACGGCTTTGCTGCCGGGGATGGTACCGGCCCAGGCCAGTTCGTTGATGCGACTCGGGTCGCGGGCATCGGGGGCCTGGATCAGGTCGCTGAAGGCCACGTCGAGGGCTTCGGCGACACGGTCAAGGGTAGTCAGGCTGACGTTCTTTTCGCCGGCCTCGATGGCCACCAACATGCGCCGGCTGACCCCGGACAGTTCGGCCAGGGTTGTCTGGCTGAGCTGCGCGGCGTGGCGCAAGCGGCGGACGTTCTGGCTGACGTGTTGCAGGACGGATGCCCGCTGGCCGTTTTCTTTGTGCACTATATTGCTCATCTGCTGGGGTTGCGCATTATACTGCCCACCTTCTTCGGGCGCATTGTGCGTCCGCCTCAGGTGGCGCGCAAGGTCATGGCATCGGTGAACTCCCCCCAAGCTTCCTCCCGTTTCTCCAGGTTCAGCAAGGCCGAATGCGTGCTAGTGCTGATCACCATGATCTGGGGTGGGACGTTCTTGCTGGTGCAGCACGCCATGACCGTCAGCGGACCGATGTTTTTCGTCGGCCTGCGTTTTGCCGCCGCCGCAGCGTTCGTCGCGCTGTTCTCCTGGCGTCATCTGCGCGACCTGACCCTGTTCGAACTCAAGGCCGGAAGCTTCATCGGCGTGGCGATCATGCTCGGTTATGGCTTGCAGACCGTCGGCCTGCAGACCATTCCCAGCAGCCAGTCAGCGTTCATCACCGCGCTTTACGTGCCATTCGTACCGCTGTTGCAGTGGCTGGTGCTGGGCCGTCGGCCCGGGTTGATGCCCAGCCTCGGCATCATGCTGGCCTTCACCGGGTTGATGCTGGTGTCGGGCCCCGCCGGGGCGTCGTTGAACTTCAGCCCCGGTGAAATCGCCACGCTGATCAGCGCCATCGCCATTGCCGCCGAAATCATCCTGATCAGCGCCTACGCCGGCCAGGTCGATGTGCGCCGGGTCACCGTGGTGCAACTGGCAAGCACGGCGGTACTGGCATTTTTGATGGTGGTGCCGACCCAGGAAAGGATTCCGGACTTCTCCTGGCTGCTGCTGGTCAGCGCCGTGGGCCTGGGGGCGGCCAGCGCGGCGATCCAGGTGGCGATGAACTGGGCGCAGAAAAGCGTCTCGCCCACCCGCGCCACGCTGATCTATGCCGGCGAGCCGGTGTGGGCCGGGATTGCCGGGCGCCTGGCCGGCGAGCGGTTGCCGGCGATTGCGCTGGTAGGCGCGGGGCTGATCGTGGCGGCAGTGATCGTCAGCGAACTGAAGACCCGCAGCAAAATTGTCAACGAGGCGGATGAGGTGCTTGAGCGCGAACGCTGAGGCAATCGAAAAAGCCTTGAGAAGTCGTTGTCTTTGAAACGATCGCAGCCTTCGGCAACTCCTACACACGCAAAATAGGAATACTCCACCTACCTTGTAGGATTCTGCGACAGGCTGGCGGTTGGTGATCGGACGCACGCCACGTATGATCCCTGACAAACTCCCGCCGAATAGAAGCCTATGTCACTGATAGTTCTATTGCTTTTGCCCTTCATCGGCAGCTGTGTCGCGGCGCTGCTGCCGCATAACGCCCGTAATGCCGAATCCGTGCTGGCAGGCCTTGTGGCCTTGGTCGGCACCGTTCAGGTGGCTTTGCTGTACCCGCAGATCGCCGACGGCGGTGTGATCCGTGAGGAGTATTTCTGGTTACCGAGCCTGGGCCTGAATGTCGTGCTGCGCCTGGACGGTTTCGCCTGGCTGTTTTCAATGCTGGTGCTGGGCATCGGCACGCTGGTGTCGCTGTACGCCCGCTATTACATGTCGCCGGACGATCCGGTGCCGCGTTTTTTTGCATTTTTCCTGGCGTTCATGGGCGCCATGCTGGGGTTGGTGATTTCCGGCAACCTGATCCAGATGGTGTTCTTCTGGGAGCTGACCAGCCTGTTCTCATTCCTGCTGATCGGCTATTGGCACCACCGCTCTGATGCCCGACGCGGTGCCTACATGGCCTTGATGGTGACCGGGGCCGGCGGGTTGTGCCTGTTGGCCGGCGTGATGATCCTCGGTCATGTGGTGGGCAGCTATGACCTGGACAAGGTCCTGGCTGCCGGCAACCTGATCCGTGACCACGCCCTCTACCCCGTCCTGCTGACGCTGATTCTGATTGGCGCGCTGAGCAAAAGCGCACAGTTCCCTTTCCACTTCTGGCTTCCCCATGCCATGGCCGCGCCCACTCCGGTGTCGGCGTATCTGCATTCGGCCACCATGGTCAAGGCCGGAGTATTCCTGCTGGCGCGGTTGTGGCCGTCGCTGTCGGGCAGTGAACAATGGTTCTACATCGTCGGCGGCGCCGGCGCCTGTACGTTGTTGCTCGGTGCTTACTGCGCGATGTTTCAGAACGATCTCAAGGGCCTGCTGGCCTATTCCACCATCAGCCATCTGGGGTTGATCACCCTGTTGCTGGGCCTCAACAGTCCACTGGCGGCGGTGGCGGCGGTGTTTCATATTCTTAACCACGCCACCTTCAAAGCCTCGCTGTTCATGGCCGCCGGGATCATCGACCACGAAAGCGGCACCCGCGATATTCGCCGGCTCAGTGGCCTGGTGCGGCTGATTCCTTTCACCGCCACCCTGGCCATGGTCGCCAGCGCGGCGATGGCCGGGGTGCCGCTACTCAACGGGTTCCTGTCCAAGGAAATGTTCTTCGCCGAAACCGTGTTCATTTCCGCCACGGCCTGGGTCGAGCTGGCGCTGCCGATCATCGCCACCATTGCCGGGACCTTCAGCGTCGCCTACTCCCTGCGTTTTACTGTGGACGTGTTCTTCGGCCCCCCCGCCACCGACCTGCCCCATACCCCCCATGAACCGCCACGCTGGATGCGCGCGCCGGTGGAGTTGCTGGTGTTCGCCTGTCTGCTGGTGGGCATTTTCCCGGCCCAGGTGGTCGGCTCGTTGCTGGCCGCCGCCGCGTTGCCGGTGGTGGGCGGCCCGTTGCCCGAGTACAGCCTGGCGATCTGGCACGGCCTGAACGCGCCGATGATCATGAGCCTGGTGGCGATGTCCGGCGGCATCGTGCTTTATCTGCTGCTGCGCAATCAGTTCAAACTGGGCCACATCAAGCATCCACCGTTCATAGGCCGATTCAGCGGCAAGCGGCTGTTCGAGCGCTGCCTGGTGCTGATGATGCGTCAGGGCCGACGGCTGGAACGCAAGATCAGCACCCGGCGCCTGCAAGCGCAGTTGTTCTGGCTGGTGCTGGCCGCCGTATTGGCCGGGTTGATTCCGATGCTCAACAGCACGCTGGTGTGGGGCGACCGGCCGAAGATCCCTGGCTCCATCGTGTTCGTGACCCTGTGGCTGCTGGCGATCGCCTGCGCCCTGGGCGCGGCCTGGCAGGCCAAGTATCACCGGCTCGCGGCCGTGACCATGGTCAGCGTCTGCGGCCTGATGACCTGCGTGACCTTCGTCTGGTTCTCGGCCCCCGATCTGGCATTGACGCAACTGGCCGTGGAAGTGGTGACCACGGTGCTGATCCTGCTGGGCCTGCGCTGGCTGCCACGGCGGATCGAGGACGCAGCACCGCGGCCCAACAGCGAACGGCGCGCACGCATCCGTCGTCTGCGGGACTTGCTGCTGTCCATCGCCGTGGGTGGCGGCATGGCGCTGCTGTCCTACGCAATGCTGACCCGTCAGACCCCCAACGATATTTCATCGTTCTACCTCAGCCGCGCCCTGCCCGAGGGCGGCGGCAGCAACGTGGTGAACGTGATGCTGGTGGATTTCCGCGGCTTCGACACCCTCGGAGAGATCACCGTGCTGGTAGCGGTTGCCCTGGCGGTCTTCGCCCTGCTGCGACGTTTCCGGCCGCCAAAGGAAAGCATGCAGCTACCGGCACAACAGCGGCTGCTGGCACCCGACGTGGTGACCGATCTGGTCAACCCGCGCCACGCCAGTGATACCGCGCTGGGGTTCATGATGGTGCCGTCGGTGCTGGTGCGTTTGCTGCTGCCGATCTCCCTGGTGGTGTCGTTCTACCTGTTCATGCGCGGTCACAACCAACCCGGTGGCGGTTTCGTGGCCGGGCTGGTGATGTCGGTGGCGTTCATCCTGCAATACATGGTCGCCGGCACCCAATGGGTCGAAGCCCAGATGAGCCTGCGTCCGCTGCGCTGGATGGGCACGGGCCTGTTGTTCGCCACGGTCACGGGACTTGGCGCGATGGCGGTGGGTTATCCCTTCCTGACCACCCACACCTGGCATTTCGAGTTGCCGTTGCTGGGCGATATTCACCTAGCCAGCGCGCTGTTCTTCGACATCGGCGTCTATGCCGTGGTGGTCGGCTCGACCCTGTTGATTCTCACCGCCCTGGCTCACCAGTCGGTGCGGGCCCACAAGCCTGGTCTGCATCCCAAACCCATTGCACAACCCGTAGCAGGAGGCGCGGCCTGATGGAAGAAGTCATCGCAATAGCAATCGGCGTACTGGCCGCCTCCGGGGTCTGGCTGGTGCTGCGACCACGGACCTTTCAAGTGGTTATGGGCCTGTGCCTGCTGTCCTATGGCGTCAACCTGTTCATCTTCAGCATGGGCAGCCTGTTCATCGGCAAGGAACCGATCATCAAGGACGGCGTGCCCCAGGATCTGCTGCATTACACCGACCCACTGCCCCAGGCGCTGGTCCTCACTGCGATTGTGATCAGCTTCGCCATGACCGCGCTGTTCCTGGTGGTCCTGCTGGCCTCCCGGGGCTTGACCGGCACCGACCATGTGGACGGCCGGGAGCCCAAGGAATGATGTTGACGCCTCATTTGATCGCCGCGCCGATCCTGCTGCCGCTGTTGACCGCTGCGTTGATGCTCATGCTGGGCGAAAAACATCGTCCGCTCAAAGCCCGGATCAACCTGTTTTCCAGCCTGCTGGGCCTGGGTATCGCCATGCTGTTGCTGTACTGGACCCAGGGCCAGGCCCTGCCCGCCTCCATCGGCGTGTACTTGCCGGGCAACTGGCAGGCGCCGTTCGGCATTGTATTGGTGGTCGATCGCCTGTCGGCGCTGATGCTGGTGTTGACCGGGATCATCGGCGTCAGTGCCTTGCTGTTCGCCACAGCCCGTTGGGATCGCGCCGGCGCAAGTTTCCATGCGCTGTTCCAGATCCAGTTGATGGGCCTTTATGGGGCCTTCCTCACGGCGGATCTGTTCAACCTGTTTGTGTTCTTCGAGGTGCTGCTGGCCGCTTCCTACGGTTTGATGCTGCACGGCTCGGGCCGGGCGCGGGTGTCGTCGGGGCTGCACTACATTTCCATCAACCTGCTGGCCTCCTCGCTGTTCCTGATCGGCGCGGCGCTGATCTATGGCGTCACCGGCACGTTGAACATGGCTGACCTGGCGTTGAAGGTGCCCCTGGTGCCGGAAGCCGACCGGGGCTTGCTGCACGCCGGGGCAGGCATCCTGGCGGTGGCGTTCCTGGCCAAGGCCGGCATGTGGCCGCTGAATTTCTGGCTGGTTCCGGCCTACAGCGCCGCCAGTGCGCCAGTGGCGGCGCTGTTCGCGATCATGACCAAGGTGGGCGTCTACACGATCCTGCGCCTGTGGACGTTGCTGTTCTCCGGTCAGGCCGGCGCCTCAGCGTATTTCGGCGGCGACTGGCTGATCTACGGCGGCATGGCGACGATCGTCTGTGCCGCCATCGCCATTCTTGCGGCCCAGCGCCTGGAGCGCATGGCCAGCCTGAGTATCCTGGTGTCCGCCGGGATCCTGTTGTCGGCCATCGGCTTTGCCCAGCCAAACCTGGTGGGTGCGGCGCTGTTTTATCTGGTGAGCTCGACCCTGGCACTCTGTGCGTTGTTCTTGCTGGCCGAGCTGATCGAACGCTCGCGCTCGGCCAATGAACCGTCGCTGGAGGACGATCTCGATGTCCTGCCTCGGCCACTTGAATCCCTGCAACCGCCCAAGGGCATCAACCTCGATGACGAACAGAAAGCCGTCATCGGGCAAGTCATTCCCTGGACCATGGCCTTCCTCGGCTTGAGTTTCATCGCCTGCACGCTGTTGGTGGTGGGCATGCCGCCGCTTTCGGGGTTCATCGGCAAGCTGGGGCTCATGAGCGCGTTGCTCAATCCTCAGGGGCTTGGGGAAAGTGTGGAACCGGTGTCGAACCAGGCGTGGGGCTTGTTGGCGTTGTTGATCCTGTCGGGGCTGGCGTCGTTGATCGCTTTCTCGCGCCTGGGTATCCAGCGTTTCTGGACGCCGCAAGAACGACCGTCACCCTTGTTGCGACCTTCCGAATGCCTGCCGATCATCGTGCTGCTGGGGTTGGGCATCGCGCTGACCTTCAAGGCCGAGCCACTGCTGCGCTACACCCAGGAGGCGGCCGCCGGGCTGAACAACCCCGAACATTACGTGATGTCGGTGCTCGCTACCCGCGCCGTCCCCGGCCCGAAAGCGGATAGCGCGCTGACAGAGGTGCAACCATGAAACGTTTGTTTCCTGCTCCGTGGTTGTCCCTGGCACTCTGGTTGCTCTGGCTGCTGTTGAACCTGTCCCTCAGCGCAGGGCATCTGCTGCTGGGAGCGGCACTGGGCGTGCTGGCACCTTTGCTGATGCGCCCGTTGCGCCCCAGGCCCATCCATATTCGGCGGCCTTGGGCGGTGCTGCGGTTGTTCCTGCTGGTGGGTCGCGAGGTGGTGGTGTCCAATCTGGCCGTGGCCTGGAGTGTGATGAACGCCGGACACCGCCCACCTCGCTCGCGGTTCATCAAGGTGCCGCTGGACCTGCACGATGCCAATGGCCTGGCGGCGCTGTCGATGATCACCACGGTAATTCCCGGAACGGTATGGTCGGAACTGGCCCTGGATCGCAGCGTCCTGCTGCTGCACGTGTTCGATCTGGAAGACGAAGCGGCATTCATTACGCACTTCAAGACCACCTTCGAGCGGCCGCTGATGGAGATTTTCGAATGAGCCCATTGCTGTCCAACGCGATCCTGTTGAGCCTGTTCCTGTTCTCCCTGACGATGGTGCTGACCTTGCTGCGTCTGTTCAAGGGGCCGTCGGCGCAAGACCGGGTACTGGCCCTGGACTATCTGTACATCGTGGCGATGCTGATGATGCTGGTGCTGGGCATTCGTTACGCCAGTGACACCTATTTCGAGGCGGCGCTGATGATCGCCCTGTTCGGCTTTGTCGGCTCGTTCGCCCTGGCCAAGTTCCTGTTGCGCGGCGAGGTGATTGAATGAGCGGCGAACTGTCGATGTGGGTCGAAATTCCCGTGGCCATCCTGCTGGTGCTCAGCAGCCTGTTCGCCCTGGCCGGAGCGATCGGCCTGGTGCGTTTGAAGGATTATTTCCAACGCATGCACCCTCCGGCCCTGGCTTCAACATTGGGCGCCTGGTGCGTGGCGTTGGCCTCGATCATCTATTTTTCAGCGCTCAAATCCGGCCCGGTGCTGCATGCCTGGCTGATACCGATCCTGCTGTCCATCACGGTACCGGTGACCACCCTGTTGCTGGCCCGGGCCGCGTTGTTTCGCAAACGCATGGCCGGCGATGACGTACCGGCGGAAGTCAGCAGCCGCAGGACGGATCAGGGCGACTCGCCAATGCCTTGAGAGCGAGGGGGTTATCTGCCAAGGATATCCCCCTGCCCTCGCAGCAATCGTTAAGCAACCCCTTGCGTTTCCGTCAATGCTTCCACCACCAGAGGATGCAGGACCGCGCCCGGGTGCTCGGTTTGCCAGGCACTCAACTGGCGACGCATGGCCGGCGTCCAGAAGCTCTTCATGTGTTGGCGCACCCCGTTCACTGCCAGCGTGTGATCCGGCTCACTGGCGAAGTACTGCGCGATCTGGTTGGCCATCTTGATCAGGCTTTCGGAACTCATCGGCGCACCTCGGCTTTCTCGGCATGGCGACGCTCTTTGAGCAGACGTCCCTGTTCATCACTGAAGGCCTGGTAGCGCTTCTGCCATTCGGAAGGCTGGCTGACCCGCACGATCTCGACCGCCGTCACTTTGTATTCCGGGCAGTTGGTGGCCCAGTCGGAGTTGTCGGTGGTGATGACGTTGGCACCCGATTCAGGGAAGTGGAAGGTGGTGTAGACCACGCCCGGCGCCACCCGCTCGGTGACTTTCGCACGCAGCACCGTCTGCCCGGCACGGCTGCCGATGCCGACCCAGTCGTCCTCGGCGATGCCGCGGTTCTCGGCGTCGGTCGGGTGGATCTCCAGGCGGTCCTCCTCATGCCAGGCCACGTTGTCGGTGCGTCGGGTCTGGGCGCCGACGTTGTACTGACTGAGGATGCGTCCGGTGGTCAGCAGCAACGGATAGCGGCTGTTGACCTTCTCTTCGGTAGGCACGTAGCCGGTGAGCATGAAGCGCCCCTTGCCCCGCACGAACTGATCGATGTGCATGGTCGGCGTGCCGTCGGGCGCGGCATCGTTGCACGGCCATTGCAGGCTGCCGTGACGTTCCAGTTCGGCGTAGCTGACGCGACTGAACGTCGGTGTCAGGCTGGCGATTTCGTCCATGATCTGCGAGGGATGGCTGTAGTGCATCTTGTAGCCCAAGGCGTCGGCCAGGGCCACGGTGGCTTCCCAATCGGCCTTGCCGGCCAAGGGTTCCATCACCTTGCGCACCCGAGAGATGCGGCGTTCAGCGTTGGTGAAGGTGCCGTCCTTCTCAAGGAACGAGCTGCCCGGCAGGAACACGTGGGCGAACTTGGCCGTCTCGTTGAGGAAGATATCCTGCACCACCACGCATTCCATGGCTGACAGCGCCGCAGTGACGTGCTGGGTGTTCGGGTCGCTCTGGGCGATATCCTCGCCCTGGCAGTAAAGCGCCTTGAAGGTCCCATCCAGAGCCGCTTCGAACATGTTGGGGATGCGCAACCCCGGATCGGGTTGCAGCGTCACGTTCCAGGCCTGTTCGAACTGGGCGCGCACCGTCTCGTTGGAAATGTGCCGATAGCCCGGCAGCTCGTGGGGGAAAGAGCCCATGTCGCAGGAACCCTGGACGTTGTTCTGCCCACGTAGCGGGTTCACCCCGACACCCTCGCGGCCGATGTTGCCGGTGACCATGGCCAGGTTGGCGATGCCCATGACCGAGGTGCTGCCCTGACTGTGTTCGGTGACGCCGAGTCCGTAGTAGATCGCCGCGTTGTCAACGCTGGCGTAAAGCCGCGCGGCGGCGCGGATCTGGTCGGCGGGTACGCCACAAACAGGGCCCAGAACCTCGGGGGAGTTCTCCGGCAGACTGACGAAATCGCGCCAGCGGTTGAAGTCCGCAGGCTCACAGCGTTGTTCGACAAACCCCTGATCAACCAGGCCTTCTGTGACAATCACATGGGCCAGCGCATTGAGCATCGCCACGTTGGTGCCCGGACGCAGCTGCAAGTGCAGGTCGGCACGGGCATGGGGTGAATCCACCAGGTCGATACGACGCGGATCGATGACGATCAGCCGCGCGCCCTGGCGCAGGCGACGTTTGAGCTGGGAACCGAAGACCGGGTGAGCGTCAGTGGGGTTGGCGCCCATCACCAGGATCACGTCGGCCTTCATCACCGAGTCGAAATTCTGAGTGCCGGCGGATTCGCCCAAGGTCTGCTTGAGGCCATAACCGGTGGGCGAATGGCAGACCCTGGCGCAGGTGTCGACGTTGTTGTTGCCGAAAGCGGTGCGCACCAGTTTCTGCACCAGGTAGGTTTCTTCGTTGGTGCAGCGGCTGGAGGTGATGCCACCGATGGAGTCGCGCCCGTACTTGAGCTGGATGCGGCGCAATTCGCTGGCCGCGTAGGTGACCGCCTCTTCCCAACTGACCTCTTGCCACGGGTCGCTGATGTGCTTGCGGATCATCGGCTTGGTGATGCGGTCCGGGTGGGTGGCGTAACCCCAGGCGAAGCGGCCCTTGACGCAGGAGTGGCCATGGTTGGCCTGGCCGTTTTTGTCCGGGACCATGCGCACCAGTTGCTCGCCTTTCATTTCAGCGCGGAAGGAGCAACCCACACCGCAATAGGCACAGGTGGTGATGACGCTGCGTTCCGGCTGGCCGATCTCCACGACGCTCTTGTCGATCAAGGTCGCCGTCGGGCAGGCCTGAACACAGGCGCCGCAGGAGACGCATTCGGAGTCGAGGAAGTTGTCACCGCCGGCTGCCGCCACGCGGGAATCAAAGCCGCGTCCGGTGATGGTCAGGGCAAAGGTGCCCTGGATCTCCTCACAGGCGCGCACACAGCGGTTGCAGACGATGCACTTGCTCGGGTCGTATTCGAAATAAGGGTTGGAGACGTCCTTGGCTTCGGCCAGGTGATTGGCACCTTCGTAGCCGTAGCGCACCTCGCGCAGACCGACCTGCCCCGCCACCGTCTGCAACTCGCAATTGCCGTTGGCTGCACACGTCAGGCAGTCCAGCGGGTGATCGGAAATATACATTTCCATCACGTTGCGCCGCAGGTCGGCCAGTTTGGAGGTCTGGGTACGTACCACCATGCCCTCGGTGACCGGCGTGGTGCAGGACGCCGGATAGCCGCGCATACCGTCGATCTCCACCAGGCACATGCGGCAGGAGCCGAAGGCTTCCAGGCTGTCGGTGGCGCAGAGTTTCGGGATGGTGGTGCCCAGCATGGCCGCCGCGCGCAGGACCGAGGTGCCGGAGGCGACGCTGATTTCGCGCCCGTCGATGGTCAGGCTGACCTGCACGTCGCTTTCACGCGCCGGGGTGCCGAGGTCGATATCGCTGCTGGGGTCGAAAATAGTGATCATTGGTCGGCCTCCGTGGTCGCCAGACCGAAGTCGGCGGGAAAATGCTTGAGGGCGCTGCCGACGGGAAAGGACGTCATTCCCCCCAGGGCGCAGAGCGAGCCGTACTGCATGGTGTCGCACAGATCATGCAACAGCAGTGCCTGCTCCTGGCGTGTAGCCGCATCGGTGCTGGCGATCAAGCGGTCCACCACTTCCACGCCACGGGTGGAACCGATCCGGCACGGCGTGCACTTACCGCAGGATTCCTCGGCGCAGAACTGCAAGGCAAAACGGGCCATGTGGGCCATGTCCAGCGTGTCATCGGCAACCACCACGCCACCGTGGCCGAGCATGGCGCCCATGGCGGCGAATGCTTCGTAGTCCAACGGCGTATCAAACTGTGAAGGCGGCACCCAGGCACCCAGCGGCCCGCCCACTTGCGCGGCCTTCAGCGGTCGACCACTGGCGGTACCGCCACCATAACCTTCCACCAGTTCACGCAGGCTCAGGCCGAAGGCGCGCTCCACCAGGCCGCCCTGGCGCACATTGCCGGCCAGTTGAAACGGCATCGTGCCCAGGGACCGGCCCATGCCGAAGTCGCGATAAAACTGCGCGCCCTTCTCCAGGATTACGGGCACCGAGGCCAGGGTCACCACGTTGTGGACCAGCGTCGGCAGCCCGAACAGGCCTTGGATGGCGGGCAGCGGTGGTTTGGCCCGGACCGTGCCGCGCTTGCCCTCGAGGGATTCGAGCAGTGCCGTTTCCTCGCCGCAAATGTAGGCGCCGGCCCCCACCCGAACATCAATGTCGAAAGCGCGGCCGCTGCCGCTCACGTTCGTGCCCAGATACCCAGCGTCACGGGCGATGCGCAGCGCATCGTTCAGGGTGCTGATAGCGTCCGGATACTCCGAACGTACGTAGATGTAGCCCATGGTCGCGCCGACGGCGATCCCGGCGATGATCATGCCTTCGATCAAAAGAAACGGATCGCCTTCCATCAGCATGCGGTCGGCAAAAGTACCGGAGTCGCCCTCATCGGCGTTACACACCACGTACTTCTGCGCCCCTACCGCGTCGCGCACAGTGCGCCACTTGATGCCCGCCGGAAACGCCGCGCCACCGCGTCCGCGCAAGCCGGAATCGAGCACGCTGGCGACCACCTCTGCGCCGTCCATCTGAATCGCCCGCGCCAGCCCGAGGAAACCGCCCTGGGCACGGTAATCGTCCAGGGACAGCGGTTGGGTGATGCCGGCACGCGCAAACAGCAGACGCTGCTGGCTTTTGAGATACGGGATCTGCTCAACCGGGCCCAAGGCCAACGGATGGCTGGCGGGATCGCCCGCCAGGGCATCGAGCAGGCCCGGCACGTCTTGCGGCGTGATGGGGCCAAAGCCCAGCCGGACGCCGTCGCTTTCAAGCTCCAGCATCGGCTCCAGCCAATAAAGGCCGCGTGAACTGGTGCGGCGCAGCTCGAATGGTAGTTGTCGACGCTCAGCTTCACTCGCCAACGCCGCTGCGACCTTGTCCGCGCCCACGGCACGGGCCACTGAATCACGGGGGATGCAGAGCTTCAGCATGCGCCCTCCTCCAGACAACCCTTGACCAGCTCACGCAAGCGCTCGGGGGTTAACCGTGCGTGCAGCTCACCGTCCAGTTCCAGCGCAGGTGAACAGACGCAGGCGCCCAGGCAATAGACCGGACGCAGGCTAATGCTGCCATCGGCACTGGTGCCGTGATCATCCAGCGCCAACTGCTCACGCAACTGTGCAGCCAGGCCTTCGGCCCCCATGCTCTGGCAGGACTCGGCCCGGCACAGACGTAGCGTGTGGCGCGCTGGCGGCGAGGTACGGAAATCGTGGTAGAAACTGATGACCCCGCGCACTTCAGCCTGGCTGAGGTTCAGGGCATGGGCAATTTCCGGGACGGCGGCGTCGGGGACGTACCCGCAGCCTTCCTGGATGGCGTGGAGAATCGGCAGCAAGGCACCGGGGGTGTCCTTTTCGCACTGCAACACGCTATGAATCAGAGGCAGGTGAAGCGTCTCATCAGGCATAAACGTACCTCGGCATCTCGAACGACACCGCCGCAATGCGGCAGCCGTCCGGAGTCTTGGCTGCGGTGCCGGGCCACGTCACGGACGCGTGGTTGATCCAGTCACCATTCTCGCTCTCCGGCCAAGTGTCTAGGCGCACCAGGTCCGGGGCATCGTTACAGCTTGCCACTCCCGGGGGGCGGCGGTTGCACACAGACGACTTAACGTGTCCTGAAAGCGACTTGAGCCAGGAGGCGGTCAGCTCTCATAGCTTAATTCACTATTGGTTATTAGCGAGTCGGGGCTGCCGGTGGCGGGTGGAGTACCTATGCTTCAGGGAGGGTTGCCCCTGGGATCGTCTCGGCGGCAGCTGAAGGCTTTCGTTGCCAAAGGTAAAGGCCGTCGAAGAACTGCTTGAAGCCATTCGTCGTTACTCCAAGTGAACCCATTCAGGTACACACTCATGAACAGCACTCACATCAACCACACACATGACCACGTGTTCCTTGGCTCAGGGCACGACGAAAACGCCAAGCGCACGCTTTGGGTGGTGGCACTAACCATGGTGATGATGGTTGGCGAGATCACCGCCGGCTATATCACCGGCTCAATGGCGTTACTGGCAGATGGTTTTCACATGGCAACCCATGCCGGCGCATTGGGCATCGCGGCGTTCGCGTATGGATACGCAAAACGCCACGCTTGCAGCCAGCGCTACAGTTTCGGTACCGGCAAGGTTGGAGACTTGGGCGGGTTCGCCTCGGCACTGATTCTCGGTATGGTTTCCCTGGGAATTGGCGTTGAGTCTGTCCTGCGCCTCTTGCAGCCAACGGACGTTCAGTTCGGCACGGCTACGCTCATCGCTATTGCCGGTTTGATCGTCAACATTGTCAGCGCCCTGCTGCTGGGCCACGGACACCATCATGGGCACGATCATGAGGATCATGGCCATGCCCACCACGGGAACGACAACAACCTGAAGTCCGCCTACGCCCACGTCATCGCGGACGCGCTGACTTCGGTTCTGGCCATTGTGGCACTGCTCGCCGGCCGCTATCTCGGTTGGGTGTGGCTGGACCCGGTCATGGGCATTGTCGGCGCCATCGTTATTGCGCGCTGGGCATGGACATTGATGGGGGTCACCGCAGGTGTACTGCTGGATCAGACAGATGTGCACATCGCCGAGGAAATCCGCGAACGGGTTGAAACGCCGGGGGATGCCACCCTCACAGATTTGCACGTCTGGCGGGTTGGGCCGCAAGCCCATGCGGCCATCGTCAGCGTCGTTGGTCACGCCACTGCGAGCGCCGACAGCATTCGTGAACGCCTCAAGCCGGTTCACGAAGTCAGCCATCTGACGGTCGAGTTTCGATCGGCCTGACTCAGCGCCTCCCCCACCATCGCCTCGAAAGGAACCCGCAATGCCCCTAGACCGCTCAGCAAGCTGCCAAAGGCAAGGAATAACCAGGTTTGCGTTCTACACCCAGAGGTCAGCCACTCCGATCAATTGAAAGACCTCTTCTCCCGAGGGCTCGGCGAAGATGATGTCCAGGTTACGGTAACCGGAGTGGTCCCCTGCCAAGCTCAACTCGAATCGAGCCCCATTGGCGTCGGCTTCGTAGCTTTTCAAGTAAGTCAGGTTCTTGGCTTCATTGACCACCACGTCCAACGTGCCGTTGTAACCATTCCCCAGCCGGGTAAAGGCCAAGGCGGACAAATCGATAGTGTCTTCACCCGCGGTATAGTCAATCAGGCGATCAGTGTGGTTTTCAGTGGCGGTACGGTAGCTGTCGCTCAGTGCGTCGAAGCGGAACACATCGTTGTTACCGCCACCCACCAATAGGTCCCGACCCTCTGCGCCAACCAATACATCATTCCCTAACGCTCCATAAAGGCGATCATCGCCCGCCAACCCTTCGATGATTTCGCCTCGAGCGTTGCCTTGTAAACGATCAGCCTCTTCGGTGCCCATCAAACTGGCGTGCTGGAACAGGACGTTGGTTTCATTCAGCGTTTGGCCCAAGTCACCGTCGAAGACCAATTCGAAGCGTTCCCCATCCGCGTTGGCATCGAAACTTTTGAGGTAAGTCCGCGTCCCGCTTTCATTGACTCGTATCGCCAGCGTTCCGTCATATCCATTGCCCAGGCCGAGCAAGCCCATGGACGAGAGGTCGATCGTATCGGTGTTGGGGTCGAAGTCGGTGATTCGGTCGCTATGGGCCGTGGTTGCGGTTCGGTAGCTATCTGTGACTGACTCGTAACGGAAAGTATCGGCTCCGGCACCGCCCGTCAGCAGGTCGCGACCTTGCTGGCCATCGAGCAGATCGTTACCGGCCCCGCCAACGATCGCATCGTCGAACGAGGCGGTACCCAGCAAGAAGTCATCATCGCGGCCACCGTCAAGGTGGTAATAGCCGTCGTCGGGATTGCCAAAGCTGTGGTCCAGGCTACCGTCGGGGTTCAACTGAACCAAGGCCGCCAGATAGCCGTCCGCGCTCGTGCCTTGCATTGCGCCGATCAACAGCTTGCCGTCGGCCAGCACGATCATGTCGGCTACGGCGAAAGGCGCGCTTTGCGAGCCCCAACTTACCCGACCCTGATCACCGAAATCGCTGTCGAGGGAGCCGTCGGCGTTGAGTCGAATGACGCTCGCCACGCCGCCCGAGGCGCCCGCCAGCAGGATTTTTCCGTCATCCTGGATGACGAGGGCGTCTGCGTGAATATCCAGGGCCAGGCTGCCGCCGTTGGCAAAGCTGCTATCCAGGGTACCGTCCTGGTTGAGGCGGGTCAGCGTATCTCGCCCCGTGACCAATACCTTCCCGTCGCCCTGCAGCGAAACGTCGATCGTGGCGCTGGGTTGAATACCGATGGACGCGGGTAGGTGCAGGACCCCTGCCTCTGCGAAAGACGAGACCAAGGCCCCTGTCGCGTCGAAGCGGGCGATATAGATCTCCCCAGAGGGATACGCAGCGCTCGCGAAAAAACTGCCGTCGCGTTGTACCGAGAACGACGCTTGCTGGCCTAGAGAGTCATTCCAGTAGAAAGGCACTGTCGCGGTGCCGCCGTTCCCGAAACTCGTATCGAGGCTGCCGTCAGCCAAGTTACGCGTTATGCCCGACACCCAGGCGTCGCCTACTTTCACGTATTGCGCCACCAGATAGCCTCCTCCCGGCTGCACCGCAGCATTACCGCCGTCCTCGATATCGAGCGACACAGGCAGGAGGGATTTACCGTCTCCACTGTAGTTGCGGTCCAGGCTACCGTTGGCATTGAACCGGACCAGGCTGCCGGTGAAGCCTGAATCCTCTTCGCCTCCCAGCCCCAGGCGACTGTAAGCGCCAAGCCAGATAGCACCGTCCGGATCGACCGTGATACCGCCGATGTTGTCCGAGCCCCATAAGGTCGTGGCTACCATGCCCGTGTTCCCCACAGCTGAAGCTGTGGGCGAGATGCTCTGACTCATGTCCATGCCTCCGATAGCAATCTGTCGCCAAAAACAATAGACACGCTTGAGTCTGGTTGCCACTTTACTAAACGAAGAGAGGTTCTTGGACGAGCTTCTACGCTGCTATCGATGCAACCAATCTGCGGAGCTGCGCAAGGTAACGCCAGGCTGGCTGAAGCTTTACTCATCGCGGGACTCTGAATCCAATCGCCGCTTGGCCACGGCCAACATCTGAGGAACTACGATTCGCTGGCTCAGAAAAGTAGCGACCATGAGGCGTTTTATCCAATCAGATTAATTCCTGAGCTTGTCTTGGTTGTCGCTGATCCAGAATATGAACCATCAGGCAGGCATACAGCGTCACGAGAATGAACAGTCCCATGCGTACGGCAAACGCCGTGTAGACATCCTTGCCTGCAATACTGTCTTGAACCGACTGGCCCAGCAGAATAATCAGCGTGATCAAGCTGTTGAGCCAGAACCCCGGGCTTAAGCGTGTGGGGCTTAGTCCATATAGCTTGCACGCCAGCGCGAGACCGAACAGCAGCATCCAAAGGAAGAACATCCATAGGTGTACAAAGAGGCTGAGTGCACACCAGAACAACACCGCCAGCAGGCCTCCCAACAAGGTCGAGCCAAGCAATTCGCGTGCGGCATTACGCGACGTCGTTGCGGAACTCTGCTGACCCAGGCTGACCGCTTTCAAGACAATGGGCAGGTAACCGGCCGGATCAATCAGGGCCACCAGAAACGCCGGTAATACAATCAGCGCAGCGCGCAGCGCAACCCTGTCGACGTCTTCCGCTCGCAGGGTCGGGGCCGCGGGTGGTGACGGCGTATGGGCTGACTCGGGAAACAGCCAATGACTTATCGCCAGCACCATGACGGCGAGGATCAAGCCTTTAACTAATGCACCGATGATCATCATCGCCAAGTCAAAATCGACGAAGCCAGCTGAGGAGATCATGGTCAGCCCGATCACCAGAAACGTGACGATCAGGTTATTGCCGCCACGCAGACCCAAGCGAAAAACCAGGAACAGGCTCACGCCGACCAGGAGAATGCCGCTGAACGGGTAGTAGCGCAGGATTGGGATAAGCAATAGGCCTACACCGGTGGTTAACATCGCGGCCAGTGCAAGTGTCAGTCCGGCCTTGAGTTGCAACGGACGATTGAGGGTGGCGATCAAAAGTACCGCAAGCACGGGCGCGATAAAGGGAATCGGCAAGGCCACGCCGAAGCTGATCGCAAGGCACAGCGCGGTGCCTGTAGCCAGGCGTAACGCCCGCTGAGTCCTCGGCGTCCGCTTAGTAGACATAAGACAGCCAACTCATCAGTCTCAGAAATAAGCGGCCCAGTGGGTTCAGCGGGTTGCTTTGAGAGGGGAAAGCCATGACCTCGGCTTGGCCACCGGCACGTATCGCGCGAGTGTCACGCAGCCTGGCCATTGAATCCTCGGAAAATTCGATGATCACCGGAAAACGCTGTGCCGGACGAAGCCAATCCCGGCTGTTCTGCACAGTTGGCAATGTACCGGGCGCCGTCGTTGGACCCACGCTGACGCCGTAACCGACACTGCGCACATGCCCGTCGAACACTTCGCCTGGCAATGCATCCAGAACGATCGCAACCGGTGTCTGGGGCTTGACCAGACCGAGGTTGTTTTCGGTCATGTCTGCGCTGATCCATACATCATGGATGGCGATCAGGGTCATGACTGGGCTGCCGATGGCCGCGAACTGCCCCGCGTCGGTGCGTAGATCGGTTATTAACCCTGCCGAACGTGCGCGAATCTGTGTATTAGCCTGATCGAGTTCAGCTTTCGACAACGCGGTGGCGGCGCTGCGCAGCAAAGCGTTGTTTTCCGCACTGCCGCCCTCTTGCTCGCGCGCGCGCTGGACCTCGGCACGGGCGGCGGCAACCTGGCTGACCGCTTGTTGGTAGTTGGCACGAGATACTTCGAGCAAGCGTACGGAAATGGTGCCTGGGTCTTCGCGGTACAAACCCTCGAGCCGCTGGTTATCCTGCTGCGCCTTGAGTTCATTCGCCTGGGCCGCTCGCAAATTGGCTTGAGCCGCGGCTATGCCGGCGGTGCTGGCACCGATCTGTCGACGGGTGGACTCAAGATCTGCACGCGCACGGTCGACGGCAATCTGATATGGCTGAGGATCCACTTCGAACAGCACGTCTCCTGCCTTGACGTCCTGATTGTTCCGCACGTTGACGCGGATGACTCGGCCAGCCACTTCCGCAGCCACCGGAATCACAAAGGCACCTACTCGAGCCTGTTGCGTATAAGGCGTAAAGCGGTCAGCCAACAAGTACCAGGCCAGACTCAGTGTGATTAAGATCAGTACCCACTTGATGCCTTTTGGCGCGGGTTCAGCTGGCGGTTCTGCCGCCTCGGGGGAAGAGGCATCGGGGGAGGACTGCGCGACTTCACTCATGATTGTTGACCTTTTTGGGTTCCGCTGCTGAAGGCTCATCCAGCAAATTGCCCCAGTCCGAGCGCTCTTCCATTTGCTGGCGGGTGGCCGGATCAACTTTCGGTCGGACGCTGTACCAACCGCCGCCCAGCGCTTTGTATAGGGCAATCACATTGCTGACGGCATTGCTGCGGCTGACCAGGTAATTGTCCTGTTGCTCTAGCAGCGCGCGTTGCGAGTCGAGCACCCGCTGGAAGTCCGAATACCCTTCCCGATACAGGGCGTTGGCCAGCACCAGCGAGCGCTTGGCGGCGACTTCGGCCTCACGCAGGATGGCTTCGCGCTCCAGGGACTTGATCAGTCCATTAGCTGCGTCATCTGCCTCGCGTGCAGCTTGGCGCACCTTTTCGCGGTACCCTTCGATCAGTTGCTGCAACCGCGCATCCTGCACGCGCACGTTGTTACTGATCTGGCCATGGTCGAACAGATTCCAGCGCAGACTCGGGCCACCGATCAGGTCCAGACTCCTGGGCGTGCCATTGAGCGTATCAGTCGTCCAAACGATGCTGCCCAGCAAGGTCAGCGACGGATAGAAATCGGTTTCGGCCACACCGATCAGGGCCGACTGAGCCGCGACATTGAGCTCGGCTGCACGCACGTCGGGCCTGCGCAGCAGCAGATTAGCCGGTACATCCTGCAGCACTGCACGGTCCACCAGCGGAATCCATCCTTCATTTTCGACCAGTTGCGGTAGCGCGCCGGGCGGCCGTCCAATCAATACGGACAACGAGTTACGGGTACGCAGAATCTGATCCTCGAAGTTGGGGATGGTACTGAGGGTGCCCAGGTATTGAGTTCTGGCTTGTTGCAGGTCGAGCTCTGCATTCTGGCCGCTCTTGAATAGCCTCTCGGTTATCTCGAAGTTACGTTTTTGCTGTTTGGCGTTTTCCTTAGCCACACGCAAACGTGCTTCGGTGGTACGCAGCGAAAAGTAAGTACTGGCCAGTTGGGCGCGTAGCAGAACCAGCCCGTCTTCGAGATTGGCCTGGGCGGCGAAGTAACTGGCATCGGATGATTCAATGGCGCGACTGAAACGCCCCCAGAAGTCCAACTCCCAACCCATGTCGAACCCCGCACTGTATTGCCAGAAATGACTGTTTTGCGGATGACTCCCGCCGGATTGATTACGGTTGAAGTACAGACTGTCGGCGCTGGCTTGCTGCAGTTGTGGGTAACGCCCGCTCTGGGCAATACCCAACTGAGCCCGCGCCTCAATCACCCGCAGACCAGCAACTTTAAGGTCTGAATTGTTGGCATCCGCCTCGGCAATGAGATGATTGAGGACCGGGTCACCGAAAACTTGCCACCATTGACGAAAGTCCGGGGTCCGGCTGCGTTGGCTGACTTGCTCAAGGGCAGGAGTCGTCCAATGTCCTGGCCACGCCTCCCTCGGTGACTGAAAGTCTGGCCCCAGGCGCACGCAGCCACTCAAGCCGAGCACTCCAAACACTAGCAGTTGGCCCGATCGCGTCAGATGCATGCGTTTTTCCCAGTCAAGGAAGACTACAGGAGCATAGACGCCCTGATCGCCCGCAGACTGCTAAGCTCTTCAAGCATCGTCACATTTGATAAGTCCAGTCAAAAAGGTACGGCAACCATGAATTCTCCCCATACCGCTAAATGGCGATTCAAACTGGGTATAGCCATCATTTGTCTGATGCTTGGCTCCTGGTTAATGGTGCCGGTCGCGGCAGCGCTCGATGTGCCTGGTTCAAAAATCGCAGCGCTGACTGGAGTGCTGTTTATCAGCAACAAAGTCCTGCTGATTCTGGTCATCGCCGTCATGGGCAAGGCCGGCTTCCAGCAGTTGAAGGGCAGCTTGGTCGGTTACGTGTCCGGGCTTGTGCCTTCCATGAAGGACGAAGTTGGCCCGGTTCGTCATCGAATCGGCATCGTGATGTTCTGCTTGCCGTTGATCTGCTCATTTCTCGAGCCTTACGTCGATGCCTTCTGGCCAGGTCTCAGACCGAACCTCTGGCAGGCTCAACTGTTGGGTGACATCATGCTGATTAGCAGCTTTTTTGTACTCGGGGGGAATTTTTGGGAGAAGGTACACGCGTTATTTGTGCGAACTGCACGTGTTTCAGACTCAAGTACGACGTGAGTCGACGATAGAAACGAAGGCTTTCAACTCAAGCGGACGTTTAACTGCCTGCGAGGCAGCCGGCTTCGAACCGCGAGTCGCTTTCGACTTCGTCATGCTGGCTCGGGGGCTGGCGAAGGGGTTATAGATCACTGATTGAATGGTTTTCTGCCCAGACGCTCCGAGTCAGCCGCCGTTGCTCTTCTCGCTGAACGAAACAGGCGACGGAGCAGTCGGAACACCAGGTCCCTCGGCAAAGAAACCTGACCCATGTCCTTACGATTCGCTGTCCTCGCTACGTTGCTCACGTTGGCCGCCTACACTGCGGCCGCCGCACAAGAACCGCTGCGCCTGGAACGCCTGGACCGCTGCGGTGACCTGCTGCAAAACCAGCACCAGGACTGGTGCCTGACCGTGCGCGGCTTGGGCAATCAAACACCACAACTGAAACTGGGTGAAAAGACGCTACCCGCGCTCATTGTCCAGCGCGAAGGCGAAACCCTGCGCGTGCGCCTGGACAGCGCCGCCTATCAGAGCGGCCCTCTTTGGCTGGAAGACGGACAGCGCGTCAGCAATGCAGCCTGGCTGAGCCTGCGCAACAGTCACGTACGGGCCGCCGGGCCAGACGAAGTGGCGAAGAACATGGACGGCTTGAGCACCTACGTCGATCTGGTCAGCCTGTTGATCGAGGAGAATCACGATGGGCGCCAGGAAGCTGAGCGTCTTGCCCAAAAATACGGCGCCACGGTCGTTGGCAGTATTGCTCCCCTGAACCTGTACCAGCTTCGTTTGCCGGCCAAGGACCTGGTGCAGCGCGACGCGCTGGTGCTGCGGATGGGCAGTGAGACCAGCGTCGATGCCGTGGTGATCGAGGAGTCGGCAGCCGAAGAGGCCGAGCAAGCCGCCAACCGCCCTGAAGAACCGAAAAAGCCGGCCCTGGACTCCGATGAGTGGGCCGCCAATCGTTTTCTCGACGCGGTGAACTACTACCAGCGGCGCATACCCGCGCGGCAACCGCCCACCCGCCCACAACCGGTGCGCATCGGCCTGATCGAACGTAACGTGGATTTCGACACCGCCGATTTCGCCGACTACCTCGGCGACTGCTCACTGCCGCGCACCTGCGTTTATGCGCGCGACGCGAACACACCAGACAACCACGGCACCACCGTCGCCGGCATCCTCGCCGCGCGCTGGGATGACGGTGGCAACACCGGTTTTCTCCGGGGTCTGGACAAAGCCAGTGGGGGCTTCGAAGTCATTGTCGAGCGCAATTCCGATGCCGGGATCACCGCCAACATCGCCGCCTCGGTCAACCTCGTGGAGGACGGCGTGCGGGTGCTCAACTGGAGCTGGGGCATTCACCGCGTTGGCGCGAAAAACGTCAAAGGCGATGAAGTCGACTCGCTGTTGCGCTCAGGCATCGCCATGAGTGGTTACGAGGAACTGCTGGAAGAGTTTTTCCTGTGGCTGCGCAAGGAGCATCCCGACGTGGTGGTGGTGAACTCCGCCGGCAATGGGTCGTCGTTCTCGGGCACCGATGAGTACCGCCTGCCCTCTTCGTTCATCACCGAACAACTGCTGGTGGTCGGCGGACACCAGCGCAGCGAGCGCGCCGGGGTGGCCGTCGATGACCCGGCCTATGCGGTCCAGCGCAGCTCCTCGAATATCGACATGCGCGTGGACATCACCGCCGCCGCTTGCGCCCACGCCTCGACCACCCGCGCCGGCGAAAACGGCGCAGTGCATTGCGGCACATCCTACGCCACACCCATGGTCGCGGGCCTGCTGGCGGCGATGCTGTCCATCAACCCGCAACTTCAGCCCGAGCAACTGCGCATGCTGCTACGGCGCAGCGCCATGACCATCGGTGAAAATCACGACTTCGAACGCATGGACGGCGAGGACCTAACCGCCCCCATCCTGCCGTCGGAGCGCAGCTATCAGCTTAACGACAAGGACGTGGGGCGTTCGGCGCGACTGGACATGCAAAAAGCGCTGGACCTGGCGGAGCAGAGTCGTACGCGCGTGCGTTGAATCATGCTCGCGGATTCCTGGCCGGCGGATCACAAGCAGTCTGGTGCAGTTGGTGCGGCGGCGAACAGGGCGATAAAGGATTGAACAATCTGTGCCAGGCCCTGGGGATCCTCGGCCGTCAACAAGTGCCCACATGGCAGGGAAAACAGGCTGCCGTTGGCCAATCGTCGATACAACGCAACACTCACCCTGACCGGGACCAACCGGTCGTCCAAGCCAATGATCACCGCCGTCGGACACTGAATCCGCGGGACCTGCGACGCGACATCCAGGGATAGGTTGAGGGCCAACTGGACGACGACACCGGGCCAATGAACCCGTAGATAAAACGCCTCGCTGTAAACAGCTACCTGCGCGGGTCCCATGGCCCGGCACCACGCGGCGGAAAAGCCTTGGCTGATAATGTTGGTCGCCAGCTCCCTGGGGTTCTTCTCGAGCAGCCGATGCCAATGTTCAAAGGTGCTACGTACCAGCGGGTCACGGGCATTGTCAAACGGCGCGATCAAGCTCAGCGTCAAGATATGCCGGGGAACGACGCTGGCCACCTCAATCGCCAGCGCCGCACCCAGTGAATACCCTATCAGGTGAACGCCTTCAACCGCGCGCTCCTGAATCTGTCTGGCAATCAGTCTGCCCAACTCCGTTACCGTCTGCGTTGCTGCGCTCGCCTGCTCCAGACGCGACAGGTCGACCGCCAGAACCCGATACGCCCCGTTCAGGTGACTGACAAACCTTTCCCAGGTGGAATGCGGACTACCTGCTGTGCCATGGATCAATACCAGGCAAATTTCTCCGCTTGCGTTGAGCTCAATCAGATTCAACATCTACGCACTTTCCCCAAGCCAGGTTCCTCTTTGATCTTAAGCCCTCTCACGCATTGTTCAGGTCATTTTTTCTAAACCGTGGAATCAGCTTTTGTGCGTTGAACTCCTCCCTGTACACAACCTAAAAAGGCCAAAAGGAGGAACGCCATGCAGACGATCAACTCAACGTTCAATTCGCAGCAGTTCAGTGCCGACTGGAGTTACCCCACCCCCATCTGGTTTGGTGTCGAACGGATCAGCGAACTGGTCAATGGATGCGTGCTACTGGGCAAACACAGGCCTCTGGTAGTCATTGATACAATGCTGGTGGAGCATCCACTGATCGTCCGTGCCTTGGAGCGTTGCAGCCAGGCGGGCATTGATCTGAAGATTTTTTCCAGCTTTCGCTCCGATCCAGATACCGAGATGCTCGACAGAGGCATCGGTATTTTCAATGAGTCCGCCCGAGACTCGGTCATCGGCATCGGTGGCGGGAGTGCTCTGGATCTGGCCAAGGCCATCGCCTTCATGGCGGTGCAAACCAAACCGATCTGGACCTTCGAAAGCCTGCCCAACCTCTGGAAAGCAGCGAATGACAATCTCCCGCCGATTATCAGTGTGCCAACCACCGCAGGAACGGGCGCGGAGGTCGGTCGGGCCGCCGTGCTGCTGGACACACTGGATAATCGCAAACGGCTGATATTCCATCCCAAGATGCTCTCCAGCCTGGTGATCGTCGACCCGACACTGACCCTGACGGTGCCGGCGTCCATCTCGGCGGCGGTGGGGATCGATGCGTTTTCCCATGCCTTTGAAGCCTATTGCGCTAACGGTTTCCATCCGATGGGAGACGGCATCGCCCTCCAGGCCATGTGCTTGATCAAGCAATGGCTACCTATCGTTTTCCGGGAGGGAAGCAACCTGCAGGCGCGCTGTTACCTGAGCGCCGCCGCCTTGATGGGCGCCGTGGCCTTTCACAAAGGCTTGGGCGCCGTGCACGCAGTCAGCCACTCCATAGGTGGCGTGTACGGAACGCACCACGGCCTGACCAATGGCGTGTTACTGCCCTATGTGGTCGCCTACAACCGCCCGGTCATTGAGGACAAACTCGTCCGGCTCAGCGAAAACCTGAACCTGCTGCAGCCTGGGTATGAGTCTTTCGTCACCTGGCTCAGAGAGTTCCTGGCGGATCTGGGAATACCCAGTCGCCTGAGCCAAATCATCCACGAACCCTTCGACTCCGAGTACATCGCACAACTGGCTACGGCAGACCCTACCGCGCGGACAAATCCGCAAACCCTCTCGCAACAACATTACAAAACCATCATCGACAACGCCTGGTTCGGACGCTGAGCCAGCACCCAAAGGAGGTCATATGTATAAGGACATTGGTTTGTTTATCAACGGTGAGTGGATTTACCCTCACGATGACAAGCCTTGCATCGACATCATAAACCCCAGTACCCATCAGAAACTCGGACGCTTGGCCTGTGCCCAACTCGGTGACCTGGACCACGCCCTGAAGGTCGCGCAACAAGCGTTCCTGAAGTGGCGAGCTTGCAGCGCCGAAGAGCGAAGCAAAGTGCTCTATGAGGCCTACCGCATTATCTTGAGCGAAGCCGAATCCATCGCCGCCCGGATGACCCTCGATCAAGGCAAACCCCTGGCCGAAGCCCTTGCAGAAGTGCGTTTTTGTGCAGAGCACGCCAAATGGCACGCCGAAGAATGCAAGCGTTTGTATGGAAGACTGATCCCCGCTCGAAATCCCAAGGTTCGTCAATTGGTGGTTAAAAGGCCGGTGGGCGTGTGTTGCGCATTCACACCCTGGAACTTCCCTTTCAACCAAGCCATTCGCAAAGTCTGCGCAGCATTGGGTGCCGGCTGCACGCTGATTCTCAAGGGACCCGAGGAAGCGCCTTCGGCGGTCGCGGCGCTCGCCGATATCTTTCATCGGGCAGGTCTGCCCGAGGGTTGCCTGAACCTGGTTTGGGGGGACCCTGAACAAATCTCCAGCTATCTGATCGACTCCCCGGTCATTGCCAAAGTCTCATTCACAGGCTCCATTGCCGTGGGGAAAAAACTCGCGGCCCAGGCGGGGGCGAAAATGAAGAGGGTCAGCATGGAACTGGGCGGCCATGCTGCTGTGATTGTCTGCGCCAGCAGTGATATCGACAAGGTGTGCACCTTGCTGGTGGAAGCCAAGTTCCGTAACGCCGGGCAAATTTGCATTTCCCCTTCGCGTTTCTATGTCCACGAGTCAGTGATGGATAAGTTCGTCTCCACCCTTCTTGACAAGACCTGCAAGGTCAAGGTGGGCGATGGCATGGACCCTGAGACCAAAATGGGGCCCTTGTGTAACGAGCGCCAAATAAAACGTCTCCAAGACCTCATAGATGACAGCCTGGCCGAAGGCGCCAGCCTGCTGACGGGTGGCAGCCGGATGGACCGGCCGGGAAATTATTTCCAGCCCACGGTGCTCGCCAATGTGCCTGCAAGCGCCCGTCTCATGCAGGAGGAACCTTTCGGCCCGGTGATCCCGGTCAACACGTTCGACGATCTGGACACCGTGATCGAGCTGGCCAATGCACTCCCCTATGGCCTTGCTGCCTATGGATTCAGCGAGGATCGCCAAGAATGCGCCAAGCTCGTCGAAGGCTTGGAAGCAGGCATGATTTCGATCAACCACTACGGTCTCGGCATGCCGGAAACGCCCTTCGGTGGAATCAAGGAAAGTGGCTACGGCAGCGAAGGCGGCATGGAGACTTACGACAATTATTTGTCCACTGTCTTTGTCAGCGAACTGACCCGGCCCTGAAAAATACGCCGCATTGCACATGAGGCAACACGATGAACATCACCCTCAGAACCTTTCAAGATAGTGATTTCGATACGGTTATTTCCTGGATCGATGGGCCACAAACCCTTTCCCTGTGGGCAGGAGCCACCTTTACCTATCCTCTGGACAAGGAACAACTTGAACGCTATCTGGCCAAGGCCCAAGAACGTTATCCATGGCGTTTCCTCTACGCCGTGGTGGACCAGGACGAAAAATTGATCGGCCACATCGAGTTTTCGGACATTTGGCCACATCTGTCCTTGCGCTTTGCGCGGATCCTTATCGGCGATCCCGAATCACGTGGCAAGGGTTATGGCCAGGCCATCCTGCGTCAGGCGTTGGCACTGGCGTATACCCGATTCAACGTTGCCCGGGTCGACCTGGGCGTAAAAAAAGAGAACCTGCTGGCGATCAATTGCTACCGCAAAGCCGGCTTCAAGGACATCGGGCTGTGGCCTCAGGCAATCGAAACGCCTATCGGTTGGATCGATGTCCACTGGATGACCCACACCCGAGAGGAGCAATGCCCATGAATCCGATCACCCTGTACGGCCACCCGGAGTCCGGACACAGCTATAAGGTCAAGTTAATGCTGGATGTGGCCAAGGTGAATTACACCTATCGCCAAGTGGATATTCTCGTTGAGCGGGACGCACGCCCCGAACCATTCAGGTCGTTAAGTCTGGCGCGCTTTGGTGAAGTACCACTGGTGAGCATCGGCCAGACGCACTACGTGCAATCCAACGCCATCCTGATCGAACTGGCCGATACCCTTGGGCTGTTCGGCGGTAGCGGGCGCAAAGGCACGCTCTCGTGCAAGGAATGGCTGATGTGGGAAGCCAACAAACTTGGCCTGTCACTGCCGCACCTGCGCCTGGCCCGAAATTACTTCCCCGATGATTACCCACCGGGTGCCGTGCAATGGTTGGCCAGTCGGTTCAAAGAAGACATCGGCAGACTAGACAAAGAGTTGCGCGATGGTCGCCGCTTCATTCTGGACGACGAGTTGTCCATCGCTGACTTCTCCCTGGCCGGCTATCTGTTCTGGAGTAATCAGGCCCAGGTGGATCTGCCTGGGACTGTCATTGACTGGCTGGGCCGCATCGCCAGCCTGGAAGGTTGGCAAAGCCCCTACGCGTGTCTGTCGCAGCACCCCGGCTATGAAACCTTTGGTCTAGTCAAGGAAGAGTTCGACCCCCGCCTCGCCGTCGTCTGAATATTGGAATCACATCGTCGGCGAGGAGGCAATCTCCTCGCCTTTTTTTGATCTGCCCTAGCTAATGGATTGATCCATTTCCTGTGCCGGTCGCTCATGCCTGGGCTGGCCCACCACACAGGCCGGGATCCCCACTACCGTAGTCCTGGCAGGAACCGCCTTGAGCACCACGCTATTGGCACCCACCTTGGACCCCGCACCGATCTCAATATTGCCGAGGATCTTCGCCCCCGCTCCAATCATCACTCCAGTCCTGACCTTGGGATGACGATCACCACTATCTTTTCCTGTGCCTCCCAAAGTAACGCCTTGCAAGATGGACACGTTATCCTCGACCACGGCTGTTTCACCGATAACGATTCCCGTGCCATGGTCCAACAACACGCCGCGACCAATACGGCACCCTGGGTTGATATCAATGCCCAGTACTACATTGCATCGCGCCTGAAGATACAGCGCTTCCAGGCGACGCCCCTGTTGCAACAGTGCATGACCGAAGCGGTAGGCCTGCAGCGCGGCGAAGCCCTTGGCGAACAGAAACACCTCCAGTTCGTTCTGATACGCTGGGTCTCGCTGAACCACGGCTTTCAAATCAGCCACCATGCAGCACACCAGATCGTGACAGCCACTGAGTTCCTGTAACACCTCGCGCATCAAGCCACGCTCACGGGAATCGTGGGGCGCCAGCAGGTTCGCGATACGCGCGGCCATGCCCGAGCCCAGGTCCGGGCACTCAAGTACCGCCTCGTTGACCATGTGACCCAGGCTGGGGTGGCGCCCGAGGGCATTCATCGCTTGCGCTCGGAGTACCTTCCACAGCATGGCATCGACGCCAGAGTCGGCGGTGCTGTCCAACAAATCATCATTGATCAGAAACATAGGCATGACCTCCCAGGTCTTTGGCCGAACTCATGGCCTCGAAGCACGTACGCGCGAACGCCGCAAACCAGGCCGCCCCCGAATACAGAATTGCATCGTTGAAATCGTAATGCGCTGAGTGAAGCGGTGGATCATCCGACCGACGCGCCGATCCCAGGAAGGCGAAAACACCAGGGATACGCTCGCTGAAAAATGCGAAATCCTCAGCTGCCATGGACGCCTGTGCCTGGGCTTGCACATACGGCTCTGCGAACACCTGCCGAGCCGCTTCCAGTCCAAGGTCAACCATAAACGGACAGTTGATCAGCGCAGGGTAACTGCGGCGAAAATCCACCGTTCCCCTGCATCCGAAAGCTTGGGCTATACCCTCGCTCATCCGCTCGATCGCTGATGCCAACCGATCGACCGTCAGGCTGTCGAAAGCCCGCACGGTACCGCGGATACTTACGCGCTCGGGGATGACGTTAAAGCCATTGCCCGCTTTTATTTCTGTCACCGTCACAACCGCAGCCTCCAACGCATTCACCTCGCTGGCCACCAACGATTGCAACCCCAGGCACAACTGCGCCGCGGCGTTAATGGGGTTGATCGCAATATGCGGCTGCGCGGCATGACCGCCACGGCCATCGAGGTGAATCTCGAACTTGTTGCTCGACGCCATCAAGGCCCCCGGCCGGGTAGCAAAACTTCCTGCCGGCAACGAAGGCCAGTTGTGTAAACCGGCGATAGCCTGGATTGGGAAACGCTCAAGCAGGCCATCGTCGAGCATGGCTTTGGCACCGGCCTGGCCCTCCTCGGCGGGCTGAAAGATCAAACACACCGTGCCGTTGAAATCGACAAACCGGTTGATTAACTCGGCGGCGCCAATCAGCATCGCCATATGTCCGTCGTGACCACAGGCATGCATGCAACCGGGGTGCTGTGACACATGGCCAAAAGTGTTGCGCTCAGTGATTGGCAAGGCATCCATGTCGGCGCGCACCGCAATACACGGACCGGCATTGCCTTTGGTGATAATGCCCACGACGCCAGTCTTGGCGAGTCCTCGAATGAACGGGATACCCAAAGCCCCCAGCGCTTCACAGATCACATCGCTGGTGCGCACCTCCTGGTAGGCCAGCTCAGGTATACGGTGCAGCACCTGCCGTAGCTTGATCAACTTGTTCACAAAATGCCGCTGTTGCTTGTGGCTCAGCATCATGATGTCGTCCTCCGACGGTTATCATGACCGCTACTCTCGTGACGAAAACCGATTTCCGTTAAAGCCAGGGATGAGAAAAACTAAACCTGCTTGTAGCCGGGCGTATTGCCAGATGAAGCCAGCGGTGCTTCCCTTGAGGAGAACGAACATCCATTGTTCGACCCACCTCGAAGTGAGAGATACATCGGGAGCATAACCTGTCAGCCAACATGGAGGAGATGGCGATGAAGCACACCCGTTTTTTTGGAAAGACTGTTCTGACCTGCACATTCATCCTGGCAATGATTGGTTGGGGGGTCGGTTTCTATGGACCGCCGATCTATATGCAGGCCGTGATGGATCGCACCGGCTGGCCGGTGGCCCAGGTGTCGGCGGCCGTTACCCTGCACTTTCTCAGCGGCACGCTGGTCATCGCCAACCTGCCCAGGCTCTACGCGCGCTTCGGTGTGCCGGCCATTACCCTGCTGGGCAGCATAGTGCTGGGAGTCGGGGTGAATATCTGGGCTCAGGCGAGCCAGTTATGGGTGCTGTATGCCGGAGCCATCTGCTCGGGCATCGGTTGGGTGACATTGGGCGCCGCAGCCGTGAATACCCTGATCGCCCCGTGGTATATCAAGGAGCGACCCAAAGCCTTGGGCAAGGCTTACAACGGCGCCAGCATGGGTGGGGTGATTTTCTCGCCGTTGTGGGTGTTGCTGATCGAGCGTTTTGGCTTCGCCACGGCGGCGCTGGTGATCAGTTCCGTAGCCGTGGTGCTGCTCGGCTGCTTCGCCTTTCTGGTTTTCAATAAAAGCCCGCAAAGCCTCGGCCAGCATCCTGACAATGCCGACCAGCCAGAGCCCGTGGCGATCAGCTCAAGTGCCGTACCCTGGACTGCGGCGCAAACCCTCAAGTCGGCAAATTTCCGTTCCCTGGCAGCCGGCATGTCCTTGGGGTTGTTCGCCCAGATAGGCTTGATCGCCCATCTGTATTCGATTCTGGCCGCACGCATGGGCGCCCAGGACGCTTCATTCGCCATGGGCCTGGCCACCGCCAGCGCCATGGGCGGGCGTTACGTGGCCGCACGCTTGATGACCCAAGGCATGAACCGCCGTCAACTGGCCTGCCTGGGCTACGGGATTCAGATGCTTGGCACACTGATGCTGCTGGGTCTGGATATCCATCCGGCGGTCGCCTGGGTGGCGGTGGTGTTGATCGGTTCGGGGATCGGCAACGCCACTTCATTGCCGCCACTGATCGCCCAGACTGAGTTCAGCCGCGAACAAACCGCCAGGGTGATTGCGCTGATGGTCGCAATCAGCCAAGCCACCTATGCCTTCGCCCCGGCGTTCTTCGGCCTGGTCCGTTCGGCCTTTGCCGTACCGAGCCAAGCCATCGCCGCTATCGTGATTGCCGCCGTCGTGGTGCAACTGCTCGCGATCCTCTCGTTCTACAAGGGCGTAGTCACCCGCCCTTTTAAAAAAACCGTGTACTGAAGCTTCCCCACTGACCCGTTCCCCCGGCCAGGCAGTTTCGCTGCCTGGCTACTCCCGCACCCTCTCCTGAATTTAGTCCTTCTTAACCCAGAATTGAATAATTCTGCGTTGTCAGCTTTCACGCCAGCAAACACCATCGAGTGAACTTCTCCAATCGCAGGGTGAGCTCATGGGTTTTGAGATTTTCAGGAAAATGGATTGGTCCGCACTGGTGCATGAATACGACCTGGACGGAAAACGCCTGCTGCCGTGGGACAGATACCCCATGCCGTTTGCCGCCGGCTGGTGTGTCGTCAGACCCCACACTCACAGCGAACCTCACGTACAGATCGACCAGGAAATCTTCATTGCCCTTAAGGGCACCGCCCGACTGGTGATCGGTGACGCGCAGTATCTGTTTGAAACCGGTGACATCGCCGCGATTCCCAAGCACACCAATCACTATGTCATCAACGACAGCGACGAAGACTTTCACTTCTACGTGATCTGGTGGGACAAGTTTATCGCGGGGGACTACATGAAGGCCGATATCACTCATCTGGAGAGCGAGAATGTCTAGATTCATTGTCACCATCACACCTCCCACACCCAATGGCGATCTACACATCGGTCACCTGGCCGGACCATTTCTGAGCGCCGACATCTTCACCAGGACCCAACGGCAAAAAGGCCACGAATGCGTGTTGGTTTCCTACTCCGATGATTACCAGTCCTACATGTTGCGCCGAGGCCGGGAACAGGGTCGTGAGCCTGCGGTGGTGGGCGAGGAAAATACTCGCAAGATCAAAATCAGCCTGCAGATGGCAGGTATCGAGATCGACCACTGGATGAGCTCTCTGGACAACGCATTTTTTCGCGATGCTGTGCTGGAGCTCTATCACCAGGGTGTCAGCGATCACAACATCTATCAGAAAACCGTCCTGGCGCCCTATTGCCGAGCCTGCAATGTATGGGGCTATGAAGCCTTCGGCCGGGGCCAGTGCAGCAGTTGCGGGCAAGACTCGGACGCCAGCCAGTGCGAAGAATGTGCCTGTGCACCGAATTATCTGTACATGAAGAACTTCCGGTGCAAGCTCTGCGGTGGCGAACATGAATGGATGGAGAAAGAACACGCCTATCTGAACATTGGTAAGAATGTGCACAAACTGCAGACCTGGCTCGGTAACAGTGCGGTGCGCCTCAACTCGCGAGCTTTCGTGGAACGTGAGCTGGCACCGACCCCACAAGACTGGCAAATCACCCGCCATGGCGATGCTGGCCTGGATATCGGCCAACCCGGCCTGGGCAAGACCCACACTTGGTTCATGGGCATGGCCGGGTACATCGCGGCGACTCGGGAACACTTTTGCGTCAACCAGCAGACACCCGAACTGTTCGATACGTTCTGGCGTGCCGATGACACCACGTTAGTGCACTTTCTCGGTTATGACTGCCTCTACAGCCACGGGATCGCCTACCCGATCCTTCTGGCGGGCAGCCCCTACGCGAAAACTACTCAGCGCCTCTACACCAATATGTTCTTGAAACTCAATGGCCTGAACCTCTCCACCAGCCGAAACCATGCCATATGGATTCGCGATCTGGTCAGTGACTACGACACTGACCCCGTCAGACTCTACATGGCGTTGCTGGCGCCGGAAGAGCAAGAAAGTGACTTTGTCGAAACGCAATTCGTTGAATGGCACCAAGACTTCTACCAAGACAAACTCGAAGTGCTCACCGTCGCCGCCATGCAGGAATCGCCGGCGTTCTGGTTGGATGGCATGCAACGCAATGAACACAGGCTGCTATGTGAGGTGTACAACCGCTGGTCCACAGTGACGAGCGCCGACAGCTTCTCCAGCCGCAATCTGGCCCTGTTGGCGGTGGAGCTTTACGAACTCGCCTACTCTCGGCTGCAAGCGGGACAACCCCTGTACTACCTGATGGCACTGGCATCCTGTATTTGTGCCCCGATCACCCCGAGCCTTTCCAGACAGATCCAGAAACGCTGCGCGATCAGTGAAACGCTGGTCCTGGACAATCTGATCAATGCCAACTTCCTCGACTACTCCATCTAGGGGAAAGGCCATGCACAGCGATTTCGAAGTGGCCGTCATCGGCGGCGGGATTATCGGGCTGACTATCGCTGCGTTACTCGCGGAGCGTGGTGTCGATACTTTGTTGATGGAGAAGAGCCGCTGCGGTTATGCCGGTGCAACGGCCCATACTGGGGGTATATGTCGTGCATTCGAACCGAACCCTGAGCTAGCCAGGATGGCCGAAGTAATCGGTCTAGCACCCGGCGAAACCGAGGTGGAATCAATCTTAAGTAGCCATCAGACGACAACCGGCGCGCTTTACCGAATGCCGCTGTCGTTTTCAATGGCCCGCTGTGAGGCCCGGGTTCAAGGGATCTCACCCGCAGCTGCGGCGCAGTTGGTTGGCCGTCCGCTCGCCCATGACGGTGCTTACTACCATGAGCCCAGCGCCGCGATCAGCGATGTCCACGCCACAATGAGCGGGCTGCGCGCCGCGTTGCGCAAGCACGGCTGCTTGATCGAACACTGCGAGGTCCAACGACTGGTGGAGCGCAACACCCAGGTCGAGATTCATGGCCTTGAAACCGTCTATCGCGCACGGTTGGTGATCAATGCAGCAGGCTCTGGAAGCCAGGTTCTGAGCTACATCAAAGACGCCCAGGTACGCACCATCCCCTATTTCAAGTTCCGGGGGCCGCTCGTCCCCCAACTGCCTTGTATCGATTATGTCGCCAGCAACTACATCCTTGCCCTACCCGGCGGTCTTGTGCAAAGCAGCACGGTAATCAGGCCCAGTCTGTCAGAGATAGAAGGCGACCCTGGATACCTGCGCACCATGGTCGAGGATTGCAAGCAGCGGCTACAGGATCTGTTGGGCAACGTCGATGAGTATTCGTTGCTATCAATCGATCTGGCAACCGACCTGTATACCCCGGACGGGTTGCCCAGGCTGGGGCCACAACATCCCGGGTCAAGTATCTGGCTAGCGACCGGTTTCAATGGCGTTGGTTACAAATACGCCTTCCCGATCGCTGCGCGCATCTACAGCCAAATAGCCCGACAGCGTTAACCATTACCCTGCTGCATTCCTTGAAATAAACGTCCAGGGAGGGACAAGCATGTCCTTTTGCATCGGCATATCCGCAATTTTCGAAAGTTTCAGGACAGTGCATGCCCGCACCTTCCTCGCGGCTATCAATCACTTCATCAACACACACGACACCCTGGGGCTGAGGTTTGTCTTCGAAGATGACGACGCCAGTCCTCAGGGGGGGCGCCGAGCCGCGCAGAATCTCATCGCCAAAGGCGTCGATGTGGTGGTTGGGCATTTTTCTTCGGACGCCGCGGCAGGCGCGCTGCCGTTGTATCAGGCATCCGGCATTCCAGTACTGCTGCCGGCAGCGACCAAGCAGGATCTGCTGGAAGGCGCCGCACACGCCTTTCGTCTCTGCCCATCCGACAAAGACCTGATGGAGCTACTGGCCAAAAACCTGATCATGGATGCCCCACGAGGAAACGTGTTGATTGTTCATGATTCAACCGAACACGGTAAATCCCTGGCACGAGTGCTGACTGCAATTTTAGCTGGCTCCAGCATGTTTGTTGCCCCAACGCTCGAGCTGGCCGAGGTGGTGGTTTATTGCGGGCGATTGAACAACAGCATCCGCTACGTCAATTCCCTTCTCAACGAGCATCGTGACCTACCGATTTATCTCACCGACGATGCGCTTTCCAACTGGTTTATTCAGAACACCTCGCCTTTGCAAAACCTTCGGATCGTCGGCCTGGTAACAGCCGAGCCTACCTATTTCCAGGAAAGTCTGGCTGCCCTGCAAATCGCCAGGACTCTGAGCCACTGCGGCGAGATGCTCGATGCACTGCAAACCGCCACCTTCAATACCGTTCTGGGTCAGGTGCAGTTTTGCAACGGCCAAAATCGTTTCGCCCACGCGGCCCTTTGGGAAATACGCGATCAACGTTTCATCCCTTCCACTTCTGCTTGATCACAGGTGCCACATGCAGGTTACTCCCGACTATTACGAGATGATCAATATCGGCTTCGGCCCCGCTGGCATCGCCTTGGCGTGCGCCCTCGAAGACGCCGCCCATGGCCCGCTGGAAACAAGGCAGTGTCTGTTTCTGGAAAAGAACGCCAGCTGCGCCTGGCACCCGGAATTTCTGCTGGACGGCACTGACATCAATCACCATGTATTGCGCGACCTCGTCACACCGCGCAACCCGCAAAGTCGGCATTCGTTCGCCATGTACCTCAAGGCACATGACCGCTTGTATCAGTTTGGTCTGCTGGGCCGTCCGGCCAGTCGCAATGAATGGTCCGACTATGTCGCCTGGGTCGGCAAAGCCTTTTCACCGTATGTGCACTATGGGGAGGAGGTCCAGGAAATCCGCCCCGTCATGGAGGACGGCCAGGTCGAGCAGTTGCTGGTCATGACCACTAAAGGCCAATACCTGACTCGCAGCCTGGTGCTGTCTACCGGAAGCACACCGAATATTCCCAGGCAGTTCACGAAACTGGACACTTCGAGAGTGATCCACACCTCGCGTTACCTGAGCAGTATCGACACATTGGATTGCCAGGGCGCTTGGTCGTTTGCGGTCATCGGGTCCGGCCAGAGCGCCGGAGAATCCATCGTCGATCTGTTGAACCGTTTTCCCAACGCCCAGGTCACCTCCATCCACCGCAGCAGCGGTTTCAAAATTGCACAATTGGGGCAGTTCCCCAACCAGGCGTTCCATCCGGATCGCGTGGCCTATTTCCATAAACTGGGCCAGGTCGAAAAAGCGATGATTCTGGAGGAAGTCAAGTCCACCAATTATTCCGGTATCGATGTCGACGAAAGCCAGGCGCTGTATTCGCTGTTTTATGAGGGATTGGTCAGCAATAAACCAAGGTTGGCGTTGAAGATCTTCACTCAAATCGAATCGGTCTCACACACCCCGACAGCCGTCACCTTGCACACCTGCGACCCCTACACCCTGGAACGCAACAGCGTCAGCGTCGATTACGTGATCCTGGGTACAGGCTACCAGCAAGACTACATTCCTTCCGTGCTCTCGCAACTGCAACCATGGCTGACCTTGGGCACTGACAACGGTGTGCTGGTCGAACAGAACTACAAGCTGACCACTACCGCGTCATTTAAACCCACCCTTTTCGTCAACGGCCTTTCCGAGCGCTCCCACGGCATCGGCGAGGGGCAGTCGTTTTCCTTGCTGGCCATGCGCGCCGGCATCCTGACCCACTCATTGTTCTGAATACCTACAGGTGTCGACATGTATAACGCCTCTTCCGATATCGTGTTTGACGACGTATTCCTCACCGTCAAGGGCCTGGGCATCCGCTGCGCCTTAAAACTGGACTACTTCAACGCCGCCGGCTCGATCAAGATGAAAACCGCTCTGGGCCTGGTCTTGAGCCTGGAACAGAAAGGTCTGATCAACAAGCACACTACGCTGATCGAATCCTCATCCGGCAACCTCGGCGTTGCCCTGAGCATGATCTGCGCAGAGCGTAAATATCGATTCATCTGTGTTTGCGATCCTAATACTTCCGAATCCAATCTGAAGTTGATGAAAGCCCTGGGTACCCGGATTGTTCAGGTGGACACCAAAGACTCCAATGGTGGTTTCCTGGGTACCCGAATTGCCTATGTCCAACAAAAAATAGCCGCGGATCCGAGCTGTCTCTGGCTGAATCAATACTCAAATCCGGCCAACCCAGAGACCCATGCCCGTACCACCGCCACCTCAATCTTCAATAGCTTCACCCGGGTCAATTACCTGTTCGTGGGAGCCGGCACCACCGGGACGTTGATGGGCTGTATCGATTTTTTCAAAAAACACAGCCCTTACACCAAGGTCATCGCGGTGGACAGTCTGGGGTCCGTTACGTTTGGCGGGCCTGCGGGAAAGCGGCATATCCCGGGCCTGGGCTCCAGCCAGATGCCGCCCTTGTTTCGCGCCGACAACCTGCATGCCCTGGAAGTCGTCAAGGAAGCAGACACCATCCAGATGTGCCGCTATATGGCCAGGGAGAACGGCCTGTTGTTCGGAGGTTCCACCGGCACGGTCCTGGCCGGTGTATTGGCCTGGAAAGACCGGATTCATCCCGACGCGACCGTGGTTGCCATTTCTCCGGATGCCGGTGAGCGCTACCTGGACACGATCTACAACGACGATTGGGTACGTGCACGATTTCCAGAGTATGACTTCACTCGCATCCGCCCCAGCGCTCTTACAAGAGACAAGGAGTACTCCAATGCCTAGTACCTTGAAGAATCAGGACTTTCACGTCGTCGGCGGAGGCACCGTTCGCGATATCTTGAAGCAGTTTCCAAACCTGGCCCTGGATGTCGTCCGGGACACTTACCTGCAACATCATTACGGGTGCACCGAGAACCCGGACAGCTATTTTTTAAGGTTCAAGGACAGTCCTGCGGACCGGATTATTGCCCTTCCCGCTGCCTGCCTCGCGGGTCCGGATAAAGTGGCCGGGATCAAATGGATCGCCAGCTTCCCGGGCAATACCCGCCATAACCTGCAACGCGCTTCGGCCACGTTGATTCTTAATGATCTCTCCACGGGCTATCCCATTGCCTTGCTGGAAGCGTCAATCATCAGCGCCGTGCGTACGGCCGCCTCCGCGGTATTGGCAGCGTACTGCCTGTTGGAGCACCGCACCGAGATTTCGCGGTTGTCATTTATCGGGGCGGGCATCATTTCACGAACCATTCTGGAGCAGTTCCAGATCAACCAATGGTCGATCGGCCAAGTCGTGATCCATGACACCGACCCAGCCTCCGCCCGGGCGTTCAAAGCCTATGCCATGGATCTGGGGTTCGACTGTAACCTGAGCGAAAGTCTCGACCAGGCCTTGCAAGGTGACGTCGTGGTGCTGGCCACCAACACCTCACAGCCCTATATCGATGAGCGCTACCCGTTACGGCCTGGCGCCGTGCTGCTCAACGTATCCCTGCGAGATTTGGCGCCTTGCCAGATCCTGAAGGCGTTCAACTTGACCGACGACATCGACCACTGCCTCAAAGCCAACACCTCGCTGCATGTGACAGAACAGCAAGTAGGTCATCGCGATTTCATCAACTGCACCCTTGCCCAACTAATGCTCGGCGAACGCGCCCCCGACCGTTCACGAACCATGATTTTTTCTCCCTTTGGCCTGGGTGTTCTGGACGTGGCATTGGGTAAAAAGATCCTGGACCTTGCGCTTTCCCAACACCAGACCGTCCCCGTGAACAATTTTTTTGAATCCACCGCCCGCTGGAGCTGAACCATGCGTATAGCAATTATCGGTTTGGGCGCCACAGGCTTGCTGGCGCTTACCAAGACTTTTTCCATGGCCAAGCGTCACCCTCACATGTCGATATCCGTACATGCCTTCGATGCCCAGGCACCTGGCCAAGGCGTCCACCGCAGCGATCAGGCGAGTTACTTACGCCTCAATACCGTGGCAGGACAGCTTTCGATGTTCGAAGATGGCGATTTTTCCCTGTTCCCCCGGCAAGCGTTTCGCCCCACACTTTATGAATGGATGACACATCAGCATCCCCACGCTATCAGTTGCGAGCAGGATCGCTTCGCCTTCTTACCGCGTAAATACCTAGGTCTCTATCTGCAGTGGTACTTCACGCAATTACTTGAGCGCGTACCTCTCAATGTGCGATTCGAGACCTCGTGTCGCTTGATCCGCTCCGTCGAGGAGGAGCCGGATGGACGTTTTCGACTGATCGCTTCGCCGCCAATGAACGGAGCCTTCGACACGCTGTTGTTGTGTACCGGGCATGGGGTGCTGCATGGCAACGAACCCTCTACCCCGGACATCAAGCCCTATCCATTGCCCGCCGCCCTTGATCACATTGCCAGTGGTTCGGCAGTGGCCATCCAGGGCGTAGGATTGACCGCCATGGATGTAGTGGCCGCGTTAACCACGGGCCGAGGTGGGATCTTTGAGCAAACCGACAGCGGATTGAGGTATTCGCGCTCCGGCCGAGAACCGGTGATCAGCCTGTACAGTAACTCGGGAATGCCCTACCGAGCGCGACCGGAAATCAACGATGCGGTCATCCGTCACCAGCCTCTGGTCATGACGCAGGAGAGAATCGATCGGATCAGGCGCGAGACAGCGACTCAAAAAATCGACTTTGAAAAAGACCTGCTGCCGCTGCTTCATCAAGAAATGACGGCTGCGTACTACTGTGCCTGCGCCGCCCAATACGAAAAAAGCGCGTATGCCTATCAGGAGCAATACCGCGATGTCCGGACAACGCTCCAACACGCTCAGGCCAGCGGGAATCTATCCGCCGCATTGGACCGCCTGGCCAACGACTACGGCCCTTTTAAGGTGCAGGAGGTTCTTACGTGTAGCCCGCCCCTCCATCTGACCACAAAGAACTACCCGCATTGGTTTGTCACGCAACTTCAAGAAGATTTGCGGGACAGTGCCCTGGGCTGCCAACACAGCCCACTGAAGAAATCGTTAGAGATCTGGCGTGATCTGCGCGATCAGTTGTGTTACGCCATTGACCATCAGGGATTAACCGAGGAGGCCCACCGCACCTTCTATACAAACTACTGCCCGCTCATCAATCGACTGGTTGCCGGGCCACAAAAAGAACGCCATGAAGAACTGATTGCATTGATTCAAAGCGGAACTGTTCATATTCTGCCAGGCTATAGCGCCACTAACAGTTACAACTCCACCACCCGCAAACATACGGTCACACTGAAAAAACCCGAACAGCAATGCTTGCTATTCGACCACCTGATTAACGCTAATATCAACACACGAGATTCCCAGCGTCACCTGTATGCTTTGCTCAATGACGTCACCGAATCTACGGCTGAACGTTCTCATCTGGCGTACAGCGATTTCACCTCACTTCATCAACCTGAGTTTGTCCAGCGCCTTTTGCGAGAACGGATTTACGTATTTGGTCCGGTTCTGGAAGGGGCCAGTTACTACAATCACTACGTGCCGTCCAGTCACCGCTCGCGTCTTTCATCAGCCCTTGAAAAGTGCCTGAGCAATGCAGTCAACCATTACACTCACTGCTTTAGCGAAACGTTCTGAAAACAAGTGCTTAGCTTATATTTCCATCTGCTGGAGAATGAGGTTCTTGCGCCCTTGCATAGGTATAAGTTTGAGATTAGCGTAGGTGCATCAGGCCTGCCAACGCTGACTTCATCACCCATAGCGCACGTTTAACGATAACACCGCAATCACCTGAACCCTGATGCACCACAACAGAGCAAGAACTACTCATAAGGAAATATTTGATGCTGTGTCCAGCCCATACTTCCTGAATGCACCGAGGTTAATGTCGGGCAATACTTTCTTACCACAACCTATCGCCGTCCACAGCGGTGAGGAAACAAGTATTGTCCTGAAACAAGGGTATTCGTGATTAGCAGTACGAATTGCGCCGCGGCTAAACGACAACAAGGACTGAACGATGAGCCGATCCATGCCATTATCATCGCTCCATGTATTTGTGGAAGTTTGCAAATACAACAGTATGAAAAAGACGGCCGATATACTGTGCGTTACACCAGGCGCTATCAGTCAGCAGATAAAAAACCTGGAAGACCGGATGGCCGTAAAGCTGTTTGAACGCTCTCATCGAGAAATCAGCCTGACCAGCGCCGGGAAAAACCTGATGGAGCAGCTGGCGGTCTCCTTCAACAACATCGAAGCCGTGTGGGAAGACTTCGAGTCGTTCAGAACTAAATGCGCCCGCCTCTCGGTCAATACCACTGTGTCATTTGCCAGTTCCTGGCTGATCCCACGGCTCACGCGTTTTCAACAGCAATGGCCTGATATTGAAATCAACCTATCGACTTCCCATTACTCGGCGGATCTGCGCCGCGATGGTATTGATGTCGCTATACGCCATGGGCTGGGAGCGTCAGCCGGTCATTACAGCGAAAAGCTATGGACACCCAAAATCGTGCCGATCGCCAATCCCGCCTTGCTGAAAAACGGCCACCGAATCGAGGCACCTAGCGATTGTCTGCACTATCCACTGCTTCAGGATGCGAGCCGGTCGAACTGGAAACTCTGGCTCAAGGCTCACGGCATAGAAGACAGCCGCTCACGTCGTGGTTGCAGCTTTACCGATGATCACCTACTGCTCGGCGCGGCCATCGCTGGCCAAGGCTTGGCGTTGGTCAGTGACCTGTATGCTCGCCCCGCTATCGAGGCCGGATGGGTCATACCCGTGCTTGAAGCTTCGTCGCATACCGAAATGGCCTATTACTTGGTCAGTGCACATGAACAAGCGGACGATTGGAAAATAAACATCTTCCGAAACTGGATAAAAACGGAAGTCAGCCTGTTCTTCAAGACAAGCGACCCATCTACTATCATCCGTCAGCTTGATTACGCCTGTGAGTAGCGCGAGCGACACAACAACAAACGTTTGCTCATGCTCGCAAGACCGATCCGTAGACCGTGCGGCTTCACCGCCTGAACACCGTTGACACCCGCCACATGGGCCCCGCCCGCCCAGGGCCCGGTGGGAGCAAGCTTTAGGCAATTACGGCCGCTGAGCGCAGACGTCGTCTGGATCGGGCCAGCGCTAGCCCCCTGAACGGATGCGCTCGACCAGACGTGCCTGCAGCAATTTGAGCTCCTCGGGATCGGCCTTGCCCCGCCCATGTATGCCCGCCTCTTCGCCCTCCCAGCGAGGGACTATGTGGACATGAATGTGGTAGACCGTTTGCCCCGCCGGGGCACCATTGAACTGCGCGATCTGCACGCCATCGGGCTTCAGTTCGTCGACGATGACCCGCGTGAGCCGTTGCACGGTAGCCATCATCGCGCCCAGTACGGCGGGCTCGACCTCGAGAATATTTCGCGCCTGGGATGCTTTGGGAATCACCAGGACGTGGCCGCGTGACTGGGGGAAAACATCCAGAAACGCCAAGACATCGGCATCTTCGTAAATCTTGTAGGACGGCGCTTCGCCGCGAAGAATCAGCGCGAAGATGTTCTGTGGATCGTAATCGCCGTGCAGGCTCATGATCATTCCCTTAAGCGGTTGTTGGAACAGTTGACTGCCAGCAAGCCGGCATCGATCGATCGGAAGGTTTAGCACAATCACCTGGCGGTTTTCCATAGAACGGGCAAAAGCCCCGGTACTTTGCAGTGCCGGGGCCTGATGTTGCGTGGCGTCACGCGCGGTTGTTCAACGTGTCATAGGCTTCAAGCGAACGCAGCGAGTAAATGTACGCGGCGCCTGCATTCAGCGAGATCGCGGTTGCCAGGGCGGCGGCCACTTCCTCGCGGCTCGCCCCAGCCTTGATCGCCGCGTCGGTGTGCGCGGCGATACAGCCATCGCAGCGGGTGGTGACCGCGATCGCGATTGAAATCAGCTCGCGGGTCTTGGCATCGAGTACGTCGTTTTCGCTGGCGGCCTCCCCAAGGGCCATGTAGGCCTTGACCATTTTCGGGTTGCTCTTGCCCAGCGCGCCAAAGGCTTTTTGAATGGTGGGCAACAATTCAGACCAGTTGTTGAACATGGCATTAACTCCTGAGTGGGTTGGGTGTACTGTTTCGACGCCCTCAGTTTTTCACTCTGGCGCGGGTCGATTTTGTTCAATCCGCTCAGTTTTTTTGGCGATGCTCTCAAATGAATGCAATCGATAAACTCATGAGCCTGGCCAACGTGCGCGGTAGCCTGGATCTGCGTTGTCAGTTTCAGGGTGACTGGGCGTTGGATCACGAGCAACAAGCCCTGGGCAACGCGCCCTATCACATCGTGTTGGCGGGAGAGTGCCGGGTGGAGTTTCCCGATGGGCAGCGTTTGCCCATGCGCGCCGGCGACATCCTGCTGTTGCCTCGTGGCGCCCGGCGTGTCTTGCATAGCCCAGGAAAAATGGTTGCGCCCTCCTCGCCAGAACTTGTCCTGGGTGGCGCGTTGCCGATCCATCGGATTGGCGGCGCCAGCGCGGACCTGGACATGTTGTGCGGTAGCTTTCACTTCAATCGAGCGTCACTGCTGCTTGCAGCCTTACCCGAATACCTGGTGATTCCCAGCGGCGCCTTGCCCGCCAACGGGCCGCTACCGACCCTGGTCGAGGTCATGCGAGCAGAGGCGGATGAGGACAAGGTCGGCGCTCGTTTTCTGCTCGATGCGCTTTCCCAGGCATTGTTCACGCTGATTCTGCGTGCGCATCTGGCAAGTCATGGCCAGCACAGCGGCTCGCTGGCCCTGCTGGGCGATAAACGTCTGGGGCGAGCCTGGCAGGCGATGCTGGCAGATCCGGCCTACGAGTGGACAATTGAAGGCCTGGCGGACCTCGCGAACATGTCCCGCGCGAATTTCATGCGTGCGTTCATTCGCGTGGCCGGGGTATCGCCTTGGGTGTTGTTGACGCAAATACGCATGGAGTTGGCGTTCAGTCTGCTGAGCCATTCACATTTGGGCTTGAGCGATATTGCCGTACAGGTCGGTTACCAATCCCAGGCAGCGTTCAGCAAGAAATTCAAGGAGGTTTATGGGCAGGCACCAGGAAGAGTGCGACGCAGGATCTAGCCTGTGGCAAGGGCGCTGGGGTGCGCAGCAGCCCTAAGATCTGCCATCGCGGTGCGTCAGGTTGATTGTGTTCAGCTCTTTTGGGGGCTGCTGCGCAGCCCAGCGGGAGCAAGCTCCCTCGCCACGGGTTCTGTTGGGCTGGGCGATTGGGGCGAGATGAGCACCTGCTCAAACGTCCAGAACCAGGGTCTCACTGCCCTGCGCCGGCACTGCGCAACAGATCAGCACCTCATCCTCGGCAACCGGCTCGGCCGGACTGTTCAGATAATGCACCTGCCCCTGGCTCAACCGGGTCTTACAGGTGCCGCACGAACCACCGCGGCAACTGAACTCCGGACTAAGGCCCCGGGCCTCGGCGAGTTCCAGCAAGGTCCCGCTGCCTGGCTCCCAACGGGCCTCCTTGCCGGAGCTGGCGAACAATACCTTTACCGTCTCGCTCGATGCAGGCACTTGCGGGATCGCCGGCACACTGATTTCGGCGTCACGCACCAGCGTGGATGGGCCGAAAGTCTCGGCGTGAATGCGATCATCGGGAATGCGCAATTTACGCAGCCCGTCATACAGCGACTGGGTGAAGCTGCCCGGTCCGCAGAGGTAGTAGTCGTAGTCATCGAGCGCCAGCAGCTGCTTGAGTAGCTCGACATCAATCCTGCCCGTCGCGTCGTAACCTTGCCCGGCTCCGTCGCTCGGCGGTTGGCTGACCACGCGCAGGACTTTGACCTTGCCCCCAGCGCGGTTCGCCAGCTCATCGATTTCCTCGCGAAAGGCCAGGTCGGCAACCGTGCGCGCGCTTTGCACCATCCAGACCGGCCGCATCCGGCTCATGCGCAGGCCCTGATAAACCACCTCGCGCAACATCGACAACAGCGGCGTCACACCCACGCCCGCCGCCAGCAGCACCAAGGGCCGCCGCTCAGTGGCCTGAACGGTGAAGTGCCCTTGGGGCGCTCGCGCCTCAAGCTGCTGCGCCACCTCGAACCGGTCATGCAGGTGCGAGGAGACCAAACCATCGCGCTTGACGCTGATGCGCAGGAAGTCATCCGACGGCGCACTGGACACGCTGTAGGTGCGAATCAATGGCGCTTTCTGCCCCTCCAGCGAAATCCGCACGGGCAAGTGCTGGCCGGCGTCAAACCGGGGCACGCCCGCGCCGTCGGCCGCTTGCAGGTAGAAGGAGCGAATGTTGTGGCTCTCATCCACCACACGAACCACGCGCAATGGGCGCCAGTGGGTCCGCAGGGCTTCGGCCTGCAAGCGCTCGGCGGCTTGTTCCCAGCTCCCGGTCATCAATGAGTTGGGCGAGTCGCCCGCGCTCTGGTCCTTCCAGCGCAGCGGGACCGCTGCCGGGCGGTAAACAACGCGCTGCGGCTTGAAGCGCAGCAACCGCTCGGCCCCCTGGAACGCCGCTATTTCGGGATCGTCCAGCAACACTTGGGCTGAACCGGTCATTTGCAGAAGGTCGCCGGTCTTGAAATCGATAAAGGTAAGGCCTGCGCGGGGATTGAGCAGGATGTTGCCCAGGGTGTTGAAGAACAGGTTTCCGGAAAAGTCCGGAATGGTCAGTGTGCCGTCCTCGTCCATGCGCACAAAACCTGGCTTGCCGCCACGGTGGGACGCATCGACCTGCCGCTCGCCGTCGCGCTCCACATAGGTGGCGATGTAAAACGAATCAGCCGCTGTGATCAGACGACGGGCCAGTGGGTCCGTCGCCACCAAGTGCCGAGCGTCGCCGGCCTGTTCCCGGACAAAGGAATATTGGCGCAGGTTGATATAGCGAGGGCAATTGCCATAGGCCTGACGTACGGATATTTCCAGCCCGTGACCGAGCAGACGGCAGATGTTGCCGTTCATGCGGTTGCGCCGGCGGGTGTGCAACTCGATACCCAGCATACCGATGGCATCCCCCTCGCCCATGCCCTCCTGGGCCGGATCGCTGGGTTGCGGCTCGATATTGATCTGCAGGGTTTGCGGATCCGGTGAGCTCATGAAACCGGGTTTGCCGGTGCGCAGGGTCGCCCACACGTCACCTTGCCGATCCACGGCGCCCAATACCACGAAAGGCAACTGCGCGTAGAAGTCCCGGTGCTGGTCCGGCATCCAGTCGCGTGCCAACTGCCGCTGGCCGACGCTGGTCATCATGTCGACCGCACCGACCGAGCGCTGCAAGGTCAGTTCGCCTTCATGCCAGGGTGAGGGTTGTGCTTTCGAGGCTTCGTCCATCAGCTACTCCTCGCGCCCGCAGCCTTGCAGACTGCGTTCAGACGCTACGGTCAGGGGGACTGCGCTACGCCTCTTGCCGAGGGTGCATTGCAGGTGGGGTTATCTTCTTCCCAAAGGGATTGGGGAGGAATACGCACGAACTGCAATCCACCGTTTCATAAACTGGAATGAACGCGCCCGAAGACGCCTGCGGAGGGAATCACCAGGACCGGACAGTAAGCCCGTTCATCGCTGAAGGTCAGCGCCCCAGGGCAAGGGCGATCTTCAGTTGCAAGTCGTTTTCGGAAAATGGCTTGTGCAACACGGGGCGATGGGCAAACTCGCTAGGCAGCCCGCTGGCACCGTATCCGGTGCTGAATAAAAACGGAATCTGCCGAGCCTGGAGAATCTCGGCAACCGGAAAAACCCGCTCACCGGCCAGGTTGACATCCAGAATGGCCAAATCAATCGCCACCTGGTTCGCCACTTCACACGCCGTAGCGAGCCGGGCCACGGATGCCACCACCACGCATTCGAGTTCTTCGAGCATTTGCTCGACCAACATGGCGATGGCGCCTTCGTCCTCGACCACCAGCACTCTGACTCCGGGGAACGCACTCATGGGCTGGACGCGCCGAGCGGAAACGAGAAACGGCAGACAACCCCGTGCGGGTCGAAGGTAAGGTCAAATGTCCCGCCCAAATCGCGCTCGATGCAGCGTTTCATCAAACGAGAACCCAGCCCTTCCCGCTTGGGCTGGGAGACCGCAGGCCCGCCCCGCTCGCACCAGTCCAAGGTCAGCAACATACCCTTGGCTGCTGGTTGCACAGACCATTTCACTGAAAGCGTGCCGGTCTCGACTGACATCGCTCCGTATTTAAGTGCATTGATCGCCAGCTCATTGAGGGTCATTGTGAGGTTGAGCGCCACTCGGGTGCTGACGTCCACAGGGTCGCCCTCGACCACGATGCGACCGGGTTCCTGGCCAAATATCGGCATCAGCACTTCTTGAGCAAGGGAACCCAGGGGCGTATGCCCCCAATGCCGCCGGGTCAACAGATCATGGGCCCGGGACAACGCCAGCAACCTGGCTTCGAAACGCCTGTAACCATCTTTCGCATCTTCGGCATTGCGCGCCGTTTGTGCCGCCAGCGATTGCACAGTGGCCAGGGTGTTCTTGACCCGATGGTTGAGCTCGTCGATCAGGGTTTTCTGCCGGTTCTCCGCCTGCTTTCGCTCGGTGATGTCCACCAGCATGTTGATGGCGCCCACCAGGTTGCCATCGGCGTCATGCAGCGGTGTGGGGTAAGGCGCAAACGGCACACGAGTGCCATCAGGCCGCTCGGCAATGGCCTCGACACCGCGTATCGGGCGGTTTTCCTTCAAGGCCACCGCCATCGGGCATTGGTCGTGGGGAAGCGCGCTCCCGTCAGTATTGAATATTTTCCAGGTCACGCACCACAGGTCACCCAGTTGAGGCGTTCGCCCGGACAACTCGACAGCGGCCCGATTGAAGAAGGTGATGCGCCCTTGCGCGTCGGTGGTATAAACCGCGGCGGGTAAAGCCTCGAGCAGATTGCGCATGTGCCGTTCACTTTCACGAATCTGGCTTTCCATTCGCTGGGCGAGCGTGACGTCGATGGTGAAACAGCGTGTGTGAAAGAGCTTACCGTCCTCGAAACGCCCATTGGAGGTAATCGCTACATGCCTGATCGTGCCGTCTTTGGCCCTCAACCGCGCGGGATAGCTGTCCAGACTTTCGCCGCTGCCCAGTTTGTTGAGGATGTCACCAATAACGGACTCATCGACATGAAACTCCGTAATGTGGCGGCCAATATATTCTTCAGCCGTGTAGCCCAGCATGTTCAGCTCGGCCTTGTTGGCACGCTGGATAATGCCCGCGTTGCTGACAATGTGAAGCCCCACCGCGCTGTTTTCAAAAAAATCCTCGAGGTCGGCACTCTTGCGACGAAGCTCTTCGGCCATGGCATGGTGCGCCGAGACATCCTGGAAGCAATTGATCGCCCCTTGAATGGCCCCGCTTCGATCTCTAAGGGGCCGGATGTTCACAAGGGCGACGATCCGCGCTCCGTCTGGACGCTCAATGATCACTTCCTGATTGCGTGTGGGTACGCCGCTGTTGAGAGCCGACGCCATTGGGCAGTCCTCAAAAGCCAGCGGCGTACCGTCGGGCAAGAAAAGCCGGTGCGAGCCACAGAAGCGGTCACCGTGCTCGCCTAGTACCGGCACCCTACCCCACAGCTCGGCGGCCTCACTGTTATACCTGACGAGCCAACCTTCGCGATCGCAGAGATAGACCGCCCCCGGAATGGCGTCGAGCGCGCTCGCTCCCATCGTGGCCAGACTTTCGTACTCGCTCGATGTGCGGGTTTCCACGGGTAGCTCTTGAATGTTCAACATCAGTAAATATCCTCAATCCACCTGGCTGAAGCGCCCCTTGCTGTCCATCGCCCCCCTTTGTAATACCCGGAGTCGGTGATGCCAGCTCGGATAAATGACTTCAAGTGCGGGTACGGATATTTGTCGTAAAGCTGCGGTATTGGAGTCTAGATCCCCATTCTCTTTGCGAGTTCAGGAAAACTCAGCGGCACGTAACCGGTGGCCGAGAAAGGGCTGAATCAAATCAACCGACGTGCGGTGCAGCCCCATGAGTTAAGGGCCCAATCGACTCAAATCAGTCACTTATTTGTGGCCCAACGCTTTTTGCATTCACTGCCGGAGTCGCCTGAGCCGATAAAAGTGGCAATGACCCCGGAAAAACAGGCACAGCTCGGTTATTCCCCTATGCTTGTTGCAAAAGGAAGCCGTCCAATGTCATCACAAGTGTTACACGTGCATGGCCTCAAGACTGCCTGTTCCAATTGCAGCGTGCTTGAACTGTGCCTGCCCATTGGGCTGACAGGCGGTGAAGTCGAGCGTCTCGACACCTTGATCGCCCAGCGACTGAAGATCAAAAAGGGCGCGGCGCTGTACCGCACCGGCGATCCGCTGCGCTCGCTGTATGCCGTACGGCTGGGCTTTTTCAAGACCAGCATCTTGTCCACGGATGGCCGCGAACAAATCACAGGGTTTCAGATGCAGGGCGAAATGCTCGGTCTGGACGCCATCAGCACCGATCATTACGCTTGCACAGCGATAGCCCTGGAAGACAGCGAAGTCTGCCCGCTCCCCTTCGCGCTCCTGGAAAAACTCGCCCGCGACCTCCCCTCCCTGCAGCACAACCTCAACAAACTCCTGAGCCGGGAAATCGTACGTGACCACAGCATGTTGCTGTTGATGGGCAACATGAATGCCGATGAGCGTCTGGCGGCGTTCCTGCTGAACCTGTCGCAACGACTCAATATGCGCGGCTACTCCTCCAGGGAATTTGTCTTGCGCATGAGTCGCGAGGCCATCGGCTCCTATCTGGGCCTGCGGCTGGAAACCATCTGCCGGGGGATCGCCCACCTGCGAGAGGAGGAACTGGTGGACATGCATGGACGCAACGTCACCATCCTAGACCTGCCCGGCCTCAAGCAAAAAGTAGCCGGTTGCCATCGTCACTCAGAGCAGTAAAAAACCAGTCGATGCGTTCACATCACCGGTTATCTGCTTGCCGCCTGACCGACCACCCTGTTCGCTCGGTAGGTCGTCTTTCTGATCCTCACCAACTTACAGACAGTTGCCCGACCGCACGGGGGCTCATTACGCCCTTGTTGATTTAGCTCAATGCGTCGGCCTCACCCAGGGGTAAAAAAGCAGACCGGGCCCTAACAGCTCGCCCGCTTTGCATCATCTGGAGGACGCCTCGATGAGCGACTTGACCCTGCGCAAAACCATTCTGGAAGAACTGGAATTTCAACCCGACCTCAACGCAGCCCATATTGGCGTGGCCGTGGACAACGGCGTTGTCACCCTCTCCGGCCACGTCAGCAGCTATGCAGAAAAAATCAGCGCTGAACGCGCTGTCAAAAACATCGAAGGCGTGCGCGCGGTGGCTGAAGAAATCCAGGTTCGCTTGAATAAAAACGCCGGCACGGCAGACGACACCATTGCCAATCGCGCCCTGAACATCATCAACTGGAGTTCCGACGTTCCCGAGGGCGACATAAAAGTCGTCGTCCAGAACGGCTGGGTCAGTCTGGAAGGTGAAGTAGATTGGCAATACCAGAAAGAAGCCGTGGAGCGAGCCGTGTTCAAGTTGTCCGGCGTCATGGGCGTCAACAATCGGCTGACGCTGCGCCCTCGAGTGGACGCCGACAATATCCAGCACCGTATCGAAGAGGCCCTTAAGCGCAATGCCGAAGTGGACGCCAAGGCCATTCACGTCAAAGTTGATGGGGATGTGGTGAGGCTCGACGGCAAGGTCCATTTATGGCGCCAGCGTAAAATCGCGGAACGGGCGGCCTGGTCGGTGCCGGGGGTTAGAGAGGTGAACGATCATCTGTTGCTGGTCTGAGTCGCTGGCCCGGGGAGCCAACGCTCACTCCGGCGATGAGTGCGCTGCCTGTCATCTGATGCCGTTATTGAGCTGAGGCCATGAAAAAATCCGAGAGGATGCCACCAATGAACACACCCTCGTCACACACGTTTGATGGACTTTCTGGTTCTCCCCACCCGATTGAAGCGGTAACAGCACTGGCTATGCCAAAAAGCCAGAAACTCGAGCAGGAAGACGAAACCTTTCCATTTGGCGTGTAAGCCAGTTAGCAGTCCGGCCGCCCTACCCCTGAGGGCCGGCGGTCGACTCCCGCTGCCAGGCTCGCTGCAGCAAATCGATGACGATTTCATCCGATGTCTGGGGGAAGTCCTTGTACCAATAGCCTATGGAAACCAGCCAGTCAGGAATCAACGGACAAATCACCTCATCCACTTCGCTGCGTAGCGCCTCCAGCGTTTCAAGCGGCGCAACCGGCACAGCGACCACGATGCGCGAGGGCCCTTGCGTGCGGACCGCGTGGATCGCTGCCATCATCGAGGCCCCTGTGGCCAGACCATCATCAATCAGGATGACCACCTGGTCCTTGAGCTGTACAGACTCACGCGTGCCTCGATACGACTGTTCACGACGCAGCAGCTCCCGGGTCTCCCGGGCGACCACGGCGTCGAAATCAGCCTGACCAATCGGATGGGCACGAAGAGCGTCGTCATTGAGGATCTGTATGCCACCACTGGCAATGGCGCCCATCGCGAACTCGGGGTTGGACGGCACACCCAGTTTGCGAACCAGCATCAGGTCGAGGCGCACGTGCAGAGCGGTGACCACTTCATAAGCCACCGGAACTCCGCCGCGCGGCAAGGCCAGGACGATGACATCGGGTCGATGGGCGTATTTGAACAAAGCGTCCACCAGCCCTTGCCCTGCGGCGCTCCGGTCTTTCCATACTGTTTGCATTGAGGGACTCTGACTCATTGGAAAACCTCCACAGGCTGTTGCGCCCCGTCGTTCAGCGTCAATCCAGCGTCCTCTGATAGAGCTGCCGGTGCGTTGATTTATGTCAATTTCCCTGCAAGGCAGCTCAGCCCTTCTCCTATGAAATTCACACACTCACACCCTGCATAACCTCTGATCTAAATCAATGCTCCCTACCCTCTTCACGCAGAGATTAATAACCAGCGTTAGGACCTTCGCCTGGGCGAAGGTTGTCGACCCCCTCGTCTCGTGGAGACTTCATCATGGCAACGCACCTGCAAGGCACCGAGCCGGTCATCCCGACCGTTAAACCTCATCCTTTGGCCGGCAGTTTGCGAAAGGTCGAACCCAAACGTCTGTCATTGAGCCTGCTGGTTGCGCTAGTGGTCGGTTCGATGATCGGCAGCGGCATTTTCAGCCTGCCCCAGAACATGGCCTCCAGCGCGGGAGCCGGGGCTATCCTGATCGGCTGGCTGATTACCGGCGTAGGCATGCTGTCACTGGCCCTGGTCTATCAGACTCTCTCCAACCGCCAACCGGAACTCGATAATGGCGTGTTCGCCTACGCCCGTGCGCTGGGGGGTGAGTTTCTGGGCTTCAATTCGGCGTGGGGCTACTGGATCAGCGCATGGATTGGCAACGTCAGCTACCTGGTGATTCTGTTCGCGGCGCTCAGTTATTTTTTCCCGCTGTTCGGCGAAGGCAATAACAAAGCCGCGATCGCCGGTGCGTCTGTGGTGCTGTGGTCCTTGCACTGGATGATCCTGCGCGGGATGCGCACCGCCGCCAAAGCCAACGCCCTGACCACCGTGGCCAAGGTTGTGCCGCTGTTGCTGTTCATCGGTCTGGTGATCGCCGGGTTCTCCAAAGACACCTTCATGGTCGACTTTTGGGGCACGCCGGCATTGGGTAGCACCCTGGATCAGGTCAAGAGCACCATGCTGGTGACGGTCTGGGTCTTTATCGGCATTGAAGGTGCCAACGTGTTTTCCGCCCGTGCCGCCGACCGGGCGGATGTGGGCAGGGCCACGGTGATCGGTTTCGTCCTGACGTTGCTGCTGCTGATTGCCGTGTCGCTCCTGTCTCTGGGGATCCTCAGACAACCTGAACTGGCTGCCCTGAAGAACCCATCCATGGCGGGTGTTCTGGAGGCGGTGGCCGGTCCTTGGGGTGCGGTGTTGATCAGTATCGGCCTGATTGTGTCGGTCGGTGGTGCGCTGCTGGCCTGGACCCTGCTGGCAGCGGAATCGGTGTTCACGCCGGCCAAGGAAAAGGTCATGCCCCGCGCGCTGGCCTCGGAAAACCAGCACGGCGCGCCGGCCAACGCGCTGTGGATCACAAACGGCTGCATTCAGTTGTTTCTGTTGTTGACGCTGTATTCGAGCGCCAGCTACCTGGCCCTGATCTCGCTCGCTACCTCGATGATCTTGCTGCCGTATCTGTTCAGCGGTCTGTACGCGCTGAAGATGACCTGGCAAGGCCAGACCTACGCCGGGCACCGCGCCCTGCAATTGCGCGACATGGCCATCGCCTTGGTCGCCACCACCTATTGCATTTGGCTGCTCTACGCCGCCGGCCCTCGCTACATGCTGCTCAGCGCCCTGCTCTATGCCCCCGGTTCGCTGATTTACCTCAGCGCCCAACGGGCCAGGACCGGACATGCGCTCAATGGTTTCGGCTGGGGGTTGCTGCTGGTGATCTGGGTGGCGGCGATCTTTGCCGGCTGGATGCTCTGGTCCGGACAACTCTCGTTGTAAAGCTTGCAAGCGTGCATTGACCCGTCCGGAACCAGCGCCTGGCAATGATGCCAGGGCCCGCCCGGACATCACCCAAGAGGAAAACCAAATGTCCAATTCAGTGAAAAAAATGCCGGTCGATACCCAAGACAAAAGTCAACATCCGGTCAAGCATGACCTTTGGCATCCACTGGAAAAACTCCGTCAGCAGGTGGATCACCTGTTCGATGATTTCAACCGGGGCACAGGCCTTTCTCCCTTCAGTCGCGGGCTGTTCGACGTCGAGCCCTTCTGGCGCCGGGAGTTCTCTGCAAGCCTGCCAGCCGTGGACATCAGCGAAAAGGAGAAGAGCTTTGAAATCACCGCCGAATTGCCCGGAATGGATCAGAAGGACATCGAAATCCGGCTAGCCAATGGCAACCTGGTTATCAAAGGGGAGAAAAAGGAAACCAAGGAAGAAAAGAAGAAAGGTTATTACTTGTCCGAACGCCATTACGGCTCCTTCGAGCGGGTGTTCAACCTGCCAAAAGGGGTCGACAGCGACAAGATCGAAGCCCAGTTCAGCAAAGGCGTGCTGACCCTGACACTGCCTAAAAAACCGGAAGCGTTGAAAGCGGAAAAGGTCGTGCCGATCAAGGCTGACTGAATGCAGTACACCTTGCCCCTCGCCGGCCAACGACGAGGGGCTTTTTCTTGCCTGTGCATTTCTGCGTGAATGAATTTGCTCAAATGTGCTGGTGCAGCTAACGGCCTGTTCGCGAGCAGGCTCGCTCCCACAGTTTTCGAGTCGTTTGCACAACTTTCGTGGGAGCAAAGCTTGCTCGCGATAGCGGTCGTTCAGAGTTCCACGCTGTCGCGGTATTCCGGCACCGACACCGACCAGCCCAGTTCATCGCGAATACGATGACGCAAGACGTCGGAAGCGTTGGGTTCGCCGTGGACGACATAGGTATGCCGGGGTGGTGTCTTGAAGCCACGCAACCATTGCATGATTTCATCGGCATCGGCATGGGCGGACAACGTTTGCATCGGCACCACTTCAGCGTTGATCGGCACGTCCTTGCCATGGATGCGCACCGACGGCTCGCCCGCCACGATTCTTGCGCCGCGCGTACCGCCGGCCTGGAAACCTGGCATCAGCAAGGTATTGATGGGGTTGGGCGCCAGGCTCTTGAGGTGAAACAACACCCGCCCTCCGGTAGCCATGCCACTGGCGGCGATGATCACCGCCGGGGTGCGTTGCAGGTCCAGGTCCATGGAGTCCTTGGCCGAACGCACCGGATGCGCGATGTGGCACATGCCTTCGCATTCTTCCTTGGACAATCGGTGCTCATCGCCAAAGCGCTGATACAAACGGGTGACGTCGATGGCCATGGGGCTGTTGAGGTATATCGGGATATCCGGGATCGCCATACGCTGTTTCAGGCGATACAGGTGGTACATCAACAGTTGCGCCCGACCGACCGTGAATGAGGGCACCAACGTGATGCCGCCACGCAATGCGGTGCGGGTGATGACGTCGGCCAGTTGATCTTCCGGCGAATCGTGTGGATGCCGCCGGTCGCCGTAGGTGGACTCCACCAACAGGTAATCCGCACGTTCGATGGTTTGCGGGGCGAACATCAACGGATCCTCGGGGCGTCCCAGGTCACCGGAACACACCAGCGTTACGCCACCGGCCTGAACCTGCACCGTGGCGGCACCCAGAATGTGCCCGGCGCGACGCAGCAAAATATTCAGTCCCCGGCCGATATCCACCGGATGATCGAACGCCACAGGACGTAGCAGCTTCAGCGCCCGCTCGACATGCTCACGGGTGTACAGCGGCAAGGCCGGATCGTGTTTGGAAAACCCTTTGCGGTTGGCGTATTCGGCCTCCTCTTCCTGCAAGCGGGCGCTGTCGAGCAGGAGAATTTTTGCCAACTCGCAGGTGGCCTGCGTGGCATAGACCGGACCGCGATACCCGTTGCGCACCAGCACCGGCAGGTACCCGCTGTGATCCAGATGCGCGTGAGTCAGTACGATGGCGTCCAGGTCACGCATCGGCAGTTCGAACGGGTCCCAGTTGTGCAAGCGCAATTGTTTGTAGCCCTGAAACAGTCCGCAGTCGATCAGAATGCGCTGATCGTCGTGCTCCAGCAGGTACTTGCTGCCGGTGACCGTGCCGGCCGCCCCTAGAAACGTCATGCGCATGAGCGTGCTCCTGAACCATCGATGGGAGTTGCATGGGTCGCACTATTCACACCAACGGCCATTGATTTTCATCAAGGACGCCGCGGTGAACGCCGGTGTCCTCACACCGCCAGCACGCTGCACGACACCTGATACAAAATATGCTCTGTGGTGCTGCCTAACAGCCCGTGCGGGCCACTCTTTTGGGAGCGCCCCATGACGACGACATCCACCTCATGCTCCAGGGCAAACTCACTCAAGGCTGAAACCGGATGGCCCAGCACAAAATGCCTGCGTTCGGCCGGAACGCCGAACAGGTTGGCCAGCTCCAGGAACGTTTTTTCCAGGCTTCTGCGCAGTTCATTACTGAGCTGCTTAAGCGTCAGCCCACCGCCACCGACATCGCCCAGATAGACCGACGAAACCTCATACGCGTGAACCAGATGCAGCTCGGCGTCGCACTGCAAAGCCAAGCCGATTGCCTCGCGAATGATCCGGTCGTTGAGCCCACTGTTTTGCGCAAAGTCGCTGGAGGGGTCCACCGCCGCAACCACCTTGCGCGGTAAGGCGTGGCCGGTGGCGCCCACCAGATACATGGGAACCGGACACTGGCGCAACAGACGCCAGTCCAGCGGGGTAAGAAAGGCCCGTTTGAGCAGGGGCTCGTGTTGCACCTGCTTGATCAGCAGATCAGGCTGGATTTGCGTAACGTGCTGCAGAATCTGCTCGTCCATGCCGTCGACCCAGTCCACCTGGGTGGTGACCCTCAGGCCTCGACGCCGCATCTTGTCGGCCTCCTCCTCCAGCCAGTGACGGTGGTCCTGCAGGTAGTTCTGGCGCGCTTCCTCGCGGGGCTCCTGCTCCAACAGCGAGAGTATGTCCAGTGACGGCACCAACGCCGAAACATGCAAGTGCGCCCCGCTGGCCGCCGTCAGGGCCGCTGCGTGATGCAGGGCAGGAGAATGTCGTTGTGCCGGGTTGAGAATCAACAGCAAGCGCTGGTACTGGCTCATGATGGATCTCCAAAAGTAGAACGGCGCGACGTCGACGTCATGACCCGCGCAGGACAATCAACCCGGCGCTGGCGTCCAGTGCCAGTTCAAGACCTCGGGCATGTCCTGCCCATGTTCGATCAGGTAGAGCTGGTGCTTCTCCATGGTGGCCCAGTAGCGGTCGCGGGCGCCTTCCACCAGCGGTTGCAAGCGTGGGACTCGCTGAATGACATCCAGGGCCAGTTGGTAGCGATCCAGGTGATTGATGACCGCCATGTCGAACGGTGTGGTTGTGGCCCCCTCCTCCATGAAACCGCGCACGTGGAAGTTGTCGTGGTTATGGCGTTTGTAAACCAGGCGATGGATCAATGAAGGATAGCCGTGGAAAGCGAAAATCACCGGTCTGTCCACGGTGAACAGTTCATCGAACATGGCCTCCGGCAACCCGTGGGAATGCTGTTGCGACGGTTGCAAGACCATCAGGTCGACCACATTGACCACTCGCACCCGCAGGTCGGGGACGTATTCGCGCAGCAGGGTCACGGCGGCCAGGGTTTCCAGGGTCGGCACGTCACCGGCACAGGCCATTACCACATCAGGGTCTTCATCGTCCTTGCAGGCGAAGGCCCAGCGGCCAGCGCCGGCCATGCAATGGCGGATGGCCGAGTCGATGTCCAGCCACTGCCACTCCGGCTGTTTGCCGGCCACGATCACATTGATGTAATTGCGACTCTTGAGGCAGTGATCGGCCACAGATAACAGGCAGTTGGTATCCGGCGGCAGGTAGATACGCACCACGTCCGCGCTTTTGTTCGCCACCAGATCAATGAACCCCGGGTCCTGATGGGAAAAGCCGTTGTGGTCCTGACGCCAGACATGGGACGTGAGCAGGTAGTTCAGCGAGGCGATCGGTGCGCGCCAGGGAATCTGGGCGGCTGTCTTGAGCCACTTGGCGTGCTGGTTGAACATTGAATCGACGATATGGATGAACGCTTCGTAGCAGGAGAACAACCCATGACGACCGGTCAGCAAATACCCTTCAAGCCAGCCTTCACACACCTGCTCGCTGAGGATTTCCATCACCCGGCCGTCGCAGTCCAGATTCGTATCGCCGGTTTCCTGCGCCGCCATCCAGGTCTTGCCACTGACCTCATACACCGCATCAAGGCGATTGGACGCGGTTTCGTCAGGGCCGAACAGGCGAAAGTTGCCAGCCTTGAGGTTTTGTTTCATCACGTCGCGCACAAAACCACCCAATACCCGAGTGGACTCTGCCTGCACGCTGCCGGGCGCGGAAAACTGCACGGCGTAATCGGTAAACCGCGGTAGCTCAAGTGGCTGCAGGAGCAAACCGCCATTGGCGTGGGGATTGGCGCCCAAACGCCGATGCCCCGTCGGCGCCAGCGCGGCGATATCCGGCAGCAACGCACCGCCGGCGTCGAACAGCTCCTGCGGCCGGTAACTCTCGAGCCATTGTTGCAGTTGCGTCAGATGCATGGGCTGTTCGAAGTGGCTCAGCGGCACCTGATGAGAGCGCCAGGTGCCTTCGACCTGCTGACCGTCGACGAATCGCGGACCGGTCCAGCCCTTGGGCGTGCGCAGCACCAGCATAGGCCACAGTGGCCGCTCCAGTTCACGTCCCGAGGCGTCCGCACGGGCCGTACGCTGGATTTCGCGGATCTTGAGCAGCATGCCGTCCAGGACCATCGCCAGTTGCTGATGAACGGTGTGGGGGTCGTCGCCTTCGACAAAATAAGGGTCGTAGCCATAGCCGTACATGAGGGCTGACAGCTCGTCTTCACTGATACGCGAAAGCAGCGTGGGGTTGGCGATCTTGAAACCGTTAAGGTGCAAGATCGGCAACACGGCGCCGTCGCGCCTGGGGTTGAGGAACTTGTTGGAATGCCAGCTCGCCGCCAGCGTCCCGGTTTCCGCTTCACCGTCACCGATGACGCAGGTCACGATCAGGTCAGGGTTGTCGAACGCCGCACCGTAGGCGTGGGCCAGGCAATACCCCAGCTCTCCACCTTCATGGATGGAACCTGGAATCTGCGCCGAGACATGACTGGACAACCCGTATGGCCAGGAAAACTGCCGGAACAAGCGCAGCATCCCGTTTTCGTTCTGTTCCACCGAGGGATAACACTGGGTGAAGCTGCCCTCCAGATAGCTCTGGGCAACGATAGCCGGTCCGCCATGCCCAGGGCCGGTGATCAGGATCATATCCAGATCGTGGGTCTTGATCAGGTGATTGAGATGCACGTAAACCAGGTTCAACCCCGGTGTCGTGCCCCAATGGCCCAACAGGCGTGGCTTGACGTGGCCCAGTTGCAGCGGCTTGCGCAGCAACGGGTTGTCCTTTAGGTAAATCTGGCCCACGGCCAGGTAGTTGGAAGCGCGCCAGTAGGCGTCAATGCCTTCCAGTTGATCGGGGCTAAGAAAATCAGTCATCACATTCTCCCAAAGAGGCTCGCTTACCCGCGACCTGCCTGATCGCTTGAACCACTATCGAACCGCCTGCCATCCTGATTCTGGAGCGCTTGAACAAGCCCGACTTGATTTACATCAGAATCAGCGCCCTCCTCATGCCCTGACCGCCAACAGACTGCCCGACACCGAATACAGTGCCCGCTCCGTCGTGCTGCCGATCAGACGGTCCAGACCCAGACGTTGTTCGGTGCCCATCACCACCACATCAACCTCGAACTCATCGAGGAACTCATGAATCACCGGCACCGGCAGGCCAATGACGAAGTGCCGGCGCTCGGGAGGCACGTTCCAGCGCTCGGCCAAATTGATGAATGCAGCGTGCAGCGACTCTCGCAAGGCCTCGGCAAAGTCTTCATCCCCGGCCCCTGCCAGCAACGAGACCTCGCCGTTGAAGGCCGGTGACAGGTCGCAGGCGTGCAGCAGATGCAGCGGGGCATTGCATTGCAGGGCCATTGCCCCGGCGGCCTGGATAATGCGCTCGTTCAAGGCGTTGGCCTGCGGATTGACGGGGTCCACCGCCGCCACAACCCGGCGCGGCAAGCTGTGGGTGGCGCGATTGACCAGATGCACCGGCACCGGGCAATCGCGCAGCAGATGGCAGTCCAGAGGTGTCACGAAAACACGCTTGAGCAGCGGTTCGAGGGTCACATCCTTGATCAGCAAGTCGGGCTGAAACTGTTCGACGTAACGCAGGATGTCCAGCAATGGATGAGTGGTCCAGACCACGTGTGTCGTCACGTCCAGCCCTTGCTCTTTGAGCAGCGCCGCTTCCTCCACCATCCAGCGACGATAGTGGTGCATATAGCGCTGAAGCGTCGCTTCATCGTCTTTTTCGCCCCACAAATGGGTGTGCGGCGGTGGTTGAACGAATGCGCACAAGTGCAAGACCGCGCCGCTGACCCTGGCCAGGGCACAGGCCCGACGCAGTGCGGCAGACGGATGCAGGTCGGCTTCAACGATCAACAGCAAACGTTGGTACTGCTCCATTACACACCTCCACTGATCTGTTCGCCATCAGGTTCCCAGCGGTCCCTCTCTGGCCTGTGCAACAGCCTGCGCTTGTCCCCCCTGGGGCGGCTTGATCTTTATCAACTGCATGCACATACCTGTGGGAGCAAAGCTTGCTCGCGATGCAGGCACCCAGGTCTTCAGGTGGACCGCATGAACGTTCATCGCGGGCAAGCCTTGCTCCCACAGGTTTGACTCCCACAGAAATTGCTCCCCCGGCATTGATCATCGACGAGTGGATTCGCGAGCACTGATCCAGATCAGAATCGATCTGCCACGCCGGCGTAGAACAGTGATGAATGCGCGGCCTTTGCCGCGCCGAAGGTTCACACCCGATGGAGGAACACATCATGCTCAACGTCAAAGACCACAATGAACGCGCCGCAGCCATGTACGCCAGTATCAGCGGCAAGCACTGGATCCAGGCGCTCAGAGATGGCCGGCACGTGCTGATCAGGCCATTGAAGGAAGAAGATCGCCAGCGCGAATATGACTTCATCAAGCGTCTGTCGCCGGAGTCCCGGCACATGCGTTTTCTGGCGCAAATCAATGAACCCGGTGCGGCGATGCTCGACCAATTGATGGACATCGACTGCAAGACGCGCATGGCCTATATCGCCCTGGCCCACGACAACGGTCAGTTGATCGAAATCGGCGTCAGCCGTTATTGCGCCACCCGTGAAGACGAATGTGAATGCGCGGTGACCGTCGCCGATCAATGGCAGCATCTTGGGCTGGGGACGTTGCTGATGGAGCACCTGATAGAGACCGCCCGCAAGAACGGCTACCGCCAGCTGTATTCCATCGACGCCGCCGATAACGCCCCGATGCGGGAGCTGGCCCACAGTCTGGGATTTGAAACCCGCACCGATCCCGACGACGCCCGGCAGGTCATCCACCGGCTCTATTTGTAGCCGTGGCTGATTGCGCGGGACCCGTTCCAGGGCCCGCGCAGCGTTGCCTCTGCCTTCACTCCCCCGGCTTGATTGCCCATACGCTGCAAGGTGCCCGTTGCAGCACCTGCTCGGCGGTACTGCCCAGGTGCTTGTCCAAACCTCGATGCTGTGTCGTACCCATGACAATGACGTCGCATTGATGATCGGTGGCGAAGGTGCAGATGCTGCTCAGCGGCGCACCTTCGATGAAGTGACGCTGCTGCGGCGGGACGCCGTGACGCTCGGCCAGGGATTCAAACACTTCATGCTGCGCCTGCCCCAATGCTTCATAGAGCCCGGTGGCCAGCGGCAGCGCGCCCACGCCCATATCGGCGGCGTACACCGCCGTCCAGTCGAAGGCATGCAGCAACTCAACCTGGGCGTTGCATTGTTCAGCCAGTTTCACGGCGGCATCGACGATCCGATCGTTGAACACCAGGTCCTGCTCCTCGCTGCGCAGCACATCGACGATCGCCAGAACCTGCCGCGGCCGCGGATGACGCGCATCGGTGACCAGGTGCACCGGCACCGGGCAGTCCCGCAGCAGGCGCCAGTCCATGGGCGTGAAGAAAATCCGCTTCATCACCGGTTCAGGCTCGGCGTCCTTGATGATCAGCGCCAATGGCATCTCTTTGACGTACTGCTGCAAGGCCTGATAAGCGTCTTTGCCCCAGACCACCTCGCTCGTCGCCTCCACCCCATGGCGGCGCGCCAGCTCAGCCTGTTGCCATAACCAGTGCCGGTGCGTTTCCAGATACCCGTCGCGGGCCTTCTTGACCTGCTCTGGCGCAAAAAGACCGGCCACCGACAGCACCTCCAGATAGTCGATGGCGACGATGTGCAGGGGTAAATCCAACGCCAAGGCCAGTTCGGTGGCGCGGTCGAACGCAGGCGAACGGGTCATGGCATCGGGTGCCAATAACAACAAACGTTGGGTCTGGGACATGGAACACCTCGGCACGGGGCGGCAGCCACCTAAGGGAGTGAGGGTTCCAGAATGAACGCATGCCGCGGGCGGGACTTGATCTTCATCAAACTGCCACCACACAGGCTCACAGATTCGGGAGCAGAACACCGGCCCACATCGCCAGTGTCACCAGCACTTGGCCAGGAATGACATACCCGGCGAAACGCCTTCCGCCACTGAGCCAGGCCACTGCGCATTTACTCAGGGAGTTGCTGCTCATCGCCACCAGGACCGGTACGGCGATGCCCTCCAGGGGCAACATCCCGGACTTCGCCAAGGAGGCAACGGAAGCAATCGAGGCATGCGCGTCAACCAGCCCGCTGAACATCGCGGTGACGGTTACGCCGGCTTGCCCGAACTCGGCAAGCATCGCCGACGACAGGACCGTGATACCGGCCATCGCCAGGACTACCGTCAAGGCCAGTTTGAGGTTGAAGGCCCCGCCTCGCTTGATGGGTTCATCCGCCCGAGCCCTCGGGCGCGGAAACATCAGCACCCCGGCGTAGATCAATGTTGTCAGCAGGCCGCAGAGCAGCGGGCCCCACATCCAGAGTAACAGGGCCGGTTCGACGGCACCGAGGATCAGCCCCATTTGCGCCACTGTCGCCAGATTGGATAGCACGGCAGCGGCGCTCAGCACCTTGAGATTGGCCGGCTCTTTCGCGGCGATGTTACCCATGGTCGCGACGGTCAGCGTGGCCGAGGCGAAACCCGAGGCAACCGCGCTGAGGGCGTAACCGTAGCGAGTGCCGAGGGTCCGCACCGCAACATGCCCCAGCGCGCCCACAGCCATCAACATGACCGTCAACATACAGATGGTGCGCAGGTTGATCGCATCGTAAGGCCCGAGGAAACGATCCGGCACCAGCGGCAGCACCACCAGCGCGGCGATCAACAACACTAGCCCGTCACGCATTTCGGCTGCGGTCAATTGATTGCGGGCAAAGTGGTGCAGCGCCTGGCGGCTGGCGAGCAGACCGGCCATCACCACCCCAATCGCGATCGCAAGGGCCGGGGCGGTCATGCAGAGCGCCCCCAACGCCAGCGCCGCGAATAACGCCACTTCGCTGGTGATACCGGGGTCCTGGTCGAGGTTTTTCCAATAGGCCACCGTCACCAAGGCCCCCAGCGCAAGCGCCACGAACCCCAGCAACAAGACTCCGCCAGCCTGCGCCGTGACATACCCCAGCAATGAAGTAATGGCAAAGGTCCGCAGACCGGCAAAATCGCGTCTGGCGCCCTCGCCTTTGCGTCGCTCGCGCTCTAACCCGATCAACAGGCCGATTCCAAGCGCGGCGGCGGCATTGGCAAAGCCCAGGGTCTCGGTCATGGCGGCGGTTCTATACTGAGGGTTGCGGTTATACCTGGGTCCAGGGTAGTCCCTGGCCGGATTCATGATCAAACATAGCGCTATTGCCCGGCGCCGTGCGCATTGATACCACGCTTCTGGCGTGGGTTTGATGCAAATCAACTTGCCGGCGCCCGATGCGATCATGATCAAAGCCTGATATCACGCCGCGCGAACAGTCGCCCGGTGCCAACACGCCAATGCTCGGGAGGTTTGTCATGTCCACGCAATCACGTTTGATGCTGGTCGTCTCGCCGCTGATGGAACACAGCCCGGCCTTCGACCGGGCCGCGGCGCTGGCCAAGGCCGAAGGCGCCGCGCTGCATATCGTGGCCTTCGACTACCTCGAAGGCCTGGCCACCGCCAACCTGGTCAATGAACAGGCACTGGAGCAGATGCGCCTGGGTTACGTTGAACGCCATCGCCACTGGCTGGAAGAGCAGGCCAGGCCACTGCGCAAGCTCGGCATCGAAGTCACGACCGAAGTGACGTGGGTCGAGCGGCCATTGCAGGAAATCCTGATCCACCTCAAAGAGCAGCCGATGGATGCGCTGATCAAGACGGTGGAGCATGAATCCTGGTTCTCGCGCCTGATGTTCACGCCGCTGGATGTACATCTTCTGCGCGAAAGTGACGTACCGCTGCACTTCGTCAACAAAGTCATTCATGCCCGGCCGCGCAAGATTCTCGCTGCCATTGACCCGTTCCATCTCGATGGGCGCTACGAAGGCCTCAACGACCGGATCCTGAGCGAAGCCAACAAACTGGCCTCCTCCTGCGACGCGAGCCTGGAAGTCATCTACGCCTATGACCTGTCGTCCATCACCGCCTCCGAATACGGGTTCGGCAGTGGCTCGATGTTCTTCTCCTCGACCCTGGCCCGGCAGCTTTACGAATCCCAGGGCGAAGCCTTCGATGCGCTGGCCGAGCGCAACGGCATCGCGCCGGAACAACGGCGCATGATCATGGGCGACCCGGCCAAGGTGCTGGCCAGCTACGCTGCATCCCATGACATTGATGTCATTGTCATGGGGCGCGTGCGTTACTCGGGCCTGGACAAGCTGATCGGCAGCACCGTGGAAGGGCTGATGTACAAGATGCCGTGCAGCCTGTGGGTGATTGCACCGCAGAAGATGGATTGACAGGAACGAGCACAGGGAAAATGGACGGATGAACCGACCGAGCAACGCATCGACCGAGCAAAATCCGACTCCCGTGGATGCCGAGGCTTGGTACACGTTACCTGCGCAGCAGGTGCTCAAGCGGCTTGAGGTCAATGAACACACCGGGCTCAACGACGCCGAAGTTCAAGCCCGGCTCGCGCGCACAGGCCTCAATCGCTTGCCGGAATCGGCCCGACGACCGGCGTGGCTGCGGTTTCTGTTGCAGTTTCACAACATCCTGATTTATGTGCTGCTGGGCTCTGCGGCGATCACCGCGCTGCTGCAACACCTTTGGGATACGGTGGTCATTCTGGCGGTGGTGGTGGCCAACGCCGTGATTGGTTATGTCCAGGAAGGCAAAGCGGAAAAAGCCATGGACGCGATCCGGCAGATGCTGGCACCACATGCAGCCGTGATTCGTGCCGGCCAACGTTTAAGTGTTGCAGGTGAGGAGTTGGTTCCGGGCGATATTGTGTTACTGGAGGCCGGTGACAAAGTCCCTGCGGACCTGCGTCTGCTGCACGCCAACAGGCTGCAGATCCAGGAAGCCATCCTCACCGGTGAGTCCGCCCCCGTCGAAAAACACATTGAACCTGTGCGCCTTGGAGCGGCCCTGGGTGATCGCGCCTGCATGGCCTTCAGTGGCACCCTGGTGACCTGCGGACAGGCCACCGGGGTCGTCGTGGCCACCGCAACGGCGGCCGAGATCGGGCGCATCAGCAATCTGTTGTCAGAAGTCGAGACACTGACCACTCCGTTGGTCCAGCAAATGAACGTCTTCGCGCGTTGGCTGACGATTCTGATTCTGCTCGTTGCGGGGCTGTTACTGGTTTACGGTCATTTTGTCGGCCATTACGCATTCAACGAGATCTTCATGGTGGTGGTGGGCATGTCGGTCGCTGCCATCCCCGAAGGACTGCCCGCCGTACTCACCATTACCCTGGCGGTTGGGGTTCGCGCGATGGCCCGGCGCAACGCTATCGTGCGTCGCCTGCCCGCCATTGAAACGCTGGGCTCGGTTTCGGTCATCTGCACGGACAAGACCGGCACCCTCACCCGCAACGAAATGATGGTCGCCTCGGTCGTCACCAGTGATCTCACCTTCACGGTCGACGGTGCCGGTTATCAACCGTCGGGCAACATGAACCTGGCCGACCAGTTGATTGACACCTCCAACCACCCCACGTTAGCCGAACTGGGACGTGCCGCCTCGCTCTGCAATGACGCGGTGTTGAGACAGCACGAAGCCACCTGGAAGGTCGAGGGCGACCCCATGGAAGGCGCGCTGCTGGCGTTTTCCGTGAAGGCCGGGATCGCTGGTGAAGAAGAGCGACACACCTGGCCCCGCACCGACGCGATTCCGTTTGACGCCAAACACCGCTTCATGGCGACGCTGCACCACAACCATGAGCGACAGGCTTCCATCTATGTAAAAGGTGCACCGGAACAGATCCTGGCCATGTGCGCGCAACAGCGTGGCAGCAGCGGCGCCACAGAGCCGCTCAATGCTGACTATTGGCACCAACAGGCAAACGCCATTGCCAGCAAAGGTCAGCGCGTGCTGGCGTTTGCCAGCCGGCCTGTGCCGTCCGAGCACACCGTGCTGGAGTTTGGCGACGTGCAGGGTTCGCTGACCCTGCTTGGCATGACGGGCATGATTGACCCGCCTCGCCCTGAAACGATCCAGGCGGTCCAGCAATGCCAGGCGGCCGGTATCGCAGTCAAGATGATCACCGGCGATCACTTCGGCACCGCCGCCGCCATCGGCGCGCAAATCGGTCTGCAAAATCCCGACAAGGTGCTGACCGGCGTCGACCTGGACGCGATGAACGACGCCACGCTCAAAGAAGCGCTCAAGGACGTGAACATCTTCGCCCGCACCAGCCCCGAACATAAGCTGCGGCTGGTGATGTTGCTGCAATCCAATGGCATGACCGTGGCCATGACCGGCGATGGCGTCAACGATGCGCCCGCGCTCAAACGCGCCGACGCCGGCATCGCCATGGGTGACAAAGGCAGTGAAGCGGCAAAAGAGGCGGCAGACCTGGTGCTGGCCGATGATAACTTTGCCTCTATCGTGGCTGCGGTGCGTGAAGGCCGGACGGTCTACGACAACATCAAGAAGGTGTTGAGCTGGACGTTGCCCACCAACGCGGGCGAAACCATGACCATTATTGTCGCGCTGCTGTTTGGCTTCACCCTGCCGGTAACACCGATCCAGATCTTGTGGATCAACCTGATTACCGCGATCACGCTGGGGATCGCCCTGGCGTTCGAACCGACCGAAGAAAACACCATGCGCCGGCCGCCGCGCTCAAGGCACGAGCCGTTGATAAGCGGCGCCTTGATCTGGCACATGGTGCTGGTTTCGATCCTGTTTCTTTGCGGCGTCTACGGCATTTTTACCTACGCACTGGATCGGGGTTACCCGGTGGAGTTGGCCCGCACGATCGCCGTCAACACGCTGGTGGTGATGGAAATATTCCACCTGTTCTTCATACGCAATCTTTACGGCACGTCACTCACCTGGAAGGCCGTCAGAGGTACAAAAGTCGTGTGGCTGACCGTCGCAGTGGTAACCTTCGCCCAGTTCGCCATCACCTACGCGCCTCCCCTGCAAAGGGTGTTTGCCACGCAAGCGATTCCCTTTATGGATGGGCTATTGATTATCGCTGTGGGCGTCGCGCTCTTTGCAATCATCGAAACGGAAAAACAGATTCGGCTACGGTTGACCGACCCCAGGAGCGCTACGCTCCTAGTGGGACAGCGCCCGAAGTCATGACACTGAAAGAGGATACGCAAAATGCATAAAGTATTGGTCGCAGTCGATGGTTCAGAGCACTCCGAACGTGTAGTGCATTACCTCATTGGGCTGATCCAGAACGGCGGACTATTGGGAGGCAGCGTGGAGGTACATCTGGTGAATGTTCAGTCATTTTTACCCACTCGCATCGCGCAAACCATGAGCAAGGATGAACTTGACGATTACTACGACGGCAAGAGTGCCGAAGATGCGCAAAAGGCAATCGCGCTTCTGAAGCAGCAAGGCATCGCCTTCACCTTCCATACGTTGCACGGCGACGCGGCCACCAGAATCGTGGCGTGCTCCAAATCCCTGGGGTGCGACAGCATCATCCTGGGTTCGCACGGCAGTGGTTTTCTCGAAGGCATCTTCCTGGGCTCTGTCGCGGCCAAAGTCATCCAGCTGTCCAGTATCCCGATTACCTTGGTCAAATAACCGAGGGTGAGTTGCAGTTGATGGCGCACCAGGGGGCCTGCCCCCCATAACGTCTGCGAGGCAGAACGATGGGTATGTCGCGATGGGGATCAGTCCTTGCTTTATCCGGTGCGCTGGCAACCTCCGCTTATGCAGCGGACGCGCAAAAGACCTTCACCCAGGGCGGGGGCAATCCCGCCGCCATTGCCTGTTCAACCTGTCATAGCGCGGACGGTACAGGGATGCCTGAATCAATCGAAGGTGGGCAGGTGCGGACCTGTTATCGGTTTTCCGGCGCTGACCCAGGCATCAAACCCACCGAGGATCGATTTTACATGCAGGTAGCCCATCCCCTTCATTGATGCCGCCGCCAGCGCTGCACGGCCACTGGTCTTGCAATACAGAACAACTTGAAGTTCCCGCGAATCAAGCGCGGTGTCGGCAGTCAGCTTAAATTCCAACATGCCGCGCGATACATGTATCGCACCGATGAGGTGACCGGCGGCATACTCATCCGCCTCACGCACATCGATCAATACATCCGCCTCCCGGATAGCCTGATCGGCCTGATCAAGGGTGATTTCCTCTATCAGTGCTTTAGCGTCAGTGACTAGATCATGTGCCGTTTTCATCATGATATTTTCAGAACCCCTGTTGAAGGACGTGAAGATTTCCACGGGTAAAAGCGCATTGAGACATCAGGCAGCGCTGGCAAGCACTACGCGGGTGAGCCCATATCCACACTGCGCCCGTCGGTATTGATCATGTGATCAGCCATTTCCGAAAACATGCGTTGCAACTTGCTGTTTAGCGTCGGATCACTCACCTGCTCGTTAATTGCCCGGCGCATGCACAGCATCCATTCATCACGCTCGACGACACTGACAGCAAAAGGAGCGTGTCGCATGCGCAAACGCGGGTGTCCGCGCTCCTGCTGGAACAGCGGCGGACCGCCAAACCAGCCACTGAGAAACTTGAACAGACTGTCGGCACTGCCAGCGAGGCTCGGTGGATGCATGCGACGCACCACTTGCGCCTCAGATAGCGTCTCCATCAACTCGTAAAAGCGCTCAACCAGTTGATAGACCCCTGCCTCACCGCCTAACTGGAGGTAGGTGCTCGCGGGGTTCGTGGTCGGGTTATTCAAATGTTCAGTCATGTTGTCAGCCTCAATGCAGCCACTTTAACCAGCCGGCGAGCACCAGCACCGCGAAGCAGGTCCAGCCTGAGAACAGCCATCGCCAGATGAGCCTGCGCGGGATAAAACCCACGCCCCTCACAAAAGCCACGCTCATGGCCGCGAACAAGGCCGTTGCCAGGGCATGGTCAGCTTTCCCATCGGGCGCCGCCATCAAAGGGGGATAGAGCGAACAGGCGAGCATGATCGCCACCGCAATGGTCAGGCTCAGCACATGAAGCTGTGAGGATGGCTGGGCGTTAGCAACATTCGGCGTCATGGCTGGGCCTCGTCACGATCACTCGAGGCTCGACCTGCTTCGTTCTCACCCCACATTGCATTCAGTATTGCCAGCAGCAATGCAAAGCCGACTCCCAGCATCCAGGCGAAATACCACATATCGTTTACTCCTTTGCCGGCACTAGTAGGCTGAATGTTCGTTGGCTTTGATCTGTGCGACGGTGACCTTGCCGCGCATGACGCGATAGGCCCATGAGGTATAAATCACAATCATCGGCATGAAGATCAACGTCGCCCAGAACATGATGGCCAGGCTTAAATGACTGGCGACGCTGTCCCACACGGTGAGGCTGGCCGCAGGCATCGTTGATGACGGCATGATGAACGGAAACATCGACACGCCCGCCGTGCAGATGACACCGGTCAGGGCAAGCGATGACGCGACAAAGGCTGAAAGGGTGCGACGCCTGAGCAGTAACATCGCCGCACCGACTGCACCGGCCAGGCCAAGCGCGGGAAGCAGCCACAGCAAAGGGTAATGGCCATAGTTAGCCATCCAGGCTCCAGGTTCGCGTACCACGGTCTTGCTGAGGATGTCAGGCAGCCCGGCAGTATCGACGAGCGAGGTAATGCGATAGCCATCAATCCATTGCAGCCAGATACCGGCCAGGATGAATGAGCACAGCAATAGGATCGCCGCGCCTACTGCGCCTTTGATGGCCCGGGACTGGATAACGCCTTCGGTACGATGTGCCAGATAAGCGCCGCCCTGCAGGGTGATCATCGCGCTACTCACCACGCCGGTAAGAAGTGCGAACGGATTCAGCAGTTGCCAGAAGCTGCCGGTATACGTGGACACCAGGTACTCATTGAAATGGAACGGTACACCCTGAAGCAAATTGCCAAACGCAATGCCGAACACCAGAGGAGGCACTGCCCCGCCGACAAAAAGTCCCCAATCCCAGGTGCTGCGCCAGCGGGCGTTGTGGATCTTGCTGCGATAGTCAAAACCCACCGGGCGGAAGAACAACGCCCAGAGCACCAGGATCATCGCCCAGTAGAATCCGCTGAACGCTGTGGCGTAAACCACGGGCCACGCCGCGAACAGTGCGCCACCGGCGGTGATGAACCAGACCTGGTTTCCGTCCCAATGCGGCCCGACCGTGTTTATAACAACCCGCCGTTCCATGTCGTTGCGGCCAACAAAGGGCAGCAGCGTGCCAACGCCCATGTCATGACCATCCATGATGGCGAAGCCGATCAGCAGGACGCCGACCAATGCCCACCAGATGATTTTCAAGGTGAAGTAATCAAGCATGTTGAAGCTCCTTCAGGTGGGCGTCGTGAACATAACGGCCTGTACCGAGGCTGCCAGGCCCCTGGCGGGCGAACTTGATCATCAGGAACATTTCCACCACCAGCAGCACGGTATAAAAAATGACGAACCCCGCCAGCGAGCCATACAGGTTGTTGACGCTGAGGGTCGATACGCTCATGTGGGTCGGCAGTACGCCGTAGATGGTCCAGGGCTGGCGGCCATATTCGGCAACGAACCAGCCCAGTTCACAGGCGATCCACGGAGCAGGCAGCATGAACAGCGCCCAACGGAGCAGCCAGGGACTGCGCGTACAGGTCGATTTCAAGGTGCTCCAGAATGCAAGTGCGAAGAGCATCAGCATGGCGAAACCAAGGCCTACCATGATCCGGAATGCCCAAAACATGGGTGTCACACGCGGCACAGTATCGTTTACGGCCTTTTCGATAATGGCCGGGGTGGCCTGATTGACGTCCTCGACATACTTTTTAAGCAACAGGCCGAAACCCAGATCAGCTTTGTATTCTTCAAACGCCTGGCGTGCCGCCATGTCGCCGCGATTGGCTCTGAGTGCTTCAAGCGCGTTGACGGCGGGAATACCCCGCAGGATTCGAGCCCGGTTCTTTTCCTTGATCTCATTGATCCCTGGAATCTGCTTGCTCACCGAGCGCGTTCCAATCAGGCCCATCAGCCATGGAACGTCAACCTCCCAGTTATTCCTGGACTCGGCTTCGTTGATGCTGGCCACCAGCGTCAGGCCTGCGGGCGCCGGTTTGGTTTCCCACATCGCCTCCATCGCGGCCAGCTTGGTTTGCTGCGCTTCGCCCACCGTGTAGCCGGACTCATCCCCCAGCACGATCACACTCAGCACTGACGCCAGACCGAAAGCCGCCGCGACCCGAAAGCTACGTCTGGCAAACTCGACATCACGATTTTTCAGCAAATACCAACTTGAAATCGAGAGCACGAACATCGAACCGGTGACGTAACCCGCCGACACGGTGTGCACGAACTTGGCTTGCGCGACGGGATTGAAAACCACCGCCCAGAAATCGACCATTTCCATGCGCATGGTGATGTAACTGAACTCCGAACCTACCGGGTTCTGCATCCACCCATTGGCGATCAGGATCCACAGCGCCGACAGGTTCGTGCCAATCGCCATCAGCAGCGTGACCAGCAAGTGATGCTGTTTCTTCAGGCGGTCCCAGCCAAAAAAGAACAACCCGATCATGGTCGATTCAAGGAAGAACGCCATCAGTCCCTCGATGGCCAGCGGTGCACCGAAGATGTCACCGACGTAATGTGAGTAGTAAGCCCAGTTGGTACCAAACTGAAACTCCAGAGTGATACCCGTGGTCACGCCCAAGGCGAAGTTGATGCCGAACAACTTGCCCCAGAAGCGCGTCATGTCTTTCCAGATGACATTGCCGGTCATCACGTAGACGCTTTCCATGATGACCAGCAGCCACACCATGCCGACGGTGAGCGGTACAAAAAGAAAGTGGTAAAGCGCAGTGGCTGCAAATTGCAGCCGTGACAAATCCACCAGTTGTTCTGAGATCACTTACTTGCCCCTTGAGCCGAAGTGGGTACGCCGAACCTTTCACCGATGGTGTTCGAGTCCACGCTGACGCGTGAATCGCGGATGAACAGCCACCACAGTAGTGTCAGTACGACCAGTTTGATCAGTACTGCTGTGAGCAGATGGCGACGCAGTCGTTTATCGGAAATAGTCATGACGATGTGATTTGCACACGTCATGCCAAGGGGCCACATTCTTTTTTTATTCTTTTAAAACAAACAGTTATTCATAACTTCAAATACACGAACGGAGCCTTGGCAGGCAAATACACTGCCAGACTGCCAGCGCGGCAGTCATTGGCAGTCGTGCGTCGGACCCACTGGCGATCAGGCCAGACCCTGTTCTTTGAGCCGTCTGTATAAAGTGCGCTCGCTTATGCCCAGGTGCGTGGCCAGTTCGCTGCGGGTACCTTGAAAAGTAGCCAGCACCTGGGCCAGCGCGCTGCTGTCCAAAGGGGCGGGAGCAGACATCTGGGGCGCACTTACCGCTCGGGTCTGGGGTAAATGTACGTTGTGAATGACCCCGTCATCGGCGAACAGGCTGGCTCTTTCCAGCACATTGCGAAGCTCGCGGATATTGCCCGGCCAGGAATACCGCTGCAGTTGCATCAGGGCGTCAGGGTCGATGGTCAGCCGGCGCTTGCCTGTACCGGAACGTTGCAGAAACGAATTGACCAGCAAGCCGATGTCTTGCACCCGATCACGCAAAGGGGGTAAGTGGATGGGAAACACGCTGATGCGGTAATACAGGTCTTGCCGGAACTCGCCGTTCTCCACCATTTGTTCCAAAGGTTTGTGGGTCGCCGCCACCAACCTGAAATTCGCGTGCTGGGTCTCTACACTGCCGACACGGCGATAAGTGCCGGACTCAATCAAGCGCAGCAGTTTTACCTGCATGGGCAAAGGGACATCGCCAATTTCATCGAGAAACAGCGTACCGCCCTGAGCCGTCTCCACCAGGCCCTGCTTGCGCATGGTGGCGCCGGTGAACGCGCCTTTCTCATGGCCGAACAGTTCGCTTTCAAATAGCGTTTCAGTCAACCCGGAACAGTCCACCACCACGAAAGGCCCCGAGGACCGCTCACTGGTTTCATGCACGGCGCGCGCAAACAGCTCCTTGCCCGTCCCGGACTCGCCCAACAGCAGAACAGGCAACATGGACGGCGCGACCCGTTGCAGTTCCGACAGCGCGCGGTTGAATGCAGGAGAACTGCCCACCAGGCCCTCATTGCTGGGCCGCGCCGATGCACTGCGAACCAGCGTCAGACGCTCTACATAAGCGGTGATATCGCCGTATTCATTGAGGATCGGGCGCAGTTCCACGTCGACATGCTCAGGCCCGCGAGGGGTGTGGTGAATGTGCAGGACCCGATCCGGGCCGCGCATTTCCCTGGCCTTCTTCATCGGGCAGTTCTCCCCTGCCTGATCGCAAGGCACATCGTAATGATGGGAAACCCGATAGCACTTATGGCCGATAAAGGGCTTATCGGCACTGCCGAACTGGCGCCGATAAGCGGTGTTCGCCGCCAGGATGTTGTAGTCCGGGTCCAGCACGATCATCGGATGCGGCTCGTGCTCGAGAAACGAAACCAGTGACTGCACCTGATCCGGTGGAGGGATCAAATTGTTCGGGGTCGGCAGGAGAGTGCTCATTGGGGTTCCTGTAGGTTCATCCGCACGCGAGTGACACTGCCACTATGCCAACAAACACTGCCAATGGCAGTTGTTTATTCGTCTGCGTGAAAATGCCGCATCCAACCTACAAAAATAAACACAGCAAATTCAATTAGATAGCTGAAAATCCTGCCTCAATCGGCCCATGGCAAACTTATTGCTACTTCAGGTTAAACCTGTCGGCAACAAGACCAAGGAGACCGATCATGTCCGCTACATTGCACGTCGAAGGATTTTTCGATCCCGATACCCATACTGTCAGTTATATCGTGCTCGATCAGGCGACCCGCCACTGCGCACTCGTGGACAGCGTACTGGATTACGATCACAAATCCGGCCATACCACGACGTCGTCTGCCGACACGTTGATCGCCCGGGTGGCCGAGCTGGACGCCAAGGTTCAATGGATTCTTGAAACCCATGTCCACGCCGACCACCTCACGGCAGCGCCGTACCTGAAGGAACAGCTGGGAGGCAAGATCGGCATCGGCAGTCGGATCACCACTGTGCAGCAAACCTTTGGCACGTTGTTCAATACCGGTGACGAGATGGCCCAGGATGGCAGTCAGTTCGATCATCTGTTCGTCAATGAATACCCGTTCTCTATCGGCTCGCTGGAGTGCCGCGCGCTGCATACGCCCGGCCATACACCCGCGTGCATGACGTATGTCGTCAGCGACTCCCGGCAAACGGCGGCATTCGTCGGCGACACCCTGTTCATGCCCGACTACGGTACTGCGCGCTGTGATTTTCCAGGCGGCGATGCCCGCACCTTGTTCCGGTCCATCAACAAGGTGTTGAGCCTGCCGGCCGATACGGTGCTGTACATGTGCCACGACTACCAGCCCGACGGCCGCGAGGTGCTGTTCGCCAGTACCGTGGCCGAGCAGCGCGCCGACAACATTCATGTGCGTAATGGCATCAGTGAAGAAGCGTTCGTGGCCATGCGCACCCAGCGTGACAGCACGCTGGAAATGCCCACGCTGATCCTGCCCTCGGTTCAGGTCAACATGCGAGCCGGACACTTGCCTGAGCCGGAATCGAACGGCACACGCTATCTGAAGATCCCGCTCAACATGCTCTGACGTCCCCTCCCCCTATAAGAACATCCCATCACGGAGACCACCATGGACATCCGCCACCTTGCGTCAGGCTTAGCGGTATCAGAGCAGATTTTCCCTCATCAATTGACGGAACTGAAAAACACCGGCTTTCGCGCCATCGTGTGTAATCGCCCGGACGGTGAAGGCAGCGATCAACCCTTGTTTGCCGAAATCAAGCGCGCGGCTGAAGCGCTGGGCATTGAGGCTCACTACCTTCCCGCAGAATCGGGCAAGGTCACCGACGAACAAGCCGTTGCCTTCGGCCAGCTATTTGAATCACTGCCAAAACCGGTGTTGGCGTATTGCCGCTCCGGCATGCGCTCGACCACTCTGTGGGCGCTGTCACAAGCGAGCCTGCTGCCGCTGCCGCAGATCGTCGAAGCGGCCAAGGATGCCGGGTTTGACATGAAAGGCGTTATCCGCCGGATTGCGAACAAAGGGCTGACCCCGGTCGAAGTGGCCGAGGCCGAGCATGCGGTGGTCATTATCGGCGGCGGCGCAGCGGGCATTGCGGCGGCATCGAGTTTATTGGCCAGGGAACCGGGGCTCGACATCGCCATCATTGACCCGGCAGATGTGCATTATTACCAGCCAGGCTGGACGTTGGTCGGTTGCGGTGTCTTCGACGCCCCCCGGACCGCCCACACGATGGGCTCGACCATTCCGCGCGGCGTGCACTGGATCAAAGCCGCCGTGGCCGCTTTTGAACCCGAGAGAAACGCGGTCATTCTCGATGGCTGCAGGGTCGTCAGGTACGCACAGTTGATCGTGTGCCCCGGCCTCAAACTCAACTGGAATGCCATTGAAGGCCTGCCGCAGACATTGGGTCGCAACGGCGTCACATCAAACTACCTGTATCACCTGGCCCCCTACACCTGGGCGTACGTGCAGCAACTGCGCGATGGCCGGGCGATCTTCACGCAACCGCCCATGCCGATCAAATGTGCCGGCGCGCCGCAAAAAGCCATGTACCTCTCGGCCGACCACTGGCGGCGTGAAGGGGTACTGGGCAACATCAAGATCGATTTCTGCAGTGCCGGTGCCGTGCTGTTCGGGGTGCCCGACTACGTGCCGGCCCTGATGGAGTACATCCGCGCCTATGGCATCGACCTGAACTTCGGCAGCACGCTGACCCGCGTTGACGGGGCCGCGCAAACCGCCACCTTCAGTTGCGTCAAGCCCGATGGCACGCACCAGCTTGTCACCCGTGACTTCGACCTGCTACATGTGGTGCCCCCACAGATTGCGCCGGACTTTATCCGCGTCAGCCCCCTCGCCGATGCGGCTGGCTGGATTGATGTCGACCCCAGCACGCTGCGCCATAAAACCTGGGCGAATATTCACGCACTGGGCGACGCCACCAACTCCAGCAACGCCAAGACCGCCGCGGCCGCTCGCAAGCAGGCGCCGGTGGTCGCCCATAACGTGCTGGCGGCCATGGGCAAAGCCAAGGGCAACGCCCACTACGACGGTTACGGCTCCTGCCCGCTGACAGTCGAGCGGGGCAAGATCGTCCTGGCGGAGTTCACCTATGGCGGCACCGTCGCCCCCAGCTTCCCATCCTGGCTGATTGACGGGACCCGGCCGTCGAGACTGGCGTGGCTGCTCAAGGAACGGATTCTCCCTCCGTTGTATTGGAAGGGCATGCTCCGCGGGCGTGAGTGGCTGGCAAAACCGGAGTTGGCAGATCAATGAAACCGGACCTCAAGGCAAGGAGAGAGGGATGATCATCATCTTGCTGCTCGGCCTCACCGTGGGTGTGATTCTGGCGCTGACCGGCGCTGGCGGGGGCATACTGGCGGTTCCCCTGCTGGTCTTCGGGGCGGGCCTGGGCATGGCCGAAGCCGGGCCCATCGGCTTGCTGGCGGTGGGTTTGGCCGCGTCCCTGGGCGCGGTGATGGGCCTTAGAAACGGCACCGTACGCTATAAGGCTGCACTGCTGACCGCAGGCGCGGGCATCATCTGCTCTCCACTGGGGATCTGGCTGGCTCAGCGCACGCCCAACCGGCCCTTGACGATCCTGTTTGCCCTCCTATTGCTGTACGTGGCCTTCCGCGCCTTTCAAAAGTCATTACCCTCGCGCGTCGATGCCAACGCGACGTCGACGCGCAACCCCCCGCCCTGCGTACTGGACGAAAACCGCGGCAAGCTCCATTGGACCGCACCTTGTGCATGGGCGCTGGCGCTCTCCGGCATGCTCGCCGGCGCGCTGTCCGGCTTGCTGGGTGTGGGCGGCGGTTTTGTCATGGTCCCGGCGCTGCAGCGCTACACCAATCTGACCACCCAGTCGGTGCTCGCCACGTCGCTGACGGTCATTGCCCTGGTTTCAATTTCCGGTGTGGTGGCAAGTTCGGCAGCGGGACACTTGCAATGGGCGATTGCCGCGCCTTTCACCCTTGGCGCATTGTTGGGAATGACCGGCGGGCGTTTGCTCGCCGCCAGGCTGCCGGAGCCCAGTCTGCAAAAAGGTTTTGCCATTCTGGCTGCGCTGGTGGCCGTGGCATTGGTGGTAAAGGCCTTGGTTTAAGCGCCTGGTGGAGTATCAACGTGGTTTGCATCGGAGAAATCGCATGAACATCGACTGGCTCAACTTCACGCCCTGGTCGTCCCTTGCCGGCGGTGCATTGATTGGTGTGGCTGCCAGCCTTTTTGTGGTCGCCAATGGACGTATCGCCGGCATCAGCGGGTTGCTCGGCAGCCTGCTGCAGCGTGGTAGCGAGGGGGTCAGCGAGAAGGCCCTGTTTCTGCTGGGGCTGCTCGTCGCACCGCTGGTATGGGGCCTGTTCACCGCGTTGCCGCAGATTGAGTTTCAGAGCGGCTGGAGCGGCCTTACCGTCGCCGGTCTGTTGGTGGGCATCGGCACCCGCTACGGGTCGGGCTGTACCAGCGGCCACGGCGTGTGCGGTATATCGCGCCTTTCCCCGCGCTCGATCGTCGCCACGGCGTGCTTCATGTTCAGCGGTTTCGCCACGGTCTTTGTCCTGCGTCATGTGCTGGGGATCTGAACATGCTCAAACTGACTGCATTCATGGCCGGTCTGGTGTTCGGCCTCGGTCTGCTCCTGGCGGGCATGGCCAATCCGAGCAAAGTCCTGGCGTTCCTGGATGTGAGCGGCACCTGGGACCCCTCCCTGGCGCTGGTGATGCTCGGCGCGATTGCTGTTGCGATCGGCCCGCTGACCTGGGCCCGCCGCCAGACCCGCTCGATACTGGGAAACCCGATGCAATTACCGCTCAAGCGTGAGCTGGACCCGCGACTGATCGGCGGCAGCCTGCTGTTTGGCATCGGTTGGGGAATAGCCGGTATCTGCCCCGGACCCGCTGTAGCGATCCTGCTCACCGGGCACTGGCAAGTCATCGTATTCGTGTTGGCCATGCTGGCCGGCATGTTGTTGTTCACCGCGCTGGAGAACCGGCGCACTCACTGATCGGGAGATCGTCATGAAAGCCAACATCGGAACCATCGACCGCAGTTTGCGTATTGCCGCGGGACTTGTCCTCATTGCGCTGAGCCTGAGCGGTGTGATCGGCTTGTGGGGCTGGATCGGCCTGGTGCCGCTGGCCACGGGGATTTTCCGTTTCTGCCCGGTCTATACCCTCCTGGGCATCAAGACCTGCAAACGCTGCTGAGACGGATGCTGCCGCGCCTGCAAATGACGGTACTGGCAGCCCTTACACTGGCTTGTTTTTTCACCTCAATTGGAGAGCACCGGCATGACGCACTCGCCTGCCAGTCAATATGACGTGGTCAGGGTCGCGTGATGGATAGCCATCCTGCGTGGGCGGCAGGGGAACTGATAGCGCTGTTCGTACTGCTTGAGGTAGTCGGTGATCTGGTGCACCGGCTTCCGTCCCGCCCTGCAGCATCTGGAGCCACTGGGTGTGCTCAACCCGCAAGGACGCGTGGACGTTGACGGGACTCATTCGATTCAAGAACCCAGGCTATGGCTGGTCGGCTATGGTGAATGGACCGGTGCGGCCTCCGCTACGCTGATTGGCGTAACACGCACGGCCCGCAGCACGGTCAGCGAAATCGCAGTTTTTTTCGCCGATCCATCCGACGCCCAAACGCTACCCGCCCGCGAAGAGCAAAGTTAAAGGCGGCCCATCTGCAACGTGGCGCGCAAACCTCCCTCGGGGCGATTCTCCAACCGGACCTGCCCGCCCAGCCGCTTGGCGATGGTCTGCACGATCGTCAAGCCCAACCCGGCCCCCTGATCGTTCCCGCGGCTGTAGAAGCGCTCGAAAAGCCGGTCCCGTTCGGCCTCGTCGATGCCTGGCCCCTGATCCTCGACCGCCAGCTCGTAATGATCGCCCTGCCGGGCCAGCCGCACCGTGATCAAGCCATTGGCGGGAGAAAAGTTGGCCGCATTGGTCACCAGGTTGTTCAAGGCAATATCGATGGACACCGGATCAATCCTCACCGGGCCGATGTCATCACTGACGTCCAGGACCAGTTCAAGTCCTTTACTCAACAGCCAGGGAGTCATTTGCCCCAGACTTTCACGCACCGTGGCGGGCAGATCGATAACGCCGGGTGCAGGCACGCCAGATTGCGGTTCAAGGCGGGCCATGGTGAGCAATTGATTGACCAGGCGCGTGGTGCGATCCACCCCGACAATCAGGTGTTGCAAGGACTCACGACGGCTCTGCTCATTCCCTGCCTCCATCAGGTTCTGCGCATGAACCCTGAGCACCGCCAGGGGGGTGCGCATTTCATGGGCGGCGTCGGCGATAAAACGCCGCTCACGGCCCATCAACTCCTGAATCTGCGCCAGCACCCGATTGAGGGCCGCTTGCATGGGCTCAAGTTCGCTAGGCAGCGGCACCAGTTGCAGGGGTTCCAGTGAACCCGGGTGCCGCGCACGCAACTTGGCCGCCATGTCGACCAGCGGCTTGAGCCCCCAGCCGATGGCCAACCAGATCACAGCGGCAAGCACCAGGCTGCCGATCAGATTGGGCACCACCGTGTGACGGACAATTCGATCGACCAGATCGGCCCGCACATCATCACGCTCTCCCACCCAGATTTTCAGGCCGTACTGTGTGTCATCCAGTACGAACGCCCGCCATATACGCTCCTTTTGGTCTATCACGTCGCTGAAGCCAGGAGCAATCGGCGGTGAGGTGAACGTCGGTGCACTGGAGGTGTGAACCAGCAACGCTCCTTTTGAATCCCAGACCTGAAAGGCGATCTTGCTTTCATAGGGATGACCATCGACTTTGGGAACCGCCGACGCCAATGCCGAATTGAATGCCTGATACAACTGCGCATGTTCCGTGCTGGCCATGGGCATGCGCATGACACCCTGCAATAGCCGCGCATTCTGGGCCAATTGGGCATCGTAGACTTCCGCGATTTCGTGGTTGCTGTCATGCAGATTGAATACGGTGATGATCAGCAGACCAACGAATAAAAGCCCCAGGATCAGTGTGAGGGTACGACGCCGAATCGAAGTCATCGGCGCTCCTCCACCAGATACCCGACGCCCCGAATGGTACGGATCAGGTCGGTGGAAAATTTCTTGCGCAGGTGGTGGATATGCACTTCCAGGGTGTTGCTCTCAGCCTCCTCATTCCAGCCGTAAAGCAATTGCATCAGGTGATCGCGCGTCATGACCCGGCCCGGCGGCGACAGCAACTCATGGAGCAACTGATACTCCTTGGGCGTCAACGCCACCGGGTTGCCCTGATAGCTGACCTGCTGGGTCCCCGGGTTGAGGCTGATGCCGGCATGCTCGATCAGTGCCTGGGCCCGACCGGCGCTGCGGCGCAACAAGGCCCGCAACCGGGCCTTGAGTTCCGCCAGATCAAAGGGCTTGATCAGGTAGTCGTCAGCCCCGGCATCGAGCCCGGCAATGCGATCTTCAGTCGCGTCCCGGGCGGTGAGAATCAGCACCGGCAGGTTGGAACCGCTGTCACGCAAGCGACGCAACACCTGCAGGCCGTCCATCCGTGGCAGGCCCAGGTCAAGCACGGCCAGGTCAAAGGTTTCACTGAGCAGTGCGTGCAAGGCGCTGCTTCCGTCCTTCAACCAGTCAACGGTATAGCCTTCGCGGCTCAGGGCCTGATGGATGCCTTCGCCCAGGGCCACGTCATCCTCGATCAGTAATAAGCGCACGCACTCTCCCTCAGCCCAGTTTTTTGTTCACATCCACCAGCAACGCTTCGATCTCTTTGCGACGTCCCGCGTCGGCGGTTTCCCGGCCGGGCCGCGGCGCTGCCTGCAAGGCTTTGTGCAGGGCAACCCGGGCCTCAGCGTAGCGCTTCTGACGGTAGAGGTGATCGCCCCAGAAGTACAGGCTGTCAATGCCGTTAGGGTTCAGTTGCAGCGCCTGCTGGAGTAATTGCTCGGCCTTGTCCGAGTCGCCAAACCCCAAGGGCCAACCGGGAACCCGGTCATAGAGTGCGCCGAGACTGGTGTAGGCCGACCCTTGCAAGGCTTTGGGATCCAGGGCCAGGGCCTGCTCCAGGTCGGCCTTGGCGTCCTTGACCTTGCCCAGCGCACCGATTCCGCCTGCGGCCCCTGCCCAACTGCTTTTGACAATGCCCGACCAGATCCATGCCTCGGCCACGGATTGACGTTGTTGCTTGAACGCCGATGCCTGGGCGGCGAGTTGTTCAAAAGCCTCGGCACGCTGCCCTTCAGGCACGTCATATTGGATATGCGCCCAGCTTTGCTGGATGCCTGTGAGACGTTGCTGGTCGGCGGCGTCCAAAGCCCAGGCGCTTTGAGCCAGGGCGCCGAACAGCAAACAGATCAGGATTTTTTTCATGGTTTGAGGTGCTCGTTCTCGGGTTTATGGCTCAGGCGGCGAACCAGTGGCAGTTGCTTGCGCAGGCCACGGTCCACCAGGTTGGGCAGCAGGCTGTTGAGGCCGACGAAAAAGCGCTCGGGCCAGCCCAGATACAGCTCGCGACGGTCGCCGGTGATGGCCTGGATGACCGCCGACGCTACGGCGTGCGGGTCATCGACGTTGGCTTTGAGCGCCTGATTGAGGGCTTGGGCCGCCGCGCTGTTCATCGACGTGCGCGTAGCCCGGGGCGCCACGTAGAGCACGCCGACACGGGTATCCGCCAACTCCCGGCGCAGGGCTTCGGAGAACCCGCGCAGGGCGAACTTGCTGGCGCAATAACTGGCGTAGCCTGGGTAGCCGATCGAGCCGTAGGTCGACCCGACATTCACCACCATGGCGCTGTCGGCCTGCTTGAGCAGCGGCAGCAACAGTTTGGTCAGGCAGATCGGCGCGCTGATGTTCAGCGCCAGCATGGCGTCGACTTCGCTGTCCTCGAGTTGTTCGAGCATGGCGAAGTGGTTGACACCGGCGGCATTGATCAGCAGGTTGAGGCCGCCCAGGGCCTCGGCTGCGGCCAGTACCTTGCGCCGATCACCCGCAACAGTCAGGTCTGCGCCTACCCAGCACATGTGCTGCGGGTAGCGCTCGAGCAAGGGTTCCAGCGCTTCTCGATGCCTGGCCACGGCCAGCACCCGAGCACCACTGGCGCATAGGGCCTGGGCGATGGCCTGGCCAATTCCGCCACTGGCACCGGTCAAGACGATCCGGGCGTCACACAGGCGCATGCTGATGCCCCTCGTCACGGGGCAGGCCCCGGAACATCTCGGTGTAGAGCCTATACACCACTTTGGAGGCGTGGATCACCGCCGCCTGGTCGGCAGGATCCTCCAGTTTGTTCATCAGGCTGCGATAGGTCTGCATGTGCTCGATATCCAGCGAGCCATGGGAGCTGAGGTAGCTGAAAGCGGTGGGCGGCAGCTCCAGGTGTTCACGAATGGCGTCGGCGGCGTGGGTCGCCAGAGCGATGCTGGTGCCTTCCAGCACATTGACCATGCCGAACAGCCCCACCGGGTTGCCCCGGGCGATCAAGTCATACAGGTAACTGACCATCAACTCGATAGCCAGCGACGGCTGACCGTCACGCACCGCATCCTTGTCGCCTCCACACGCGGCGATGTCATCCAGCACCCATTGCTCGTGACCGTATTCCTCGTCGATGTACTCGCACACGGCCTTGCGCAGCCATTCCAGGTGCGCTGGCAGGCGTGCACCGCACGCCATCATCAACGGTACGGTGTGGCGCACGTGGTAGTAGGCCTGGATCAGAAACGCCCGGTAACTGGCCAGGCTGACCTGGCCATCAAGGGCATCACGGATGATCGGCAGGTTGAACAGCGTCTGGCGTTCCTGATGGGTGGTTTCTTGCAGCGTGTCGAAAAAACTCATGACGGATATTCCTCGGACAGAACGGATTCACTGAACAACCCACGGTAATGCTCGACAATCGCTTCGCGGCGCGGTCGGCCATTGGCGGTGAGCATGCCGTTGGTTGCGGTAAAGGGTTGCGCCAGTCGCGTCCAGTGGTGGACCCGAGCGTATTCAGGCAGCGCCGCGTTGGCCTTGCTCACAGCCAGCTCCAGCGCTTGATCAGAGCAGTCAGCGCGGGCGGGCCACAGCAATGCCTGGTTGTGCGGCAAGGCTTCGCCATAGACGAAGGCCTGGGCGATGGTGCCGCCCTGGGTAAGTTCGGCTTCGACCCATTCGGGATTGACGTTGCGACCGAAGCTGGTCACGAACTGATGCTTCTTGCGGCCACGCAGGTACAGGAACCCCTCTGCGTCGAACTCCCCCAAATCCCCGCTTGGCCACCAGTCACCGGTGTGCAAGGGTTCACCCAGGTACCCGAGCAAGGTCGAGCCCTTGATCATGACTTCGCCGTCATCGGCCAGGCGAACCTGCACATGGGGCAACGGCTGACCGACACTGCCTGCGCGGTGGGCCTGTGGCCGGTTGAGGCACACCACCGAAGCGCATTCCGACAGCCCGTAGCCTTCAAATACCGGCAGGCCGGCACGCTGGGCCCGTTGCAAAAGATCGTCGGATACCCGCGCACCGCCCACGGCGGCAAATCGCAACGCGTGCGGGTAGAACGCTTTCTGCTCGGCGGCCGTGACCAGCATCAGCAACAATTGTGGAACCAGAATCAGACTCTGCGCCCGGCGCTCAGTCAGGCACGCCAACAGGCGTGTCGGGTCGGCGCCACTGGCGCCCTGGATGCCCAAGGTCTTCTGGCCAGGCAGGCTGAGCATCGCCCCGGCATACAGCGCCGCATAGCAACCGAGGTTTTCCAGAAGGACCGCCAGGGGCAGCAGCGCCAGGTGATGCCTCGCGTTGACCGGCCGGCTGGCCTGCTCCAGTTCACGGGCGACCCGCAACAGACCGTCAGCGCTGAGGCAGACACCTTTTGGCGTGCCAGTGGTGCCTGAGGTAAAGGTCAGTTTGGCGGTGCCCGCGGGCAAGCGGCTCGGCCCGGCAAAATCTTTCTGCCAGAACTCGCCGCTGTGGCGGTAACCCGCGGCCTGGAGTTCGGCTGCCAATCCGGGCTCGGCAATCACCCGCTGCGCCTGGCTCTGCTCCAGACAGTGCAGGCGTTGAGCCGGACTGAAAAAACCTGGCAGGATGACGCAGGCCAGGTCTTCGAACAAAGCGGCCAGGTCCCACAGCATGGCTTCGACCCCGTTATCCAGGGCCAGGGCAACCACCTTGATGTGTTCCTCACGCAAGCGTTGCTGGCGGTACACCACTTCGGAGTAAAGCGTGGCGTAGTCCAGCCGCAAGTTATCGCCCCACAGCGCCACGGCGTAGCCCTTGTGTTGGGCATGCTCACGCAGGGTGAGTTTGAAGCGCTCCACTTCAGGCAACATGGCTCACCTCCCCGCAGGTCTGTGAAAAGCCCAGGCGATCGAACAGACCGGCATCGCGCAGATGAACGAAGCCGGCGCGGATGTTGCCGACGTGAACCCATGGCTGACTCTCGTAGTAGCTGCCCCAGAGGTGCCGCTCTTCCCCCAGGCGCTGCGGGTCGGCCGGGCACAGGGTGACGGGCTTGAGGCCAAGGCGATGGAAACTGTTAACCAGGCCGATATTGCCGGTGAAGGCCACCCACTCCAGCCCGCCCATCGCCAACAGATAGGTGATTGCGATGATGCTCAGGCGAGCACTGCCGGTGTCACTGGCGGCCAGATTGCCGACTTCGACAATACCGCCGCGATCCACCGCGCAGTCTGCGTCGGCCTTGATCAACGGCTCGATGGGATCGTCCAGATAACGTTCGAGAAACAGCGGCCCCTGCGCGGCCAGACGCACGCCCGCCACGGCGCAGAGCTTACCGTCGGCATCGTCGAGCCCGAACAGTTCAGGCATGAAGTGACGAATCTCGGCGCCGTGGGCCTGGCGAAAACGCTGGTGGATGAAGGCTTCGAACTCATCCCGCCGGGGCTCTTCCGGCAGGGCTCGATGCAAGTGACGAACCGCTCGACCGGCATTACCGAAAGCCAGCGGCAGGTGGATGTTCCAGTCAGAATCGGGCATGGCTCAACGTTCTCCCTTGGGTATTGGGAGAAAGTATCGAGGCCCTTTCTTAACGAAGTCTGAAGGTGGCTAAAGATCGACCGCCGGACTGGCGTGGCGAGGCAACCCTATGGAAATCAAAGCGGCGAGCAGCACGAATGCGCTGGATATCCATAAGCACGCCCCCAGCCCATACGTTTGATAGACCCAGCCGGAGAGCACCGTTCCGAGCAGTCGCCCCATGGCGTTGGACATGTAGTAGAAACCCACGTCCAGCGACACGCCGTCTTCCTTGGCGTAGGACACAATCAAGTAGCTGTGCAGCGACGAGTTCACCGCGAACAGCACCCCAAAGACCATGAGCCCACCCAGCAGCACCGCCTGGGGTGACAACCCGTTATCGAGCCCAAGTGCGATGGCCGCCGGCAGGCCCGCCAGAGCCAGTGCCCACACAAACGCCGCGCGACCATCCGGTACGTGCCCACGTTTCTTGCCGGTGATGCTGGGCGCAAAGGACTGCACGATGCCATAGCCGATCACCCAGGCTGCCAGGAAGCCACCGACCTTCCAGAAGTCCCAACCAAAAACACTGCTCAGGTACACCGGCAAGGCCACCACGAACCAGACATCGCGGGCACCGAACAGGAACATCCGCGCCGCTGACAGGATGTTGATCGCCTTGCTCTTGGACAGAATGTCGCGAAACCTGGGCTTGGCTTTCGCTTTGCCCAAGTCCTTTTTCAACAGCATCAGGCTACCGATCCAGATCAGCGCGAGCACGCCGGCCATCGCCAACAGCGAACCTTTGAAACCGATCAGCGCCAACAACGCTCCACCGAGGAAAAAGCCAACGCCCTTGAGGGCATTCTTGGAGCCGGTGAGGATCGCCACCCACTTGTACAACTTGCCCTGCTGCCCATCGGGCACCAGCAGCTTGATCGAGCTTTTCGCGCTCATCTTGTTCAGGTCTTTGGCGATACCGGACAGTGCCTGAGCGCCCATCACCCAGGGAATGCTCAGCCAGGCTAGCGGAACCGTCAGCATCAACAGCGCCACGACTTGCATGCCCAAGCCGATGTTCATGGTTCGGTTCAAACCTAGCCGGGCACCGAGGTAACCGCCCACCAGATTGGTGATTACGCCAAAAATCTCATAGAACAAAAACAGCGCGGCGATTTGCAGCGGGCTGTAGCCCAACGCATGGAAGTGCAGCACCACCAACATGCGCAAGGCGCCATCGGTGAGGGTGAAGGCCCAGTAATTGCCGGTGACCAGCAAGTACTGCCGCACTGGCGGAGCGAGGGCTGACAACGCTTTCATGATCGCTCCTCAGACTGCCTGACCGACCATCCGGGCCAGCTCCACGGTGCGGTTGGCATAGCCCCACTCGTTGTCGTACCAGGCATAGAGTTTGACCTGGGTGCCGTTGATGACCATGGTCGATAGCGCATCAATGATCGATGAGCGCGGGTCGGTGCGGTAGTCGATGGACACCAGCGGACGCTCTTCAAAACCGAGGATGTCTTTGAGCTCATTCTCGGAAGCGTCCTTGAGGAGCTGATTGACCTCCTCGACAGTGGTGGCCCGCTCGACTTCAAAGACACAGTCCGTCAACGAAGCGTTGGCCAGCGGCACACGCACGGCGTGGCCATTCAGGCGTCCGCGCAGTTCCGGGAAGATTTCCGCGATAGCGGTGGCTGAACCGGTACTGGTTGGAATCAGGCTCATGCCCGAAGCACGCGCTCGACGTAGATCCTTGTGGGGTTGATCGAGGATGCTCTGGGTGTTGGTCAGGTCATGAATCGTGGTAATCGAACCGTGACGAATACCCAGCTTCTCGTGGATGACTTTCACCACCGGTGCCAGGCAGTTGGTGGTGCAGGAAGCGGCGGTGACGATCGAATGAACATCGGGTTTGAACAGCTGATGATTGACGCCCATGACGATGTTCAATGCGCCTTTTTCCTTCACGGGAGCGCTGACCACCACACGTTTAACGCCTTGGTCGAGATAGCCCTGAAGTACGGCGACCGTTTTCATCTTGCCACTGGCCTCGATCACCAGATCGCAACCCGACCAGTCCGTGTCGGCAATCGCTTTGTTGGCGGTTACCTTGATGCGTTTGCTGTCGATGACGATGCTGTCGCCCTCGGCGTCGGCCTGATAATTCCAGCGGCCATGTACCGAGTCGAAGTTCAGCAGGTGCGCGTGGGTCGCCGCATCACCTGCCGGGTCGTTGATCTGCACGAACTCGAACTCTGGCCAATGCCAGGCGGCGCGCAATGCCAGGCGACCGATGCGTCCAAAACCGTTGATGCCCACTTTGATAGTCATGTAGTTGTGCTCTGTATCGGGTGTTTGGGGAGTTCGACATCAGGTCGAACCAGGCGATGGTTTGACTCAGATGGAGCGCTGATTGACCCGTTGCATCAGTTCTTGCGCCGACTCCTTGCGTTCGGAATAGCGGTCGACCAGGTAATCCTGGCGGTCGCGAAGCAGCAGCGTGAACTTCACCAACTCCTCCATCACATCCACGACGCGGTCGTAGAACGGTGAAGGCTTCATCCGGCCGTTGTCGTCGAATTCCATATAGGCCTTCGGCACGGAGGATTGGTTGGGGATGGTGAACATGCGCATCCAGCGTCCCAGCACGCGCAGTTGATTGACCACGTTGAACGACTGCGAGCCACCGCAGACCTGCATGACGGCGAGGGTTTTGCCCTGGGTCGGACGGACCGCGCCCATGGCCAGCGGCACCCAATCAATCTGCGCCTTGAACACCGCGCTCATTGAACCGTGACGCTCCGGCGAGCACCAGACCTGGCCTTCAGACCACTGCATCAGCTCGCGCAGTTCCTGGACCCGAGGATGATCGACCGGTGCGTCATCGGGTAGCGGCAAACCCGACGGATTGAAAATCCGCGCTTCGGCGCCGAAGTGCTCCAGTAACCGAGCGGCCTCCTCCACCATCAGACGACTGAAGGATCGCTCGCGGGTGGATCCGTACAACAGCAGAATGCGCGGTTTGTGCAGGGAGGTTTTCTCAATACCCAGCTTGTCGGCCGATGGGAGATCAGCCAGCTCGGTGTTCAGTTGGGGGATTGGCTCATCAAACATAGTCTTTGTCCTGCGCAACGGCGCTCGTAGGGTCATCAAACCCGCGGTGCATGATCACCGCTCCCGGATTACAACGTGCCGATCAGGGCCAGCTCTGCCCTGAGCTGTTCAGCGCCCAGTTGGGGAAGCGGCAGTGCCAGGAAGGCTTCAATACGGGTTCTGATCTGCTCCAGGGTGGCTTCGAAAGCCGCCTCGATCTCTTCTTGAGTACCGCGGTACTCCGAAGGATCAGCCAGCCCCCAATGGGCTTTTGTCGCCGGACCGAAGAACACCGGACAGGCTTCACCGGCGGCTTTATCACATACCGTGATCACGAAATCAGGCGCCAGTTCTTCATGAACGTCACTGGACTTACTGAACAGGCCATCGGTGCAAATGCCTGCTTGCTCCAATGTTCTGAGGCTCAGCGGATGCACTTCTCCCTTCGGCTGGCTTCCGGCGCTGTAGGCTTTCATCCCTTGGGGGGCCAAATGATTGAAAAGCGCTTCACAGAGGATACTGCGACAGCTATTGGCAGTGCAGAGAAACAGGATTTTCATCGGCTCGTCTCGTAGTCGAAGGCGGGATCAGGCGGTTGTGCTTTCACAACAAGCGATTGCCCGCTCAGGACGGTCACCCATGTCATCCAGTCGCCTGGCATCCGGGCTTAACCAGTGCTTGTTGGTTTCAAGTACCACGGTCAATACCTGAAGCACCCAGTCAGGCAGGTTGGGGTGCAGTCGGTAATAGACCCATTGCCCCTGCCGACGGTCCGACAGCAACCCGCACGTGCGTAACTGCGCCAAGTGCCTGGAGACTTTCGGCTGACTCTCGTTCAACGCGCACGTCAGCTCACAGACGCACAACTCCCCCTCTCGGGTGATGAGCAGCATCATGCGTACACGGTTGTCGTCGGCCAGGCATTTGAAAACAGTGGTTGGGGTCAGGTGGTCAGCCATTTCAGTTCTCAGTGTTTGGTTTTCACCAAGACAAACATCTTGATGCGATCATGAATCTCGTGAAGCGTGTGACGGAACGCATCGGGCTTGGTGCTGGTGACCGGATCCTCGAAGCTCCAGGCCATGGCCTCGCCTGCGCCGGGGAGCGACTGGCATTCCGAAGCGGCTTTATCACACAAGGTGATGACGTAATCGAAACGCTCACCCCGGAACTCATCAATCGATTTGCTCCGTAACCCGTCCGTACTGACCCCCAGATGCGCCAGGGCTTCGAAGGTGCGAGGGTCGACCTCAGTGGGTGCAGTACCGGCGCTGAATGCCTCGAAATGCTCCGAATCCGTGTGCCTGAGCAGCGCCTGAGCTAACTGGGAACGAGCAGCGTTGGCGGTGCAGACGAAGAGTACGCTGGCTTTGCCAATCATGATGAAGCCTCATCAAATATTCGGAAAGTCGAATATATGATTATCCGAATATAAGGTAAAGCTTCCACTGCTTATTTTCCTATGAAAAGCGACGTTTACAGCGAGATAGAGATAGAATCCTCTTAGAAGAATTTGCTGAAAAAGATCGCCCCAGGCTCAGGAATATATGATTTTTTATATATAGGGTTCTCCATCCACAACCTGCGCCCACTGATCCACAGAGAAGAGGTTTGAGCATGAGCACCACCCAGCCAATCGGCTTTTTCGAGCGTTACCTGTCGGTTTGGGTCGCACTGTGTATCGCGGCGGGAGTCGGGTTGGGCAGTCTGTTCCCACAGCTGTTCCAGACCATGGCCGGTTATGAATACGGCTCGGTCAATTTCATTGTCGCGGGACTGATCTGGCTGATGGTCTACCCGATGATGGTGTCGGTAGACTTCTCCAGCCTCAAGCGCATTCACGAACGGCCCAAGGGGCTGGTCATCACCCTGGTGGTCAACTGGTTGATCAAACCGTTCACCATGGCGGGGCTGGGGGTGTTGTTCTTCCATTATTTCTTTATCGACCTGATCGATCCCCGTGATGCCGGCCAGTACATCGCCGGCTTGATCCTGCTCGGTGCCGCACCCTGTACCGCCATGGTGTTCGTCTGGTCGCAGCTGACTCGCGGTGATGCCACCTACACCCTGGCGCAGGTGGCGTTGAATGACGTGATCATGATTTTCGCCTTCGCGCCGCTGGTGGCGTTGTTGCTCGGAGTGACCGATATCGAGGTGCCTTGGGCAACCTTGATCCTCTCGGTCGGACTCTATGTGTTGATCCCTCTGATTGCCGGGGTGCTCACCCGCCTGAAGCTCAGCGCTTCCGCGCAAAACACCGGCGAGGCCGAGGATGCGGTCAAGCGTTTCAACGCCCGGGTCAAGCCCCTGTCGATCCTCGGCCTGCTGGGCACCGTGGTGCTGCTGTTCGGATTTCAGGGACAGATCATTCTGGATAAACCGCTGCTGATTGCCTTGATTGCCCTGCCCTTGCTGCTCCAGTCCTATGGCATTTTCGCGATTGCTTACGCGGCGGCGCGACTATGGAAAGTCCCGTTCAATGTGGCGGCCCCCTGCGCCCTGATCGGCACCTCGAATTTTTTCGAGTTGGCGGTGGCGGTGGCGATCGGTTTGTTCGGCCTCAACTCCGGGGCGGCCCTGGTCACCGTCGTCGGGGTGCTGGTGGAAGTACCGGTGATGCTGTCGCTGGTGGCCTTCGCCAACCGGACCCAGGCCTGGTTCCCGAAAGAAAGCGTAGAAATGACGCCAACCGCCTCGCCCACCTCTGTTTCAGAAGAACATCCTCTTGTTTAAGAGGGTGTTGATCGGCGCTTTACATGTGCATACTCATGCACATATAGTCGACGCATGACTACAACACTCACCCGAGCCCAAGCCATCGAGGCCGCTATCGAATCGCTGGATGGCGCCTTCTTCAAAGCCCTGTGCGAGCCGCCGCGAGTCGCCGTGCTGAAGCGCGTCATGCAGTTAGGCCGAGCCGATGTCACCGAAATTGCGGCGCAGTTGCCTCAGGAGCGTTCGGTGGTGTCCCGCCACCTGCAGGTGCTGCTGGATGCCGGTATCGTTCGCGCCTCGAAGGTCGGCCGACAGGTGTTCTACGAGGTGGATGGCCCAGCCATTATCCAGCGTCTGGAAGACATCCTGCACCACACCAAGAGCATCACCCCCTTGTGCTGCCCCGGCAGATCGAGCTGATTTTATTTATCCAAAAACGTGTATAGGTGCGCACATATGAACCAAATATATCAGCCAGTCGACGTCGTTGTGATCGGTGCTGGCCAGGCAGGACTGGCCAGTGGTTGGCATTTGAAACGCCAAGGGCTCAGTTTCCTCATCCTCGACGAGCAACTGCAACCGGGCGGGAACTGGCGCAACTACTACGACAGCCTTGAACTGTTCTCGCCTGCGGCCTACTCCTCTCTACCGGGAATGCCGTTCCCCGCAGTTCCAGGCCACTACCCTGCTCGCGACGAAGTGGTGCGATACCTCGAGAAATATGCCGAGCTCTTTGAGCTACCGATCCTCCAGGGGGTTCGGGCCACGCGGGTAGATCGGGTGAACGGGGGGTTCCAGATAACTGCCGCCAGCGGACAACACTTTCTGGCCAGAGCGGTGGTCGTCGCATCGGGAGCCTTCAGCCGCCCCTACACACCCGATATTCCCGGGCTCGGAAGCTTCAACGGCACTCAACTCCACAGTGCCGACTATCGAAACAACCAGCCCTTCGATGGACAACGCATCGTCGTGATTGGCGCCGCAAACTCTGCCGTACAGATCGCTTACGATTTGGCCAAAGTGGCAACGGTGACGCTGGCAACACGCGAGACGATTCGGTTCGTACCCCAACGCATATTGGGGGCAGACTTTCATACCTGGTTGAAATGGACCGGCCTGGGGAAAACCCGCTGGCTGAATGACCAAAGCACACCGGTACTGGACGACGGCACCTACAGCAAGGCACTCAAAGCCGGCGATTTCAATCAAGCGGCCATGTTCACCCAGGTCACCTCAACCGGTATTGTTTGGCCCGATGGCCAGCATGAAGCCGTTGATAGCCTGGTGTTTGCCACCGGCTTTCGTCCGAACCTGGGATTTCTCGAAGGCCTGCCAGTGCTGGACGAACGAGCTCGTGTGCGGCAGCGTGACGGACGAGCCACGCATGTCCCCGGCTTGTACTTCGTTGGTCTGCCTAAACAACGCAACTTTGCTTCGGCAACCCTCAGGGGCGTAGGGCCAGATGCCGAACAGATACTCCGGCATTTACTGAACCACCTCCGCGCTCCGGCATGAAACCAGGCTTTCAAGGCGACACCGGCAAAGGCATCGCCGCAGGTCACCTCAACTCTTTTTCGAACCCGCCTTCATCAGCACCAAGACTCCGATAATGGCAGACAGTGTGGAGCCCAGCAGCACGCCGACTTTAACTTCATCGACCAGATGGGGCGCAGTGGGGAACGCCAGCGCACCGATAAAGAGGCTCATGGTGAAGCCGATTCCGCACAAAAGCGCCACGCCATACATCTGAGACCACTTCGCCCCGTGAGGCATCTTGGCCAGACCGAAACGAATGGCCAGCGCCGCCAGACCGAACACCCCGATCTGTTTGCCCACCAGCAGCCCCATCGCCACCCCCATCGGTACGGGATCGATCAGATTATTCGGGGAAATACCGGCAAGGGATACGCCGGCATTGGCGAAACCAAAGATAGGCACCACCGCGAAAGCCACCCACGGATGCATCTTTTCTTCGAGGTAGAGAAGCGGCGACCACCCTCCTTCGTTGGAATCACCGAGCGGAATACACAGGGCAAGGATGACACCGGCCAAGGTCGCATGGATGCCGGATTGAAGCATGAAGTACCAGAGCAGTGCGCCTGCGATCAAATAGGGGAACAGCCTCTTCACCCCGCAGCGGTTGAGTACCACCAAAAGAGCAGTCACGCCCAGCGACGCCAGCAACATGTTGACGGACAAATCGCTGGTGTAGAACAGCGCGATGATAAGGACCGCCCCGAGGTCATCCAGAATCGCCAGCGCCGACAAAAAGATCTTCAGGGAAATCGGCACACGCTTGCCCAGCAGCGACAGCACGCCCAAGGCAAATGCGATATCCGTTGCCGTGGGAATCGCCCAGCCACCCAGGGTTTGCGCATTGCCCCAGTTGACCGCGACGTAAATCAGGCCAGGGACCAGCATGCCGCCCAGCGCGGCAAAACCTGGAAGCGCGCGTTGACTCCAGCGCGACAACTGGCCTTCAAGCATTTCGCGCTTGATCTCAAGGCCGACCAATAAAAAGAACAGAGCCATCAGGCCATCATTGATCCAGTGCCCGACCGAAAGCCCGAGGGCTTTGACGTGCAGTGCGGAGAAGTACACCTCTGACCAGGGCGAATTGGCTACGATGAGTGCGGCCAGGGCGGAGGCCATCAGGGCCAGACCGCCAGCTGATTCAGCGGCGAAAAAACGGGAGAGGAAAGCCATGGCGGAAGGTGACTCACTTTTATTATTCAGGCGCAACGGTTCCGGGCTCATAGGCACAGCGACTCCGCGCTGGCGGCCCGACCTGCGCTTGATTAAACCTGCCCTGCCGCGTTTGCGGTGACACCCTTGCACGGCATTCTATACAAAAGGTACTGCTCGATGGGAGGCGGTTTTCCAATTAAGCCCTTTAGCGCTTATCCCGTAGTAAAGTGCATGCCACTGATATGAGAACCCACTTTGAGACACCTGAAGTGCCCAAGGTCCGGTTTGAAAGGCTCCGCGCACCACGTCCCCGTCAGCAGCAACGGTAACAACATGATCGAAATCACCGAAGTCTCCATCGCCCAGTTACGCGCAGCACTCGAATCCGGCCAGACGACCGCCGTCGAGCTGGTCCAGGCCTATCTTGCCAGGATCGATGCCTACGACGGCGCCGACACGTCCACCGCCCTGAACGCCGTGGTCGTTCGCAATCCCGATGCCCTGAAGGAAGCACAGGCGTCCGATGACCGTCGGGCCAAGGGTCAGCTCCTGGGTCCGCTCGATGGCATTCCCTATACCGCCAAGGACAGTTATCTGGTGAAGGGGCTCACGGCCGCTTCTGGCAGTCCGGCGTTCGCGAGCCTGGTCGCCTATCGCGATGCGTTCACCATCGAACGGCTTCGCGCCGCCGGGGCGATCTGCCTGGGCAAGACCAATATGCCGCCCATGGCCAACGGCGGCATGCAACGCGGGGTGTATGGCCGCGCGGAAAGCCCCTACAACGGCGAATACCTCACCGCGCCTTTCGCATCCGGCTCTTCAAACGGTGCGGGTACTGCGACGGCGGCCAGTTTCGCCGCATTCGGCCTTGCCGAAGAAACCTGGTCGAGCGGCCGAGGCCCGGCATCGAACAACGGCCTGTGCGCCTATACGCCTTCGCGCGGGGTGATCTCGGTGCGCGGCAACTGGCCATTGACCCCGACAATGGACGTTGTCGTGCCCTATGCCAGGACGATGGCGGACCTTCTCGAAGTGCTGGACGTCGTGGTGGCGCATGACCCTGACACTCGCGGCGATCTGTGGCGCATGCAGCCCTGGGTACCCCTCCCGAGTGTCGACTCGGTGCGCCCCGCCTCGTATCCCGGCCTTGCCGCCGACGCAGGCGCACTCGCGGGTGTCCGTTTCGGCGTTCCGCGTATGTACATCAACGCCGATCCCGATGCGGGCACGGCGCAAGCACCCGGCATTGGCGGGCCGACGGGGCAGCGAATCAACACCCGCGCCTCGGTGATCGCCCTGTGGGAAGAAGCTCGCAAGGCGCTCCTGGCCTGTGGTGCGCAGGTGGTCGAGGTCGATTTCCCGCTGGTCTCCAATTGCGAGGGAGATCGTCCGGGCGCGCCGACGGTTTTCACCCGAGGCCTGGTATCCAAGGAGTTCCTGCACCATGAGTTGTGGGACCTGTCGGCCTGGGCGTTCGATGATTTTCTGCGGGCCAACGGTGATCCGAAACTCAATCGTCTGGCCGATGTTGACGGGCCGCTGATATTCCCCCACGACCCGGGCACCCTGCCCAATCGTGAGGACGATCTTGCCGCCGGCATGGACGAATACGTGCGGATGGCCGAGCGCGGCATTACCCCCTGGGACCAGATTCCCACCCTGGCGGACGGACTGCGGGGACTTGAACAGACCCGCCGCATCGATCTTGAAGACTGGATGGACCGGCTTGGGCTCGATGCGGTGATATTCCCGACAGTCGCCGACGTCGGCCCTGCAGACGCCGATGTCAATCCGACCTCCGCCGATATCGCCTGGAGCAACGGGGTCTGGGTCGCCAATGGCAACCTGGCCATCCGGCACCTGGGTGTGCCCACGGTCACCGTGCCGATGGGCGTGATGGCGGACATCGGCATGCCCGTGGGGCTGACATTTGCCGGACGTGCCTATGACGATTCGACGCTGTTGCGCCTGGCTTCGGCGTTTGAGTCGACAGGGTCGAAACGGGTGATCCCGCCCCGGACGCCGCCGTTGTCGGGGGCGACAGCGACAGATAAGCGTGGCGCAGGCCGCCCCTAAAGCCGGAAGTGCTGCTGCATGGCATGCGAGAGCAGGTTCACCGCTTCATCGGCGTGTGATGCCTGCGATCGCATGAATACCACCTCATGCTCTGGAACCACCGGCAAGCTGTCGAGAATCTGCATCTTGTCCGTCACCCGGGCACGGTCTATCAGACTGATCGCCAAACCGGCCTCCACAGACGCTTTGACGGCTTGAGTGGAGGGGCTTTCCAGGACGATGCGCGACTTGCGTGCGCATTGCCTGAGCGCTTCGATCATGGCTTGCCGATAGGGACACTGCGCTGCATGCACGGCCAGTGGCAGCGGCTGCGTCGAGGCAATCACGCTATTGATCGGGCCGACCCAAACAGGCGACGTGGAGGTTAACAGCAGAGACTCTGTGCCCGGCTGCGCCTTCGGCCGGGCAATCACCGCAGCCTGAAGTTTCCCCCGCTGCACCTGATCACGCAGCGCATAGCTTGGCGCTGTCCTGAGCTCCAGGACCACATTCGGCCAGCCGGCTGCGAAGGTCGGGAGGATGTCGCGGATGACATGGTCCGCGTATTCATCCGGCACACCCAAGGTGATGCGCCCCGCCAGGCGGGTCCCCTGCAAGTCGGCCAACACCCGGTCATGGGTGCTCAGCAACTCCGTGGTAGACGATAACAAGCGTTTGCCCAGGGCGGTCAGGGACACCGCCTGATTGTCACGATTGAGCAAGCGTCCGCCGGCCACCGCCTCCAGCCGCTGTATATGCACGCTCACCGCCGCCGGGCTTTTGTGCAACTGCTGCGCCGCCGCGCTGAATTTCCCTATGCGCGCCACTGCATGAAAAGTCCGTATCAGTTCAATATCGAGTATGGCCGGCATGATTCAACCTTTGTGAACGACTGCTGCACTATATTTTGATTTATTAGATTAGCCTGCTTTCGTAGCCTGTGGGCATGAACCCATATCGATCGATCTCATGCCCTTCCCTATCCAAACCGGCCTGGCACCGGGCGGTGCCCCTGGTCCTGCTTGAAGCGGCACTGCTGCTGACCTGGAGCTCCGGGTTCGTTGGCGCGCGCTTCTCGATTGACTACGCCCCTGCATTGCTGGTGGTGTTCTGGCGCTGCGTCGTGGTCACGCTCATTCTGTTTCCCTTCGTCGCCAGGGCACTGGCTCGAACCTCGCCTGCGGTGCTTCTGAAAAACGCCGGCATTGGCCTACTGGCCATGGCGGGCTATCTGGCGGGCATTACCCAAGGTATTGCCCTGGGCGTACCTACGGGGCTTGCCGCGCTATTCGCCGATTTGCTGCCCATGGGGCTGGCACTGTTGGCCGCTGGCGTACTGGGACAGCGACTGGCCTGGCGAGTCTGGGCAGGCCTGGTCATCGGCCTGGCCGGTGCCGCGCTGGTGACCCACGGCGCGCTCGCCTGGGGCGATGCGCCCTTGTGGGCTTATGCCCTGCCGCTGCTTGGCATGCTCTCGCTGGCCGTCGCGACATTGTGGCAAAAGCATCTCCCGGCGTCGCAGTCGCTGGGCCTGCTTCCCAACCTGTGGTTGCAATGCTGCGTTTCAGGGTTCGCCTTCGCCTTGCTCGAAGGTGTACAAGGCAGCCTCGCGCCGATACCCAGCGCAGGTTTCGCCTTGAGCGTGCTGTGGACGGCGGGCTTGTCGACGATCGGCGGATATGGGCTCTACTGGCTATGCCTGCGCCGGGCGACAGCCACCCGGGTCGCCAGCGTGCTGTACCTCAGCCCACCCGTGACGATGCTGTGGGCCTGGGCCATGTTCAACGAACCCCTTTCCTGGCAAATGGTGTCGGGCATGGCGGTGTCCGGACTCGGTATCTGGCTGGTGGTGCGCACCGAAGCCAGGCAGACCGCAAGGGTGGCGTAGGCACCCTATTCGGGCCCGGAGCGCAAACAGCCGCCAAGTCAGTCGCTACCCGACGCGGTGATAGATGTCAGCCTTCACTCTCCAACGCCCCCTCCAGCCACGCAATCAATGCGCTGACTTCAGCGCGATCTCCTGCGTACGAACTTCTGAAAACGGATATCGCATCGGGCAAGGGAATACTTTGTGCGCAAGGCCTTACCAAGGCCCCACTTTCAATCAACCTCGCGGCGGTCCGGCGCCACCCCAGTGCAATTCCATGGCCCTCGACCGCCGCCTGAAGCATCAAGGGGTAGCTGTCAAACACAGCGCCTTGAGAATTGACATTCGCTGCCTGCCCAAACGCCTGTAGCCAACCCTCCCACTGCAGCCAGTGGGGTGGTGTGGCGCGGTGATGCAAAAGTGTGTGATGCAGAAGGTCCGCGACCGGTAGTGGCTCCTGGGCATTGAGGTAACCAGGACTGCACACCGGAAACACTTCATCGGTCGCGGTAAACACCAGAACATGCGCACCACTGGGGCGCCCCGTGCTTTGCAAGGCCACGTCAAAATGCTCATTGAATTCAGTCAGCGGCCCGGTAGACGTGACCACCTGGATTTCGATCTCGGGGTATTGCTGGTGGAATGACGAAAGGCGCGGCATCAGCCAGTAGAACGCTTCGCACAATTGGCACAGCAGAACGACACGGTGCTTGCCGGACGCCTGGCGAAGGGTCTCGGCGACATCGCTGATACTGCGCAAGGCGCTGCTCACCACACGCCCTAGCTCGCGTCCTTCCTGGGTGAGAAACACAGCGCGGTTGCGCCGGCTAAAGAGCTTGAGCCCCAGATTTTCTTCAAGCCCCCGTATCTGCCGACTGACCGCCGCCTGGGTAATGTGCAGCTCCTCGGCGGCCTTGGAAAAACTCTCCAGCCGGGCCGCCGCTTCAAAGGGCAACAAACTGGCAAGCGGCGGTAAAGACTTTCCAAGCGTATTCATAATCACCGGTAATGCATCCGTGGCCGAGAACTCGTTTGTAGCATAGCGCTGACGCTGTGCAACATGAGCTGAATGTCCCGCGGAGAGGCCTGATGCCCAGGAGTGACTCAAACACCACCGCAGGCGTGGCCCTCGCCGTCGTCGCCACGCTGAGTTGGGCCTTGAATTTCATTGCGCCCTACGTCACGGGGGCCTATTCGATCTACGACTTGATGATCGTTCGGTTTCTGATCGCCGGGACGCTGGGTGCAGGGGTCATGGTGTTCTATCGCGCCCGGCTCCGATTCCTGAGCCGCGAACAGCAGCTTCTCGGCGCAAGCCTGGGCGTTATCGGATACCTCGGATACAGCACCTGCATTGCCGCCGGGGTGATTTATGCAGGGCCGGTACTGACCCCAGCGCTTATTGGCATGGTGCCGCTTCTACAGGCCGTACTCGGCAACGCTACGAGCAGAACCATCGAATGGCGCAAACTCGCGATACCACTGGCGTTGATGACAGGCGGGCTGTTGCTGTTGAACGTCGGCAGCGTCAATCACCCCCCGACCGGCGACGGCGCCTGGCTGAAGGGGCTGTTCTTTTCAATCAGCGCTGTTGTCCTGTGGCTCGTATTCGCCGCCTTGAATCAAAGGGGCCTGGAGAAACTTGCCGTCAACGTATCAGGGGCATGGACCGGCCTGATGATGGCAGGCGCCGGGCTGGGCTGCTTGATCGCCTTACCTGCCGTACTGGCGCTTGATCTACTGAAACTGCCAAGTCTGGGCTTCAGCCTTTCCCTGGCTGGGCATGTGTATGCCTGGGGGTTCTTTATCGCGCTGATGTCGTCTGTCGTCGGCGCCTGGGCGTGGAATGCCGCGTCCCGTCGCCTGCCCATGGTCCTTAGCGGGCAACTGATATCCCTGGAGTCACTCTTCGCGACGGTACTGGGCCTGGTGTTTCATCAGCGACTGCCGACACTTTGGGAAACCTCAGGGCTTGCCGGTGTTCTTGTCGGCGTGGTTGTGGCCGTTCGTATCATCCTGACAACCAGCGAATCGAACGCCCGCGCCCGGCACAATGAGAACATCGCCAAGCGTAGCGGATGATGCATCTTTCACTGACTATCGTTTCTTGCCAGACTCATTGGGTCCACTGACCGCAAGGATAGCCAGCATGATCTCTCACGTTTTTCTAGGCATAGGCGATTTCGACCGCGCGTTCGCCTTCCACTCCAAGATAATGGCCGAGCTGGGCCTGACGTTGAAATTCTGCGATGCCACTAAAGGCTGGGCCGGCTGGGTTTGCGAGGGCTCGCCTCGGCCGATCTTCGTGATTGGGAAACCATTTGACGGCAACCCGAGCGCGCCCGGCAACGGTCAGATGGTGGCGCTGCTTGCTCCCAGCCGGGATATGGTTAGAGCCAGCCACGCAACCGCACTGGCCCTGGGGGGAACATGTGAGGGAGCGCCTGGCTTGAGGCCCCATTACCATCCCGACTATTACGGCGCCTACTTTCGAGACCTCGATGGCAACAAGCTGTGTGTCTGCTGCCATGATCCTCTGGGTTAGGCGTCCACGGCGTTGCGGGGTTTGCCGTCTGCCGCCTGAGACAAATTGGCCGCGAGTACGTCTAACAAGGCACTGACCTTGGGAAGCTGCTCACGGCTTTTCTGCCAAAGCAGGTTGATCAACATTCCGTCGGTTGCCAGATGGGCAAGCACCTCAATCAACGTGCCCTCCTCAAGCTGGCGCTGGATCAACCATGAAGGTAACTGTGCAATCCCGCATCCGGCCGATACCGCAGCAACCAGCCCTTCGCCGTCCCCCACGACCAGCGCTGGCGACACCTGTTTTTTTATCGTCTCGCCGGGACGCTCACCGGCAAAATTCCACGGACTGAGCTTGCCGTCCGGCCAGCCATAAGCGATGCACTGGTGATGTTCCAGATCGCGATCGGTCATGGGGACGCCATGCTTGGCCAAGTACACGGGTGAAGCACAGAAGACATGCCATTCACGGCCCAGATAACGATGGCCCAGCGTGTCAGGCCAAACCTGTGAACCACCAATAGTGACGACGATATCCACGCCTTCCTGGAGGGGGTCGATGAAACGATCCGTGAACGAGATGTGCGGCACCAACCGCGGATAGTCCTGGATACACCGCAAGATGATGGGCAGCACTTGCGAGCGACCAAAGGCGGCTGGAAGGTCAAGTCGAACCCTGCCCTGTGGCTCGGCGTCTTCAGCACGCAGCGACAGCTCAGCCTCTTCCAGGTCTGCAAGCACCCCCGTGCAGGTGCGATAAAACGCAGTCCCGGCGTCCGTCAGCGATACCCGCCGAGTGGTTCGATCAAACAATCGAGCCCCAAGACGGCTCTCCAGACGGGCGACGCTTTTGCTGATGGCCGAGCCCGTGAGGCTCATCCGCTCTGCGGCGTCCTTGAAACTGCCAGACTCGGCGACGCAGACAAATACATCGATCCCCTTCAATCGCTCGGAGGAAAACATAGGCGCCTTATATTGATGAACTGAATTCAACTGACAATGGAAAAACCATCATAAATCAGAACTGGATTCCTCAGTAAACTTGTCGCGAGCGTATTGCGCCACGCTGCGCCCTCTGGCAATGATCGATTGAACAATGAGGCAAGGATGCTCGCCACCCTTAGAAACTACCCCACCACCGTCAACCTGCTGCTTTGCGCGTCCTCAATACTGACGCTGGCCCGAGCGATCACGCTGCCCTATCTGGTCATCTATCTGTCCGAAAACTTCGCCATGGGAGTGGCAGATATCGGAGTGGTCATCGGCAGCACACTGATCATTGGATCGCTATTGAGCCTCTATGGCGGTTTCCTGGTGGACAGGCTCTCCAGCTACCGACTCATTCTGGGATTCACTGGCTTGTTCAGCCTAGGGTTCCTCGGGGCAGTTGTGACGCGCGAACTCTGGCTTTTTTTCATCTGCCTGGTGCTGATCAATCTGGCCTATGCCGTCATCGATATAGCGGTCAAGGCGGGATTTGGCAGCTTGCTCCCCGCCGCCGAACGCAGCGAGGTGTTCTCGATCAAATACACATTGACCAACATCGGCTATGCCGTCGGACCGTTTCTCGGGGCGGGGATAGCCAAGCTAGGGATCAGCTTGCCATTTCTATTGTCTGCCGGGCTCGGTGCTGGCTTCTTTCTCATTTACTTCGTTTGGGGCGACAGACATGCCGCCCCCGTCGACGCAGGTCAGACGCCTGTGCCTTTTCTGGCGGTGGGCAAGGTTCTGCTCCACGACTACCGGCTGGTGTGTTTCACTCTTGGCGGCCTGCTCAGCGCCGTGGTCTTCGGCCAGTTCACCGCCTATCTGTCGCAGTATCTGGTGGTGACAACCACGCCTGAGAACACCTACCGAATCATCAGCGCTATCGTCACGACAAATGCGCTGATGGTGATCAGCTTGCAATATTCCATCGGCAAGAAAATATCCCATCGACATCTGAATCTTTGGCTGATGGCCGGACTGGGAATGTTCCTCATGGGCCTGGCCGGTTTCGCCCTGTCCAACTCGGTGCTGTTCTGGGTGATGTCCATGGCTGTATTCACTGTCGGGGAGATTATCGTTTTCCCGGCGGAATACATGTTCATCGACAACATCGCGCCCAACCATTTACGCGGCATGTACTACGCCGCGCAGAACCTCAGCAATTTGGGAGCCGCGGCCGGGCCGCTGCTCTGCGGTGTGGTATTGGCCACGCAACCGCCCCACAGTATTTTCTACATGCTCGGGCTCTTTATTATCGCGGGTGGGGCGTTCTATATATTGGGGGCTTCCCGGCTGCTCAACCAGGCACGACGAAACTTGTGAAAGGTGTCCGCCATCCGCCACCCAGCGAACAGAAAGCGCTTTTCGGAACAGCCCGTGGACGCCCGAACGCTTCAGTCAAAACTGCCGGGCGGCAGGCGACCGACCTCAGGTCTGGCAAACAGGTAGCCCTGCATCAGGTCGATCCCCAGGTCCAGCAGCGCGGCGCTTTCCCCCCGCGTCTCAATACCCTCGGCTATGACGGTAATGTCCAAGCGCTTGGCGACCAGGACGATGCCCTCGACAATCGCTTGTTTGACCGGGTCTTGATCAATGGTGCGGGTCAACGCCATATCAATCTTCAGCACGTGCGGCTGAAACATGGCCAGCAGATTGAGCCCCGAGTAGCCGGAACCAAAATCGTCAATTGCCGTAGTGAAACCCTGGCGTTCGTACTCCACGAAGATTGACTTGAGGTGGTCAGGATCTACCACCTTCTCGCCTTCCGTCACTTCGAACATGAGTCTGTTAGGCGGGAAGTTCGTAAGACGCGCCGCTTCCAGGGTTGCCCGTATACAGGTCTCGGGCCGGTACACGGCGTTGGGCAGGAAATTGATGCTGAGCAAACAGTCGGCAATCTCCAGAATGCCCAGCCTGGCGGCCTCCTCGATCGCCTTCACGCGACACGCCTGGTCGAATCGGTAGCGGTTACCGTCATTGACCAGCCCAAGAATGTAGCCTGCCGATTCACCATTGACACCCCGCACCAGCGCCTCATAAGCGAACGCGGTGCGCGTGCGAACATTGAAGATAGGTTGGAAGGCCATTGTGAAGTCGAACCCCAGTGCCTCATGGTTGCGGCAGTCGGCGCAACCAAGGGATTTGAAGGCTGGTTCGGAGGAATCTTGGGTCATGATCAGTATTCCGTTGCTTAACGGGCGTCCCCTGCACTTGCAAAGAACTGTAGTCGACACCGCCTGAATCGGCACAAGCCAAGCTTTCTGAAGGACCTGATCATGTCACAAACGCCCCGTTAGTCGAGGGCGCTCGTGCGCCTCAACCTACCCAGCCAACCGCCGTTTTGGGGATGACCTCGGACTCATCGAGCTTGGAAGCAAACATGCTCACCGCTTCGAGTGCGTCACTGGTTCCGGTTCTGATCTGCAAGATAACCGATCCCGCCTGGTCAGCCAGGGTTACGCCACGCAGGGCGCCCTCCTGGGTCACCGTCATGCTGGCGACGGCGTCACGGGTTTCAGACAGAATCAAGCCAATCATCTCGGCAATCTCGGCCGTCGAACGACTGGTGCGCCCGGCCAGTTGCCGGACTTCATCAGCGACAACCGCAAACCCTCTCCCTTGATCGCCGGCCCGCGCCGCTTCGATGGCCGCGTTAAGGGCAAGCAGGTTGGTCTGGTCGGCGATGCCGCGAATGGTATTGACGATCGCCGTGATCTCTTCTGAACGAGCGCCCAACTGCCCGACCAAGCGTGCGGAGGCCCCGATGTTGTCAGCGATCTGGCGCATTTCCTTGGCCGTTTGCTGAATCACTTGCGAACCCTGTTCAGCGACTTTTTCGGTCTCGGAAGAGATGTGGTAGGCACGGGAGGCGCCGCGCGAGTCCTCTTCAAATTTCTCGACCCGTTCGCTGATGTCACTGGCGAACTTGATGATCTTGCTCAGCTTGCCTTCGGCATCGTAGACCGGGTTGTAGCTAGCCTCCAGCCAAACGACCTTGCCGTGCTTGCCCAGACGCTTGAATTGACCATTGAAAAACTCGCCGCTATTGAGGCGACGCCAGAAATCGCTGTATTCGGAGCTGCTCACCAGCTCCGGCTCGCAAAACAGTCGGTGGTGCTTGCCTTTGAGCTCTGCCAGTGAGTAATTCATGACGCCGAGGAAGTTGTCGTTAGCGGTCAGGATGTTGCCGTTCAGATCGAATTCGATCACCGCCATAGCACGATCAAGGGCTGCCAGCTTGCCTTGGGTTTGCGCCTCATTTGCCACCCGCGCTGTGACGTCGAGTGCATACTTGACCACTTTTACCACGCGCCCCTGCTCATCGGTTACAGGGTTGTAGCTGGCCTCCAGCCAGACGTTCCCGCCCCGGCCATTGAGTCGCTGAAAAGTGCCGGACACGAATTGACCGGCCCGCAGCCGCTCCCAGAATTGCCGATACTCGGCGCTGCTAACCAGTTGCGGCGTGCAAAAATCCCGATGAGACAGACTTGCCAACTGATCCGCCCGGTACCCCATCGTGCTCAAGAAGTTCTCGTTGGCACGCAGAACCTTGCCATCAGGGCTGAACTCGACAACGGCCATCGACCGCTCCAGAGCGCCAATCAATCCTTTGTAGGTTGTCAGTTCAGCTGTCCTGGCCGTCAATTCACTTTTGAGCATTGAATTAAACATGAGATACCCTCGCAGACCGCGGAAATCAATCGGACCTTATTCATGTATCGGCGAGGCAAGTGAAGGCTGAATGGGCCTTGAATAATTATGTCTTGACGCCAGACCAACGGCACGATACGCGCTGTTCGTGAACTTAGACGGCAAACGCCATACCGCACTGGCTCGGGGCGCCGGCGCGCCCCGGAGTCAGGACTCATTGATTGCGCGTCACCCTCCACACCGTGTTTGCCAGGTCGTCGGCAATGATCAGGGCGCCGCGCGGATCGACAGTGACCCCGACAGGCCGCCCCCGTGTTTTCCCGTCGGAACCCCGAAAGCCGGTGGCGAAGTCAACCGGCTCACCCGCGGGACGCCCCTGGCTGAACGGGACGAAGATGACTTTGTAGCCCACCGGATTGTCGCGGTTCCAACTCCCATGCTCGCCAACAAATACGCCCTCGGCGTACTGCTCACCCATCGCCGGCAGGGAAAAATCGACACCCAGCGCGGCCACGTGCGCCCCCAGGCTGTAATCGGGTTTGACCGCGGCAGCCACTTTGTCCGGATTCTGCGGCTGGGCGCGCGAATCAACGTTCTGCCCCCAATAGCTGTAAGGCCAACCGTAAAATGCACCCTCGCGCACCGAGGTGAGGTAATCGGGAACCAAATCGGGACCCAGCTCATCACGCTCGTTCACCACCGCCCACAACTGGCCGGACTCGGGCTGGATCGTCAACGCCGTCGGGTTACGCAGACCGGTTGCGTAAGGCTTGTGAGCCCCCGTCGTGGCGTCGATCTGCCACACCATGGCGCGGTCGGTTTCGACCTCCATGCCACGTTCAGTGACGTTGCTGTTGGAACCGATGCCGACGTACAGGAAGCGACCGTCGGGACTGACGGTCAGGGCCTTGGTCCAGTGGTGGTTGATCTCGGACGGTAAGTCGGTGACCTTGGTTGGCGGGCCGTCGGCCTTGGTCTGGCCTTGCTGATAATCGAAGCGGACCAACGCATCCTGATTGGCCACGTATAACTTGCCGTCGGCAAAAGCCAGGCCATACGGCGCGTTGAGATTTTCGGCAAATACCGTCTTCAGTTCGTAGGTCCCGTCGCCATCGGCATCACGCAGCAATGTCAGGCGATTGCCGCCTTTGACCTGGGTGTTGCCCTGCGCCTTGATGACACTGGCGATCACGTCCTTGGGCTTGAGTTTCGCCGCATTGCCGCCACGGCCTTCGGCCACAAGAATGTCGCCATTGGGCAGCACGAGGGTCTGGCGCGGAATCTTCAGATCGGTCGCGATGGCCGTGACGCTGTATCCCTGGGGTACCGTCGGCTTCTGCTCACCCCACGGGACCGGCTCGGCAATTTTCATGCTGGGCAACAGCCCGCGTTGGGGCTCTGGCAGTTTGGGGTCCGGGCCACGTGCCTGAACGGCGTCCCCTTCACCACCACATCCGCTGAGTAACAACGCCATGCTCAAGGCAGTCAGTGCAATCGAATGTTTCATTGCCCACCTCCCGAGCGCGAGTGGGTGAGTCCTGTCCACGCCGTCACACAGGCCAGCAGGGTCACGATGACAGACAGCACCAACCCCATGGGCATGACGGCCCAGGCGTCCTTGGCATGCTCGAAGGCGTTGACCAGCCCCAACACCCAGGTGACCAGCAGTAGCACCGGGTACATCACGACGCGCCCCGCCTTGCGGTCCGCCCGGAGCAGATTGACGAGGGCGAACAACAGCGCCAGCCCACCGAAAACCAACCCGCCGGCAATCAGCCAGGAGGCAAAGTTGCTCCACTGGATCTGATAGGTCTTGTAGTAGGCAATGTCACTCAGCAATGCCCCTAGAAACAGGGGAACGGTGCCGGCCAGCAAGATCGCGTGAAGCGGGCCGGGAGTGCTTGCGTAGAGGGGGTGAGCGGTAACGGTCATGGGGCCTCCTTATGGTTCAACGACCTGGATGGATACTCATGACGGATGAATCGGCCGATCCGGGTCGTATTGACTACGCACAGGGAAAGGGATCGTGAGGCGAAAGCGTTAGTTCCCGATTTTTCTTATCCTTACGCCTGAAGCCAAGCCGTAACGCTGGCGAACTCAGCGGCTTTGTTGAGGGGTTCATGCCAGGCAAGCCGCGCCGGCTTACCTGGCAAGAACCGGTGTTGCTCGCGCCGTCAGCCCTCCCCGACCGGCTGCAACGCGCCGGCCACCTCAGGCTTTTTTGCGAACAAGCGTTGCGGCAACAGGAAGTACGCCAATGCCGGCAACAGGATCAGCGCGCCGAGCATGTTCACCAAGAACATGAAGGCCAGCAGGATGCCCATGTCGGCCTGGAACTTGATTGGCGAGAACGCCCAGGTCGCCACGGCGATTGCCAGGGTGATGCCCGTCAGCAAAACCACCTTGCCGGTGAACAGCAGCGCCCGGTAATAGGCCTCGGACAGCGTGGCGCCAGCGCGCATGTGGGTCAGGATCACGCTCAGCACATACAGGGCGTAGTCGACACCAATGCCTACCCCGAGGGCGATCACCGGCAGTGTGGCCACCTTGACGCCCATGCCCAGGCCAACCATCAGCGCCTCGCAAAGAATCGAGGTGAGCATCAGTGGCAGCACCGCGGCGAGTACCGCACGCCAGGAACGGAAGGTCACCCAGCAAAGCAGGATCACCGCGCCGTAGACCCAGAACAGCATCTCGCGCATGGCCTTCTTCACCACAATGTTGGTGGCCGCCTCGATTCCAGCGCTCCCCGCAGCGAGCATGAACTTCACGTCCGGCAGTCGCTGCTGGGCGATAAAGGCTTCGCTGGTCTGCACCACCCGTTCCAGGGTGTCAGCCTTGTGGTCGGCCAGGTAGACGTAGAGCGAGAGCAATGAACACCCCTGGTTGAACAGCTCACGCGGCGCACGGGTCTGTACCGCGCCAAGGGCCCCGTCGTTGGGGATCAATTCGTACCACTTGAAGTTACCCTCGTTATACCCGGCGGCAGCGATCTTGCTCAGGGCGGCCATGGAGTTGGTCGACTCCACACCCGGCAACTGCTCCAGTTGCCAGGCCAGGGCGTCCACCGCGGCGAGGGTCGGATAGCGGGTGCATTGGTCTTCCGGGGTTTTGACCATGACCACGAAAATGTCTGAACTGGCCGCGTAGTTCTGCGTCATGAAGGCCGCATCGCGGTTGTAGCGCGAATCGGGACGCAGCTCCGGGGCACCGGGGTCCAGGTCGCCGATTTTCAACTGCAGGCTGACGGCGAAACCGCCGATCGCCAGCGCCAGGCCCACCAGACAGGCGCCGTAAGCCCAGGAGCGGCGGGTGAAGAGGTCGAGGAAACTCCAGAGCGGATGCTTGACGTTCGCTTTCAACTCGGCCGTTTCGGCCCGCAAGCTGCGCTCGGCTGCCTTGGCGCCTACGCCGATGTAACTGAGCAGAATCGGCAGCAGGATCAGGTTGGTGAAGATTAGCACCGCCACCCCGATGCTGGCGGTGATTGCCAGGTCCTGGATCACCTGGATCTTGATCACCATCAGCACGGCAAAACCCACCGCATCACAGAGCAGCGCGGTCATGCCGGCGGCGAACAAACGGCGGAAGGTGTAGCGCGCGGCCACCACCCGGTGAGTGCCACGGCCGATGTCCTGCATGATGCCGTTCATCTTCTGCGCGCCGTGGCTCATGCCAATGGCAAACACCAGGAAAGGCACCAGCGCCGAGTAAGGATCGAGGTCATAACCCAGGGTCGCCAGCAGACCGATCTGCCAGAGCACCGCCACCAAGGAGCAAAGCACCACCAGCGCGGTACTGCGCACGCAACGGGTGTACCAATAGAGCACCGTCACCGTGACCAGCACGGCGATGACGAAGAACAGCATGACCTGCGCCAATCCGGCAATCAGGTCGCCGATGATCTTGGTGAAGCCGGTGATGTGAATCTGGATGCGCTCGTTCTGGTATTTGTCGCGCAACGCTTCCAACTGCCGTGAGAGCTCGCCTGCGTCCAGTGCCTTGCCGGTCACCGGGTTGATTTCCAGCAGCGGCACGAAGATCACACTGGACTGGAAGTTGCCCGCCACCAGTTGGCCAATTTCGCCGGAGCGGGCCACGTTGGTGCGTACCTGCTCCAGGCTGGCCGCAGAACCGTCATAGGTGTCCGGGATCACCGTGCCGCCATCCAGCCCCTCCTCTGTCACCGCGGTCCAGCGCGTGGTGGGCGTCCATAGCGATTTCATATAGGGCTTGTCGACGCCTGGCAGCAAATAGATCTCGTCGTTGAGCCGGGCGAGAACGTCGAGGTAGTCCTTGTCGAAAATGCTGCCGTCCTTGATCTGTACGGCGATGCGAATCGAATTGCCCAGACCGCTCAGTTCACTGCGCCGCTCAAGGAAGTTGGCCACGTAGGGGTGAGAGGTTGGAATGGTCTTTTCAAAACTGGCGTTAAGGCCAATCTTGCTGGCCTGGTAACCCAGCACCAGAGTGACCAGCAGGCAGAACAGGACCACCCAGGGGCGGTGATTGAAGATCGCCCGCTCGCCCAGATTGCCGGAGCGCGGATCGAAATCCTCCAGCCGGGCAATCACCACTTGCTGTTCGAGGGAGGGATTATTGTCGTTCACATCGGACTCCGAATACGGCCGCGTAGGGCTCTGGCAAGTTGTTCAACGTTGGGCCGAGGAAAGGTTGTGTTTGAGGCGGGCCACGCCACTGAAGCCGACACTGATCAAACTGCCATCGGGGGCGGCGACCAGGCCGGCGATCGAGGCGCCAGCCGGGCCTGTAAGATGCCGTAAGCTGCGTCCCCGGTCGGGGCTGAGTAACAAATCACCGGCCTGGCTGGCCAGGATCAACGCGCCATCAGGCAGTTGGGTGCCGCTCGACAGCGCCACCTCCAGACCGGTCTCAACGCGCCGCCATGTAAGCCCCTGGTCGCCCGACCAATAAGCATTGCCGCGCAAACCGAAGGCCACCAACTCGCCGGCAGGACTGCCCTGCAAACCGAAGAAGCTGCCGTCATAGGGTGACTCGAGCGCCTGGAAACTGCCGCCGTTGTCAACCGAGCGCAGCAGCAGACCTCGTTCGCCGACGATGAACAGCGCGCCGCCCGCAGGGCGAACGCCGTACAGGTTGAGGCCCTCGGGGTTATCCACCTGCTGCATCCACGGCTGCCAGCTATCGCCCCCATCCGTGGTATGCAGGATCAGGCCATAGGCACCGACCACGTAACCGTTACGGCGGTCGCTGAAGTACAGGTCGAGAAAGGGTTTGTCCGGGCCATCGGCGACCAGCCACTGGGCATCCTTGAGCCGCTTGGCGTCGTTACCTTGTTGCGCCGAAACCAGCGCCAGATGCGCCGCTGCGACACCATCGAGTTGCTTGACCCAGGTTTGGCCACCGTCGGTGCTGCGCAGAATCACGCCCATATGACCGACAGCCCAGCCCTGCTCGGCATCCACGAACTGCACGGCCGTCAGGCTGACGCTGACCGGCACACGCGCCTGACGCCAGCTCTGGCCGGAGTCGTCAGAGAGCAGGACGATGCCGCGTTCACCGACCGCCACCAGCCGGTCGCCGGCCCGGGTGACCGCCAGCAGCACCGCACGGGGTGCCTTGGCGCTCTGCAAGGCCGCTTGGTTGAGTAGCGCAATCCCCGGGCTGGCCGTTGCCCAACCTGACACTGATAACGCAGCCAGCAGCAAAGCCACCGGTAGCGCCCGCATGAGTAAAAAGTTACCGATCATGTCCGCTCCGACCATCGCATAAGAGTTATCCAGACGCTGATCGCACAACGCGCCGATGCCTGGGGCCCGGCGCCTTGCACAATCGCTTAGCGCATGCTGTCGCTGGCCATGGCATCAGGGGTAAAAAACGCCGCCGGCGGACGCGGATAGCTCTGGTACTGCACGCCCAGATCGTTGGCCGAGGAGTTCAGGAAGTAGGCCCCGGTTTCCAGGTTGTAACTGCCCCACATCATTTGAGAGGTCAGCGCCGGCATTTCGGGCGCCAGCAGGGTGAGCGTGTAGTTATGCCGTCCCAACTTGCCTTGGGCGTCATAGCCGTCGAGCAGCAGCACTTGCCAGGAGTCCTCGTCCACGTAGTAGGTACGCTTGGGCACCACGTGACGCTTGCCGTCCTTGAGCGTGGCGCTCACAACCCAGACCCGATGCTTCTCCCAGCGCACCAGATCCGGGTTGAGGAAACCTGGCTTGACCAACTCGTCGCTGCTCACCGCCGCCGCGCGGTTGTTGTTGTAAGGCACCAGTAGTTCTTTCTTGCCGATCAGTTTGAGGTCATGACGGTCGGTGGGCCCGAAGATCATGAAGGCCTCGTCGAAGAAACCGACACCCGAGGTGACGAAGTCCGGCGTATCGTATGCGACGTTCGGTGCACGGCGCACCCGACGCTGGCCGACCAGGTACTGCCAGGCGGCGCGTTTGCCGGGGTCCATGTCCCAGTGGGTCATCAGCCCCTCGCCGGCCTTGGAGGACGGCAGTTCCGTAGCCAGTTTGCCGATCAGAAATTTGCCCGCGAAGGTGTCGAGGTTGCCCTCTTTGAAGTAGTAAGGGCTCTGGTACCAGAAACGCGCGCGGGTGGCCTGGATCTTCTTGCCGCCAGCCGTCATCAGCCAAGTGTCGAACGGCGAATAGAAGGTGTCGGCGCCCTGCCAGGACAGGCGGTGGTTCCACAACACCTCGGCACCGTTTTGCGGCAATGGGAAAGGAATCCCGCCATAGGCGCCGCTGACTTTCTCAGTGGGCACATCGAGGGTGGCGCGGGTGGCGTTTGTCAGGGTGTTGTCGTACACCCACTGCGGCGCGGCAGCACTGCGCCGGGTCGGATAGACGTCCAGGCGGTAACCGGGATACTTCTGCAGCAAGGCCTTGGTGCCCTCGGCCAACTGGTCGGCGTACTGTGCCATGTTGGCCGCGCTGACCGAATACAGCGGCTTGTCGGCGGCGAACGGATCGGCACGTTTGTCGCCGTTCTTGTAGCCGGCCGGCGCCGTGGTATAGCCACCTGTCCACTCAGGAATGCTGCCGTCCTGGTTGCCGGCGCGCTCGGCGCCGAGCGGCGTGAGCTCGGTGCCAAGCCGTGCGGCCTGCTCAGGGGAAACGGCCGCCTGCACCAGGCCGGCACTCAACAAGGCAATGGCCAGGGCCGAAATACGCAAGGAAAATAGGCTTTGCATAGAAAATGAAACCTCTTATTAGAATGTGGTTTTCACGTACATGGCGACGAAGTCACGGTCGGCCAGGGATTGGCCGTAGCTGAAGTTGCCGTCCTCGCGCAGCCCCGCCGCCTTCTTGCCGAAGAAATTCACGTAATTGATGCCGAAGTCCCAGCGCTGCAGGTACGTGGCTTTGAGCCCGACACTCCAGTCGCCGGCGTGGGTATTGCCGAACCCGGCCTTGCTGACGGCTGAGGAGCGTCCATCGAGGACGACGCCAAACCCCACCGGCACGCTCAGGTCCAGACCGTCGGCGACCTGGAAATAAGCCGGCTCGGCCAGCACCCGCAGCGCCGTCGCGTCACGGGTGGTGTTGGAATCCAGTGCCGCGCGGTTGTCGGTGACGCTGAGGGTACGGTTCCAGGCCAGTTCGGCGAGCACCGAGCCGCCATCCCAAAGCGAGTTGGGCGACAGCAGGTAGATGGTCGAGAGGTTGACGTGGGCCGTCTTGCCCTTGGCGTAGAGCGCATCGCCGCTGTTGTCCGCGGCCATTCCCGGTGTCACCACCTGCAGGTTGCTCACCAGCGGAGCATCCCAACGCACCGAGGTCTCGCCGGCGAAATTGAACGGGCCATAGGCCGTGGAGAAGCTGGCGCCCAGGGTTTTGATGTCTTCGGCGTAAACCTGGCGATAGGAACCCAGGATCGGCAGCCCGGTGGCGGCAGCCGCTGCACCATCCAGATAGGCATAGAGCGCGCTCGGCGCCTTGTCGTGATACTTGGCGGCGTAGAAGCCCAGCTCCAGTTCGGTGCCTTCGGGCTTGTAGCGCAGTTGCATGCCGCCTTGGCCGGAATTCCTGGCCTCGATGTCGGAGGCATGCACGGTGGTGTTGCCAAACACCTGGGTCCAGTCGCCGGAACCTTCGCCGATGCCATCGTTGTCACTCAGGTAGCTGCCCGCCCCCGGCAGGTTAGAACGCTCCCATTCGAACTGATAGTAGGCACCCACAGACAACTGCGGGTTGATCTGCAACTGCCCGGACACTTGATTGACCGGCCGCAGGATTTCCTTGAATTGGGTGCCGGGGACGCTGAGCAGTTTGACGATATCGCTGGGACCCTGGGCGTTGGCGATGCCATTGCCCCCGTAGAACAGGCTTTCGCCGTAGATCAGGCTATGCCGGCCCAGACGCAGGGTGCCCTGGCTCGATTCGCCGACATCGCCTCGCACGAATACGAAGGCATCGAGTAACTCGGCATCACGCCCGTGCAGCTCGCGGGTATCGTCGAGGAAGTGCCGTTGCTCGCTGCTGTCGGTGTTCTTGTTGTAGATATCGTCGTACCAGGCCGCAGCGCTGAGGCGCAGGCCGTAGTTTTCCCGGCTCAGGTCCATCTCACTGAACAGGTCCAGGCGGTTGGAGACCAGGCCGCTGCTGAAATTCTTGTCGCCCTGGCTCTGGATCGAGGGGTACAGGCCGCCTGCCGTCGGCGCGTTGACCAGGTTGTCGTCGGCACCTTGCAGGCGCCAGGCCTGGCTGTACTTGAGGGTGTTGTCCCAGCGCAAACGCCATTCACTGTCGCCCAGGTCAATTTGCGCGGCCTGGGGTTGGGAGGCCCAGCCGGCCAGGCAAACCGAGAGTGCCAGGGCGGAACGCTTGAAGCCTGGATAGCATCGAGAGTTGTGCATGTTGTTCCTCATTGTTCTTGTTGTTGGAAGCATGTGTTGTGAACGGGCCGGCCGGCGGTAACTCGCGCAGGGCTCCTCGTTCAGATGTAGGTGGATGCCAGGCCGCCATCGACCGGCAGATTGACGCCGTTGATCCAGCGCGATTCGTCGGCACACAGAAAGGCAATGGCAGCCGCCACTTCATCGGCGTAGGCCGGACGCTTCATACGATGAGCGTCAGCCTCAACGCGCTCTTGACCGAGCATGCTGACGAAATCACCCAGGATGGGCGTGAACACCGGGCCCGGTGCCACGCAGTTCATGCGCACCGAGGTGTGCAAGAACCAGGGTTGGGCCTGCTGGTAGTTCCAGACGATCAAGGCCTCTTTGAAATACTGGTAGCAGCTCTCTTGAGGCACCGGATGTTCGGCCAGCCAGGCCTGGCCATGGGCAAAGCTTTCCGTAGCGGCCAGCGCCTTGTGCAGGTCCAGGCGCTGCGGCCACTGCGCGCCAAGAATCGAAGCAACGTTGACGATGCTGCCTCCGGCAGCGATGCGCGGTAGCACCGCCCCACAGAGATGGCGCACCCCCAGGTAATTGACCTGGGCAACCACTTGCGGATCGGCGGTCCCGGGGACTCCAGCGATGTTGCACAAGCCGTCGAGGGCCTGCGGCAACCGGCGCACAGCCGCATCAATGGCATCAGGGTGGCTGAGATCAGCCTGGATGAAATCGTCCAGGCTCAGGTTGGGCTCGTTGCGATCCATGCCAATGACGGTGGCCCCGTGGGCACGCAGGATCCGGGAGGTTTCGGCGCCGATGCCCGAGGAAACCCCGGTCACGACTATCCTCTTGTTGGTCAACTTCATACGGGCTTCCCGATTCTTGCTTGTGCTGCCTGCTCGAACGCGGCGACAGCCAAGCCATATTGTTATTGCCGAATTAGTTAATCTCGGTAACTAGTTGTAGCAAGCGATATGCCATCTCCGGGCAATCGCAAAGCAACCGCTCAAGCCCGGGGCATCCAGCTCAAACGCAGGCAAGCAAGGGTCATGAGTGGAGAACTGGGCGGGTAAAAAAAGTGATGATTTCAGCAATTTCATGCTGCACTATGCGGATTATGATTATTCCGATTAAGGATTGGTGATGGCGGACAAGCTGATTTCCCTGGCCGAACTCTCTCGCGCAACGCCAAGCAAACCCGTGCGCGGTGCCAGCGAGCAGCTGCCACCGGGTGCACCGCCGACGCTGCAGGATCTGACTGAATGCCTGATGTTCAGCCCGGGCGACGGGCGCATCTGGTTGAACGGCGCACGCATGCTGCTGATCCACAACAGCGGCATCGGCGCGCTACGCCGAGAGCTGATTGAAAGCATGGGCCTGGCCCGCGCGCGAGGCATCATGTTGCGCACGGGCTACCATTGCGGCGCCCGGGACGCCGCCCTGATCAAGGAGCGCTTCCCCGAGGCTGACATCCTGGCGCTGTTCGCCGCCGGCCCGATCATTCATGCGATCGAAGGTGCGGTGAAAGTCGAGCCGGTGCATTTCGAATTCGACATGAACCTGGGCACCTATTACGGCGAGTTCCTCTGGCACCATTCCAGCGAAGATGATGAGCACATCGCCCACTTCGGCATCGGCACGGAACCGGCCTGCTGGATGCAGACCGGCTATGCCACCGGGTATACCTCGGCAATGGTCGGCCGGCTGATTCTCTACCGCGAGGTCGAATGCCGTTCCACCGGCTCCAGCATTTGCCGGCTGATTGGAAAACCCGCGGAGGAATGGGACGACGCCGAAGCGGACCTGGCCGACCTGAACGCCGAACCGTTCGTCAGCACCGGCGGGCGCAGCGTGACAGCCCACAGTCGCAATGATAAAGGCGCCCTGCCGACGAGCTTGCTGGTTGATCCGACACCCGCACAAGACAGCGACATGGTGGGGATTTCCTCAGCCTTCAACGCCGCCTGCCACATGTTGCGCCGGGTTGCGCCGACCCAGGCGACGGTGCTGTTCACCGGCGAGTCCGGGGTCGGCAAGGAAATGTTTGCCCGGATGCTGCATCGCATCAGCCCGCGCCACGATGAGCCCTTCGTCGCCATCAACTGCGCTGCGATTCCGGAAAACCTGATGGAATCGGAGCTCTTTGGCGTCGAGCGCGGCGCCTACACCGGTGCCACTCAATCGCGCGCCGGGCGCTTCGAACGCGCCGACGGAGGCACCCTGTTCCTTGACGAGATCGCCACCCTCAGCCTGGTGGCCCAGGGCAAGCTGCTACGCGCCTTGCAGGAGGGCGAAGTCGAGCGGGTCGGTGGCAGCCGCACGTTGAAGGTCGATGTGCGGGTGGTCGCCGCGACCAACGTCGACCTTCGTGCCGCCGCGCAACGTGGCGAGTTCCGGGAGGATTTGTTCTTTCGCTTGAATGTGTTTCCGATCCACCTGCCGCCGCTGCGCGAACGCAAGGAAGACATCCCGCTGCTGATGACCCACTTCCTGCATCGCTTCACCCAGCGCCATGGTCGCCAGATCAGCGGTTTCACGCCGCGCACGGCCGATACGCTGCTGGCCTATGACTTCCCAGGCAATATCCGCGAGTTACAGAACCTGGTGGAGCGCGGCGTGATCAGCGCCCCGGACGGCGGCGCAATCGACCTGGCGCACCTGTTTACCAGCGGCGAACGGCTGGCCCAGCCCATGTTCTCCATCGGCACCCGCGGCCAACTGGCAGCCAGCCCCAACGACCCGCCGCCGGCCAGCCCTACCAAGACAGCCGCAGCCAGTACGGGCAGTGGTGCGATTCTGGAACTGTTTGGCGGCAAGGATCCAAGCCGGCTGTCATTGCAAGAGATCGAGGACACCATCATTGACCACTGCCTGGGCGAAGTGAAAGGCAATGTCTCGGAAGCGGCCCGCCGTCTGGGCCTGACCCGTGCTCAGTTGTCCTATCGCCTGTCGCGACGCTCGACCAGCGAGTAACGGCATCGCCGATCCGGGAAAAAGTGCGGGGGCAACTGTCTTGGACGCTTATGTTGCTTTCGATGTCCCGGCCATCCAAACCTCCTCTGGGGGAGCAAAGCTTGCTCGCGATAGCGGTGGTTCCGCTCGCATCAATGTTGAATGTGCCTCAGTCATCGCGAGCAAGCTTTGCTCCCACAGG